>JAEZWR010000031.1 GCA_023420115.1 Bacillota bacterium | reverse complement strand
ATTACGATACTACGCCACTTTAGCTCAGTCGGTAGAGCGCATCCATGGTAAGGATGAGGTCGCCGGTTCGATCCCGGCAAGTGGCTTTTTTTTATACCCAAATTTCTTCAATATGTAAAATTATTTAGCTAAACGATCTAGAAATATACCTAGCTATTTAATTATCTAAAGATATATTGATAGAAATATAGTATTTTGACACAGTTTTTCTACCTAAGTAAAAACTATTACTTTTAATTATATTTGTTTGTATAAACAAACTTTTTTCTCATCTATAATACTTTTTTACACAAGAATTCATTATCCAATCAACAACAGTAAAGTGTTCCACAAAAATAAGCTCTCTATTCAAATTTGGGTTATAAACTTTTTCATTTAAAGGGATTTCATTCAATTATAAATTATGTCGTTGCCGCTTCCTATACTGGCAAAGTTAGGAGGTGATTGCTTTGGAAATTTTGTACACTCTTATACTTTCTGTTACGGCAAATATAATCGCCTATTATATTTGCAAATGGCTAGACAGGAAGCAATAGGCGACTAGCCTAAGGATTAAGCCACCTTGCCAAAACGGAATAGAAAAAGCCCAGGAACGGAACTCCTAGGCTTTTTTGCTTTGGCTAATGTACACTCTTTTAGCCTATTTGTATTATAACACAATTATTACGAAATTGAATTTGAATAATATATTTACAAACTATTCCCTATTTCTGTGAAGCTTGCTGCCCTTAGCATCTCCAATAATTCATTATATTTTAGCTATATTTCATTCCTTATTGGAGCTTCATTCTTCACTACATTATAAACTGTATAATAATTAACATTATTTAGCTTGTCTATATTTCTATCTAAATCATATTGCGATATCATATGATCTTTATTTAAAATTGAATTAACCTTTTGTATTATATCGTTTCTACTTTTAGGATAAAAATAGGTATTTAAAAATTCAATGTACCATCTTCTTTTATTTCTAATTCAATAAATCTATAACAATTTAAGCCCGAAACTAAAACAGTATCAACCAATATTTCGCCCTTTACCGAAGGAGGAATTTTTATTTTCTAAGTATTTCGATATTTTTTCTCTATAACTCTCACTATATGCTATCGCTAATCCCCCTAATTCACTTAAACAAAAATAACTTTATCCCATTTGCTAAACTCAAACTCATCATGACTCACCATTACCACTTATTTTTTTAAAGGAATATACCAAGCAAGGCAATACTGACACCTGGAAGATATGAAATGTAACAAAGGAGAATATTTATATTAAGTTCTTCCTTGAACAAATTTCGCTTAACTTTTTTATACTTTGCATCCACGCGTTTTTTTAAATTAATTATTTGAGTCTCGAAGCTATTTGCCTTGATAAATTCATGTGCATTACTTATTTCATCAATATTATCTTGTCTGAGATCTGCAATATTTCGTTCTTCAATATTGAGTTCCTTTAATTTTTTTTGAAGCTTAAAAAGTAAGGGTGTCACCACCAACGTAATCGCCACTGTGTAAATTGCAATAAAAACATTTTTCTCGCATAAATAAATAAAGGCAAAAAGCAAATAGGAGATTAGGCTGATAAGATTTGGGATTACCTGAGTATAATATTTCTTTATCTCTAAAAATTCTCTTTCACATATATTTATAATTTGAGAACTAGCTGTGCCATATATGTGTTTGATAGGAGTATTTAATAATGAATATCTAAGTCTTCTTCGCAAGAAAATTTCAAGTCCAGAGCTGATGCTATTTTTAACAACATTTAAGCTTGTAGTAAGAAGCAAGCCGATTAGTAATAGAGCAAATAATTGAATCCAAAGCAATAATTCAATATTACCACTTGCTAGTGCATCAACAAATGAAGAAACAATATATACTCCAAAAATATCCTTTAAAGAAGCAAGTATACTCAAGACGCAAACATATAAGAATCTATTAAATAATTTTGAACTTATGAGAATATTATAATTCCTTTTGAGTTTGCCTAATATATTTAAACCAATGGTCATAAGTTCTCATAATTCCTTCTAATTCTTTTATTAAAATTCATCTAAGATATACAACTTTATCTTAGATATATGACCTAAGAGAGCAAACTATTATATATATCGATATGTCTATTTCTAAATACTTCCAAATTAAAGTTTCTTAGATAATGCTCTCTGGCTATTTTTCCTATATTCCTTAAGTCGCCACCAAATTCAGCAAAGTATATTATTGCTTTTTCAACACTCTCAATATCTCCATTATGAAATATAACTGCTTGTTCATGTAAACTTTTGGACATATTATCAAGGTTTCTTCCAAGATTAATATCGCCATCATAAAACATACTTATATTACCCTTACAATTGCCACAAATAACAGGTCTCGCCTGCATCAAACTTTCAATCATTGTATATGAACAGGCTTCAAGGGGTGATGTATTAAGCAAGATATCATACTCTGGTATTAACTCATCAGCATTTTCAACAAAGCCCAAAAATCTAATCGTATCTTGCAATTCGTATTTATGGACAACACTTTCAAGCTCTGATCTAAGTGGTCCATCTCCGATTATATCTAAACTTATATTTTTTAATCGTCTACTTGCCGAGCAAAAAGCTTCTACTGCAAGCATCGGATTTTTATCAGAACTTAATCTACCAATAAATAGAAATTTCTTATCTCTTTCATTATCTTCTTTTCTAGAAACTTCAAATTCATCATATCGGCATAAGTTTTTACTTTCACAATATTTATCAGCTACAGCATTAGGAATTACAATAGTTTCTTTTGGCTCAGCGCCAAGTTTGCTATATGCATCTTTTACAGCTTCGCTCACCACAATTAAACGATTATTTTTTTGTCTACACATAGCGACAACAGATGCTGCTAAGAAGTATCCTTCCTTATATGGTCTATCTGCAGGCAAGACACTATGACGACTGGTTATGATTGGAATATCTTTGTCAATCATCGCTCGCAAAAGATCTAGGGCAAATAATGTACTATGAGTATGAATGAGATCAAATTTTTCCTTTGTTATACCCACAGAATCATAACATTCTTTAGCTTCTTTCCAAGTTTTTAAATGGGCTTGAATCAGTTCAAGTCCTAGTTCCTCACATATATCAAAATAAGACTGCGTATTACTTGCCAAAACAGTAAATTGATATTCAGATGACAAAGTTCTTAGTAAATAATGACAGTGTCTGGCAATTCCACCAAAATCTGGTTTATCGTCAATTAACAAAACTCTTTTCATTTGCTACCTTTTAATATAAAAACTAAAATTAATTTAACAAATACCTATTTAAGCAAACTGAAACTTTCTATATTTAGTAAGCCTATTATCAAACTCTGTTTGCCAAAATTCTTGATTAATACGAGGATGCTGTTTGGCTCTCAAACTCATATTAATAAAAAGCTCCTCGAGAGCATCGACTTCTCTTCTAAGATGTTCTGCTACAGAACAATCTCCGACGAATTCATTGAAAAGACTCAATTCATCTTCACTCATATTAAAATCTAAATATTCAAAAATTTCTCTATGTATTTGATCAAGAATAGATTTGCGAAGTATTCTCCGATATGGTTTTACTCGACTCTGACTAGTCGTATTTTGATCTCTTACTCTTATTTTCAAAACAAAGTCACCAATATTAGCAAATTTTGCACATCTCATAAGATCTACCCAAAGAGCATAATCTTCACATACAAAAAACTCATTTCTGAACTTTATATTATTATCAAAAAGGATAGAAGATCTCAGTAGCGAACCACCATTGCATATTCTTGTATGAAAAACCATGGTTTGTTTAATTTCTTCATCTAATTTGGGCAAATGAAATACTCTATCTGATTTACCAAAGTTATGATGACTTCCACTAACTACATCAACATCCTTATGTTCAGACAAAAATCTAAGTTCTTTGTCAAATCTGTCAGGATATGAAATATCATCACCATCCATAAAGGCAATGTATTCTCCATTAACTTTACTTAATGCATAATTTTTTATTATAGGAAGAGAACTTTTCATTTCCATATTAAATAGTTTAATTCTGGAATCTTTTAATCTTGATATACGTTCACATGTACTATCGCTTGATAGATCATCAAATATTAGAAGCTCAAAATCAGAAAAAGTTTGGCTCAATATACTTTGAACTGCCTCATCAATATAATTTTCAACATTATAAACTGGCATTATTACTGAAATTCTGGGCATAATTTCCCCCTATCTTTAAATAAATATACCATACAATCTATTTATCTTGAATTATAATTTGTGTAATTTGAACATAGTCAAGTAAACTAGAATACACAAAGTGCTTTTTCCTCTCTTAATTTCACTAAAACTTATTCCTCTTCTTGACAGAAAATTTTATTACGTGCTAGCATATTTACCAGTTCACAAATCCTCATCATAGATGAGGTAGAGGTGCGAATGACATTAGTAACCTTCTGAGACGGCGGTCTATGAAGTTGGTGAAAGGGGATTTCGCCGAAGGATTGTTTAGGGCACTTAACTTTCCTGGGTCGATTCTTAATAGGATTCGGACTGTCATCCATTGGCTCGGCAATGGATGTTGCGCTATCTGCTCGAGATTAATTATTAGCGATAGTGCATCTTTACCTGATGCACTTTTTTTATTTCTCTCGGGCAAGAATTTATTGCCTGGAGGAAAATATCAATGAACAAAAGTCACTATCCGCCTAAGCTCAATCTACGCAATAGAGCTTCTATTAGTAAATTAGTTTTACCCTTTATAGCTATAGCTATATTTTGTACTAGTTTACTAACATTATCTAATGTCCTTAGACTCTATCCTTTTCAAATTCAAGCTGAAAGTATAGATACACAGGATGCTTCATCTACTGAAGAGCAAGGTACATCATCTTATGTCAATGGCAATGCTAAGACAAATGAAGAAGAAATATTGCATAAAAAATTGGCAAGAGAAGGTGTATTGAAAGTGGGAATGGAAGCGAATTACTCTCCATTTAACTGGACGCAGACTTCCCCCGCTGACGGAGCTTATCCTATTTCTAATAGCCCAGGAGAGTATGCCAACGGCTATGATTTGCAAATGGCGAAGCTTTTGGCGGACTCAATGGGACTTAAGCTTGAAATACAAAAAATTGAGTGGGACGGGCTGACTCCAGCACTAATGTCGGGACTTATTGATTGTATTATCGCAGGTATGAGTCCAACTGCAGAAAGACGTGAACAAATTGATTTTAGCAATTCATACTACACCTCAGACTTAGTCTTAGTTATAAAAGGTGATAGCAAATTTTCTGAAGCTGATACTTTAAGTGACTTTTCAGGAGCTAAGATTACAGCACAGCTTAATACCTTCCATTATCAGGTAATTGACCAAATAAATGGTGTAAATAAACAAGCTGCTCTAGACTCATTTCCAACTATGATTTCAGCACTAAGAGCAAACTCTATAGATGCCTATGTTTCTGAGAGACCCGGAGCTATGGCTGCCGTAGCTTCAAATCCTGATCTGAGATTTATTTCTTTTGAAGCTAATAAAGGGTTCGTAGTAAATGATGAAGATGTTTCAATTTCAGTTGGGGTAAGGAAAGACAGCGGACTTGATAAAGATATCAATATTGCCCTAGCTTCTATATCAGAAGATAAAAGACAAAATATAATGTCAGAGATGATTCGTCTGGAAACTGTAGATGCTGACAGCAATATCAGCTTCGTATCTTCAATGAAAGACATAATAAATAACTATGCAGGGTTATTCTTACGTGGCGCTGCTATAACTATGTTAATCTCTATCTCAGGAACATTAGCAGGTTTCTTCATCGGTTTAATCGTGCAAATTTTGAGAGAAATTCCTATTAGGAAAAGAAGTTCCTTAATATATAAATTCTCTATCAAACTTCTCCACTTGCTTC
Source organism: Bacillota bacterium (assembly GCA_023420115.1). GTDB lineage: Bacteria > Bacillota > Clostridia > Saccharofermentanales > Fastidiosipilaceae > JAEZWR01. Next base: position 94,519 of record JAEZWR010000031.1, on the reverse strand, counting down.
TAAACATTTACATAGAAATTTTTCGTGGAACTCCTATGATGGTACAGGCTATACTCATTTTTTATGGTAGTAGACTATTCTTTAATCTAGAAATGAGTCCTATGATCGCAGGTTTTATTATTGTATCGATAAATACTGGTGCATATTTAGCAGAAGTTATTAGAGGAGGAATAAGATCAGTAGATAAAGCCCAGCATGAAGCCTGTCAAGCCTTGGGTCTAAGCCATACTCAAAGTATGAGATATGTTATTTTGCCCCAAACAATCAAGGCTATTCTCCCGTCCGTCGGTAATGAATTTGTTGTAAATATCAAAGATACCTCCGTGCTTAATGTTATATCAGTTACAGAACTTTTCTTCGCAACAAAGTCTATAGCTGGGTCAACCTTTCTCATTTTTCAAACTTATATAATTACTGCTCTTATCTATTTCGTCTTGACCTTCACTACGACAAGACTTATCAATTATTTCGGAACAAGGCACGGTAATAAAAAACCATTCTCACTTAGTAGTTCAACAGGAGGACTAAAAAATGACTAATTCATCGGCACATAATCATCAAGCAGAACAAGTCCCAAATACAGATAATAATTTCATTGTTCAAATTAAGAATCTTGCCAAAAATTTTGACGGTAAAGAAATATTAAGAGACGTTAGTTTGAATATTTCAAAAGGTGAGGTAATCGCTCTAATTGGATCATCAGGTTCTGGTAAATCAACACTTCTGCGCTGTATAAACCTACTGGAAGAAGCCGATAAAGGTGATATTTTATTTCATGGTAAATCTATCTTTGAAAAAGACTTTGATATGAGAAACTACCACAGCAGAGTAGGTATGGTTTTTCAGCAATTCAACTTATTCCCTAATTTATCAGTCTTAGACAACTGTCTTCTAGCTCAAGAAAAAGTTCTTAAACGAGATAAAAAAGAAGCCGAAGCCAAAGCAATCAATTTACTTGAACAAGTCGGAATGAAAGACTACTTACATTCTAAACCAGAGCAAATATCGGGCGGGCAGAAACAGCGCGTTGCAATAGCTCGAGCCTTATGTATGGATCCTGAGCTCCTGCTCTTTGATGAACCCACATCTGCACTTGATCCAGAAATGGTAGCAGAAGTATTAAATGTCATGCAGGATCTTGCAAATAGCGGAATGACAATGGTTGTTGTGACACATGAAATGGCATTTGCCAAAAATGTTGCAAGTAAAGTTTGCTTCATGCACGGAGGCATCATTGAGGAAAGTGGAAAAGCAGAAGATATTTTCTCCAATCCTAAGAGTAAACACTGTATTAATTTCATACGCCATATAATGTAAAACTTGCCCTGCATATTAGTAACTCATAAATGTCAATAATATGTAGGGCAAAATTTTTTAACAGAATTAAATAATCTCATTAAACACAGGAAACAAAATCATTTTAAAAAATAATCACAAAGAACATCGAATACATCTCTGGCATCTCTTCTTATTACCTTACAAGTAGTATAAAAAGGGTAATTTCCAGCTCCACTAGCACGATAATTATTCATAGCCAAAGTGAAGATATCATCGTCTTTTATCTCCAAATTATTCTCAGTAGATAAATCAGCAATTTTTTCATCTTCATGACTTTGATTATTCTCGTATGGGTCTTTGCATCTCCACATCTTACCTACTCTAGTGCCAAACTCTTTACTATAATCGATGTCAGCAGTGACCCCAAGGAAAAAGTCATAATTATAATGCTCGACTTTAGGCTTAAGAAAATGTTCCGAAATTCGATATTTTCCTGCTGAATCATTATCAATAGATAGATATTCAGCCGCTCTTTCAAGCCCTTTTTTCAAAGTTTTGCCATCAATTTCAATAGCAACCAAGGTATTAGGGAAAGGATAAGTAAGAAGAAGATCTCTTATTCTTACTTTCACAGGAAGTCCAGGAATCTCATTAGCAAATGAAGTGCATGATAAATCTGTTCCTAAGTAATCCTTTTGAATGTGATTAATAAAGTCAGCAAGAGCCGAGCCATTGAGAGCCATATCAATCCTATCAGATGGATAAAGAGGCTGATCTAATTTTCCTATCGTTCTATCGAGCCAAATTTGTAGCCTATCAAAGAACTTAAGGTGCTCATCGCTGAGTGTAGGGATATCAGCCTCGCTAGACTTCAACAATTTAGAACTAATAATCTTCTTATCGTCTTCTACCCTAACTCTTATCTCAAAAGCTGTTGCAGCTTGGGAAGCATTCTGCATTGTATATGTCCCATGAATGTTTCTCCCCTCAGTCAACATATGCTGGTGACAACAAAGAAGCAGATCAAAATCAAATTTTTCACAAATTTCTACGCCTACATTTTCACGGCCATTTTCGAGTCTATTAAAATTATCAAGATCGCATTCATATCCACCATGATATATACATACGCTAATATCACAAGATTTCATGAACTCTTCATATACTTCTGAAATTGCAGAAACAACATCAACTATCTTGCAGCCAGATAAATTTTCTTCTCGCTCCCATATATTGACCGAATCAGTAACAGCTCCAATCAGACCTACTCTTAGGCCATTTCCCAACGTATGAACTCTCCACGGAGCCAAACATCTCTCATCATTACTCGAAAGATAATTCTGACACACAGGAACTGCTTTTGACGAAGATAAATACCTATTTAAATACTCTGTACCATAATTAAAATCGTGATTACCTAAGGTAATATAATCATAGCCAAGTTCATTCATTATCTCTGCAATAAATTCAGGTCTATTATCCTCATGGCATAAATATGTCAGCGGCGAACCTTGCAGACTATCTCCGCCATCAATCAACAAGGTATTTTCATCTTTCTCAAAAAATTCTTGCAAACACATTAAGCCATACGGAGTAAAACTCCTATCTTTCCAATTGTTGGGAAAAATATGGCCATGAATATCCGATGTAAAATAAAATTTAGCTTCCTTAGACATGAAAATAGTCTTTCTATTATTAAATCTTTTGTAGATAAAAGCGCACTCGCGTTATATCAACCATGAACTAATTTTTTCCTTAGGCAAGTAGAAAAGAATTCAACTATTAGAACCAAAATGATTAAGCCTATCAAAATAGCTCCAACATCATTCCATTTGTGGCCATTCATCGCAAAAATCAAAGGGGCACCTATACCACCTGCTCCAACAAGTCCCAAAACAGAAGCATCTCTAAGATTCATATCGAAGCGATAAATAACCGTTGATAAAAAATCCGGAATCAGCTGTGGCAAAACACCGTAGCGAATTTTTCTGAATCTGCTACATCCTCCAGCATCCATAGACTCAAGTATCTTCGGATCAAGATCTTCAATAACTTCGATATACATCTTTGAAATCATTCCAATGGAACACAAAGACATCGTCATCAAACCAGCAAAGGGGCCAGGTCCTGTAACTCTTACAAACATCAAACCATAAATAATCGGAGGAATTGTACGTATCATCATAATCAAAGTTCTTCCGATAATACTTATGGGTGCACTTACAATATTAGGTGCGGAAAGAAAAGAAAGTGGGATGGCAAGAATCGAACCAACTATGGTCGCCAAAAAGGCAATACAGATTGTTTCAAGAAGCAAATATGCAACTCCACTTTGGGTAAAATTAAAAAGCAACGCTGTGTTTGGATGAAATATACTAGAAAAAATACGCCCAGCCATACTCAGTCCTGACTCAGGAATATTATTTATTCCTACCGTCGAGGCGGACCATAACAGAATTAGTACACATATGATCGTTATTATTAAATTTTTCCACCATATTTTAGGGGCATTTTCAAGCTTAGCTAAAATTTTATCATTCATATTTAACTCTTTAACTCCATTTTAACTCTATAGCTATCAGGTAAGTTTACTTCTCAGGTAGTGACTCAAAGACTCTATCAGCACAACAGTTACGAACAAGGCAAATAGTATGCTGCCTACCGAGCTATACTCTCTTAATGAAATACGTTCGTTCAGTATGAGGCCTAGACCTCCGGCACCCACGTATCCAAGTATCGAAGCATATCTGACATTTCCTTCGAAACAAAAAAGACAGGTTGATAAATAAATGGGGAGCACCTGAGGTATAACTGCAGAAATAAAGGCGCGAAATTTACCTGCACCAAGCGCTATCATCGCCTCGTGCGCTTTCATATCAACTGTTTCTAACTGTTCATATAATTGCTTACCTACATAAGCGAAAGTAAATATCGCAATCGCAACCGTACCCGCAAGAGTTCCCAACCCTAAAATAAAAGTTGCTATTAGTGCTGTAACCAGTGTAGGCAGTGTTCTTATAAGGCTAAAAACAATCTTTACTACAGAACTGACCCACTTTGAGTGCACAAGATTACTAGCAGCCAAGGCTGCAAATGGCACACATAGAATCGATCCAACGAAAGAGCCCAAGAGGGACATTTTAATTGTATCTAATAATGGTCCTGTAACCTTTGAAAAGTAATTCCAATCCGGTGGACACATCGAAGCAAGTATTACAAAAAATTGCTTGCCTCTTTTCATTAAAATTGGAAGAGAAAAACCCGTAATTTTCACAGAAAATATCACGGCTATCAAGAAGATAATGAGAATGAAGCAAGTTTTTGAACGAGGACTCTCAACTACTTTGCCATTTGGAAGTTCCACATATTTCGCTTGTATTAACTTAAAGGGCTTATTCATTTCATAACTCCTCTTCATATTTATGTTCGCCATAAATATTCCTAAGCACAAGCTCATCAACGTCTTTGGATGGTCCATCATAGACAATTTTGCCAGCCTTAATACCAACTATTCTATCGGCATATTCAAGAGCCAACTCAACGTGGTGAATATTTAGTAATATCGTTATATCAAGTTCCCCATTTATCCTTCTAAAATCTTCCATAACCATTTTAGCTGTAACTGGGTCAAGAGCTGCTACTGGTTCGTCTGCTAATATAATCTCTGGATTCTGTGCTAAAGTTCTAGCCAAGGCTACACGTTGCTGCTGACCACCACTTAACTGATCAACTCTAACAAAAGCCTTGTCTAATATACCGACCTTATCAAGTGCTTCAAGGGCAGAAATCTTCTCCGATTTTGTAAAAATTCCCAAAATAGCACGCCATAAAGGCATATCTGGAACTTTAGACATAAGTACATTCTTTATAACCGTCGACCTAGTTACAAGGTTGAACGATTGAAATATCATTCCTATCTTGCGTCTAAAACGTCTCAAATCTCTCCCCGATAATTCAGAAACTTCAGTACCATTGACTTTTATTGAACCGGAACTTATATCAATCATGCGATTAACCGTTCTTATAAGTGTAGATTTTCCTGCACCAGAAAGTCCGATAATACCGACAAATTCCCCCTTATCAATTTTAAGATCTACTTGGTCCAAACCCTTTGTTCCATTAGGATAAATCTTGCTGACACTACTAAATTCAATCATTTTCATTACCTAGAATAAATATTACTTCTTTCAAACAATAAATTTTTGATAATTATAAATAAAAAGGGGCAATAATATGCCCCTCATAAAAAATATTAGAAATTTTCTATTTATTTTCGCTCATTTTCTTAATCATGTCCTGAGCGCGTCTCTCATTATCATAATCTTCTGATTTGGCTTCTTTATATCCATTATGACTGTAAATAGCGATGACTTCTTTTCCTTCATCACTATTGCCAATTTCAATAAAGGCCTTTTGTAATGCGAGCTTAAGGTCATCGTCCATAACTTCAGAATTTTTACTGACACAAATTGTATCATTGTAAATAGGTGGTGTGACCTCTATAACATTGGTTTCTTTCCAGATTGGTTCTGTTCTACCGAATTCAGAAGTCCACTTATCCTTGTAATCATTTCTAACATCAGAATAAGCTAGGACAACATCGACTTGCCCAGAAGCTAATCTTGCCATTGCTGAACCATATGAATCACTTTGAACGATATGTTTAAGATCCGTTATACTCTTTCCGAATTTATCCTGTAAAAGAATTGATGGATATATATAACCAGCTGGTGAAGTCGTGTTCATAACACTGAAGTTACATGCATCCAAGTCTTCAAATGTAAGTTCTTCGCCCTTATTAACTTTTTCTGCAATTTTCTTACCCTGCTCACTAGGTCCTGCAATAAATAGCGAACGATAACTAGTAGTCTGTTTATCAGTAAAACCATTATCTTCGCCATCATTCCAATCCTTAGCATTATCAGAATCTTTTTTTACACTATTTCTGGTAGCAGTTAGTATTACATCGGCTCCATCATCATAAAGAACGTAAGTTCCTCCTGGTATAAATCCGATATCCACTGTACCGGCAGCGAGTGACTCACCCACTATTTCAAAGCTAGTTCCGACTGTAATATTGACATTTGCAACATCATAACCTTGCTTCTTTAGTGCATCCTTCATAAGACCTTCGAGTGGTTTAGTTGCAGTAACAATCTCATCTGGATCACGTGAAGGAACAAAAGCAACATTCAACGTATCAATCTTCTTGAGTTCGTCAGCACTAATACTTTTTAAATTTGCAATTGGTGAAATGCTTAATAAACAAGCTAAAGCCAGTGCTGAAGCAAATATTTTCTTTAACATATCTTATCTCCTCCTGTAGTTTGAGCAGGATCCATTGCGTCTGATTATTACGCATGGATATATTTTCTATGATTTTAGCACCGAAAATTGAAGATGACACATCTCTAATTTAAGTAATAAAAAATATTGCATGTAAGCAATTATCTGCTTGCCTTATTATTTCTATACTGTCTACGCTTCTCTATAACATAGATTGTGGTTAAGAAAACCGCCAACGGGGCAATAAATCCGATTCCTATAGACCCAAGCGGGAAAAGAGAAAGTACATCTGAAGCAAATGTTTCAAATGATTTAAAGCCAAGCAGGATATTCATAATTGAAAAAGGTATCGTTATACTAATTGCAGTAATATAAATCCATCGTTTCTTGAGTAGATTGCCAAAGAAAGAGACGATAACCAAACTAATAACAATTGGATATATTATTTCTAAAACTGGACCTGCAACATTAACTATTCCCTCTACCCCGATAATTGACATAAAAAATGACAGAATGATAATCGCTGCAACAATTGTCATATAAGGAATTTGCTTGTTTAGCAAATTGTGAAAATATCCCGCCGCAGTAACAATTAGACCTATCGCTGTGGTAGTACAAGCAAAAAGAATTATCATAGCCAAAATAAATTGCCCATAATCTCCTAACAATAATCTTACCGCCTCGGTCGTTATTCTAGTTTTCTCATTTAAATTAATTAGCTTATCGCCATACTGATGCCCAATATTGATCAGTCCTAAATAAAGGAGCAATAAAAATACAGCCGTTATACCTGCCACAATTAAAGTATTTTTTTGTAAAACTTTGCCTCCATACCCTTTATTTTTTAGTGTCAAGAAAATCGTCCCACTAAAAACTATCGCAGCCAAGGCATCCATGGTCTGATAACCAAGAGCAAAACTCTTCGCTACAGACTGATTTAAGCTACCACCTAAAACACCATTAATCGTATTTTCATACTCAGGAACTCTACCAGTTATAAACGAGACAGCGATTAAAATTGTACAGAAAATTATTATTACTGGGGTAAGAAATTTTCCTATTTTATCGACTGTTTTTGTCGGTGTAATTACGAAATATAAACAAAATATAAAAAAGAGAGTAGCTACTATCACTCGAAGTAGTACATTAGAGCCTGCATTATTAACATATGGAAGAACCGTTAATTCATAAGTAGTCGCAGCTGTTCTAGGTATAGCAAACAATGGACCTATTATTGTGATAATAATAATATTAAGAAAGGCCGCAAAGCCTGGTGATATTATTTTTGCAATGTCATCGGCATGTCCTCCCGCTCTAGCTACTGCTATAAATGCAAGTATTGGCAAGCCAACCGAAGAACAAATAAAAGACATGCTGGATAAAAGATAATGTTGTGAACTTTTTGCACCAAGATAAATTGGAAAAATTATATTTCCTGCTCCAACAAACATCGCAAAGAGAGCAAAAGCTACAACGAAAATGTCTACTCGTCGTTTCTGCATATTTTTCTCATTTCTTTTTGAAAGTAAGTTCAAGTCTTTTTTATATTTGCATTTTCAAAAAAAGACTTCACCAAACTATTATATCTCATATTATTTATGTCAAGCTTTTCTATATATTTCATTCTTTAAATATGCTAGACTTTTTTATCACAGTTAAGTCTTAACTTTGTTTATATTAGATTCTATTTATAGAGGTTTTTATGCATAAAGATGTAGTTAGAACGAGATTTGCACCAAGTCCAACTGGGTATATGCACATCGGCAATTTAAGAACAGCTCTATTTGAGTATCTTGTAGCCAAATGCCAAGGCGGTAAATTTATTCTCAGAATAGAAGACACTGACCAAAAGCGCTATGTTGACGGTGCGATTGATAAAATTTTCAACGCTCTTGAAATAAGTGGTCTAGATTTTGATGAAGGTCCAGGCAAGGAAGGTAATTATGGTCCTTACATTCAGAGCGAAAGAAAAAATGTTTACATGGAACGAGCTCTTGAGCTTATTGATAGAGGGCATGCCTATCGCTGTTTTTGCACAGAAGAAAGACTAGATGCGCTGAAACAAGAGTCACAGGATGGAGTCCAAGGATATGATCGCCATTGCCGTGATCTTTCACAAGAAGAAATAGCTAGACATCTTGAAAATGGCGATCCTTTTGTCATCAGACAGAAGATGCCTCTGAGTGGTGAAACTTCTTATGACGATGCGGTATTTGGAAGAATTACTGTAAAAAATGAGCAGCTCGAAGATCAAATTTTGATTAAGTCTGACGGATTCCCAACATATAATTTTGCTAATGTGGTTGATGACCACGATATGAACATTACCCACGTAGTACGTGGTAGCGAATATCTAAGTTCAACACCAAAATATGTACTCCTATATGAAGCTTTTGGTTACGATGTTCCTGTATTTGTTCATCTGCCACTTATAAATGGTAAAGATGGGCACAAATTATCCAAGAGACATGGAGCAACCTCTTTTGAAGATCTTCTAGATGACGGATATTTGCCAGAAGCCATTATCAATTATCTTGCACTTCTTGGCTGGTCACCATCTGGTACTCAAGAGATTTTTTCTCTTTCAGAACTAATTGATAATTTTAATATTAAAGGTATACAAAAATCTCCTGCTGTTTACGATGAAGATAAATTAGCTTGGTTTAATTCACAATACTTAAAAGAATTGAGTTCAGATAAATTTACCGAACTTGCTCTACCCTATTATATGAAAGTTTTTACGGAAAAAAGTCTTCCCTCTCCTGATAAGCTTTCTATACTCGCTGATGTATTACGTCCTAGAATCAACAAACTTACAGAAATTGAAGATAAAGTTAGATTCCTAGCTGAGTTTGGCGAATATTCTCCGGAACTATTTTTTCACAAAAAAATGAAAACTACGCCTGAGAGTTCATATCCAGTTCTCCTAGAACTCAGAGACGAACTAGAAAAGATTGATGATTTCTCCTATGACTACTTACACGAATTCTTGGTAAATTATGCCAAAGAAAAAGAGCTCAAAAATGGACAGGTGATGTCACCTCTTCGCTTAGCGCTTACAGCTGTCCCTGTAAGCCCTGGTGGAGCTGTTGAAGCACTGATGCTATTAGGTAAAGATGAATCTCTCAAGCGTCTAGGAATTAGTATCGATAAGCTTAAAGAGTATCTTGAAACAAATATAAAATAAAATGATTTCAAAAATAAATATGGTTTTAGGTAGTTTCATATCTTTAAGTAAAAATCTATATACAAATTAGAGTTATTCTATACGCTAACTTAAACATACATGACACACCTATATTTACATCTAATTGCAAGCAAAAGGAAAATATATTAATTGGTAGTCTTTAGTTTATAATTTATAATCAAATAAAAATTTGTATTGAAATGAGTGCATTATGTTAGATAAGGAAAATAAAGAAAAATTCCCAGTTACCACTGAAGAAATTGAAAATGAATCTGAAAAAGAAAAAATCAATTTTATTCACCAAGCAATTGATAATGATTTGAAGCCAGGCAATAGGACATATGGACAAAAAATCCACACACGTTTCCCTCCCGAACCCAATGGTTATCTCCATATCGGCCATGCCAAAGCAATAAACATTAACTTCTCTACTGCCGAAAAATATCAAGGCCTATGTAATCTCAGAATGGATGATACTAATCCAGTAAAAGAAGATGATGAGTTCGTAAAATCAATACAAGAAGATATAAAATGGCTGGGTTTTGACTGGGAAGATCGCTACTATCATGCATCTGATTACTTTGGTGACATGTATCAATTTGCGCATGAGTTAATTGATAAAGGACTAGCCTATGTAGATGAGCAAAGTCCTGATGAAATAAGACTCAATCGTGGAACTTTAACTGAACCAGGAGTTGAAAGTCCATATAGGAATAGACCTATTACAGAGAGCAAAGAACTTTTTACCAAGATGAGAAATGGTGAAATAGAAGATGGCAAGATGGTTCTGAGAGCAAAAATTGATATGCAGTCAGGGAATATCAATATGCGTGATCCTGTTATTTACAGAGTTCTTCACAAAACTCATCACAGAACAGGTGATATTTGGCCTATTTATCCTATGTATGACTTTGCACATCCTATAGAAGATGCCATGGAGGGCATTACTCACAGTCTTTGCTCTATTGAATTTGAAGACCATAGACCTTTATACGATTGGGTTATTAATAATGTATCTGTTCCATCTAAACCTCGTCAGATAGAATTTGCTCGTTTAGGTATGAACTACACTGTTATGAGCAAACGAAAATTACGTGCCTTGGTTGAGGATGGTTTAGTTAGTGGATGGGATGATCCACGTATGCCAACACTTAGGGGTATGCGCAGACGTGGTTACACAGCAAATTCTATACGTAATTTTTTAGATAGAATTGGTGTGAGCAAAACTCCCAATGTAGTCGACTACTCATTCTTAGAATATTGCTTAAGAGAAGATCTTAATTACAAAGCAGAACGTGCAATGGCAGTTCTTCGTCCACTTGAATTAGAAATCACAAATTATCCTGAAGATAAGGTAGAGACTTTCATTGTTGATAATAATCCTGAAGATAAAAGTGCTGGTCAGCATGAAATAAGCTTCTCCCGTCATTTATGGATTGAACAGGAAGATTTCATGGAAGTTCCTGCCAAAAAATATTTTAGATTGTTCCCCGGCAATGAAGTAAGACTCAAAAACACCTATGTAATTCGTGCAACTTCTTGTGAAAAGGATAAAGATGGTAATGTTATAAAAGTGTATGCCACATATGATCCTGAGACTAGAGGTGGAAATACTCCAGATGGCAGAAAAATTAAATCTACCATTCATTTTGCCGACCAAAAGACAGCTTTAGATGCAGAAGTGAGATTGTATTCGCAGCTATTTGCAGTTGAAGATCCAGATTCTGCTGAAAATTATCAGGATGCTCTAGCAGATTGCTCTCTTGAAATACTTAAGGGATGCAAGGTTGAATATCACCTTAAAAATGCCAAGCCATATGTTCCTTATCAATTTTTAAGAATGGGCTACTTCACTGCCGATATCAAAGATAGTAGTTCTGAACACCTTGTGTTCAATCGCTCAGTTGGACTTAGGGATAGTTTCGCTAAGGTTATGAAAAAAAATTAATAGCAATTATTGATAATGATTACTTATATGATAACTAAATAAGATGACTGAAGTTAAGTATAAAATCAATTATTTTATATGGTAAGTATAACTGCGTATTGACACAGATTGTGCAATCTGTTATTATGCGATCACATTCACTGTATGGAGGTCAATATGAAAAAAACACTTTCAGCATTATTATTAGTTTGTACTTTATCATTACCTATAAGCATATTTGCAATTACTCAATATCCTAGCGAGGGTGGAACATGGGAATATGGAAACGGTGTAGCTTTGGCTTACTCTTACTATACTGTTAATAAAGACCATGGCTCTTCAATTTTTAAAGATGGTGTTGCTGTTTCAATCTCTGCTAGAACAGCACCAAATAAAAAGTCTATTGCCCAAAAATGGCATGCACCTTGGGATCGTGGTTATTCATTTTATTACAAGATTTATTAATTAATCTTTCAAAAAAGGAACTTGCAATAGGGTAAGTTCCTTTATTATTAGTATAAGGTCATATTATGTTAAAATCACTTTTACGTTTAACTGGAATTTTTATAATAATATTCGCTTTTACCATATCTTACATCATGGCTTGCTCGTACGATTCTAGATATCCATTAGGTACAAATTCATCAATAATAATTAATCTTAAAGATAGCCAATTAAGCAAACTAGAATTTATAAACATATTAAATAATTTTGCTAAAGACAATAATATCAATATATACAAATCTAGTATTGATAATCTAAGTCCTCAAAACAAATGTAATTTACTCATTTTTGGTGAAGAAAAATATGATCAAGTTCAATGGCTTAACTTAAACTTAAGTGGTGTATTTATACCAGCTAGTAAAATTACGACTGAGCCTTTAGATGGAATCTACTCGTTTTTTGATAATGATGGAGCAATCGGAAATAGACTTCAAAATAAACTAAGTACACACAATATAAATATTAGTATATATAGAAAGAATATACGTATTTCGGACGTACTATCTTACATAACTCATACTAGCTCTGGTTTATCTTTGCTCAGTTTGTTAATTCTTCTGAACGCCCTTTCCTTAGCTTGGTTCACAGCCAAAAAGAAAAGTCGGTACATACGCCTTATTAGTGGTATTAGCAAAATCAAAATTCATTTTCAAGATTTCAACTCATATATACAAATAATTTCCATACCTGCAATCGTTTGTATGCTTGGTATATTATTGATTTGGTCAATAAATAATAATTCAATTTCATCACTAAATACAATTTTACCAATATTTACCACGATACTAATATTAATGATTATTTTTATAATACTATCTATAGTAAGTGTATCAATATTAACAAATATAAATATATATGAATTTGCCGCTCGCAAATCTAATGATAAAAAAATATATTTGATTGGTGCATTTATCAAACTATGTACATTTATCGTAATTGCTATAAGTATTCCAATTTTCTTAAATAATTCATCATTAGCAATCAAGGCATCAAGACAACTACAATCTTGGTCCGATATCAGTGATAGTTATACTCTTTCACTTAATCAAGATATTTATATAGATCAAAATGAAAACAAAATTAGGCAAAGTATCAACTCCATAAATAATTATATTGAAAAGAATGATATTCTTCTTTCTGTTTCTTTAGAGACAATTTTAGATATCCCTTCAGAAATACAAGATACATATGATTCATTTATTTTATGTAATAGAGAATATCTAAATACAGTTAATTGTCCACCCCTATCTTTAATTAATTCAAATAACTTCAATACTACTTACTTTGATTTTATTCAATCATCTCTTAATTTTTGGGCGAAATCTAAAAATACTCCAATTAATTTCGACTTATATGAAATACAAGATGACTTGCATGAACTTTCTCCCTTAGTGTACGGAGTTAAAGTTGGAATTTCATCTACACCTAAAAATCCATTATTAATAGTAATTGAAAATCCCTTACTAAACTTTGATCCAATTGGTTTAACAATCCCTTTGATAGTTAATGGAAATATTTTATTTAAAAACTATACGAACCTGACAACAGCTCTAGATAAAAGTGGGTTCTCTAAATATATAGCAGGTATAGATAATGCAGCTTCTATTATGTTGGAAAAAGCACAGACATTAAAACAAGAAGCATATTTGGGTTTAATCGGAATAATTTTTCTAATTATTACTCTGCTCACATCTACAATCCAATCTGCCACCATTTGGACATACAAATATCGTCAACAACTATTTCTTTCAAGAACGTATGGACATAACAATACAAATTTAGCAATTAAACCAGCACTTTTTGAAACCATATTTGCGATTTTATCATGTTTATTATCTTCTACTATTATCTTAAATTTAGATAATACTATATCCATAATAAGTATTTTATTAACTTGTTTAATATTCATTTCTTTATATTTTTTCATATCCTTATCTTCTTATACTCTGCAAACTAAAAATATGATTCGATTAATGATTATGAGAAAATCTTAATTAGGGAGTTTATTATGAGTATTCAAGTAGAACAATTAAATTATTCTATTGGCAAACGAGCAATAATAAAAAATATATCTTTCATAGCTGATAAAGGAAAAATAACAGCTATAATCGGAAAATCAGGTTCTGGAAAAACTAGTCTATTAAATTGTATTTCAGGCTTACTAAAACCAAATTCAGGCAAAGTACTATTTTCTAGTCTTGATACTACTAATTGGAAAGAAAAAGAATGGTTAAAATTTTGGAAAAGTTCGGTCGCTTTTGTATATCAAGATCATGGAATAATTGAAGATGAAACTGTCTCATACAACCTAACTTTTTCCAAACCCAGCTATATCTTTAAAAGAAAAAATATTAATTCAGTAGCTAAAAAAACACTTGAAAAAGTTGGTTTAAAAGAAAGGCAATATGACTTAGCCTCATATTTATCTGGTGGCGAACGCCAACGATTAGGTATCGCTAGAGCTTTATATAGAAATGCCAAATATTTATTTGTTGATGAACCGACCGCATCTCTAGATCCGCAAAATAAATCAAATATCTTAGAACTTCTTCGCTATGCTGCCGATCAAGGTTCAACTATTATTATGGCCACTCATGATGAACTTGCAATTAGATATGCAGACAAATTAATATCCTTAGATGATAAATAGCTAAATAACAAATTGTTTATATAGTTATATAAACAATTTGTTCTCCATCTATTCATTTATATTTCTTTCTACAATAAGCTGTGCCATTTGAAGATCGAAGTCAGTAGTAATCTTAAAATTCATTTTATCTCCCTCAATAAGAATTACTTGATTTTTCTTTAGATCAATCATCGATATTAAATCTGTCAAATTTTCAAAAATTATTTTCTCCCCTCCACTTTGAGAATGTATATTCAACAAAGCTTGTAAATCATTCTCACAATTATATTTAATACTTAAATCTTCTATTTCTTTGCCAATACACACCTGCAGCCTATCTTTTATATAAGACTCCCACTCCTTAAAATACTTATCCAAAGTAATCGACTGTGGCGTCTGTGCATGGAAGCAATTTTTCCTCTCTGGCACATCAACAAGTAGCATATCTTTTGCATAGTACATAGTATCACTTGCTGACAAAACAGTAGCTACGATATCATGGTAAGCTAATTTATTAATATGATCTCTAATTAATTTAGAACTAATAAATGGCCTAGCTGCATCATGACTTAGCACAGAAATTCTTTGGCTCTTATCTTCTATGCAAGTGGGTAAAATATCCGCTCTAAGTCTCATCATAGCCAAATGCAAACTCTCCGCACGCGAATTACCACCATGCACTAAAACTACTCTATTACGTTCATTCGCCGATAAAGTATCAAGGATATCAAGATATACACTCTTCCATTCTTCATTAATTGACAAATAAACCTTCTCAATTTCATTTACAGCCAAAAATTTTTTCAAAGACATCATCAAAATTGTTTCACCATTTAGCTCTATGAATTGCTTCGGAAGCTTATCTACCGTATTCATTCTCGAGCCAGTTCCAGCAGCAAGAATAATTGCAAAAGTTCTCACTCCACTCTGCACCATCCTTTTTTACATAATAAATAACATTGAATATTATACGTATAAGAAGTAAAAAAGCATATAAAAAACGCAGGGGCCATTGTTTCCTGCGTTTTTATAAAAATTTAATTTGATAAACTACATAGTAGTATTAATCTGTCAGCTTACTTAAAATCAAGTCCGTCTCGTACTCTTCGCCAGCACGGAAGTATTTTATCTTAACCTTATCTCCAACCGAATATTTGACTTTAATTGCGTTCATATCGTTGATAGAACTCACCTTCTGTCCATCGACCTCGGTAATTATATCATTAACCTTAAGTCCAGCCTTTTCTGCCCCACTATCTTTAGTTACCTTTCTAACCAAAATACCTGCAGGGAAACCAAAAGGAGAAGCCTGTTCTTCACTTAATGGTGTCGCAACAATACCGAAACTTGGTCTACCATTCTCATCATAATTAATAAACCTTGATGCAATTTCTTTAACATGATTTGAAGGAATTGCAAAACCAATACCATCAACCGATACTCCACTTGAAGTAGTCGATGCTTTTACTGAATTTATACCGATTAATTTTCCCTCAGCATTAAGTAAGGCACCACCTGAATTTCCGGAATTAATAGATGCATCTGTCTGAATGGCATTCTCTATCGTCACCACTTGACCTGTCACTTCAGACTTCGTAGATACTTCTCTACCCATTGCCGAAACAATACCACTAGTCACTGTTCCCTCAAGATTACCTAATGGATTTCCAATAGCAACCGTTTTTTCACCAATAACAACTGTATCAGAATCAGCCATTTCAATATAAGGATATTCATCATCTCCATTTATTTTTAAGACTGCTATATCATTTGCTGGATCTGTAGCAACAATTTCTGCATCTTTCTTATCTCCATTAGCTAATTTGACACTAATTTCACCACCACTTTCAACTACATGGTTATTAGTAACAACATAACCTTTAGGATCGATAATAACGCCTGAACCTGCTCCACCTACCTGTGCATCACCAAAGGGTGTTCTGATTGTATTCTCTGTAAATATAGCTACTACAGCAGGAATTGCAGCCTGAGCAATAGCAGGAGTAGAAAGCTCAACCTCTGCTGAAGTCTTAACATCGTCACGCTCTGGATCGGGAGTAACTGCCTTGGCATTGTCATATTCGGCAGTATCTTTTGCTGCTTCATTATCAGGAGTCACATCTTGCTTAGATGAACTATTCTTAATATCATTTCTGCTACTTTCTTTGTTCTCAGATGCAGAATCTAATTTTAGTTCTTTTCTAATTTGAGATACTTCGCTCTGCAAATAAAAATAAGTAAATGAGGCTCCAGCCATACCTGAGAGAAATATAGCAGCTAAGAATAAGGCAACAATAGCAACTCTATGACCTCTATATGTTGAAACAATCTCACGAGTCTTTCTTTTCTCAGCCTTGGCAATTGCTTTTGCCCTCTTCTTTGATTCTTTTCGTCTTACTTTCTCTCTAAGTTTCTCTTCTTCTCTAAGTCTATTTGCTTCAAAAATTTCTTCATTATATTTACTAACACTACTTTTTTGATCATGTGAACTTTTTATGGAATCTGAGCTCACATGGTTAACACTTGTATCGGCTGTTTCCTGTGTTGATATATTATTCTCAGTAGTACCTATTTTCTCAAGTTCCAAGGTTTCCGTTGTATTAGTTTTATCATTTATGTCAGAAGTATGATTTAAAGATGATAAAGTACTGCTAGTACTACCCGTAGTTTCAAAATTATTATCAGAAGACTTATTTAACACTGTTTCTTCTTCAATAGAATTAGACTGATTATCTACAACATTGTCATTATCTAATTTTTTTTCAAATTCATCTCTCATATGACTACACTCCGTATATTAATTAACAAATTATAGACTCAAATAAATTCTCATTTACGGGGAAATCCAAATAGACTCTCAAAACGAAACTTATTGATTCAACACTCACATTATATAATTCAATTTTTACTATTCTTAAAACGAAATTAATATAATAAATAAATAAAAATTATCAGTTTAATGAATGAAAAAGCCAGTTCTATGTACTGGCTCATTTAAAAATTGTATTTTAAGTCTATTTATTACTATCATAATGACTAATTGCATATACAATCTTGATAGTTAACTTCCACAAGTATCGCCCCAAAATAAACAACAAAGCGCCAACTATCATTGCAAGTAAAATTTTCAAATAGGGATGAACTGCTAAGTATGGATATAAGTCCAATTTGAAAATACCACCAGGTAAAAAGTCTATAATGAGCTTAATTGGCAAAATAAATACCAAGGCCGTACCAGTAATCATAAATGTGATAGCACAAATACTCACAATAGGAACAACAAAAATAATAGAGAAAAAAGATAGAATATAAAAAGATAAAGAGCGTAAAATTTCTCGAATCTGTTTCTTAGTTTCGGAATCTTTTTTGCCATCGTAATAATCATTCTCAAATCTTACCTTAGCCATATGCATTACCTTAAAGAAATTTTCTATTTATCAGCACCATTCCGATTAATTTCATCATATCGACGTTCTATTTTACTAGTCTTTCTGAGCTTACTAAGATAAATAATATATATAATAAAAGCCGACGGAACTGCAATAAATATAGAAACAAATGTCAAACTCAGTGCCAATAATACGATACTTTTTATAAATAAAAGAACTCCAACTAATATAATTATTGCGATAAAAATTATCATTCCCGCAATCACAATTTGTTTATGATACATCCAAACACCTATAGCATAAAACTTATAAAAAAGGCCTAGAAAATATAAGTTCTCTAAGCCTTTTAAATCTTAACTTAACTAATAAAACCTTTCTCAGGATTTACTGTGATAATAGCACCACTCTTAAGGACTTTGCTACAATTCTCGCAGGCATAAATTAGCGGAACATCCAAAATTCTACTTGCTGTCAGTGCGTAATTATTAGCATGGTGATCTTCGACAACCAAGGCCCCAGCCTTTCTAATCAGAGGCAGAGCATCTTCAGTCAAAGTCGGTGCCACTAAAATGGTACCTGGTAACATATCCATTTCTTTAACATTATCTGTACTCTTTATTACAAGAGCTTCAGCTGTTACAGGATGCATGCCATTTCCTATGCCCTTACATAATAACTTACCAACATTAGTAACCTTAACTGTATTTGTAGTTCCAGATAAGCCTAAAGGCGTACCACCCGTAATTACAACTACATCTCCCTGAGCTACCATGCCAGCCTTCTCTGCTGTATCAATACTAGTATTAAATAATTCATCCGTATTATCTGTATAATCAGTCAAGAAAGTAGTGACACCCCATGCCAATTTAAGATTTCTACGAACGCGTTCAGTAACAGTAGAAGCAATAATCGGACAGGCAGGTCTAAATCTGGATATAGATCTAGCGGTTCTTCCTGAACAAGTAACAGTCAAAATTGCCTTTGCATTAAGATCCATAGCCGTCGTACAACATGCATGAGATATAGCATTAGATACACTGGGCTGACTTTCGTGTCTTTCTCTGACAAAATTATCCCAATAATCGATCTTACTTTCAGTATATACAGCAATTGATGCCATCATTCTCAAGGCCTCAAGAGGGTACTTACCAGCGGCTGTCTCTCCAGAAAGCATAATCGCTGAAGTGCCATCCATTATGGCATTAGCAACATCCGAGACCTCGGCCCTAGTTGGTCTAGGATTTCGGATCATAGAATCTAACATCTGTGTTGCCGTAATACAGGGTTTACCGGCCTTGTATGTAGCCTGAATTAGATCTTTTTGGGTTGTTGGTACTTCTTGGACTGGAATTTCCACACCCAAGTCACCTCTCGCAACCATGACACCATCAGAAACTGATAAAATCTCATTAAAGTTTCTCACACCTTCACGATTCTCTATCTTAGCTATAACCTCAATATGCTCGGCACCGAAATCTTCAAGTAAACGTTTAATATCAACAATATCGCTAGCCTGCCTTATAAATGAAGCTGCAATAAAATCAAAATCATTATCTGCTGCAAATTTGATATCCTTTACGTCCTGCTCAGTTAATGCTGGCAAATGTGTAGATACATCTGGAAGATTAATACTCTTATGATTAGAAACAGGTCCTGTGTTCTGAACAACGCAGTACACATCTTTTCCTACAATCTTAACCACCTCAAGGGAAACTAAACCATCGTCAATAAGTACAAGATCACCACGGACAACATCTCGATGTAAATCCTTATAAGTCAGTGAGAATTCTTTCTCATTACCAATAATATCCTCATGTCTTATTACAACTTCGCTGCCTTGCTCAAGAAAGACTTCAGGAGGATCAAATTTTCCTGTTCTTATTTCAGGTCCTTTAGTATCAAGTAAAACCGCAACTGGCATATCTAACTCAGCAGCAACTTTACGCAAACGCTCCAAGCGTGTCTTCTGTTCCTCGTGAGAACCATGAGAAAAATTCAATCTAGCTACATCCATCCCCCCGAGAATCAAACCTTTTAAAATTGTCTCATCATCGCAGGCTGGTCCGAGAGTACATACTATTTTAGTCTTGCGCAGATCGATATTTTTACTATTCATACATCCTCCATAATGCCGCTATAGTAGAACACTCACAGGAGCAGCAGATTTATTTAATTTTTTCTTATTATAATCTATTTTATCGACCTACGCTTGATAATTATTTGATAACAAAAAAGCACTTCGTGACTGAAGTGCTAATTGATTTCATCTATTAAATTATCCGCCTAATTATCAGTAAGTCTTTTCTTGGCACGAAAATAAATAATACAATCGACAATAGTTAGAACAAATTGATCATATACCTTTTGCAAATATCTTAATAGTCTAAGAAGAATCTGCGGTAACTTAGCGAGAAAGAATAAAATAAGAAGTCCCAAAACTATGCCAACAACTAATAAAAACAAACCACTCAAGAACATACCTAGTTCACGATACTGCTCTGTATATATTTCAACAAATGAACCCATAGTATGATCAAAAAATAATATTCCGTCCGCCATTATTTGCCTAATATCAATATGAAAATATGGAAGTACAAAAGAATAAAATAGCATAATAACCGAAGCAAATTTCAAAGCTTGAGCAAATAAAATTAATGGTCTAAATACAAAGGGCAACTTGTAATAAATATATGATAAAAAAGGAGAAAGAAAAAATACCGTAAAAAGAATTATTTCATACACTCTCACTTCGGTCACATATCTAGGTAAAAATGATGTATTTAACTTATATACAAGATTAGCAAAAAATAGCCAGAATACTGTGCTAAATAGAGCTACAAGTGCGTTATATTTTTTATTCTCAAAATCAGTATCTGTCCATTCAGATCCCAATAATGCACCTTCTAAAAAATCAAGCATAATATTCCTTTCATTTATATTAGTCAAACTAATTCAGATTATATCGTGAAAATAAATCAAGTCACTGAAACAAATTAAATTTTATTTTAATATTGTCTCAACTATTATTTCGAAAGTCTCTCTTTTTGCTCTTTTATAAAATTATCTCCTTCAAAATAATTTATTTTCATTGCACCTTTGACCTTTTTAAGCGTTGCGGTAGCTTTTGTCCTTGCCTTTTCGGTCCCTTTCTCTAGTACAGAATAAACATAGTCTAAATTGGCAGAAAGTTCCTCTCTTCTCTCTCTTATTGGACTTAAAACTTCATCGAGAATAGCAAAAAGAATCTTCTTTACCTTGACATCGCCAAGGCCGCCTCGCTCATAATGAGACTTTAGTTCGTTAAGATTCTTATATTCACCTTCAGAAACTCTCTCTATTTGCTCATCGGCTGCAAAAGCATCAAGGTAAATAAAGACCGGATTATTTTCAGTATCTCCTGGATCACTAATTTTCAAATGATTAGGGTCGGTATACATCGACATAACCTTTTTTCTAAGTGTTTCACTGTCATCTGATAAATAAATACAATTTCCAAGAGACTTACTCATTTTTGATTTACCATCTGTTCCAGGTAGTCTGAGACAAGATTCCTGCTCTGGAATGCTAGCCTTGGGATATACCAAAACCTCTCCATAAACAGAATTAAACTTCCTTACAATCTCCTGACACTGCTCTATCATCGGAAGCTGATCTTCTCCTACTGGCACATTATTTGCATCAAAGGCTGTAATATCTGCGGCTTGACTTATAGGATAAGTTAAAAAACCAACTGGAATACTATGCTCATATCCCTTCTGTTTGATCTCAGTCTTGACAGTTGGATTTCTTTCTAATCTACTGAGGCTAACAAGATTCATATAGTAAGTAAACAGCTCGTATAATTCAGGTATTTGAGACTGTATAAATATATTAACTTTATTAGGATCAAGTCCACAAGCTAAGTAGTCCAAGGCAACTTCCAAAATATGATCCCTTATTTTTTCTGGTTCTTCAGCATGATCAGTAAGAGCTTGTACATCAGCAATCATTATATAAATTTCATCAAATTCATTTGAATTTTGAAGTTCTACTCTTCTTCTTAGACTTCCAACATAATGCCCTATATGTAATTTACCAGTTGGCCTGTCGCCTGTTAGTATAATATTAGACATACACCCTCCACATATAACTAATCATGTCAATTCTAATATATTATGCACATTGGCAAAATAAATATATAAAAATGCAAGAAACATAATTATCTAATTAAATTATCATTCATACTAAAGTTCAAACTAGTAGTCAATCAAGTAAAGTTCTCAATTTCTGAATATCCTCAGCGAGAACATTTTCCCATGCGAAGCCAAAATTCTCTTTGCCAAAATGCCCATTATTAGAGGTAGCCCTAAATTGAGCCTTTTTTAAATTTAGGAATTTGGTTATAGCATACGGTCTGAGATTAAAATTTGCCTGTATAAATTTCGCAATTTTTTCTACCGCTACTTTTTCAGTTCCAAAACAATCGACAAAAACTGATGTTGGATCAGAAATTCCAATCGCATAGCTAAGTTGAAATTCACACTTTGATGCTAGTCCCGCAGTAACTACAGCCTTGGCAAGATAACGCGTCATATAAGCAGCAGATCTATCCACTTTCGAAGCGTCTTTACCTGAAAAAGCGCCTCCGCCATGCCTAGCATATCCACCATAAGTATCACAAATAATCTTTCTTCCAGTAAGGCCTGTATCCCCGGCTGGTCCTCCTATAACAAAACGTCCTGTAGGATTAATAAAAAATCTACTTCTCTCGTCAAGATACTCTGCTGGTATAACTTTTCTTATTAATTTATCTTCTATATCTTTTCTTAAAGTATTCAAATCTGTAGACTCGCTATGTTGAGCCGAAATTACGACCGCATCCACGCGACTAGGTACACCATCTACATATTCTATTGTTACTTGCCCCTTGCCATCTGGCCTAAGATAGGGCAAATCTCCTGATTTTCTAAGTCGCGTAAGCTCTTCCATAAGCCTATGAGCAAGATATATAGCAAGTGGCATTTTACAATCTGTCTCGTCACAGGCATAGCCAAACATTATGCCCTGATCACCTGCACCCTGATCTTCTTCATTTACTTTATCTACACCCATTGCAATATCAGCAGACTGTCTATTGATACTCAAAGTTATATTAGTTTTATCAGAAAATCCAAGACTTTCATCAGTGTAACCAATATCTCTTATTACTTCTCTAGCTACTTCTTTGTAATCGATCTCAGCCTTTGTACTTATTTCACCCATAATATGAACCTGACTGGGATCTACTGTCACCTCACAAGCACAACGTGCATCTGGGTCTTGTTCCAAAAGTTTATCTAAAATAGCATCTGAAATTTGATCGCAAACCTTATCTGGATGCCCCTCACAAACGGCCTCTGATGTAAAAAAATATCTACTCATCTATATCGTCTCCTTATTATCTAATCAAACATTAAATAGGAAAATATTATTCCGTAATCTCAATAAAATGATATTTTCATCGCATACTCTTATGACAATTTATAATTTATAGCTAATCAATGTCAGTTAAACAAAATCAATATATTAATAATGTTGGAATTGTAATTATTTAAAACCCAACTACATATGTCTTTCTACCGTAAACCTATCAACTCTCTCAATTTTTCTTACATCCACTCCCGCCTTGGCTGCAGCGATACCTAGCTGTTCTTCAATCGTATTAACACCCGCGAGTCTGGGGAGCAAAAGCGCCTTGCGCTCACCTTTATATACGACAATCCCATACTTTTGTGGATCAAGCTGGCCAAGATTCGTAACTGCTTCGGTTTGGCCTAAAATATCTACCGTTGCCCTCAATTTTCTTGCATCAGTTAAATTCTTAATACTGAAACGCTGGTCATTTTTACATGCTGCCAAAGAATTATAAATTATTTCTTCTGCAATATTATCACGCCTTGGTTCCAGAGTTCCGATACAACCCATCAGTTGTTCATGAAGATATACAGATACAAAACAAGCAGCTCTATTGTTCAGCATATTCTCTGGTACTTTTTTAGGCATAGGTGCAACCTTGTCATACTGAACGTAGTATCTTATCGCAAATATAGCTAACTCTACATAGGGATCGGTCTTAAGTGGCAATGTAAAAATATTAGCTCTGGCATCTTTTATTTTATTTGTACGATCTTCACTTGCTTCTTTTACCGAAGCTTGTTCCGACGATTTTGCTAATTTATCATCAGTGCTAAGTGAATTATTTTTAGTTTCTTTTTCTCTCTCTAAACTCTTTTCACTTACTCTATTATTATCAGCAAGAGATTTATCTAAATCGGATGCCTTTTTATCATTTACATCCATCTCTTGTTTCTTAGATACAATGCTCTGTGAATCAGATGCTCTAAGATCATCTCCATTCGCCTCTATCTTTGTATCTTTATTTATCTTGTTGATATCAGCAATTTCTTTATTCTCAGACTCATCATCTTTTTTTGTTTGAGTATCGCCGAATTCCTTTGTTGATTTATCGGCCTTTAATTCACTTTCTACTACAACTTGTGCCTTAGAATTTTTCTTAACAAACCTATTCTCATACTCTGAACGGAAGCTCATATCATTACGAAGCAAAGACTGACAAACAGGGATGAATTCCTTTTCTATTTTAGTATCAGCAAGCTCCAGCAATCTCTTCTCAACAACTGTCTCTTGCTTCTGTGAAATATTACTTAAATCACCACGGTCATTCAAAATATTGCTATTTTCCAAAAGCTCATCCGAGCTATGAGAAGAAGCAAAGTCTCCACTTGAAATACTTGTTCCCTGATCATAACTAATATCAGCTTGTTCATTATATGAATTATGAAATTCTTCTCTTTCTTTTTCTTTATCTGCGGCTAACGAAAGCTCCAGCTTACGTTCTTTTTTTAAGGTAGCTTTTTCACTAGAAAGTGTATTTTTGTTTTTTTCGCTTATACTACTGCTATCAGCTATATTTGCCCCTCGTAATTCTATTTCTAGATTAGTATTGGATTTAGCAGTATCCAATTCCTCAAATTTGTTCATCTTATTAGGTGTGAATGAAGCAAATATATATCCTTGACCAAAACCTGTTTGATATCCGTCCAAAATGGAAGTATATTCATACTGAGATAAAACTCCTGACGCGATAATAAAAGATCTCACATCTGTCCCTGACGAAGACAAACAAAATTTAGGATCTAAATATTTCAATTTTTTCAATTCAGCCAACTTAAATATACGACATATTTCAGCATCGAATCTAGCAGCTTCGGGAAGGGACTTGTTATTTGTACTATCCACTCTGTGATTAGCTAACTGAGCAAGAGCTACAACAACCACTCTTTTTTCCATAAAATCAGCAATTTTACTAATCTGTCTGCCAAGATCTTCATGCTTCTTGAATGTATCTAAAGACAGGCCTATTCTGACCACCTTAAAGTCTCTATATTTTCTTTGAATGTACCAAAGTGGAATTGCCATAGCTTCATCCATATCCGAATTGAAGCAAGGCAAGGAAAAAGTTTCAATGTCATTTTGGCTACATGCTCTTTTTAGCTGGTCTGAAAAAGCCTCATCATATCTACAAGTTAATTTAATATCAGCTTGCTTAAATTTGCGGAATGAAAAGTCTGCCTGTCCAAGAGATGATACATAAAACTTATTAGTAATAGATGGTGCAAGCGGACTAATAAAGACAATTATTTCTGCCTCTAATCTCTTAATTTCTTCAGCCATTCTTTCGTAAGCAATTTTTATATCAACTATTTTATTCTCGTCACCCTGTCCAATATGAGGTATAAGAATAGCGGGGTACGAACAGGCAAAGACTTTCTGCACTGACATATATTTATCCACCTATATTAAAAAGAAACTGTGTTCTACCATTAAGTACGATTAATGCATATTCCCATTTTTTATCTATGATTTTATAAAAATAGGTTCTTATCACGCAATCTATAATTTTACTATTATATGCCTAAGAATAAAATGATTAAATTAATAAATTTCCTTTAGACATGGAGGGATCCGCAGCCCTTTAGAATCCACCTGATCTCCTGGTCTTTGTAAATTGATAATTCTACTCATCTTCCCATATTCACTCTTAGCCAAACGCGAAGGATTATCCAAGCCCCCATTTAAATGTATCGGAATCAAAAACTTAGGTTTAAATTCATCAATAAATATTTCCGCCCCTGAAAGAGCTCTATCAAGGAGTCTACCATCAACTGGAACAAAGGCAAAATCAATTTTTTCACCAATTTCATTCAAATATAGTTTCAACTTCTTGAGCTCATCTCTGTAATCTTTCTCCATTTTAGGACTGTCCTCATCCTTCCAATCCCAATTGTTTAAGTCGCCTGCATGAAAAAATGACACTCCATCAATTTTAAAGAAAATGCTTGAGCCACTATCCGTAGATGCAAAAACCTTGAAATATTCAAAGGGTAAATTAAGACTTTGAATTTCGTTAATATCATTATATGGTCTAATAAATTTAATCTTTTTATTCTTTAATTCAAAAGGATTGATATTAAAATATTCCTTACAAGTATCATCAAGTAGATATATAGATTCAAGATTTGATTTCCACTGAAGTATATCTGGATTCCAGTGGTCATAGTGTGAGTGACTAACTAAATACACCAGTCTCTTATCACCATCTATATATGGTGCCAAAGAAGCCTCCGGATCTGTGTAGTAATCAATTACCAAAACAACAGTCTCACATGAAATAATGAAGCCACTGTGATTCATGAATCTAATTATCGGTCTTGAAATATTTAATTTATCAGGATCCTGTTGACAAATAGCTGACATATGCCCTCCCAAAAATCAACTTTGAAAAATATATATTGATATATCTAAAACTAAAATACACATTCATATCTTATGCATAATTTATACCAAGAGTAATGGTTATTCTGATGTGTAGCAAAACTCAATTAATTAATCGATTAATTAATATAAATTTTCGTCTTCTATCGTGTATAATTCAAGCATAATCAGATTAGTGACTCAGGCTCTTTATAAAGTATAAACAATGTACAACAATAAACTTTATACTATTGCTGTCAGTCAAAATCAATCAACGACAGGAGATTAATAATTATGAATATTATACATTTAACAGCCCAGAATTTATCTCGTTGGATACTTGATTCACAAATTCCCAGAGACGAGAGATTAATGGCCGTAGAAGAACTTAAGAATTTAAATAGTTTATACCAGTTTTTACAGGACAAACCTGTAACATTCCCAACCTTTGAAGAGTTAATAATATTACCTGAGGAAGAATTAAATAATAAGTTGTTAGAACTTTTAAATGAATTATCGAATTTCTCAGAGCAAGCTTTTCTTCTTACAAACAAAACTGAAAAAAATAAGATAGAAGATTTTCAAGTAGCACTAAGTCATCTTAAACAAGCATATTCATCTTCTCTCCAATTTGGCACAGCTGGGCTTCGCTCTACTATGGGGGCTGGATACAACCGAATGAATAAATATATGCTAATGGTAGCAGCAGAAGCTCTAGCTATGACCCTTAAAGGAGATTTTTCTAAACAGGATTGTGAGTCTCGTCCCATAGTTATTGGTCATGACGCAAGACATAATTCCCGCGAGTTTTGCCAAACTGTTGCAGCCACTTTAGCAGCCAATGGATTTAAAGTATATGTAAGTCCAGATTACTGCCCAACTCCACTGATCGCCTATCTCGTAAGACCTTTTAATGCTCTTTGTGGTCTTATGCTGACCGCATCACATAACACAGGTGAATACAATGGCATGAAGCTTTATGCTGAAGATGGGATTCAATCTGATGAGATAATGGCTGGAAAGGTTGCTCAACATATGGAAGAAGTACTCAAGTCCTCATTCCACGAAGCAAACTTCGACAGTTTCAAAAAGTCTGGTCTTATAGAGGTAATTAAACAAGAGCATTATGATTCTTACTTCGATGCAATTAGAGATGAATTGCGTCCTGAAGGTCAAGAAGATGAACTTAGAATCGCATATACACCAGTTCATGGTGTAGGTGCAAAATTCATACTTCCACTATTTGAATCCCTTGGATATAAAAATGTGTTTACAGTGACCAGCGAGCTCAATCCAGACCCAGATTTTACTGATATCCCCAGACCAAATCCAGAATATGAAGAAACTCTAGCTAAGTTAAAAAAAGTGGCTGAAGATAATCACTGCCATATAGCACTAGCTACGGATCCTGATGCTGACAGATTCGCCCTAATGCTTCCGGATGAAAATTCTAATTTTGTTATGATGACTGGCAATGACACAGCGGCTCTACTAATTGACTACTATGCCGATTATCTAAATACAAATAACTTAATGCCCCAAAGACCCGTTCTAGTTAAGTCAATTGTCAGCGATTTCTTTGCTGCGGCCGTTGCAGATTCAAAAGGAATAGAACTATGTGAATCTCTAACTGGATTCAAAAACATCTGTGGCAAACGTCGTCTATTTCTCGAAGACAGCGAACCTAAACGTGAATATATTATGGGCTTTGAAGAAAGTATCGGTTTCGCATTAGGTGATAGTGTCCGTGATAAAGATGGACTAAGAACAGCTTGTTACATGTTAAAAGCAGCTCTGCGTATGCATAAACAAGGGAAGACTCTATATGATAGATATATAGAACTTAGCGAAGCTCTTTTATATCATGCAAGTAGACCCATTCAAATTGAAAAGGAAGGTCTCGAAGGTCAAGAGTTTATCAAGCAGAAAATGATTGAATTTAGAAGCTCACCTATACAGGATATCGCTTCTCATAAACTAACTATACTCGAAGATTATTCAGATCTAAGTAGAAAAGTATACAAGAAAGTTGAAAATGACATAGTCCTTGACCATGAAGAAAGAATTGATGAATTCAAACAAAATGCTCTCCGTTACTTCTACGAAGATGGTATTTTCTTCGCACTCAGACCCTCTGGAACAGAACCAAAAATAAAATTTTACTTATATACTGTTGGCAAATCTAAAAAAGAAGCCAATGAACTTCTTGATGAACTAGAAAAGGTTGTTACAGCTAGATTGAAATAGTTTATAAATAGCATTCAAAATCAGACTAGTTTTTCTATGTTGAGAGACTTTTCACTCATTATGAAAAGTCTCTTTTTTAATATGTCAATAAATGTTCAGTGCCATTTATCAAAGTTTAAAATTTGTATGGCATTAGATAAGATATAATAATTATACTTTTTACTATAAATAGTAATTTCAAGAAGCTAGACAGCTTTTTATACTTACAGAACAAAATTATTAGATAGGGTTAATTATATTTTGAATAAATTTTCAAAGAATAAAAAATTAAAATCCAAAAGGGTTTATATTTCGGATTCAGTTGATTTGGGGCATGAAAATATCAAGCCTATAACTTCACCTTCGTCAAAAATAGTTAAGAAAAAAAGTGGCAATAAATTAAATCTACTGCTAGCGCTTCTTATAGGTATATGCTTAAGCTTGCTACCATCTTTTTTAATAATTGAAGAATATAAAAAGGACTTAAAAATTAAGGATAAGAATTTATCAGAGCTTCAGCAACAACTAAACTCCATATCAGTAACGCTCAAGGATCAAGAAGCGATTATTTCTCAAAGAAACAACGAAATTGACTCATTAAACAAAAAAATTAGAACTTATATTGAACCTTTTTCCGTCAAAGATCTTGAACTAAGTACCGTTACTGATATTGTGCCTAAGTTGACTAGTAATTCTTACAATGTGACTACTACAAATATTGAACTCAATTGTAGTGATGAACAAAAAGTTTTTCTAAACAACCTAAATACATATGCCATGCTCAGTGATTCACCACTGGATGGACGCCAAGATTTATCTTCACCACTTTTGGTAAATGGTATACCCATCGTTTCTAAATTTCATTGGTTAAATCAAGATTATGCCCCTGGAATTAATTCCGAAGCAGAAAATGCTTTTTTAAAAATGAAAGATGACGCAGCAAAAGAAGGAATTGAACTTGTCGCTTTTTCTATATACCGCAGTTATGGAGATCAAAAAATAGTTAATGAAAATTGGCTAAAAGAAAATTCCGAAGCATATCGCAGTTCTTCTATGGCTGGGCAAAGTGAACATCAAACTGGTCTTGCCTTTGATATCAATGATAGAGCTGATAGCTTCGCTCCATCAGCCAGTACGGAGTGGCTCGCAAATAATGCCTATAAATATGGCTTCATTCTTCGCTATCCCAAAGATAAAGAACATATAACTGGTTACATCTACGAACCATGGCACTACCGCTATGTTGGCCAAAAAATATCTAAAGATTTTGGACCTCGTAGCAATTTAACGCTAGAGGAATATTTTGGTCTTATCAACCAAGATATGCTTGATAAGATAACGCCCGAATTAAGTAAAGAACTCGATAATATGCTCAAAGAAAAAATCAAAAATATTTCAAATATATCTTAATCTTGATACTTAGTTATTAACTAATGAACTAAATTTACTGACGAAATTCTCACTTACGGTAGTATTCTACAGGGATCTTCAAAACAATTTTTTTGACCTGTCTTTTATCCCCTGTAAATATGGCGACCTTATGAGCATCATTGGTATCACAAAAGAGAAGATCATTAGCTTTAAGATCAACACAAAAATCCTCTTCTCCACTAAAAAAGGCAATATCTTTTTCTTCACTATATTTTTCAATTTCCAAAAGTTTATCCACTTCAGCAACTTTAATTCTCTCAGAGCCATCTACGATAATATGTACATCTGCAAATTTTCTATGAGCCTCATATTTGCATTCATGCTCATCTTTGGTATCGAGACTTATATAATTAACAATAACTCCATTGAAATTAAACTGCTCAGTTTGAGTAAAATTCAATTTCCCCATACACTTCAAAATTGAAACAAGCTCATAAATATCCGGTATAATCTTCAAAGATTCTAAATTATCAAGACTAGCTTTTATCATCAAAAATCCCCACGATATCTTTATTTATAAATACTCTCAACAAAAGAATATATTGACACTCTATTGTCTTACACTATTTTCTCAAACCACTGTCTTTAATATAAAAATTCTTTACTCAAAAAAACATTTGACTTTAGCTCATCATCCAAATTAGTCTTAATAGAATGACCTGGATATATATACAAATTCTTGTCAATCTTCTCACTATCATACAAATTAACGAAGCGTCTTAGACTATTTCTCAAATCTTGAGGACTTGAACCTGGCAAATCTGATCTCCCTATAGAATCAGCAAATATTAGATCCCCAGAAACAAAGAAACAATTTTTGTACTCATTTTCAATTTTTTCTTGAAAAAGAAAAGCTACGCTATCTCTGCTATGACCTGGCAAATGATAGATACGAATTCTAAGATTCTTCATCAAATCTATTATATCGCCGTCCTTTACTTCCTTGTAGTCAACATTAAACGTCCTATAATCCATAAAAAGACTACTGCAATTTTCAAAGGGGTCTAGAAAAACTTCTTTGCTTAGACTATGTGCATATATACATTTTATACTAGGTATTTTTCCCCAGTCCTCGATAGTTCTAATATGGTCGTAGTGGGCATGAGTCACAAGAATATATTTTATTCTCTCTATATCTTCAACATCTTCGATATCAATTGCTGGATCAACTAAAATGTCTCCATCTTCACTTGATATTCTATATACATTGGCATGATTATAACTTTCTTTATAAGTCTTTATGTCAATCATTTATTATCCCCTCAAATCTATGCACTAACTAAACTAAACTAAACTAAACTCCTACTACACACTTTGTACTTTTTATTTAAAGGTTTAAGCAAGGTTTAATTTTTCACTTAAAAATAAAAAAGGTGCAGGCTAATTCTATCATGTACCGACCCAACAGTTATACCTAAAAAACTAACGAATAGAGATCGATACATCATTTTATCAGCCTGCACCTAAAATAGATTAAGAATTATAGACAAAGTAAGTCTTCTGCAGTCTTAACAATATTTTCCTTAGTAAATCCAAATTCTTCAAACAATCTGCTCGCTGGTGCTGAATCTCCATAACGATCAATACATATATGTTTACCATCTAAACCAGTATATTTATACCAAGATTGTGCAGAACCAGCTTCAATTGCCAGTCTTTTTCTAATCTTTGATGGAAGAACTTGTTCTTTATATTCAGGACTCTGCTCATCAAAAAGCTCCAAACATGGACAAGATAGTAGTCTGACCTTAACTCCTTTTGCACTTAATTCTTCATATGCCTTGTCAGCAAGTTGAAGTTCAGAACCACTGGCCATCATGATTAAGTCAGGCAATTCACCAGAAGCGGTGTTATCTCTAAGAATATATACACCCTTTTCCGTTCCTCTTCCTGTACCTTTGATAACTCCCGTTCCAGATCTTGAGAAACAATGAACTGCGGTAAGATTCTTACTGGCTGCTGTAGCATATGCATATAAGGTTTCTCTGCTGTCCGCTGGTCTAAATGTATATAAATCTGGAATTGCACGTAAATTAGATAAATGTTCGATAGGCTCATGTGTTGGTCCATCTTCACCAACACCGATACTATCATGAGTAAATACATATTGGACAGGTAATTTCATCAAAGCTGAAAGTCTCATCGCACCTCTTGCATAATCACTAAAGACAAGGAAAGTCGCACAGAATGGATGAAGACCATGAAGAGCAAGACCATTTGCTACCGCTGCCATAGCATGTTCACGTACTCCAAAATGTATATTACGTCCAAAATAATCATTAGCACTCATATAGCTTGAATTCTTTAATTCAGTTTTGTTTGAACCTGCGAGATCTGCAGAACCACCAATAAATAGAGGGTCTCTCTCCGCCATTCGATTAAGTGCCATAAATGAACTTTCTCTAGTAGCTATTGACTTATCTTCAGCCTCAAAGAAGTTATCATCAGCAAAATAATTGTAGGTATATCCGTCGATAAGTTTACTCAAAAATTCAGCTTCTTGAGGATATTTATTCGTATATTCAGCTCTCAGTTTGTCCCACTTTACTGAATTGTTATTAAGTTCCTCAGTCAACTCTTGATATGAAGACATAATTTCAGCTGGAACTTTAAATTCTTCAGTTTCGTTCCAATTCAAAAACTTCCTAGTTTCTTGACTCAACTCTTTGCCCAAAGGAGCTCCGTGTGATTTTGCCTGACCTACCAAAGGAGAACCATAAGCAATCTGGGATTTAATAATAATTAGACTTGGTTTGTCACTACACTCTTTTGCAGAAGTGACAGCCTCAGCTATCTTATCTATGTCATTAGCATCATCAACATTCAAAACTTGCCAACCATAGGCTCGATATCTAGCGCCTACATCTTCTTTAAATGTAATATCAGTATCTCCGTCTATTGATATACCATTATCATCATAAAGAATTATTAATTTTCCAAGACCTAAGGTTCCAGCAAGCGAAGCAGCCTCTCCACTTATTCCTTCCATCATACAACCATCCCCACATAGCGCATATGTATAGTGGTCAACAATAGAGAAATCATCTTTGTTAAGTCTCGCCGCAAGATGACGTTCTGCAATCGCAATACCAACAGCAGTCGCAACACCTTGGCCTAGAGGACCTGTCGTCATTTCGATACCCAAATCTGTATTATATTCGGGATGACCATGACAACGACCAGCCCATTGACGGAAATTTTTAAGGTCTTCTATTTCAAAACCATAAGAGAATAAATGCAAAATCGAATATAACATTGCAGAACCGTGTCCTGCACTTAAGATGAAACGATCTCTGTTAAACCACTTTGGATTAGACGGGCTATGTTTCATGCATCTTGCAAATAAAGTATATGCAATACCTGCAGCTCCCAAAGGAAGTCCGGGATGTCCTGAATTCGCTCTATCAACTTGATCAATAGATAAGATACGGATCGCATTTACCATGTCCTGTTCATTTCTGATACTGGATTTATTAATCATATCTTGCTCCTAAATACTATATTTAGCTATCTTTGCCAATTTTTACAATCCATACAACTATGCATAAATATATTCCACTTTAAAAAGATCTTCTGCTCAATTTAAAATTAACATGATCAATATATATATATATATATGCAAAAACTGAGCCTAACTAGGGAATAAATTAATACGCCACAGCCGTAATCTCTTTGACTTTACCTACTTTATATCAAACAAATAAAAAACTCCCTCCAGCTGGAGAGAGCTATTTATTGAAAAATATTACTTAGCCTTGCCTTGGTTGGCGACACTTTGCATCTTAGCCTCTACAGCAGCCTGATCTCCCAAATAATATTTGCGAATGAAGCTATAGTCATCATCAAATTCATATACCAGAGGGACTCCAGTAGGGATATTTACTGAAATTATTTCTTCGTCAGAAAGATTTTCAAAATACTTAACAAGTGCTCTGAGTGAATTTCCATGAGCTGCAATGAGAACTCTCTTACCAGCTTCCATATCTTTCTTGATAACGTTTTCAAAATAAGGAACAGCTCTATCGATAGTATCTTTCAAACTTTCATTTAGAGGAAGCAAGGATTTGTCCTCAACCGATCTATACTGCTCTTGGGTTCTCGGATTACGCTGATCACTTTCCTCAAGTGCAGGAGGAGGGGTGCCAAATGATCTTCTCCAAACCTTAACCTGATCTTCACCATATTTCTCTGCAGTCTCTGACTTATTCAAACCTTGCAAGGCACCATAATGGCGTTCATTGAGCTGCCAAGCCTTGATTACTGGCAACCACGCTCTATCCATTCCATCCAAAACATAATTCAATGTATGTATAGCTCTCTTGAGATAGGAGGTATAACAGACGTCAAAATCGAAACCCTCTTCTTTCAATAGACGACCACCCTCAGCAGCCTCTTCTCTGCCCTTATCAGACAGTTCAACATCGGTCCAACCAGTAAATAGATTTAACTTGTTCCATTCACTCTCACCATGGCGGATAAGAACTAATTTCTTCATCAGAAACCTCCTATATATAAACAGATTAAAGACATAATCAATATGTCACATATGGCAATATTTTACACTAGTTGCTTTTTCTTCTCAATAAAAAAAGCGACGCTGCGCTTTTATTTTACCTATACAAATACAAGGTTTATAATCTTTTCAAAAGATAATAAACAAACATAGTTGAGAATTATATGAAATACGAAGATATTAAGAAGAATGCAGTTGGACTTTTTCGTTTCCAATTGAATAAACCGAGTAATTCTATCAAAGATAAAGAAATCAAGAAGCTTGTCATTGAACATAAGGGACTCAAATTCAGACTCATTGTTGACGGTCTTTTGACTGGTTTAATCGCTGGTCTATTTTCTATTTTTTATAGATACATTCTTTTTTATGCCGGAAATCTAAGACATTTCGCAATATCGAACATAAATGCTTCAACCATCTTGATATTTGTACCTGTGCTTTTTGTTCTTGCCTTTGTTGTTAAAAAGGCACTAGATATTGCTCCCTACAGCTCTGGTTCAGGTATTCCTCAAGTTGAAGGAGAACTCCTCGGTCTATTTGATATCAACCCACAAAAAACCGTTCTGAGCAAAATCATAGGTGGAACAGCAGCTAACCTAGCTGGACAATCTCTCGGCCGTGAAGGCCCCTCAATTCAAATCTCTGCTATGGTTGCAAAATATCTTGCCAAGTTACTCCACCGTTCCAAAATAGAAGAAAAGTATATGATATCTAGTGGAGCAGCTGCTGGACTTGCGGCAGCTTTTAACGCGCCTATATCCGCCATCCTTTTCAGCCTTGAAGAAGTTCATAAAAGTTTCAATCCATACCTAGTTCTTCCTGCAATGTTAGCAGCCATTATTGCTGACCTTTGTTCTAAATTCTGCTTCGGACTGAATCCCATCTTCTCTTTTGCTATAGAAACAAGTATTCCCCTAAAATCATATCCACTTATTGTCCTTATAGGACTAGTTGTATCAATTATAGGAATATGTTTTTCTAAATCGCTTCTATTTTTTCAAAAAATATTCAAACGTCTAACTTTACCTAAGTACGTTAAAATTCTTTTACCCTTTTTGACATGCATTCCAGTTGCCCTATTTCTTCCTGAAATAATGGGTGGAGGTCACCACCTTATTGACGAAATTCTCACAAAAAATAGCAGCTTCTTATTTATTCTCATCCTACTATTCACTAAACTTTTATTTACTGCTTTTTGTTATGGCTCATCTGTTCAAGGCGGTATTTTCTTACCTTTACTCGTTATTGGTGCTCTGTCTGGTCTCTGTGTTAACCGCAGCTTAGGACTCATATTTTCAACAGACATATATGCGGCGAATTATATGGTTCTAGGTATGGCAGCTATAATGTCAGTTGTAGTTAGAGCCCCCCTTCTTTCAATAATACTTGTGAGCGAAATGACAGGTTCTTTCAATCATTTTCTCTCATTATCACTAGTTGTTTTCATCGCCCATATATTGGCTGAGGCCATTCACCTTCCGCCAATATACGAAGCCTTTCTTTCCAATATGAAAGGGCAAACGACTAAAGAATACAGCGAGAAGCTTCTCTACGATCATAAGGTCAAGATAACTTCCCCTCTAGTAGGCAAAGCCCTTTACCAAATCGACTTACCAAGTCAATCTCTAATTATATCTATCAAAAGAGACTCTCATGAAATAACCCCCTCTGGACAAACTATCCTCGAAGCAGATGACGATCTTCTCATCCTCACCGATGAAGACTCTCTCGAAAATTTAAAAAAGGGGCTACAAGATTAAAGAACTTGCCTTTCTTTAGTAAAGTTCAAAATTTAAAATTTAATTAAAAAAGCTCTGCCGAGCTCAAGTTTGCTTTTGGCTTATTGAGAATCATTGTCATTTAGTCTATAGTATCAATCTATGAAATCACATTTTATAAATATGGAGATACTATTATGAAACTAAAATCACTCTTTAAGTCTATTAAGTCTATCAATATTAAATCAACACTACACCATTTAACTATATTTCTCATCTGCTCAGTGTTATTTTTAAGTTCAACAATGCAAGTAGTCAAAACCAACGCAGATGAGAAACGCAAGATTGTAATTGCCTCTGTTTATCCTGTATATGAACTTAGCAAAATGGTTTGCGGCGACTTAGCAGATGTTGAATTATTCATACCAGCAGGAACTGACGTTCATACTTATGAACCATCAGCAAAGGATATTCTAAAATTACAAAATGCCGACGTTTTTGTTTATAACGGTGCTGGTTTGGAACATTGGGCGCAGTCTATAATCGACTCATTAAATAATGATAAGCTCACAGTTGTCTGTGCTTCGGATGCAGTAACCCTGCTCGGAGATAGAGTTTCGAAAAAAACAGGCAAGCGCAAACAAACCGAAGCTGGACACAATCGTAAAGGGCACTTTGATCCACACACTTGGTTAACTCCAGAAAATGCTAAGCTTGAAATGCAAGAAATCAAGGATAATATGGTAAAAGCAGATCCTAGTAATGCCGAAAAATACGAAGCGAATTATCAAGTAGCCGCAAGCAAATTTGACGACTTACAAAAAAAATACGAAGACAGTCTAAAGGATTTAAAATCAAATAAAATTGTCGTTTCTCACGAAGCCTTTGGTTATCTATGTGACCAATTCGATTTGGAGCAAGTTGCAATTCAAGGTCTTGAGCCAGAAAGTGAGCCATCTCCTACAAGAATAGCCGAAATAATCGAAATAATAAAAAAAGATGGAATCAAAACAGTATTCTTTGAAACCGGCGAATCGAGCAAAACAAGTGATGCAATTGCCGCTGAAACTGAAGCTTCAGTATCTGTTCTAAGACCTATGGAGTATCTTACGGCAGAAGAAGAAGCTGAAGGTACAACTCTTTTCGACCTCTTTGAAAAAAATCTAGAAGCATTGGAAAAGGCACTGAAATAATATGAGTGAAAGAATTAATAAAAAAATAATCGAGGCTAAGTCTCTATCTTTTTCTTATCGTGACGTCAATGTTTTGTCAAACATATCTTTCGATGTATATGAGGGAGATTTCGTCGCAGTAATCGGTGAAAATGGTGCAGGAAAAAGTACGCTAATGAAATTACTGTTAGGTAGTCTTGAACCTAGTTCTGGCGAAGTAAAAATTTATGACAAAAATCCAACCAAGGTCAAAAAAATCCCAAACTTATCTTATGTTGCTCAAGAAGGACTAAATAAATTGCATAACTTCCCTGCCAATGCAGAAGAAGTTGTCCTAACAGGGCTTTATTCACATTGCCATCGCTTCTTGCCACACAATAGAAAAGACAAAGAAAAAGTTAAAGAAGCACTGCAAAGATCGGATGTCAAAGAGCTGTCAAAGAGACTCATATCTGAAATGAGTGGTGGTCAACGTCAGAGAGTTTTGTTAGCCAAGGCACTTATTTCTGAACCTCAGCTACTATTTCTAGATGAACCTACTACAGGAATTGATGATAAACAAGTCCATAGCTTCTATGAACTTATATATCGCTTGAATCAGGAAGAAAATCTAACAATCTTTATGATAACTCATGATGTTGAAAGGATTTGTGGCTTCGCCAAAAGAATTCTTCTCCTAAAAGATAGCGGTCTAATTGAATTAAGTCCTGAAAAATTACATGAGGATCGTCTGCTTCCCTACAGACACCTAAAATCTATTCATCAATGCAATCATGATGACTGTCCCTGGAATGAGGAGGAAAATTAAATGCAGGCATTTTATTATTATAGTTTTATGCAAAAAGCCCTTCTGGTTGCAGCGATTCTAGGTGTCATTATGCCTTGCATCGGGGTTACAGTTGTATTAAAAAGGCTATCGATGATAGGTGATGCTTTGGCTCATTGTTCATTGGCAGGTGTTGCTATTGGTATCCTTTCGGGCTTTAATCCGGTTTTAGGTGCTTCTGTTGCTTGCGTTATAGCTGCCCTTTCTGTTGAAGAAATAAGAAAAAGGCTCCCAGCCTATTCGGAATTATCTATCGCGATATTAATGTCCGGTGGTATTGGTATTGCAGGTCTCTTGAGTTCGAGAATTAAATCCGGTGTATCTTTCAATTCATTTTTATTTGGTTCTATTGTTGCAATAACTGATGGAGAACTCATATCAATAATTGCTCTTAGTGCTATAGTTCTTTTAATTTATTTTCTTCTGTACAAAGAACTTTTTTATATGGCTCTGGATGAAAATTCTGCACGTCTTGCTGGAGTACCAATTAAACTTGTTAATGCTATTTTTACCGTACTAACCGCATTAACTGTGGCCTTAGCTTCTAGAACGGTTGGAAGTCTAATTGTTTCATCTGTAATGATAATTCCTGTCGCTTCGGCAATGAGAGTTGCAAGAAGCTATAAACAGACTGTTCTTTATTCTATGTTATTCGGTCTCATCTCTGTTTTGGCAGGTCTTATAATTTCTTTTTACCTTGATCTTAAACCTGGTGCTACTATCGTTCTTATTTCTGTTGCAATATTGAGTCTTTTACTTCTATTTACCAAAAATAGGAACAAATAAGTACTATATTCGTACATCCTCTTATATACTTATTTGATTTATATATGTTAGAACCATATAATAAGTAAAATTAGTATTGTTTTACAAGATTAAATTGTGAGAATATTTATGAGTAAATTCAAAGAATTAATTGACAATAATACATTAGAAGAAGTTTGTAGCCAAGAGAATCCATGTTCTGATCCAAACTGCCATAATCATGAGCATCATAGTTATGAAATGACGTGGCCGGCAGATTTAAAAAAGACCAAACAACGATTAGCACTTATGGAATTACTTAAGAACAAACATTATCCAATGTCTGCAAGTGAAATTTTTATCGAGTTGTCTAATCTTGAAGATAAGGTTAGCTTGTCCACAATTTATAGAAATCTCGACAGTTTGCGCCAATATAAGCTTATAAGGACTTTAAGCATGCCATCTGATGAGACAGTTTATTATGAACTCAATCGTGATGGACACACGCATTACGCGGTTTGTCTTTCCTGTCAAAAAATTATCAAGCTTAAGACTTGTCCTTTATCAGAATCATTTCCTGAATTGGATGAGTTAGGATTTAAATTATCTGGTCATAAGATTGAGCTCTATGGATATTGTAAGGAATGCAGAGAAAAATTATAAATAATTATACTTTACTCTTAGCACAATTTAGAATAGCCTAGCTCATCGAGCTAGGCTATTTATTTATCTTTGACAGTATTCATGCATTATGAAATTTTTTAAATTAACTTTTACTACTTAAATAAATCTTAAGCTTCAAGAAAATTGTCGCAACTAATTCATGATTATTACTAATAGTTATTACTTGATATTGTGAGCGATTATACTCATTTTCTTCACTACTTGAATCAAATATCAATGTACTGTCTTTTGATGATAGAATTTCAGTAAAATTTTTGCTCCTAGTCAGACCTGGTTCAAAATTCAATCTAGCTCCTGAGCCACACGCATTTATTGAAAGTATTTTTTCATATTTAAACTCATTAGAATTAAGTTCCTCCAGGGACAGACTAGAATTTAAACTCAATACTTCTATTTCTACTTTGCGTATATCATTCATTCCATATGTACTTATCTCTGATATTTCACTTTTCAATGTTTCTAATGCATCTAAATCATCATTTTTGTAATTCAACTCACTTATCTCATTATAATCTGCATATACTTTTAATGGAAGATTAAAAACAAATATAAAATTAAGCAAAAACATCAATATTAGCAAACTATTTTTTTTCATTTTTATAACTCCTATTCATACCAAGAAACATGTGCCCAATATTCAGGTTCTTCAATAGTGTTGTACCAAGGATTCTTCTTTCCTTGAGGCGTATTAACCCAAACCTTGTATCGCCTAATTCTTCCATATATCGTAATTGCGTGTACTCTACGTGATGCTCTTTTATTCTCAGGTACTCCTTGTAGCTCTAAACCAACTTCAAGCGTTCCTGTTACACTGCCTCCAAAATTAAATAAACCAACATCTTTTCCTGAAATACTTGCATTTAGGGAAATGGATTCTTTCCTTTTTAAAACATATTTAGCACCCTTTCCGAGTCTACATATTATTCTACTTTTCAATGCAATATCTGATCCATCAGCTATTTTTTGATACTTATATCTACTAGCTAATAACGGCATTATACTTTGATACTCTATAGGAGGTTGAATTGATTTATCGAAAACTATTCTTTCAATTTTTATATCCTTAGCATTCGGATTATCTTTCATTATTTGTTCGATAATCATTTTTTCGTATTTTTCATTATAGAAACAACTTTCTTTTGCTCCAATTTTCACGCTTTCAACAAATACACTTATTGTGAATAATAGCACTAAAATACCAGATATCAGTTTTCTCATAATAATTATCCCCCTTAACTAGAACATTTAACAATATTACTTTAATCATTGTAGATTATTTTGTATATTTTGCAAATATTTATAATGCCATGCTTATTTTGTATGGCATTCTTTAATTTTGATATTTTATTCTTTACATATACTCTATAAATAAAAATATTAGCCATAATTTATAAATTAAACACCTACAAATTAAAACAAAAGCTTTATGAAAAAAGTCTAAATTATATTTAATATTTTGCTAGGTGTTAAAAAACTAAAAACATATACAATTTATAATTATGAATATAGTTATATAGATATGATGGACAAAAACAGAAGTTATAGAACAATAAAATCTCCGTATTTAATAAAAAAATCATCAAATAAAAATGGACACCATATATGTAATTTCAAAATGGTGTCCATTAAAAATTTATTATTCAAAATATCAACATTTTAACTATTCAAGAATTTTCCAATTTTCTTTTTTAAACCCTAAGATAAGCATAGATAAGACAACAAGTTCTAATATAGCAACGGCAGGAACTTGGAATGCCATTCGTTTACCAATATTAACAATATAAGGAGTGTGATATAAATAGCTGATCCAAAGAGAATTTAGTATCAAGCTACAAATTATTTGTTCACTAAAAACTGCTAACAATATTGACTTCAATGACTTTCTTTCATATAAGAACATTCCCCAAATTAAACCTCTCAATCCAGCTGTAGCTGTGAACCCAAAGAAATATGGTCCAAATGGAAATAACAAAGCTCCAATCAAGTCACATATAATAGCAAATAGAGCTGATTTATAAGGTCCATAACTTACTGCAATAAACACAGTAGTTAAAAATGACAGTGATAACTTGGTATCAAAAGTCTTGAATGAAAGAAAACGTGATAAGACCACATCGAGAGCAATCATAATAGCAAATACACATAATTCAGTGATTCTATTATCTTGCCTTTTTTCAAATATTTTTATCATAAGCCCCCCTCTTTGACTCCACTAAAATTGATCTATCAAGCCAACAGCATAGCATTATACCATTAAAACAACCATATATTTAAAGCAAACATATCCCACGTTCTAGCCTACCCTCCGTCATTGTATAACAGATAGTTTTATTAACATAATCAAGATCGTGGGTAACCATTATAATCGTCGTAAATTTATTACATTCAAAAAGCAACTCCATAATCTCTTGTCTACTAACAGCATCAAGATCTGAAAGTGGTTCGTCACACAAAAGTAGTCTCGGTTTGAGAAGAAGACTGCGCACAAGTTGAACTCTTTTATTTTCTCCACCAGAAAGACTCGCTGGATAAGAATCTAATATATCCATTATTTTAGACCGTACAATAAGTTCTTCTGCATATGAAACAAAATCTGCTTCCTTAATAAATATCTGCTTCTTTTGAGCATATAGATCATAGGCAAGCCTAATATTTTGCCATACCGTTAAATTTGGCAACAGCTTAATTCCCTGTGGCATATAAGCTATATTCTCGGGAAGTGAATAGACATGATTCTTCTCACGTTTAATCATTTCGTCTACATCTTCTCTATCAGAAGTGGTAATATCCGTGAAACTTTTTATTTGTTTACCATCAAATATAAGCTCGCCGCCGTCAATCTCAATCAAATTTGAAATTATATTTAGTAAAGTAGATTTCCCAGATCCAGATCGTCCAACAATTTGGCAAAAGTCCCCCTCGTTTACACATAAATCTAAGTTATCTAGAACTTTAAAATACGAGCCGGAGCGACTGTAATACTTTGTTAAATTTTTTATTTCAAGTAATGGCATATCCATCTCCTAGCTATAAGCTTTGATTAATCTAAAACTAGTCAGGTACACTAAATATCCTATATTACAACTTGATTAACACTTTAATTTAAATAATGATAAATACTCAAATTTGCTTAATCGGCTGCTCCAAGTAACTCGTTAATTTCTTTTTTATTCATTTTATAGCAATTAAACCAAAGTGCAGCTAGAGCAATAATCAGAGTATAAATAAAATTTCGAATCATAATAAAAATAAGATTCAAAGCATTGGGCTCTAACCAAGGTAAGGCCAAAAGCTCTCTGAGATATGACGAGAACGAATAAATAATGATTAAGGAAAAAATAGCTGAACAAACACAAGCAAGGCTTGCTAGCACTGCACCTTCCTTAAGGAAAATACCTGTTATGAATCTTTTTTTTGCGCCAATTATTCTAAGAGAGGTAAGCTCTTGCCTGCGTTCCTTTATTATCGCCCCATATATAACATAGGTGCTTATAAAAAGAACTAGAGCAAAAACAATAATATTAATTATTGAAAAAACTCTTATTAATGAAAATTTACTTCGCGTATCTTGAAGAAAAGTTTGAGCAGTTAATGGATAAATCAGTCTCCCTTTAAAATGATCTTTCAATTTATCAGAAAACTCAGAAACACTTACACCATCCT
This sequence comes from Bacillota bacterium, assembly GCA_023420115.1. Classification (GTDB taxonomy): domain Bacteria; phylum Bacillota; class Clostridia; order Saccharofermentanales; family Fastidiosipilaceae; genus JAEZWR01. The sequence goes on along the minus strand of JAEZWR010000031.1, from coordinate 50,549 downwards.
TTACTCTAATAAGTATAGTAGAAAGAGCCTGATCCTTATCGAAGTCAAAATCAATTTTTCTCTCATCTCTAACAATTTTCATAATATCAGATTTAAGGAGGGATCTAGCCGACTCAATAGTCATAAATACTGAATTATCAAACTCAGTTCCACTCCTATTCATTCTGCCAATCACCTTAAAATCTATATTAAAGAAACGCAAACTGCTTCCGACATCTGCAGAAATATTCGCACCAACCACTATCTCATGGTCTTGTAATTCATTCTCCAATTTTTCATCTAGCCATGCTCTAACTGTAAAACTACTTGCTGGATCGAAACCGATAAGTTGAATTGGATATGAACAACAACCTGCAGAAAGTGTCTGCACATACAATTCTGGACTTGCCATATCAACCTCAGTAAAATTCTTGAGTTCATCAAGAATTGAAGCAGAAAAATAAACATCTGCTGCCTCTCCTCTAAGAATTGCAGACTGAATCTTCCCTCCATATCCAGCAGGAGCGACGATAATGTCAGCCCCGAGCCTATTCCCAATAGCTCTGATACCATTTTCAAGTGACGACGAAAGATAAGATGAAAAAAGCATAACAAAAGAGAATAGAAACGATATCAAAAATAAAGTAAATGAACGAGCTGGTCTTCTGAGAAGATTTGAATAAGCAATATCCAAAGATTTTACAGATTTTAATTTCTGTCCATTTAGAAAAGAGTATTCTTTTGAATCAATATTCATTGAAGATTCGGATATAGAACTATTTGTGGTCTTATTCTGCTGCTTATTATTTTTATTGTCATCCTTTAAGCTATCGTTCATTTAAAATCCTTTCGCAATCAAGTTCAAGTCGCATCCCTAAATTACTATTCACTTTTCCCTGAATATCTCATGCTTTTCTTTTTTACCGTAGTTATAAGTCTTCTAATAATAAGAGACAAAATAATAAATACTGATAGGGCATTAGTCATAGGGAAGCTGTGCTTTCTGCAAACCATTGATGGCATAGAACAAGCTCCAGTTCCAACAATAGGTAAAAGAATGTTAACTACAGCAAAAATCACAACCACAAGCTCTATAAAAATTATAAATTTAGGTTTAATAAACAACGCGATAATTAATAAAAAAAGACTTATAAATGCTGAAATACAAATCCATCTTGCAGACTCTAAGCAACGATGTGGAGTCAAATCACTATCAAAAAGTCTAAACTTCTCAACCCCACAAACTGGTGCAAAAATTTCCAGAGTCATAATTATCATTATGCAAAAAATAATTGGCGCAATGAAATAAGCAAGTCTAGTCTTGATAGACAAAGTCTTAGTGATATCACTTTCATTTTCCCTATTTATCTCCATTCAACTCATCCTCCACCAAAGAAAGAGATTCATTATCTTCATTAATCGTCAAATCTACACCAGAAGCCTCAGACAGAGCCTTGCGAGCCGCATCTCTAAAGAGATCGGAATTCCATGTTGCCCCACTTACTGTATCGACTTTACTCACGTCCTGTGTTTTTACCAGAGCTCCCTCAAGTTCATCTATCGCCAACAAACTATTTTGAGCAATTTTATAAAGACCCTCATTTTGATCAGTGGCATAAGTCTTATCTTTTATACTTCCGTCACTCTTGTACACCTCAAAACTGACATCAGAAATTTTCCCCCCACTGACATGAATCTTTATTTTGCCATACCCTCCATGTTCATCTTTTAGACTGCTCTCCGCTTCGTAATCACCATCTTGATAAACCAAATTACTCTTATTTGCTTCACCACTTGAATTCCCACATGATGTTAAACCAGCTATCATAAGAGAGAGCATAGCAACACTCAAACAACGACAAAAATTTTTCTTCATAATAAAAAGCACTCCCACGTCACTTATTTGATAAATCAAAAATTTAATTTTGTTTCCTATCCTCAACAATTTTTCCATGCTCAAGAATTACACAACGCTCCGCCTCAAGACCTACTTCAGGGTCATGGGTAACGACAATTATGGTTGTTCCTTTTTTGTGCAAATCTCTAAGAATATCCAAAACTATATACTCATTTTTTTCATCGAGATTTCCTGTTGGCTCGTCAGCAAGCAAAATTCTAGGATGATTGATCAAAGCTCTTGCAATACATACTCGTTGCTGTTCTCCACCTGAAAGTTGAGCTGGAAGATGCTTGGCTCTCTCTTTAAGACCGACTGCTTCTAGTGCCTCCATAGCCTCTTTTTCATCTGGGATAGAATGATAATATTGAGCAAGCATAACATTTTCTAATGCATTCAAATAATTAACTAAATGAAACTGTTGAAATACAAGGCCTATTTTGTCGCGTCTAATTTCAGTAAGCCCTTTAGCATCTTCCTTAGATATATCTCTTCCATCCAAGAAGACCTGGCCCTCACTCGGTGTATCCATGCTACCTATGATATTCATCATTGTCGTCTTGCCACTTCCGGAAGGACCCATAATAGATAGCCACTCACCTTCTTTGACACTCAAATTAACATGGTCCAAAGCATAAAGCTCACCATATATCTTAGATACATCCTTCAGTTCCAAGATAACCTTGTCATTTTTTAATTTATTATATAAGTCTAAACTATCTTTATTACTATTATTATTTAGTTCACCACTCATATCATTACCTTTCAATTGCTATTTCTACTACTAATAGAATATTCCAGAATATCTAAAATTATAAGCAAATCAAAACTATTCACCTTTAAGAACGAGTGCCGGCTTAATATCAAGTGTTTTTCTAACAGGCATAGAACAAGCTACCACCGTAATAACAACAGCAATCAGTATAGTAGCTGGTAAAAGAATAAAATGGAAACTGATTGCTCTTGCAAAAACTTCTTCACTTACTCGTTGAGCGAAGAAATATCCTAATATGCTTCCTAATAAACCACCGAATAGACCTAAGAACACACCCTCTCCCAAAAACTCCATAACCACTTCATCATTTTTTGCACCGAGAGCTTTTTTAAGGGCAATCTCTTTCTTTCGTTCTGTTACTACCGCCATCATCGTTGTTGAAACAGAGATCATAGTTAAAATCAAAACTATAACTGTTACCAACCAAATCAAACTCTTCAATTTTTCAAGAACAACATCTTGAGAAGCTGTCAGTCTTTTAGCTGGCCTCGGCCTCAGTTCTGAAATATTATTTTCTATTTTTGTTGCAAATTCTTTTATTTCATCTTCAGAGCCTATAACAGAGCACTCTATAACATCATATCTTCCATCATCTTTTCTATCTAATTTCGTAAGATCATCAGAATTCATGAATATGAAACTGTCTTCTGCTCCTCCAGTTACAACTATTGCACTGGCTTTGTATGTGCGCTCAATAGTATTTGCACTCACATCTACAGTACTGATAGAATCTTTGTCTCTCTTTTTATCATTACCATGAGCTACTTGACTATTATCCTCTGTCATCGCAACCTGAAAGCTATCGCCAACTTTTATTCCATTATTTCTGGCTAGGTCATTACCAATCATAACCTCACCCTCAGATTCGGGGAACTGCCCCTTTATTAACCAGTATGGACTATTTTTATGTGCTTCTTCTAAATTAGTAGCAGCAATTCTATATGGTTGCTCATTAACTTTTACATTTTTGTAATTATAAGCGGCGATACCAATCAATTTATCCTTTGGGATCAATTCTCTCAATTCATCAACACTATTATTACTTATCCTTATTTGTCCATCTTGAGGCAGAATAATTAAATTTGCCCCATAGCTTCTAAACTCATGCTCAAGCTGTCTTGGAATATCATAATAAATTGTAAGTAAACCTGATAAGATTGTACTACCTACAGCAACGGCAAGAAGTGCCACTAACATTCTTGACTTTCGTCTGAGAAGCGAGGCTGATAGCATTCTCAAATACATAGCAACTGAGCGGACTTTTCTATCCTTCTTATCTTTACCTTTTGTAGTATTGTATTTATCTGCCATGTAGCACCTCCGCAGGTTTTAGAGAAAGAAGATACTTTATTGCTGGTAAACTTCCCAAAATTGTGACTACCACAACCATTATTGCAATAATGGGAATAGCAAGAGGTGAAAAAGGGATGCTAGATGAAAATACACCATACGCTATAAGTTGAGTAAATAATAAACCTATACCATAACCAATTACTCCACCGAATAAACCGGTTATGACAATTTCAGTCAAAATAACTATAACAACAGCTGAATTATGAGCTCCAATTGCCTTTAGCAAGCCAATTTCAGATGATCTTTCCATTACACTTGCTGTTACGAGATTTGAGATTCCGAGTGCTGAACCTAATAAACTAAGAATTGTAATAAGTAGCATTAAAGTCTCTGTTTTTCTTAATATAGCACCCTCTGACTCAGCGACCTTACGAACTGGCTTGGCTACAGAATCTGTAATTACTTCTTGTATCTGATAAGAAATAGCAGAAACATATGCTGTACAGTACCAAGCCTCCCACTCTTTAACCGTCAAGGACTTAGGATTAATTGCCGCCTTTCTTGCGAGATCGTTATCTGGTGTAGTCAAAGCTGAAACTTCAATCTTGCCAACTTTTCCTTCCAAACCTGAAATTGCCTGTGCTCGATTCAAATCACAATAAATAGCATCATCATCTGTATCGCCAGAGCTGAAAATACCACTTACTTTTAAACTTTCACTACCTGCAACAGAGGAAATAGTCAAAGTATCACCTACTTTGATCCCAAGCTCATCAGCTAATGTCTCACCTACCATACAGGCCTCTGTTTCATTTTCACTAGGCCAATCGCCATCTATATCCCACCACGATTTTAAATTTGACATTCCCGTAGTGAGATCCTCACCGGTATTTATCTTCATGTGTTTCTTTATCCATGTACCAATGAGTCTAATCTTTTTATTGTTATTTTCATACTTAAGATCAGCATTAATACTTAGATATGGAGCATAATCTTTGATATTAAATCCCCAAAATATTGTTTTTATTAAGGGTAATTCTTCCTCTTTTAAAAATGAATTTGCTTCTTCACCATCAATACTATTATCTATTCCATATACATCATCGAGCAATGAGGCCTCTTGAGCTTGAACCATAATATTAGCACCATATGTTTTAAGTTCAGAATTAACCTTATCACCTACACCCATCATGACATTTATCATTGAAGTAGCTAACGATGCACCTAGGGCTACTGTAAAAGCAATCATCAGCATCTTGCTATGTTGCCTAAAAAGAGTCCCTTTAACCATTCTCCAAAACAAAACTTTATCCTCCTGAGTGTATTTAAGCTATGAATAAATGTAGTTGATATCAACGAAATCTATATGCTTCTGTTTCTAAATCCTCTTGTGTTATCCTTAGATATTCACTATCGACAGTAAATTTTATAGGAATTGGGTTACAACCACCTTTAAATCCAATGGTACCTCTATTCATAACTACATCACAGAGCTTACAAACTACTTCATCTTTTCGTTCCAAATACCCAGCAGCTCCACAAATTTCACAAGCATCATAACAAGCAGCAAAATTCCCCTTGTTTTTCTCTAAACATATAAAACTTACATCATAGCCATCCTTTGATTTATAAGAAAACCTGTGTAAATGACCGTCTTCCAAAAGACTTAAAGGTATTAAGGCCTCTCCATCTTTGAACTCATACTCTTCTGGTGGAGAAAGAGGTATCTCTCTCTCGTGAAGAGCTTTTATCACACCAAGTGTCATAAAGACAACAAAAAATGAAGCAACTATAGCCGATGCTGTTCTGCGCATTCTTCTTTTAAGTGCCCTCAGTTTCCTCGCCTCGGCAGGATTAGAAAATGTCATCGGCATACGTTTCTGAACTATAAGCATCATCAAAGGTAAACCGCATAGAGCGATCATTATTAAGTAGATAAAAAGCGATGCATTATTTGAGACAAAGGCAATTGTCTTAAATATAAATGGATTTTTAGGAATAATCTTAAGCTGATACAGTCTAAGAATAATATCATTCACAACTGGAATATCAAAAACAATTATTGCAGCAAGAATAAATATTCTGCACATTTCATAATCAAGTGCGATCGCACCTCGGAATACAATATATGCAGATATACACATCACAAACAAGCCTAGGAGATATCCCATGACGCGCAAACTCATATCAGTGAAAGTGTAAACTTCACCATATGAAGAGAATTGTGTAATAAGCAATAGGACTTTGGGTAGGTAATAAAAGACTGCACTTATAATAAAGAAAAAAAGACAGGGTGCAAAATATCTCTTATGTCTTGCTTCTCCCTTCTCTGGAGCATATCTAAACATTGAAAATAATAGAAAAAGAGAAGCCAAAAGAAGTGGAAATGCACTATAAAAAGATAGCGACGCCCTGTGAACTAAATTGGGTACATATCTTACATATGCATTAATTACTGCCAATATAAAAGAAATGAGATATACATATCTTAAATGTCTATCTCTACTCTGACTTCTCTTAAGTCTATATAGAGCCGAAGTCGCTCCAACTAAGAGAAATAAATTCATCGCATTGGCTATCGTAGCTATATAAAATTTAAGCAATTACTTCACCTTCCAACAATCTGGGAGAGTTTCACTATAAAAATATATTGATGTCTATAAATTTATAATTATCCCAACATACTTGTTTATTACTTTATATTCATTGCTAAAACTGTACTTACACTAATCAAAAATGTAGCAATGAATAATTAAGTAATAAAAGGGGCGAGAGATTGCTTCTCACCCCTAAAAAAACAAAATTACCACTGACGTCCGTCCCACTCGAAGTCCTTAACCTCGACAACTAGAGGTTCTGACCAGAACTTACCGCTAACACCAGTTTCTTTGTCAACGTGAAGAAGATATTCGTTTCCTGGAGCCTTGATCTCAAATCTCAAGTCATATAGACCTACGCCATCTTTGAACTTAACATTGGCACCATAGTGAGGACCATCTGAAGCGTTCATTGGCATAAATGCGACCTCTTCTTCTTCACCTGTTCTCTGGCTCTTTATAATAAGCTTGACCTGCAAATATGGAATGAAGTCTCCATCTGTAAATCCAAGCTTATTGCCCTTAAGAGCGGAGATATCTGTCTCCATATGGCAATCTGCACTAGCCTTGTCAAGTGACGTACCGGCTGGCTCCATATCTACTGGCTGGAAATAAACAACACCTACGTGCATTGTGTCATTTCCCTCAGGATCTTTGATATCAAATTCCTGAACAGGAACTTCTTCAAAACCTGCTGCGCCATCTTCTCCAGGAGCTGCTGCTTTGTCCTCTGAACTCTCGCTTGCGGACTCAGAAGTCTTGCTCTCTTCTGCTCTGACAAAAGTTGGCAGAACTATTGAAAGACTCATGGCTGTTGCCATAACTAATGTTAGTACCTTTTTCATATGTACCTCCTGCAATATTTAGGATAATCAATCCTTAATCTATGACAATTTCCATCTAGGTGAAAATTTTGTCCAAAATTTTTATTTTTCTATCAGATAATTTTAAAATCAAACTGAATTATTATCGTATAGAAAGAAAACTATTGTTCACTTGTCGATGCTCGTCTTTTTCTGGCACCCACAACAAAAGTAATAATCGTAATAATAACTAAAATTAGTTGTGGTACAAGATTCTCTAACCTGTCATATATTCCTAATAAATCTAGTGAGAAAGCGTCAACGATAACGCCTGTTCCCTCGTCCATCTTCCCAATTAAATGTGTAACTGGTACAACACCAGCCTCTTGGAACTCATGTATGCCTTTCCCAACAAAAGAGAAACACAAAACAAACATTACAATTGATGTAAAGTAGAAGAATGGTTTGAGTGGTAACCTGACAGAAAGCACTCTAAACAAGATGAAGATTACTGCTAATACAACTACTGCAACTACCAACCCAATCCACATATACAGATGATCTGTATTTTGATTACTTAAAATTCCCTGATAAAAAAGAACTAATTCGGCGCCCTCTCTGGCAACTGCTATCCACGCAGAAAATACTAGCGCAAAAACTGAACCTGTTGTTATTGTTGTCTGAACTTGTTTATGTATATATTTATTCCATTCTTCAACCTCAGACTTATTGAGCATCCAATTGCTAACCCAAAACAAAACCACCACTGCGATGAGCATTGTAACGCCCTCAAAAATCTCTTGTCCACGGCCAGATCCTACTGATCCAAGAGTGCTACTTATGAAACTAAATACTACAGCTAATATAATGGATGAAATAACTCCAAACAAAGCTCCGATGTATATATGTTTAAGATATTTTTTATTATTTGTTTTGACCAAATAAGCAATCAGAGCAGCTATAACTAAGATAGCTTCTAATCCCTCTCTAAACATAAGAGCAAATGAGACGAGAAAACTCTCAAATCCTGATCCCTTAGCATCGGCTTTCATTCCGTCAAGGACAGCTGCATCCTCAATAAGATTTGATTTTAGTTTGTCAATTAATGAACTCAAGTCTTCCTTTGGTTCTGAATTATTAATTAAACGTTTAGAGTCTCTAAACAAAGCCTCCATGACGTTAACCCTACCATTTGGTAAAAAATTGAGAACATTTTTCTCGAAACCTTGAGTCTCGTAATATCTGAAATAAGCTTTGTCAACTAAATCATAAGCAATGGCAATAGCCTCTTCATTTCCTGGTTCATATGATTCCACTGCCTCATCAAGAACAGTTCCCATGACTTCGGCGATTTCAGTCCAATTGGCAAACTTATCTTCTTTTGCATCGGCTCCATGACTTTTGGAGCTACGCCTAGCTGCATGTCCAACGACATTCCATGACGACTTTGATCCCTTAGTATCAGAAGAACTTCCCGCAGTTGAACTTTCTATTTCTTCAGAACTTGAAGAACTCTGCTCGACTATTTCTTCATTTGTTACTGTGGTTTTACTATTCTCTGCATTAATAGTGCCTAAAGTCATAGGCATAAGAAAAAATATAAAAGAAAGCAGAACAAAATATAAGCGTTTCTTAGTATTCATCCGGTCCCTCCAAAATTCGCTCATCTCATTCGCATAGGTTAACTAATGCTAACCTAAACGTCAAGGATTTTAAGACTATAACTAAAATATATTCACTTCTTTTTATTTGTAATTTTCTCTTTCTTTGATTTGTAATATTAAAAATACTTTGTAATACATCAGTAATAAAGTCTTTTAAATATTCACTTTTTATTCACATTGTAGAAAATATGTCAAAAACTTGACTTAATAACAATCAATAAATAAAGTAAGCGTATTCAATTAAATAATTGAACTGACAGAGGTGCCTAAATTATCAGTAAGCTGTCGTCAATCTAGGCTTAGCTGACAGTAGAAAGGAATTTGGGCCGAAGTATTTAGATTTAGCCAGATTTAAATACTGGTATATAAGAGAATATTTTATATACTGTCAGACAATAAATGTCTGGAGAGCTGTCAAATATAAATTCAACTGCTTGAATTTATGACAAAAAAGTCCGAGTAATCTCGGACTTTTATTTTTATCAGTTAATATCATATCTGTAACACCAATCATTCCGATTAATAAATTCTCATATCTACGATTTCTTATGTAATCTCTTTATTTCTCTTATAATCATTGTAGAAGTAACAATTAGAGCCATAGTATCAGCAACAGGAGCCGTATATAAAATACCATCTATACCCCAAAAAAGTGGGAATATAAGAAGTAAAGGTATTAAAAATATTACCGTTCTGGTCATCGCCAAAAACAAACCAATAAGGGGTTTGCCAACTGCAGCAAAATAATTCGAACAGATAATTTGTATTCCCATAAAAGGAACAGTGAATAAATACACACGCATAAAATAAATAGCAAATTGGAAATACCTCTCATCACCGTCACCGAATATAGATAAAATTTTATCTGGTATAAGTTGAAAAGCAAGAAAACCAATAAAACAAGTAACAAAACCCGCACTCACAGCCAACATCAATGTTCTTTTAACTCTATTATATTTTTCTGCACCATAGTTGAAGCCGATAATAGCCTGCGCTCCCTGAGAAATTCCCACAACTATAGATACTAATATAGCATTGCATTTAAACACAATACCACTTGCAGCAAGCGGTATTTCAGCGCCATAAATAGATGCAGCTCCATAATATTTTATGGAATTATTCATAACTATCTGCAAGAAAGTAATATTCACTTGGTTCGAAAAACTGCTCACCCCGAGTGAAGCCGTCCTAAGAGTCTCTTTCAAGTTGAATCTAAAATCCTTCAATTTAAGATTTATTGATTTAAAGCGCCACAAGTAAGAAAAAGCCGTCACGAAACTCACAAATTGACCAATAACAGTTGCTATCGCAGCACCAGCTATTCCCATCCCCATAACTTTAATAAAAATTGGATCAAGTATCGTATTTGCAACTGCGCCTAACACTATTGCAAGCATCGAAAATTGCGGACTTCCATCCGCCCTAGCCAGAGCACAAATTGAAGTCTGTAACATAACAAAGGTGTATCCCCAAGCACATATACCAGCGTATGTAAGAGCATATGGCATAACATCAGAAGTAGCACCAAAAGCAAATAGAAATTGTTTAAGGAAAGTTTGTGTTACTAAAGTAAGCAGCATTCCCATTATAAAGAGAATAACAACTGAATTTCCAACTACAGATCTCGCATGCTCATTTCTACCAGCCCCTAGAAACAGGGAAAACCTAGATGCAGCACCTATACCAATCAACAGTGCTAAAGATAAACAAATAGTAACAAAAGGGAAGCTGACATTTGTTGCAGCGTTCCCTAAGTATCCAACATACTGTCCTATAAATATTTGATCTACAATGTTGTATAGAGCACTTACTACAAGTGCAACACAACTAGGAATAGCGAACTTAGATAATAATTTCCCTTCTTTTTCAAAACCGATAGGATTGTTATCTCTTGTCAGGACTGTTTTATCATTATTATTGTTTTGCAAAATTATCACCTTTTCTAGTAATTATATGTACAAATAACTATTAATCTCCTGAAGATAAAAAATAGAAGAATCGCAATTCAACAATCCTTCATATTTTCCAAAACTCATATATCAATTTTCAAATATAAACGTCTCTATATATTAAAAGAGAGAAATAACAACTTTACTAAGAAGCATCATCAATATACCTGCTGCCAAAACCCCACACATACAGGCCACACAAGTCTTTTTAAAATCAAAATCTAATATGCTAGCTGCGAGCGTCCCTGTCCAAGCTCCCGTTCCAGGCAGAGGTATTGCAACGAACAAAAACAAAGCAACAAATAGTCCTCTTCCTGCACTTGATTCTAATTTTGCTCCTGCCCTTTCACCCTTATTTAAGCAATAACTAAAAAATTTAGAAATATATCGCTGTTTACTGCCCCATATAAGTACTCTTCTAGCAAAAAGATATATAAAAGGAACTGGTAACATATTTCCAATGATCGCAACAATATAACTAGGAATGGTATCCAACCCCATAGCTTGAGAAATAGGTATAGCCAATCTAAGCTCTACAAGTGGAAGCATAGCCACGATAAATACTTTAATATATTTAATAATCATATACGCTCCAGAATATATATTAATTTTGTATTATACAGACAATATTCCAAATTAAGCAATATGAAAATTACACAAACTTATTCCTAAACTAAACATAAAATTAATAAAGAACTTTTTCAAGGAAAAGTGCGGTTCTATCTTGTTTTGGCTTAGTAAATATATCCTGTGGACTCCCCTCTTCTACGATCTTCCCATCTGCCATAAAAATTATTCTATCTGACACTCTCTTAGCAAATCCCATTTCATGAGTAACAATAAGTGTCGTCATACCACTTGATGCAAGGCCAGCAATTACTTCAAGAACCTCTCCAACCATCTCAGGATCAAGAGCCGAAGTAGGCTCATCAAACAGCATCATCTCGGGTTCCATAGCCAAGGCTCTAACTATTGCCAGCCTTTGCTTCTGCCCTCCAGATAATTTAATTGGTGATACGTTCGCCTTATCACTTAAGCCAACTCGCTCTAATAATTCATATGCCGACTTTTTAGCTTCATCATCAGATTTGGAAAGAAGCAATTTAGGTGCCATAGTTATATTATCGATAACTGACATATGAGGAAAAATATTAAAATGCTGAAAAACCATCCCCATCTTTTGACGGCACTTTGTAATATCATAATTCTTTTTATTAACCTGTTCAGAATGAAAATAGATTTCGCCAGAATCTGGTATTTCTAGAAGGTTCAAACAACGGAGGAATGTACTCTTACCCCCACCTGAAGGGCCAATAATACTTATAACTTCCCCCTTTTTCACAGATGCACTTACGTTATCAAGCACTCTCAGCTCACCGAAACTTTTATAAAGATTTTTCACCTCAATAATAGTGGGCTTCTCATTCATTTCTTTATCACCAGTACTTACTGAACTTACATTATTTTCAATACTACTCATACTTCCAAATTATCTCCCTATTTTATACAATCATTTTATTAACTTTCAGCCGAAGTTTGATATTTTCTCTCAAGGAAAGAAACAACTCTTCCCATAGCAAAAGTAATAATAAAATAAATAATTCCTATAACAGTAAGTAAAGGAAGATATATAAATGTCGTTCCCGATATGGTCTTAAACGCTGTCATAAGATCGCCTATAAAAAATGTTGATGCCAAGCTAGTTTCTTTACTTACGGAAATAAATTCATTTCCCAAGGCTGGCAATATATTTCTAATGGCCTGAGGTAAAATTACCTTTTTCATAGCTTGAGACTTGTTCAGGCCCAAGCTAATAGCGGCCTCATATTGCCCTTTATCAATAGAACTAATACCCGAACGAATAATTTCGGCAACATATGCAGATGAATTAATAGCCAAAGCAAGACATATTGAACTAAACTTATCTAAACGTATAAAAGAATTTGCTCCATCAAAGGCAAAATAAAAAAAGGTCAACTGAAGAAGTAATGGTGTCCCCCTAACTATATCTACAAAAGCTTTTGCAAGCAAAGACACAATCTTATATTTGGAATCTCGTGCTAAACATATTAAAGTTCCTAGAATAACACCAGATACAACAGTAATCAGTGTCAAAAGCAAGGTTATTCCTAGAGAACCGATTAATAGTGGATAATATCTGCTTACAATCTTAAAAATATCAGTAATAAACTCCATTTCTCTCCCCTTTGTTTAACTATCACTTGCAATAAGAGAGATAGAAATCAATCTATCTCTCTTATTTCTAATTCATTCAAAATACTATACGCAAAACCAACTCAAATTATTTTTTCTTACTATTTATAACTTTTCTTTATGCAATATGTAAACCAAATCTATACTTATTAAATAAAGTCTAAATAAATCAACTCAACTCAATTCAATTCCTAAACTAAGTGCCAAATCAATTGCTTCCTTCTTCCATTTATCATACATATTATCTTCTTTAACTTCTTCTAGAATCTTATTTACCTCGTCCAAAAGCTGTTTTGATTCTTTATTTACTAAAATCAAGTAACCTTTCTCAACATATTCAAAACTAAATTTGGCCAGAGCAAGATCTTCATGATTATGGAGAATAATCTCAGCATTACTTTCTCCCAATGCAAGGGCATCAACTTTACCTCTCGCAAGCATCTCAACTGCTAAATTCACATCTGTTATCAACTCTATGTTTGCCTCTGGTAACTCATCTTGAACTACTTGTTGTTGCAAAGAAGCATTCTGTACGGCGATTTTCGCACCCTTGAGACTATCTTTTGTACTAAACTTAGACTCATCCCCTTTTCTCACAAGTAAAATTTGTTTCTCATCGTTGCTATATGTGTCAGACAAGTTAAAATTTTCTTTTCTCTCTTCGGTTTCTGAAAAACCAGAAATAGCCAAATCAACTTTACCTTGTGCAACAGCTGCATAGCACTGGTCAAAAGCCATCGCTTCTATCTTCAGCTCGACACCCATTTTATCAGCAATGAATTTTGCCAACTCTATATCTGCACCCACATACTGCTCCTGACCCTTTTTACTATCATCAATAAATTCAAAGGGAGCAAAGTCTGGGGACGTACTAACAACTAATTCTTTCTTTTCCTTTATCTGATCATAACTTTTATCTTCTGCCGCAGAAATTGTGAATAAATTTGGCAAAATCAAAGAAAAAGCACTAATCACTGCTACAAATATTTTAGATGTCTTCATTTCATTACTCCTTGCTATTCTTTAAATAATTTATTTATTAATTTTCATCTTAGTGTTGAGCATTCTACAATATATTTATGCATATTTCTAATCATTTTTGCATATTTATGCATTTTTATCATTTTGTGCAAAGATATACGTTATTTTTAATCCAAGTTGAACAGACTCCACAAAATCAAAGAAAATCATTGTTTTATCTTTATTTTAAAAGCTATAGTTGCGTCTTTTAACAAGTGTTACACCATAGCGCACATCAAATTTTATTTATAAAAATCGAAATTTCGCTCCTGAATAATATTCATTATTTATGAATATTTTAAATTTTAACGGCTTCGCTTTTTACTACTTTAAAACGCTATAATTATCAATAATCAATTTAGGCAGGTGACTTATGAACAAAAGAGACAACTATATAAGCTGGGACGAATATTTTATGGCAGTTGCCTTGCTTGCAGCCCAACGTAGTAAGGATCCAAACACACAGGTTGGAGCATGCATAGTCGACCAGCGCAAGAAAATAGTAAGTATCGGATATAATGGTCTACCCATTGGTTGTGATGACAATGAATTTCCCTGGGGTCGGGAAGCAGACAACATATTAGATACTAAATATCCTTATGTTTGTCACGCTGAATTAAATGCAATCCTTAATAATCCTGGAAAAGATTTATATGGCTGCACAATTTTTGTTGCTCTCTTCCCCTGCAATGAATGTGCAAAGGCTATTATCCAATCTGGAATCAAAGAAGTTGTATATATCTCTGATAAGTATGCTAATAGCGAAAGTACAATTGCCTCGAAGCGTCTCTTGAATAATGCCGGAGTTAAATTGCGTAAATTAGAAAGTTCGATAAGTGAAATAAGTCTTTGCTTCGACTCAGATAAGATCTAGCAATAAAAATCAATTCATTGCTATGAACTTCATTAATCTAACTTAATCATCTATGCTACTAAATATTATTAATATATAGAGCAAAAGAATTTACTATATCTATTTACTGCACCAAATCTTATATATTATTCGGGGTAAATATCAACAATAGAATACTACACTACTCATTTCCACAAAACTAAGTGACAAAACTGAATTTAAATAAAGGTCGATTTCTTTACATCTTCAATATAAAATCAGTATACATTAAACAACTTTTATTAGCCCAACTATTTTTAATAATTATTATCCCCGTAAATATATGTAGACACTCACCTTTTCGCCGTAGCGGGAACTATCTCCAAAATTTAACTAAAAAACTCTGGACATTTGATAAACTATAATCTCAGTTAAATTTATCTAAGGAGCAATTATGTCTCTAAATAATAAACTCATACCGTCATTTTATGATTTTTTCAAAGCTAAGTTTTCATTACTTAAGCTACAGCAAAATACTATGCCACCAAACTCAGATCCAAAAGTAGAATTCAGCGAAGCTGAAATCGCAGAGATTAATAACAAAGTAAAGAAATATCAAAATTACCTAATAGAATCTACAGATAATGCCGCCGAAAAAAAATATCTTGAACAAGGTCTAAGTACTAATGAAGTACATTTACGATTCAATTCCGGTGCTTTTAACTATGAATTAGAGCCAAGTACAAGATCCGAAAAAGAAATAATTCGCGCAAATATTTTTACTTTATTTAATATAGTCAACTTCATTTTAGCTTGCTTTGTTCTTTTTGCTACCTTATTGAACATAAGCAACTTCAAAAATCTAACTTTTCTCTTTGTAGTCATTTGCAATCTATCTATAGGTATATTTCAGGAGATAAAGGCTAAACGAATTGTTGACAAACTGTCTCTTCTTGTAAAATCTAAAGTCCTCGTATTACGTGATGGTAATATCACAAGCACCCTAATAAACAACCTTGTTATTGATGATCTATTCATTCTCCAAAATGGTGATCAAGTCCCCGTCGATGCAATTTATCTGACGGGAGAAGGATTTGAATTGGACGAAGCCCTGCTTACAGGAGAATCTGACAATATCATTAAACACGCTGGTGATTCTGTATACAGTGGTTCTATGGTAGTTAGTGGTATGGCACTCCTAAAAGTTGATAAGGTTGCTAAAGATACTGTAGCGGCCAAGCTTTCACAAGTAGCAAGAAGTGAAAAAAAGAAAAGATCCGAACTCAAGCAGTCACTTTTTAGAATAATTCAATTTGTATCAGTCATAATAGTTCCAGTTGGCATCGCACTTTTTCTCTCCCAATATTTCAGCACCAAATCATCCTTAGATTACACAATAGTTACTTGTGTGGCTGCTCTAGTAGGAATGATTCCCGAGGGTTTGATTCTTCTTACCGAAATAGCTTTTGCAGTTGGAACTAGCAAACTTTCTCAGTACCATTGCCTTGTCCAAAATATGTCTGCTATCGAAATGTTAGCTAGAATGGATACTTTATGCCTAGATAAGACCGGTACTATTACAGATGGTTCTATGAAAGTTATAGACTTAATTCCCTTACAGAATAAAGATGATAATAATCTTGACCCAACAACAGATTTAAAAATGTTCTACAGCAAGATTATTGCAGATATAGTAGCTTGCACCCATGCAAGAGGTGCAACTCAAGAAGCATTAAAAAATCACTTCACCGATGCCTCTGGTACGAAAGCTCTCGACGTACAAAATTTCAGTTCTGCCAGAAAATGGTCAGCTGTTAAATTTGATACCAGCACGGACAAAAGTACAGTAGAATCAGCTCTTACATATTATCTTGGAGCTAGTGAGTTTATTCTCCATCCAGAGAACAGAGGGGCAGTCACTAAAGATTTAAATCTTTGGACAGAAAGAGGATACAGAGTTCTACTTCTCGCGAGAAGTAAAGAAGATATAGATTTAGAAATATCAAGTAAAAAGGATGTGGCAGAAGCTTTAGCATTAATTGTAATTGAAGATCACATAAGAGAAGATGCAGAAATAACTCTAAATTATTTTAAGAAGCAAGGTGTCGAGCTTAAACTCATATCCGGTGATAATCCCAAAACTCTCCTAGCTATAGCCAAAAGAGTTGGTCTAGACAACATTTCTCCTATTGATATGAGCGAACTAAGTGAAGATACTGATCTGAGTGAAATTTGCAAGAAGCATAATATCTTTGCTCGCAGTAATCCATACCAAAAAAGAGCAATACTTAAATCCCTACAGAGTTCAGGACATATCGTAGGAATGACAGGTGACGGTGTAAATGATGTTCCAGCTCTCAAAGATGCAGACTGTTCAATAGCTATGGTCAGTGGTTCAGATGCTGCCAGAGGCAGTGCTGATATTGTTCTATTAAATGACAACTTATCTGCTCTAATTCAGGCTGTATACGAAGGTCGCAGAGTCATAAACAATATCCAAAGAGTCGCTTCACTATTTTTGATAAAAACTATTTACTCCTCACTTCTTAGCTTTATATACATTTTTATACCGGCGCCCTACCCTTTGATTCCAATCCAGATGGCAACAGTTTCCTCCCTAACAATAGGAATTCCGTCATTCTTCTTAGCTCTCAAGCCAAACAAAGAAAGAGTTAAGGGAAAGTTTTTAGAAAAAGTACTTTTTTTCGCTATTCCAGCTGCTATTACCGTAGTTTCCTCTATTCTGCTGCTTCAAATATCATCCTTGCTTCTCAAGCAAAAACAAGTTGAATTATCCACAGTTGCTTTTATTATTCTTCTAACAAGTGGTTTCCTTGCCTTATATAAGGTTAGTCGCCCTCTTAATTTTGCAAGACTTGCCTTGCTTCTATCGCTTATATCAGCATCTCTTTTCGCCTTGATTTTCCTACCTAGGATATTAAACGCAGCCGATATCTTCTCAAATACATTCTTAATCGCCTTTCCTTTCGTTCTTATCTCTATATTTCTCTACAACTCACTTGAGAAACTCTATCAGAGTAGCAAGTTCGATAATTTCCGCAATAAGTTATTTGAGTTAGCAGAAAGACAGGACAAGCAATTTTCTATGAAAAATTTCAAATTTTTCAAAAGGGGTAAATAAATCAAACAAGCAAAAAGCACTCCCGCGTATAGGATTCCTATCGCGAGAGCGCTTTTGATCAAAAAACTATTTATCTAAAGTATTAGCCGATAAAGGTTGACCTGGATATGAAGCTTAACAAGAAAGAGAAAATCAAAACAACGATTAGTCTCAAATAATAATTTGAAATAAATGGAATAACTTTATCATCTGACTCACTATTTCCTATAACTCCAAGCATCAAAAACACCGTGGCAATGTTGGCAAATAACATAAATCCTTCAGCCAAAGCAGCTGTCAGATATGTAGATATAGCAAAAAACGGAACCACAACAATTTGAGGTATAAGCGCAAAAGCCAATATATTTAAACTCTGATCCCATGTCTTAAGAGATTTCTTATCCAAAAGGAATTTATAGGCAAGAATTAGTAAATATAAAAATATTAAAAGAACTAGTCCTTGTATAAAGGCATTCCCATAACTGACACCCAATTTGTAAGGGGCAGTAGCTGTAGGATTCGCCTCTAAATAATAGCGATTGCTAGCAGCTTTTTCGAACAAGTTGCAGAATGGTCTCACCAATAGGAAAAGAACAAAGGGAACAACAAAGGCAAGTTTGCTTAAATTTCTAAGCGAAGACCCGAAATATTTAATAGGATTAGCACTAAATACTGACTTGAGCATTATAAGACAGGAGTCTAGGCTTCCATTTATCAAGGTCTGTGCCTCAGTCCATGTTTGATTCTCTTCACGGCTCAAATCGGAATCTGTGACTTTCTTAAATCTTCCAGTAAGCCTACTTACTGCGTCGCCAACCTTACCAAGGGTTCCACTGACTGCACCAGTCAAATGACTGTCTTCCATATTATTTTCGTAATAAGGGAAGTCTCCGAATCCCTGTTCATCATTTCTTCTTTCCAATTTGGAATCATTAAACTGTGGTCTATATCCATCGCTGCTATATAAAGATCCTTGATCTCTGTCTCTATCATTCCATTTATCTTCATCATAATAATCTTCTGAAGAATCAAAATTAAAGTAATTTGCTGGCTTATCATCTTGTTCATATTCTGCATTAATACGAGATTCTGATGAAAAGGCAGGAGAATTACTTCTATCATATACAGAATTAACATTGGTATGATAATTGTCATACTCACCACTGTTAGTCTCATCTATATACGAATTTGGTCTGTATGCTTCAACATAAGGATCTTTGTCTGCATAAGCATCTTCAGAATAAGTATTTTGATACCTTACTCTGTCTAAATCCTCATCAGAACTCATATACTCATTAGTATGAGAATATTGTTCTTGTTCTGTTTGACGAGCCTCACGTTCCTCTCTTGTCATAGGACGAAATATTTCATCATTTTCGTCATTTTCGTCATAAGGACGTAAGTTCCTATTGTAATCACTCATAGCATTACCTCATCCCCAATAAAGAGATTGTTTCTTTCTACTTTTCTACTTTTATTTATTAACCTAATATAAAAGACTTATATTATTAATATAAATTCATAACATCCTTGTAATATCTAGCTAAGACCCACCTACAAGAGTTCGACCTTTATAATTATTTCAAATTTCTACAGGTAAAAATTACCATTTACTATAATTCTGTGTCATCTTCTCCTGAAATATCGTCATCTAAAATATCAGAATCGACAAGGTCTCCTGCTATCTCCTCGACAAAATTACCTGGTAAAAATTCTTTAGTCCCACCTAGCAAATTTTGTGACCAGTCACTCATTCTCTTCCTAGCCTCTTCTCGCTCTTTCTCTTCTGCCAATTCAGCCAAATCATTTTTTATTCTGGCCCTCTCAATATCTAAATCTTCATCAATTTTGAGCCATCTAGCCAAGCGATAATGATCTTTTTTCTCCTTACGTTCTTTTCTTAAACTCTGAAACCTAGACTTAAAATCAATCGCATCCATTTCTTCAGGCTCGTTGAAAATTTTGGATGAATCTAAGTCATCACAACTAGCTTCATCATTCTCATCTTCGACCTTAGCAAAAGAAAAATCTGGAAGTTTATCCTTAAACTCCGCAAAAACACTTTTGATATTTTCATTATCATTTACAGGAGGTGCCATCCACAAAGAAAGTTCTTCACTTTCTTCGACATTATCTCCGCTATCGTTATTTTCTATTACCTTACTCATTTTTCACTCATTATATTACAAAGATGATATATATTTGTAATATTTTTTTCGATTTTTGTCAAATTTTTGTCATATTTCTTGCATTTTTATCGAAATCTACGGATATTTCATACGAACAAAGTGCTAATTTACATATTTTTTATTACAAAACCATGTCTTTTTGTAACAAATTAGAAATTTAGATAAAATTTTACAATTCATGATATTTTAAAAATAAAATAAAAAAAAAGCAGTTCCCTGTGAAACTGCTATTGGATGGAGATAAGGGGAGTCGAACCCCTGACCTCTTGAATGCCATTCAAGCGCTCTCCCAACTGAGCTATACCCCCGTCAGAATTGACTTGAATATTTTACATCCTACTATCTTCATTTGTCAATATATAAAGAAAAAATTATATACTTAAACTCGCTCATTCATTTGCTTGACCACTCATCAATGCTTCTATAGATTGTTCATTTCGTTCTTGTTCTTTAATCAATGGTTTGATTTTTTTCTGCCTTATTACGATATAAAAAATCATATGCATTATAGCTGTCAGCAACCAAGATATTGGATAAGAAATATAAAGTGACGGCAACGTCCTATAAATATTAAATATAGTAAAAACCCACACTACTCTGAGAATACATGCGCCTGTAAGTGAAATAAGCATTGGTGCAAATGAATATCCAAGTCCTCTCAAGCTTCCGCAAAGGACATCCATCAAGCCACAGAAGAAATATGGTATAGCAATAATACCAAGTCGCAAAATACCAATTTTAATAACCTCTGGATCGCTTGTATAAATTGATAGCAAAGTATTACCTGCGAGATAACAGAGGACACCTAGACTTACACCTATAATTGATACCGTCAATAAACTAACAGCAAGTATTTTATCGATACGCTTGTATTGTTTCGCACCAAAATTCTGACTAGTAAAACTTAAAGAAGCCTGATATATAGCATTCATCGAAACATAAACAAAGCCTTCTAGGTTACTAGCTGCAGTATTACCAGCCATAGCAATCTTGCCGAAAGAATTAACTGATGACTGAATTAACACATTAGATATTGAGAATATAGCTCCTTGTAAGCCTGCAGGCAGACCTATCTTTAACATCTCAAGTAACTTAGAGCTATGTATTCTTAACCTATCCCAATACAATCTCATATAAGACTCTGACTTTCTTAGACTGAGAATGATAAGAAAAGCCGAGACATATTGTGATATTACAGTTGCAATAGCTACACCGAGAACACTAAGTTTAAATACAATGACAAAAATGAGATTGAAACACAAATTAACTATTCCAGCTATAGTGAGAAAGTATAGAGGTCTTTTGGTATCTCCTATTGCTCTAAGTAGTGCCGCACCAAAGTTATAAATCATAAAAGCTGGCATACCTATAAAATATGTTCGCATATATAAAGAAGCTAGAGGTAATACCTCCTCTGGCGTACCCATCATTAGCAATAAAGGTGGAGAAGCAAAATATCCCAAAAACACCATTATAATACCTGCTATAAATGAGAATGTCATAGCAGTATGTAACGTGTCTGATGCATCCTGATCTCTACCTGCCCCAACATTTCTACCCATTACAACACTTGCGCCAATAGACACACCCATAAATAAATTAATAAGTAAATTAATAAGCGCAGATGTTGATCCTACTGCGGCCAGAGCCTCGCTACCAGCAAAACGTCCAACAACAATTATGTCTGCAGCATTAAAAAGAAGTTGCAAAATACTTGAAAGTATAAGAGGTATTGAAAATGCAAATATACGCCAAAATATCGGCCCATTTAGCATATCAACCTCTATAACTTTTTTTGATCTAAGTTTACTAAATTGCATATTAACTCCATAGAAAAAACATTTATCAAATATTATTACTAGTAAGCCAATTCAACAAGATACAAATTAGCTAAAAATAAGAAAAGGAATATCGCAATAGTTAAAAATATTGCTAATATTCCTTCTCTATGTCTACAAAAATTAAATATCAACTGCTAACTGCGTATATTATTCTATGCTTTATCTTTCATCTTTTCACTTTTTTACCGTGATACAAGACCTTGAATAATTCGCCACAGATAAAGGGTATAGTAAACAAGACAACAATTATGGACCAATCACGGATATTGAGCATAACTGTATGGAAAACTATATCAAGTGCAGGTATATATAAAACAAGAAGCAATAGTATAAAGCTTATCAAAGAAGCTTTGAGCATTGTCTTGTTCGAAAAGAATCCTATTCTAAACACTGACGACCTTTCCGATCTAGATGAAAATGCTCTTAATAGTTCAGCACAGATTAAAGTTACAAAGGCAAATGTCCTTGCCCCGTCTGATGGAGAGAATTTATCAAAGGCAAAAAAGTGGAATGATGAAGCAACTTCTACTACTTTGCCACTAGCATCTAAAAGAATATCAGGATAGAAATATCTTCCGACTTGGAAAGAAGCAAACACAGTAACAAAAATGGCCACGCTTTGTACAATTATTGAAAGACACATTTCTTTGTCAAGGATTTTGTCTTTTCTACTTCTTGGTTTCATCAGCATGTTGTCTTTTTCACCCTTTTCCTGCCCCAAAGCAAGAGCTGGGAAGCTATCTGTTACTAAATTCAACCATAGTAACTGAACTGGAAGAAGAGGTATCATCTCAGGTCCAAGGAGCATCATAGATACAAAAATAACAAGTATTTCTCCTATATTGCAAGAGAGAAGGAACGAAACAAATTTTCTAATATTGCTATATATTGTACGACCTTCTTCAACAGCCGAAACAATGCTTGCAAAATTGTCATCGGTAAGTACCATATCCGCAGCACTTTTTGCAACCTCAGTTCCAGTGATTCCCATGGCTACACCAATATCAGCTTGTTTCAAGGCAGGAGCGTCATTCACTCCATCACCAGTCATCGATGCAATCGCTCCGCTCTCCCTAAGAATTCTCACAATACGTACTTTATGTTCAGGAGAAACTCTGGCAAAGACCGCTACTTCAGATATGATCTCTAATAAATCTTTATCTGTCATTTGATCTAGTTCTTTTCCAGAAACAACTCGGTCATTGGAACCTTTAAGTCCTAGATCGTCTGCAATAGCAGCTGCGGTCTCCATATGATCTCCTGTGATCATAACAACTCTTATACCAGCCTGCTTACAAATAGAAATTGCTTCCTTGGCCTCGGCCCTCGCAGGATCAATCATTCCTACCATGCCGACAAAAACCATGTCATTCTCTGCACTCTCCAGACCATCATTCGCCTTTTTAAACGCAAAAGCTAAGACACGGAGTGCTTTTTTCGCCATTCTGCTATTCTCAGCAAGTATTTCTTTTCTGCGACTATCATCTAATTCTATAATGCCATCGGCTTTTAACTCATATTTACTATTCTCTAATACAATATCAGGTGCACCTTTTGTAAATGAAATTAATTCATATTCAAAGCCCTCATGTAAAACTGACATCATTTTACGTTCTGAATCAAAAGGTAAATCAGCCACTTTTCGATGTTTGAGTGTGAGTTCAGCTCTTTCAATATTAAGCTTCTCCGCTAGTGTCAAGAGTGCTCCCTCAGTTGGATCACCCAAAATACTGTACCCATCTTCTTTGGCTATCAGTTCAGCATCATTACAAAGCGCTGCAATCTCAAGAAGTCTAATCAAACAATTATTGGAATTTTCCAAGCTAGCTTGAGTCTCGCCATCAGCCTGAAGTTTAAAAATCTCTCCTTCTGGCTTATACCCTTGTCCACTAACTCTGTATCTATCTTCTCCGGCATATATTTCTTTTACTGTCATTTCATTTTGAGTAAGAGTACCGGTTTTATCAGAGCAAATAACATTGACTGAACCGAGAGTCTCTACGGCTAATAATCTCTTAACTATTGCATTTTTCTTAGCCATTCGATTCATGCCTAAAGAAAGAACTATTGTTACAACAGCAGGCAAACCCTCAGGAATGGCAGCAACAGCAAGTGATACCGACGTCATAAATAAATCCATTGGATTTCCACGTCTCAATATACCAACAAGGAAAGTGATAATAACAATGACAATACAGGCAATTCCCAAAACCTTGCCTAAGTGATTAATATTCTGTTGCAGTGGAGTTTCTTCTCTCTCAATAGATTTAAGGCCACCAGCAATTTTACCAAGTTCTGTATTCTCACCTGTTTTGACGACAAGAGCTTTGGCATTACCATAGGAAATAGCAGTCGATGCAAAAACCATATTATCTATATCTGCAAGAGATGTTCCAGCTGCTACTATACTTTTTGCATCCTTTTCTACAGGAACGGACTCACCAGTAAGTGCAGCTTCTTCTGCCTTTAGATTACTTGATTCTATTAATCTCAAATCGGCTGGAACAATATCTCCCGCTTCTAACAAAACTATATCGCCGGGAACTATATCAGCTGCATCTATTCTTTGTTGGATACCAGATCTTATTACTCTGGCACTAGGACTAGCCATCTTTTGTAACGCTTCGACAGCCTTTTCTGCTCTTCCCTCTTGATAAACACCTAAAATTGCATTAACAACGACGATACTCAAAATTAGCACCGCTTCAATTGCGTCACCAGTAAAAGCTGAAATAATTGAAGCAATAATCAAAATAATTACTGTAAAGTCCTGAAATTGTCTGAGTAGCTTAATAATAAAAGCTTCTTTCTTTTCTTCTTTTAGCTTATTTTTTCCATACTTTTCAAGTCTTATTTGAACTTCAGTTTCATTTAGTCCTTTTTCAGCTTCGACTTGATATGCATTTAATGCCTCTTGAACTGTACCAAGATAATCAAACTTCTCGTCTGTCATAAAAACCTCTCGTATATTTAAGTTGAACTGATAGATTAACTAGTTACTTGCCAAAATAGAAAACAACTAGTAAATAAACATCTATCTTTTCATTGAATTAATCTGCGATTTAACACCAATTATAATGCTCCAATATGCGTAATATTAAAAATTGGGCAATAAAAAAGACGCAACGCAGATATTGCGTCATCGTCTCACTATTTCCGATTATCCAGGTTACCCGTACTGTTGGATTAATCTCCGCCATTCTAGCGGCAGTTACTCCCGTTGACCCTAAAAGTATAACATTATTATAAATCAGTTCAAGATAATTACCGTATTAAGCTTAAAATTTATCTCAGTTCGCTCTAATATTGGTTCTTTAATATTGGTCAAACTCAATAAAGAGACT
Organism: Bacillota bacterium; assembly: GCA_023420115.1. Lineage (GTDB taxonomy): Bacteria > Bacillota > Clostridia > Saccharofermentanales > Fastidiosipilaceae > JAEZWR01. Next base: position 25,031 of record JAEZWR010000031.1, on the reverse strand, counting down.
GCCATTCACTCAATTTGAGTAAATGGCAGTCTCAATTTAAGTAATATATTACAATCCAATAGTAGTCATTCTTCTACATTATTAGAGATTGTTATTCGTCCCTAAATTAACATACGAATTTGATTAAAATAGATATATATACCCCAATATGACAAGTCTTTTTATCTACGCTCAATATACTCTTGACCGCCCATAAATGGTACAAGAACTTCGGGGATCTTTATTTTTCCATCTGCAGTCTGATTTTGCTCTAGTATTGCAGGAAAGACTCTGCTCGTAGCTAAGCCAGATGCATTTAGAGTATGTAGATACTCTAGCTTTCCACTTTCTTTTCTTCTGAAACGCATCATTCCTCTTCTAGCCTGATAATCTCTAGCATTAGAAATTGAACTAACCTCTTTAAATCCACCCATACTCGGAATATATATTTCTATATCACTTGTTCTTGCCATTGAAGCAGAGCAATCACCAGCAGCTAGTTTAGATACTCTAAAATAGAGTCCTAAGCCCTCAACCAGCTCACTAGCTTTGTTAACTAATTCCTCAAAGGCTTGATCCGACTGTTCTGGTAAACAATATTGGAAAAGTTCAATTTTATCAAACTGGTGTCCTCTAACCATTCCACGTTCATCAGCACGATAACTTCCAGCTTCTCTTCTGTAGCATGGAGTGAATGCAAACAACTTTTTAGGTAGGTCATCTTCTTCTAAAATTTCATCTCGATAAAGATTAACTAGTGCAGTTTCTGCAGTTGGGAGTAAAAATGAGCGTTTCTCTTTATCTTCATCAGCATCAGATGCATCTATCCAAAATACGTCTTCTTTAAACTTTGGGAACTGACCTGCTGTATATCCACTTCTATAGTTTAGGAGATGAGGTGGTAAGATCATCTCGTAATTATCTCTGAGATGTGTGCTAATGAAATAGTTTAACAGTGCCCATTCTAATCTTGCGCCATCTCCTCGATATATCCAATGCCCACTACCCGCAATTTTTGCTCCTCTAGTGTAATCAATAATATTAAGGGATTCCGCTAAATCAACATGATGTTTAGGTGTAAAATCGAATTTCACTTCTTCGCCACAAACTCTGACAACCCGGTTATTTTCTTTATCACCTGGAAGAAGATCTTCATCTGGCAAGTTTGGAATTGCAGCTAAGAAATCATCTCTTTCTTTCTCAATCTGTTGTAATCTCGCATCAAGCTCTTTAACTTTTTCGCCAAGCTCTTTCATTTCTTTTAAAGTATCACTGACATCCTCTCCCCTTTTCTTAAGTTGAGGTATTTCAGCCGAAACCTTATTTCTAACAGCCTTGAGTTTCTCAGTCTCCTGTATCAATTCTTTTCTCTTGCTATCCAAAGACACAAACTCATTAAGATTTAGCTCATATCCTTTTCGCAATAATAGTTCACGAACTTTTTCTGGTTCTTCTCTCAATCTCTGAACATCTATCATTTTATTCCTCCGCCTAGCTGTGTACCATTCCACATATCAGCTCTTAATTTACCAATTATAATTTATAAAATTTTTATACTACAAAATATCAGTCTAAATAAGCACTTAACTAACGTTGATTACCTGCCAACTTACCCCTAGTACAAAGACCCTTAAACCCCTGCTGTCTCATAGCCTCATAGGCTACAATCGCAACTGAATTACTGAGATTTAATGATCTGCTACCTTCAGTCATCGGAATCCTAATCATGCGTTCTGGATGAGCCATCATAAGTGATTCCGGTAAACCCTTTGTCTCTTTACCAAAAATAAAAATTGAACCTTCTGGAAAAACAACGTCACTATATGTCCTGTCTGACTTTGTACTCAAATAATAAATAGGTCTACCTTCATGTTCACGTAAAAAATCATCTATATTAGACCATAAACTTAAATCTAAATCGAACCAATAATCTAAGCCCGCTCTCTTAACCTTTTTATCATCAATTGAGAATCCCAATGGTTCAATCAAGTGTAAGGGTAAGCCTAGTGCCACACAAGTTCTAGCTATATTTCCAGTATTTGCTGGTATTTCGGGTTCATGCAAAACTATTTCGAATCCCATCAAAGTAAGCTCTTTTCTAAATATCATTTCAGTCTAAATGGATATAAATTATATTACTACACGGCCTTTAATAACAAGACAAATTGTCATTTACATCCATATTATACTTATCACTCATCATATACTATCATTTACTATGATCTTTTGTGATTTACTATGATTTTCTATGTTCTACTATCATCCCTAATAACATAGCCATGCTTCTCTGCTGTTTTGGTTAAATAATTAAGTCTTCTCATCAAAGCACTTCGACTAAGCCTAAATTCTGATGGTAATTCCGCCGATAAATCATTCAAAGAAAGCTCTGGAAAATCTTTTCTAATTCTTGCCACCACTCTTACCTCTTCTGAAAGAGTATCAAGAATCCCCTTTTCTTCTAAGAAAGATATCGCCGCTATCTGCCGACTGGAAGCTCTAACTAAACGAGATACATTTGCCTTGTCACAATTTACTGCACGGTTAATACTATTTCTTAATTCTTTCTCAATCCTCAAAGACTCAAAACTTAATAAGGTTTGCTGTGCCCCAAGTATACCTAGATATTTAGATATATCATCAGCGCCTCGAATATATATAAATCTATTCCCTTTTTTTATTTGACAAGAGTGATTTATTTCCATCTCCGTTAACAAAGCCTGGAGGGCTTTTGCAAAAGATGACCTTTTAATTATGATCTCAATACTAAACTTTCTACTAGGATCGGCGATAGAGCCTCCTCCTAAAAATACAGCTTGGAGTATAGCGCGTTTATCAACTTCGTCTAAGTCTGAAAAATCGAGACTTGCCTGAACATTATCAATATCAAATGACAGTTCATTATTTATCCTTCTAAAAAGCCTATCCAGATCTTCTTTACTTCGACACTTTACTTTGTATAGATCCTTTGTTTCTTCAATTAATAGCTCATGCCCAAACATAGCCTCAAATGTGCGATTCAATAAGTTAACTAGGGAATAATTCGTCGTTTGAAAAGATATTTTGTTCCTATTCACATTCATTTGCGCTACAACAATAGCATACAAAACCACCTCCGGATTGAATATCTCATCCAAGCTCATATCCGCTTCGGCAAGTAATGAGGATTTTTCAAAATTCTTTTCATCTTCAGGCATATCAAAATCATCGGGTAAACATACATCTCCTAGCATGCAATCCAATGTCAAATTCAAGACAGAAACAACTTCATCTTTAACCTGGAATGAAAAAGTCAAACCTCAGCCTCTTTTCCGTCAAAATCACCTATCAGGCGCAATTCCCTCTCAAGTCGCACAGAATACTTACTATAAACAGTTTCTTGCACTTTTTTTATAAGTTGTAGAACATCCTCTGCACTAGCTTGTTTATTTTTATTAATAATAAAGCCAGCGTGCTTCGTCGATACCTCAGCCCCACCGACACTACTACCTTTCAGACCAGAGTCCATAATAAGTTTACCTGCATAATACCCCTCAGGCCTCTTAAAAACTGAACCAGCACTAGGATATTCTAAAGGTTGGCTATCTCTCCTACGCTTGGCAAGCTCAGCCATTCTAGCAATAATTTTTTCATAGTCACCTTTGCGTAAACACAGATATGAAGAAAGAATAATATAATTCCGCTTTGAAAAAACACTCTCGCGATAAGCAAATTCATGATTTTCATAGTCTATATCAACTATTTCTAAATTCTCAGTTAGCACTCTAGTTCTACTTACGATATCCTGCATCATATCGCCATATGCTCCAGCATTCATGTACAAAGCTCCACCAAGTGAACCAGGAATACCTCTGGCAAACTCAAGACCAGTAAGACTATTCTGTGCTGCAAATTCAGCCACAGCTGCTAAACTAATCCCAGACTCAGCCTCGATAAAATATACATCATCGCAGACATCTGGCATAGAAGAAAGTGCCTCATTTTCCTTTTTTACTGAAAGAACTGTCAAATTCTTTTTTGCTGCTTCAGATGCTGTAAGTAAATTGATTTTTGCATAATTTTTCGCAAACACACAGACCAAACCCCTTATACCTTTATCAGATATTAGAACATTAGATCCCTTGCCTAAAATTTGAATAGGTATATCTAAATCTTTGGCTCTTTTCAAAAGTTTGATAAGTTTCTCGAGATTTTCAACTTCATAAAATAAGTCTGCAGTTCCTCCAATCAAAAATGAACAATGAGCAGACATCTTCTCATCCTTTTTTAATTCAGGATATTCATGGAGCAAAGTTTCTATTTTTTTTTGATAAAGTTCATAATTATGTTCAGTATTCATATTAAGATTTCTTTTTAAAAAGCCTTTCAGTCAAAGCAGTCGCTGCATTGTATCCCATCTGTTTCTGCCTAAAATTAATAGCTGCAACTTCAGCAATAATAGCTAGGTTTCTACCCGGTCTTACTGGTATCGTAATAGATGGGATTTGTATTCCAAGAATCTCTGTATTCTCTTCCTTCACTCCTAATCTCTCATATATTTTATTTTCATCCCAAAGTTCAAGATTAATAACAAAATTGATAGAATCTTGAAGCTTAACAGAAGATACACCATAAAGTTCCTTTACATCTACGATTCCAATTCCCCTAATTTCAATAAGATGCCTTATGATTTCTGGAGCTCTTCCTAGCAAGGTAGTGTCTGAAACTTTTCTTACTTCAACAAGGTCATCAGCTATTAATCTATGACCTCTCTTTACAATCTCCATTGCCGTTTCTGACTTACCAACACCACTCTCACCCAAAATGAGTACACCCTCACCATAAATTTCAACTAAAACACCATGTAAGGTCGTACTTGGAGCAAGTTCAACATTCAAATGCTTAATCAAGCTCGACATAAAGGTGCTAGTAGCTTCTGCGGTTCTTAATAATGCTATTTGATATTTTTTCGAAGCTTCCAAAATTTCAGGATATATATGATGATTTCTAGATATAATTAAGCATGGAATGTTGCGAGCAAAGAGCTGCTCTATCCTCTGTTTGCGTTCTTGCGGACTCAATCTCGATAAATATGCCATTTCCATGTTGCCAACCAATTGTATACGGTCAGCGCCAAAGTGATCAAAATAACCAGCCAATTGGAGCCCCGGTCTTGTTACGTCAGCAACACCGATCAAAATATTTTCTGAATTCCCATAATCACTTATTTCTTCAAGTTTAAAGTCATCTATTATTGACTTTAGAGTTACGTTTCCCATACACCCTCTTTTTATACCTTGTTCCTAAATATATAAATATAATAACCAATAAAGCCCACATACTTTTCAATAAGTGATAATGATGCTATTTCATCTTTATTACTTATAAAATCTTCTTTATTCTCTCAGTAATTTTATCGCAGGACTTATAGTCATACCTTTTCATAAAAGATAAAATTCCCTGAATTTCTGTGGAAATAATTTTTTTCTTTGATCTAGACCCATTAGAAATGTATATATCTAACTTTTTATTAATCATCTCATCAAGTTTCGTATTATAGATTCCTTCTTTTATTACAAAAGGTGAGTCTATATTTTTCTTATTCATAGTACAATTATGGACTATTTCACTAAGATTAAGCAAAAACACCAAATCAATGTCAGAAATATATTCATCACTAATTCTTTCTATAAACTCATCAAAAGAATTTATATTTGAATCAGTTAATACACCAGAATTGGAACTCATATTTGCTTCTATAAATATTGGACTAATGGCAATCTCCGCATCCCCCGCTATTTTTTCCAATTTACTATCATTTTCTATACAATCTAGAATTGAGTTGAAATAACTTGCTCTAATTTCAAAATCGTCAGTTGAAAAAACTTTTCCTAGTAAATATTGAAGTATCTCATAAATATATCCTAATATATCCCTATATACTCTCTTCCTAAGCAAAATAAAGGGATTACTAAAATCAAATTCATATAAAATATCAAGCCTAACATCCAAAATTGCTAAAAATAAAATTAAAGAAAATAGCTCCCGTGAAAGAATCTTATTACAGGTTTCATCATTAATGTCAGATAATAATTCGCGAAAATAATTTATCTCTCTATCAAGTTGTGTTACTTGTATTTGTCTATCATTATCATAATTATTAGACGAAATCAGCTTAAGCAAATTGCGTAATAAAAGCTCCAATTCGCCAAATAAAAAATCATAAGCTTTTAAATCTAACTTTTCCTTATGCCAGCCAATAATAAAAGAATATGGATCATCATTAATTAAAGTACATATAATATCTCTTTGCTCTGTCAGTCCAAATGTAGAGAATCTATCCTTTAATTCCAGATAATACTCCTTATCCTCTATATAATTAAATATATTAGAATAGAAATTTTCATTAGTCAGATCCAATGCAGTATAGTTACTTCCATTATTTGAGATGTCATTCTCAATCAATTCATTCACCTTATCCGACAAATCACAAGTAAAAGTAAGATATTCATCAATAAAACTTTTCTTTCTATCAACTTCTACCATTATTTAAATAATCACTCCCGCCAATATTTACTATGTCTAATTATATACTTATTTACTTTTTGTGACTCTTTTACTAAAAATAAAAAAAGAACAGCAACTGCTGTTCTTCCGAGCGGGATACGAGATTCGAACTCGCGACTTTCACCTTGGCAAGGTGACACTCTACCACTGAGTTAATCCCGCAGGATTATATTAATAAAAAGGCACCAATCAGATTCGAACTGATGATAAAGGTTTTGCAGACCTCTGCCTTACCACATGGCTATGGTGCCAAAATGAAGCGGGATACGAGATTCGAACTCGCGACTTTCACCTTGGCAAGGTGACACTCTACCACTGAGTTAATCCCGCAAAAGATTAGCTTGTATATAATACAAGCTAATCCTGTAGCTGTCAACACAAATGGGATAAAAATTTAATATATTTATCCCGTCAGTTAACTTAATCTAATATCAATATAAATAGTTCATAGAGTCTACTTGTTGTCCATTTATAATTACTTCAAAATGCAAGTGAGGACCTGTTGATGAACCAGTACTTCCACATCTTCCAATCTGTTGCCCTCTTGAAACGGTTTGACCTACCGACACATCAACATACTGAAGATGGGCATATCTGGTTATCATTCCATCTGGATGTTGAATATCTATATAGTTTCCGTAGCTTCCGCCACCGCCATACATTGTACCTTGACCAGCACTAGTATTAGCAGTTATAACGACACCATCATTAGCCGCATAAATTGGAGCACCAATTGCACCGTTGAAGTCAGTACCTAAATGGAACTCAGAACCTCCACCAAAGGGTGATGATCTCCAACCGAAGGGACTTGTGACCATTCTACTGTAACCATTGGGGAAAAATAATTTTGTATTAGTCGTCTCTACTGATGAGTCAGAATCCTTCTTTTCTTCGTTATCTAAATCAATAACATCTTCAGAAACTGTAGTTTCAACTGGCTTAGTAGTCTCTTCCAACTTTGTAGTTTCCTCAACCTTGGGGACTTCTACTACTGGCTCTTCCTCAACTACAGGCTCGGTCTCAACTACTTTTTCACTTACTTCTTCGACAACCTCATCATCAGAAACTACATTATTCTCGACAGGAGCGCTTGTTGACTCAACAATAGATTCCTCTGTGTCATTCTCAACTGAGTTTGAGTTGTCAACTACTAAGTCCTCTACCTCTTCTGCTGGCAATGCTGGTCCAGACTGTGTATCCTTGACAGCTATCTCTTGCTCTTTAATATACTCAAGATAAGAAATTTCTTCTCTAGCTTTGCGAATATTAGCATCTATTACAGAACCCTGATACTGAAGAGCTGATAGACTCTGGCTTCTTTCATTTAATACTTGTCTATTAACTTCCAGTTCGCTCTCATTTAGTCTGATTCCATCTTTCAAACTATTGAGTTCTCCCTCGGTCTTAGTAATCAGGTCATTGGCTCTCTGAGCGGTCAGTTCAGCATTATGTTTCGCTATATCTGCCATACTTTGAGCTGTCTTTAATTTCTCAATAATTTGAAGATCACTATCTGCTATAACATTTGCAAGTTCAACACCTTGGAATAAACCTTTAATATTGCTTCCAGAAAAAAGCAAAGAAATCAAAGATGGTCTACCCTCTTCATACATCTTCAACAGACGATCACCATATTGAGCCTGCTTCTCTTCAAGTGAGCGAAGAGCTTCATCATAATTGATATAAGCTGTTCTTACTGCTTGCTTGGCCTTTTTCAGTCTTCTCTTGAGTACCTTATACTCGGTTTCTAAGACTTGTCCCTGTGCTCTAAGTTGATTAAGTTCAGCTTCTTTCGCACTTATAATACTCTGCTGGTTAGCGAGATCCTGCTGAGCCTGTGAAATAGCATAATCAATATTTGCTCTTTCCTGAAGTGAATTAGCCTCTACCTCATACCAATTCTCTGCATAGATATTTCTACTACCAAGAATAGTAGATGAACCTACTAACGCTAGCGTAAGAGCCAAAGCTGTAAGCTTACTCTTCTTCATTAATTTTTCCTCCGAAAATATATGTATTAATTATATTATCTATTAGAAATAACTCTAATTTGTTCCTGTTATATTAAATAACTACGTCACACATTTATATGTTTTCGTACTGAGACTGCACTTCCAATCCCACCTACCAATATTCCTATTAAAGATGAGATTATGGCAATATAAAAGATAATACCACTTGGTGGAATAAGTCTCAAGACATCAGTCTGGGATACTCCCTGCATAAGTCTCAAATATAAGACTCTATATATAAAATATATAGCTGTGCTAGAAAATATAGCACCTAATATTCCAACTAATATTCCTTCTACTACATAAGGCATCCTTATAAAAGAGTTCGTTGCTCCTATGTATTTCATTATTGATATTTCTTCACCTCTCGCAAAGACCGATAATCTCACCATATTTGAGATAATGAAGAATGATATTATTACCAATACTAAGAAAGAAACGAAAGATCCAATGTACACATACTTCCTAATACCTGCAAGAAAATCAATAAGATTATTATCAAATCGAATCTTTCTCACCCCAAGATATTGATACATCTCTAATGAAAACTGCTCCGAAGATGAAGAATCCTTGAGATGGACTATAAATAGATTAGGAAATCTATCTACATCTAACCCCTCTAAAACATCCTTATTATCACCCATACTCTCTTGATATATTTTGTAATTCTCTTCAGGGCTCAAGTGAGTATAGTCTTGTACCAATTCTGACTGAGACAAGGCATTCTCTATAGCCTTTAATTTATCATCCTCAATTCCAATTTCAGCATAAACCTCTACTGGCGGGCTCTGCTCTATTCTATTAGATATACCTGTGGCATTTACAACAAAACACAAAAAGCATGAAACAACAAATAGAGTAAGTGCAATTGTCGTAAACGACGCAATCGTCACCAGAGGATGGCGAATCATATTTCTGAGACCCTCTTTTAGAGAGTGCGAATAATTACTCATTTATTTCATCTCCATCATCCTGAATTTTATCATTATTATCTAACTCAGAATTTTCTCTTACATAAATTCTTTTTGTCTTAAAAGAAAATCCTTTATCTTTACCGACCTCATTCATCCTTGTTTCCCCAACTTCACTAAGGTGATCATCGGTATCATTCGAGGCATACGAAGCTGAAATTTCGGCTTCATCAATAAGTTCATTGTAATATATGCTCTTGTCATCAACCGCATCATGACTATCTTCGAGTATTTGTGAAATTTTACTTTCCTCAGCATGAATAAAGTTAAATGGCAAACTAATCTTAGGTTGTCTAAGCACAGCAGCTATTGCTTCGTTATCAATATCATTTTCAAGTTCTTCGATAAATGAAGAGTACATACTACTCTCCTCATCTCTAATCTTGAAACCATCATCAATCTCTATAACTCTTCTCTGCATCTTATCGACAAGGTTTCTATCGTGAGTACATACAATAACTGTAGTCCCAGCCTTGTTTATCACAGAAAGTAGCGCCATTATTGACTCACTTGTTGCAGGATCGAGATTCCCTGTTGGCTCATCTGCCAATATAACCATCGGACTATTGACCATGGCTCTCGCAATAGCAACTCTCTGTTGCTCACCACCTGATAATTCATGCGGTCTCATATCAGCTTTGTTTCTGAGACCTACTGTGCTGAGCACAAGTGGAACCTGTCTCTTTATTTGTCTCCTATTAGCTCCTACTATTTCCATAGCATAAGCTACATTCTCATAAACGGTCTTAGTTTCTATCAACCTAAAGTCTTGAAAAATCATTCCAATATTTCTTCTGAGATACGGAACCTGCTTCTTCTTCAACTTTTGAAGATCATAGCCACTTATTGAAACCCTACCCGAATCAGGAGATTCCTCCCTCGTCAGTAATTTTATAAGTGTTGATTTTCCAGCTCCACTTTCACCGATAATAAAACAAAACTCACCTCGATCGATATGAAAACTTACATTTTTCAGAGCCTTGATTCCACTCTGCCTGTAGGTCATCGTAACGTTTTCAAACTCAATCAAAATACATCCTCCAATAAATAGTATGATTTAAGAAATAACTACTTCTTTCTCCACCATTTGGGACTACCTAACTGGAATGAAGATCTATCCTGATATTCTAGATAAGTTCTAACCATTGATGCAAATTTAAACATTACAGCATCATCGAAGCTACGTAAATCTAAACCTGTAATTTTTTGAGCCTTGTCAAGCCTGTAAACTAATGTATTTCTATGTACAAACAATTTACGACTAGTTTCTGAACCATTTAAGTTATTATCAAAGAATTGCTCAATTGTTTGAAGTGTTTCAGCATCCAATGATTCATAGGAACCTTCTGGAAAAACTTCATCTAAAAATAGGTGACATAGTGTGGGAGGTAACTGATAAATTAATCTACCAAGTCCAAGACGATCATATCTCATCAATCTTGACTCAGGTGTAAATATCTTCCCAACTGTAACTGATAATGATGCCTCCTGGTAGCTCTTAGCGATATCCTTCAATGTATCTGCCGGCATACCAATACCTATATGAGCTGATACACCCTCACTGCTGAGAGTATCAATAATGCTTGACGAAATTGAGTCAATAACATCATCATCTGTCTTTGGTAAATCTTTAATTAAAACTATTGTATCTTCTTCAAGGTTAAGCACGAAATCCAATTTTTTCTTTGGGAAAAGATTTAGTAATACATGATAAGCCATCGACTGATCATCTTCACGCTCAAGCTTAACTAAATAACAAATTCTACGACTTGCTGAATTAATTCTAAATTCGCTGGCTTTAAATGTTATATCTCCTGGCAACTCATTGTCAAAGAGTATATTTTTAAGGAAGTCTTTTACATCCTCAGTATTTGCTGAATCCTCAAGTTCGGCTATCACCCACTGAGACAACAAGGATATATATGTTTGTGATGTATGATCGGTACCATCAATCATAGCGACATACTCTGAAGTATTGTCAATCATCAACTTCACAAAAGTATGGGTCTCAGTTGTTTGGAAAAACAGATTGCCATGAAAAAAACTGGCAGCCTCCTGATTTATCTCCCCTACTAAACTGGGATTAGTCGAAGCAACAATTTCTCCGTCAGCTGCAACTATCGAAGCAGTTCTGTCCAGAATCTCTGCCGCCCTCTCCATGGTTCTATTTAAATCACTCATATTCAGCCTCTCAATCTATGATTTGAAAAACTTTTGTAATAATTCTGTCATAATTTGTTGAATATATTACATTTTTATTTCAAATTCTGCAATAGCTTAAAAAGTTAATTTTTAATTTTATCTGTAAACATACGAAAAAAAATAAACTGATTTTTCAAAATCAGCGAACACAATTAATTAAAAAGCAACTCACATACATTCTTTCAATAAACAAATTCTTTTGCTACGTTAAATATTAAAGGATTTATAAACTCGCTTCACAATAAACTCATAAAAATTGTATAAGAAACTTAATCAAATTAATTGAACAACAAGTTCACCAATATGTTCAATGATAATGAAATAAGAAAAAGACAGAGATTAGTCAAACTCATCTCTGTCTTTTTGTAGAATTGCTATTCTAAAATTAAGAAATAATTGTATTTTCTGTATCTTTATCAAAGAGAACAACTCTGTTTGTATCTACTGCAATTGTTACATTCTGATGTACTGCAGCCTTGGACACAATTGGATCAACTCTTGCTGTCAAGCTCTTGTTCTCTACACTTAAATATAGATAAGTTTCTGCACCGAGTCTCTCAACAACATCGACCATTGCATCAAATGTTACTTCTGGTCCCAACTTTGAAACTTCGTTAGGATCATCAGACATCGCCTCTGGACGAATACCACAGATTAATTCCTTTCCTATATAAGAACGAACCTCTGGAGTATTGTATTTCTCTTTTGGTAATTTGATTGTATGGCCAGCGAAAGATACTCCTACCGTGTCACCCAAATCAACAAGATTGGAATTAATAAAGTTCATAGGAGGCATTCCAATAAATCCTGCTACGAATGTATTTACTGGATGCATATATAGAGTTGTAGGATCATCAACCTGCTGAATAAAGCCATCTTTCATAACAACAATTCTGGTACCCATTGTCATAGCTTCTGTCTGGTCGTGGGTAACATAAATAATTGTTGTAGCCAAACGCTGATGAAGCTTAGTAATTTCAACGCGCATCTGAACACGTAGTTTAGCATCCAAGTTTGACAGAGGCTCATCCATCAAGAATACCTTAGGATCACGAACAATAGCTCTTCCTAGTGCAACACGCTGTCTCTGACCACCGGACAAAGCCTTTGGCTTACGGCTCAACAAGTGCTCAATTTCCAAAATACGTGCAGCTTCTTCTACTCTTCTCTTAATTTCATCCTTAGGAGTTTTTCTGAGTTTAAGACCAAAAGCCATATTTTCGAACACGGTCATATGTGGATATAGAGCATAGTTCTGGAAAACCATCGCTATATCACGATCTTTTGGCTGAACATCATTGACCAACTTATCATCAATATAAACCTGACCATCTGAAATTTCTTCTAGTCCGGCAATCATACGCAGAGTTGTAGACTTACCACAACCTGACGGACCTACGAGAATAATAAACTCTTTATCAGCAATTTCCAAATTGAAATCTGAAACTGCAACTACCCCTCCGTCATAGCGTTTATAAACATTCTTTAAAACAACACTAGCCATAAAAAACTCCTTAATTAGCGTTACCGCTTGTGATATAAAAACTATAACACTCAGCAGTATTTTTCTCTATTATCAATTTAACTTTTTTTTATAACTTTTTTTGTATACATTGACGATACTTTCGTCAATGTGCACGATAAAAGATTCATTTTTTGTGCAGTGAGTACAAGCTAAATAATTTTCATTGAAAACCATTTTCATTTTTATCTTCAAATCTTTATACAAACATACAACAAATCAGTCAATAAAAATAAAAAACACTATGCACGCAAAATCTATTAGTCATTCAAAATATAAATTATCTTATCTCTGCTACTAACCGCGTAGAGCTTATTTTTATAAAAATAAGCTCTTGTAACTCGTGGTGACACTCTACATGACAACTCATAGTGTATAGTATTTTCTATTTCTGCCAATTCATAAAGTCCCAAAGTATCACCATATTCACTAGTATACAATGTAACAATATCTCCCTCTTTTGCAGTCGATGTTAATGGTAGCTTAATCATCATAGAATCCATACACACTCTACCGACTATACTTGCAATACTACCGTCGTCTAACCTAACATTCCCAATATTGCTAAATCCCCTTGAATATCCATCCGCATAACCACAAGCAACCGTCGCTATCTTACAACTTTCGTCACAGATATAAGTCCCTCCATAACTGATCTTATCTCCTATATCGACAGTTTTTACATATGTTATTTCAGCCTTTAACTCGGATATACCTTTTAATTTATCAGAAAAATTTGAACAACACTCCGGCAAAAGACCGTAGAGTATAATTCCAGGTCGATAATAATCTAAAGTTAGATCACTATGCCTAAGAAAGAATGCTGAATTAGCACAATGCATCATAATCTTTTTATCTATACAAAAATTAAGTAAGGAAACAAAAGTATAAAAATCAACAAAAGCACCCTGTGTTTCGCTGTCATCAACTGCATCCGCCGACGGAAAATGAGTTATACAAGCTTCAAAATTAATATTATTCAATTTAGAAATCTCTATAGCAGTTTCAAGTGCTACAGCCATACACTTATTGTGTCTATATATTATCTCTCTTAAATCGACCGAACTTATATCTTCATTTGCAGAATTCTCTGTCAAAAAAGTTCTAAGATATGAAAAAAAATTGCGAATATCAAGACCAATTCTACCCATGCCAGTATCAAGAGCAAGGTGAACTCTAAAACTTTTTCCTTTTTTATAAGCTAGTTCATTCAAAATCTCAGCTTCTTTTTGCGAACTTATAACCTGAATAAATGAATAATCAAGCAAATCATCAAATCTCAATTGAGGTGTCATGGATAGAATTTCAATATCTTCACATATTCCAGCCTCTCTAAGTTGAATAGCTTCATCAATACTGGCAACCGCGAACCTCTTAGCAAGACCCTTCTCACTTATAAATTTAGCAATGACCGGCGCCCCATGCCCATATGCATCCGCTTTTATAACCGCAGTCAACCTTTCTCTTTTATTAAAGTTTCTATTTGCTATCGAAATATTTTTATCTGTATCTTTATCATTCTCAGACAAAGCTACAAGCTTCTTTAAGAAATCGTGATCATCCTTATTAAGAAATTTCTTGAGTACATCTACTATACAAACATCCGCAGGCTCTATACTTCTAAGAAAAAGAAGATTATTTTCTAATTTATCTAGATTGATCTCCATCCACGTTCTGGATATTTTATATTCTTTTCTATCCCTATCAGATAATATATTCATAAAAAACACCCTTCAATGATCAGAAATTTCTTTTTTATCTAAGAGCTACCAGGCTAGTTCATCAAAGACTTCTGAAAAAGCTTCGATCACATCGCTTGGAAGAATTACTCGAGTATTTTTACGTTCAGCAAGCAAATCAGCTGCATATCCATGGATATATACCGATAATGCGACTACCTTAGGTTCATTTTTACACTGAGCAACAAGTCCGGCAATTAGTCCAGCCAAAACATCCCCACTGCCACCTTTAGCCAAGCCATTATTTCCACTACTATTTGCAAATAGACGAACCTGACAATTACTCTGTGGAATGGCAGTCAATGTACTAGCCCCTTTTAATACTAATATAACAGACCACTGTCTGCACATCTCCATCGCCTGTTCCATTCGACTGGAATTAACCAATTCGGGCATTAATTTTATATACTCACCAGGGTGCGGAGTCATAATCACTGGCATCATATGATCAATAACTCTTTGTTGGCACAACCTAATATATGTATCCTTTTCTTCTGACTCAGCAATTACATTTAATGCATCTGCGTCAAGTATAAGGATCTTCGCATTCTTAATAGCATACTTTATCCATTCAGCATACTTTTGAGTAGCCCCTAACCCAGGCCCCATTAAGCACACATCTACTTGCTCAAGTACTGACTTAAATTTGTCAAAGTCATTATTTTCTAATTCTTGTTTTACTTCATCACTTATGACTTCTAGATTATTTCTATAATTATCAACGATATCGGTAAAATCTATTTTTCTAGTATATGTTATAACCTCTGGCCATCTCTTATTGATTGCCTCACAGGTATTAGATGAACTAAATACTTTTATAAGACCTGCACCGGATCTCAGCGCAGCACCACAAGCAAGCAAAGCAGCCCCTGGCATAGAAGAAGATCCAGCGACAACTAAGACCTTTCCAAAAGTTCCTTTATGCCCGTCAGTTGCTCTCTCTATCTTCTGCTCTTTGACAAAATCCTTATCGCAAATTCTAACAAGGTACTCAGGATAATTATTTAAGAACTTATTAATTATACTTTTAGGTATTCCAAGATTACCAATTATTATCTCTCCTGCAAGATCTCGCCCTGGGTATGAACTCATTCCACGTTTAGGGTATACGAAACTAACCGTATAATCTGCGTGTACAGCATTTTCTATCGCATGACCTGTATTGGCATCAACACCAGAAGGTATATCAATCGACAAAACTTTACAATTTCTTTGTTTGGCTCTTACAATTTTATCTAGAACATCAGATAGATTAGGATTAAGTTCCCGCTCAATATCAAACCCACTACCTAGAACACCATCTATTATTAAACAGTCACTTTCTACTTTGTATTTATCAGTTAATTCTACTTCTATTTGTAAATTTTTTAATAGGCTTCTATTCTTGGCAGTTGCTGACTCAGTATCTGAGAGGCATCTTTCCTTTGCCTCCTTTGTCTCGTAAACAGCAACATCCCGATAAAAGGCCGAGAGTAATCTGGCAACTGCATAAGCATCTCCACCATTATTGCCAGCTCCAGCAAATACCCTAATCTTTGTATCAGTTGTAAATTTATTTAGGACAAAGCGGCAAATACTATGAGCAGCCCCTTCCATCAAAATAAATAGATCTACACCACAATCTTTAATCAAATATTTATCGAGAGCTTTTTGCTCTTCCCTGCTAAGAGTCAGCACAAGAACACCCCTACCTTTACATTATTTTCTAGGCATTAATAAGATCCGAAAGCAAGCTGTGCTTTTTTGACAAAATTATATAAGACAAATTTTTCAAAATATTATAATAATTCGGATTCTTAAGATCATCGATAATGATAGGAACTCCTTGGTCGTACGCTTGATAGAGAACTGTAGAATAAAGGGATATTGCATACTCTGTACTTTCCAAAGAAGCTGCAATATCAAGTCCTTTCTTCTCTATATTCTCTTTATCAAAAATATTAGATACTAAGGAAAAATCACTATAACGTGGATGAAGCCTAACCTTATATCTTCCTGCATATTTAGCAGTTAAAAAATCCAGATTTTTTTTAACCTGTCTAAGTTCATCTTCATTTTCATTTGCGAGATAATAACAATATTTAAATTCCTTGTTTATAGTGTCACTATCACTAGTCGAGTTATTAATAGTATCCCACTTTCCCTCGGTCATATTATGAACAATAATTGTTTCCTCAGGTACATATAGACTTTTAAATAGCTCCTTATAATGCTCATCCCATACATATAATTCCGTGAATTTACAAAAAGAATCTCTCATATAATAGAGTTTCTCACCGTGCATTACGTCTATGTGAGCAATATTTTTTTGTTTGAGATAGTAAGTAAGTATAGAAGATGTATATGAATACTCCGCGCAAACAACAACAGCCTGGATATTATCACTACCATAGTATTCTAGTAGCTCCCTATAAATTGCAAGTTTTATCATATTCTTTAATTTATAGGCAAAACTAAATCTGCGCAACTTATTTATTTTTTTTAGGTACTCCCAGTCACTCTTACTCAATGACGAATTATTATAATTCTCATAGATCAAAGTCTGATATTTTTTACTCAATAAATGTGGAAAATTTGAGCGATCTGCATCATAAACTAAATATACAGCTCTCTTATTTGAATCTCCTTGCGACTTATCAGCAAGCTCATCTATATTCTCAAAATTATAAGTACTTCTATTTACCTTTGAATAATTTCTACGATATTTGAAAAGTAGAAAAGGATATAAAAAAAGCGAAGCACATTCAGTTAGGAAGCTTATAAATTTTCCATCCAATTCCCGCTGAGCCAAATATTGACAATAAGATCTCACTTCGTAGGACTCGAAGCTGTCTTCATCAAGAACTTTCTCAACTTTATCACAATATAATTTATCTAAATATTTTTCTTGCTCTGCTCTTGGATAAGTAAAAAGCCTATCGGCCCTTTGAGTCTTTAGTCTCAATAATTTTTTAGCAAGCATTAATATATTCATCTTAGCTCCAGTAAAATTCTATACTTGAATAATAAGCAAACAAAATCTTTTCACAAATGAATTTTATTCATCATTTTTTTATTTTATACAATAATTGTAGTAGCCTAAAAGAAATTAGACTTACTCTAAGCTTAATTAGTTCTTCTTTTCTCAACTCTTTATAATACTTATTTTTATTTATGTACTTAATAATGGGATAAACTTTAGTTCTCATTTCTTTAAATTTATCAAATGGTACCTCATCCATTCTCATAAATAGACCAATAGAATTTAAGTAATATAATCGTAAAAAGTCGAAGTCAATTGCATCCTTAAATTTCTCATACAGACCACGCTCAACAAACGCATTCAACTTTAGTTCTTCTATCTTCAGCCTGTCAAATTGTGATTTATCATTAATTTTCTTAGTAGTCGATGAAACATGCTCTCTGTAGTCATAAAAGATTTTATTAATATACGCATATTTTTTTACATATAGCATATACAGCTTAACAAAATAATTATCTTCATATATAAGCTTCTCAGGGAAACGAATCTTGTTGTTCTCAATAATTTTCCGCACGAATAGATTATTACAAACTCCCGCAGTGTGAATAAAAAGCAGCTCCCTGTCTTCTACATCAAGCTCATCTTTATTACCTAACATATCGAGAATTTCTCTCTGTTTAAAATTTTCAGAATAATATCTACGACTCTTACCATCATCAAGCATTCTTTGGTAGAAAAAAGCACAGACATCGGAACCTTTGCTCCGTTGTTTATTGACACACTCATATATCGCCCCCTCATGTAAAATATCATCACTATCAACAAATAGCACATATTCACCTTGGGCAATATCTAAGCCTCTATTTCTCGCAGTACCTTGTCTTGAATTTTCTTCTAAGCATATAACCTTTATTCTTTTATCTTTCTCAACATAAGCATCTATTATTTCTTGCGATTTGTCGGTAGAGGCATCATTCACTATAATTAATTCGAGCTCTATTCTCTTCTCCGCTATGATAGCTTCAATAGACTCAGATAAATATTTTTCTGAATTGTAAACCGGCATAATTATAGAAACATCAATGTTCCTACTATCTTTAACCATTTCACTCATATTCCCCTCCGTTAAATACGTTCAAATTTAAAATATCAATGAATAATAATTACATAACTACTATGTATGTCACCATATAATAATATGAAACTAAACACGAGAGTGCTTTTTTACAAACTAAGCTCGACTCTGTTTTCTTCTTTCTTCCATTAAATCAGCAAGTTCTCTAACACTTATATCCTCTTCAACCATCAAAACAAGTAAATGGTAAAGAACATCTCCCAACCTCTCACGTATAAGTTCCTTATCATCTCCTTTAGCAGCTAATATGAGTGCAGCACTTTGAGAAACCAACTTTTTACATATTTGATCCTCGCCCTGCTCAAACAAATATGTAGAATATGCTCCAGACACAGGGTTATCGCGTCTATCTTTAATGACATCATAAACTTCACTCATAATTTCAGTGAGACTTTTGCTCATACTATCCTCCGATAAGTCAGTCTATTTGTGATATGTTTCACCACGGTTTATTTTACATGCTCTAAAAATTTGCTCAAGCAGCATAACTCTAAAAAGCAAGTGAGGGAAAGTCATCTTAGAAAAAGATATTATCTTATCTGCTCTCTCCCTAACAGAATCAGAAAGTCCTCTAGACCCACCAATAATAAAAGTTATAATCGACTCTCCTAACTCAAATCCTTTATTAAGAACGACAGAAAATTCCGGTGAACTTAAACTACTACCCCTCTCATCCAATGCAATAACATAAGAGCGAGCTTTTATTTTATCCAAAATAGCCCTACCCTCTTCATCCTTGGCCCTTAATTCAGGAATTGAATCTGGCAAGTCCTTAACCTCTATAATATTTAAATTGACATACTTTTTAAGGCGTTTACTGTATTCATTGATTAAGTCTAGTATTGCTTTGTCTTTTATACTTCCAACTGCAATAATCTCAACTCTCATATATTCTTCAATGCCTCCAGTACAAATATTTCTATAACTAGCGCCGAAATGTGATGATATATCTAGCAACAGCAAGTGAAACTATCACTATTGCTTAGATTAGCAATCTATACAAATACAAAATTATTTCAAGCCGATTCTTAGATATCAATCATATCAGTGAGTGACAGTCCTTATTTTTGATGGTCTATGTCTGAGTGAAATATCCATTTCAAAGTCTCTGCCCATCATAAATCCCTGAGCCTTTGCCCCACACTCTACAGTATCAAATGCTAATTTAGGTAAGTTATTCTTCTCACTCAAATGTGAAAGGAGAATTGTTTTCGTCCCAGAATAGACTAGTTTTCCTAAATTGAGAGCAGCATCAAGATTACTTAAATGACCTAACTCACTTAAAATTCTTCTCTTGAGAGGATAAGGATAAGGGCCGTTTATTAACATATTAGGATCGTAATTAGCCTCAAGGTAAACAAGATCGCTATTCTCTACAACAGATAAAATTTCGGGCTTAACATAACCACAGTCAGTCAAAATACTCAAACTAGCATTCTCTGACTCAATTCTAAAACCCATAGGGTCGACAGCATCATGAGAAAGAGGGAAACTATGTATACAAAGGTCGTCGATAAAAAAGCGGTCCCCCGTATTAACAAGGGTATGCAAAATCTCATTTTTCCCATCTATTTTAATCCTAGACTTTTCCAAGACAGAATCAAATGTTGCCTCATTAATATAAAGAGGAATATTAAACTTTCGTACCAAGGGAAGTAGAGATTTAATATGATCACTATGCTCATGCGTAATAAGCAAAGCTCTTATACTTTTTATATCTATATCCCTGTCAGCGAGAATATCAATGATCTGTTTACAGGTAATTCCCGCATCAACTAGCAACCTAGTCCCCTTATATTCTACAAAAATACAATTACCCGAACTTCCACTCGCAAGGGAAAAAGTTCTAAGTTCACTCATATATATAAAAATCTCCTAGTATAAAAGTAGTCCTTCATCGCAACCACTTATATAAAAAATATGGCATTACCCATAATAAAAAAGCTGCCAGTGATTAAGCAGCTATTTATTAATTAATGCCTGTCACTTTCGATAACCCTTATATCAGCTCCTAGATTCTGTAGTTTACTGACTAAGCTCTCATAACCTCTCTCCAGTCGGAAAATATCATATATTTCTGTATCATCACTAGCACACAAGCCAGCGAGAACCATAGCTGCACCCGCTCGCAAGTCCCTTGCCTGAACCAAAGATCCAGTTAATTCACACGGACCATGTACCAAACAAAATCTATCTGCCACATCTATCTCCGCACCCATTTTTTTCAGGTCATCAACATATTGAAATCTATTAGCCCATACAGTTTCTGTCATCCTGCTCAAACCATCAGCTGAACATAAAAGAACCACAGCCTGCGGCTGTAAATCCGTAGGGAAACCAGGATATGGCATAGTTATAAAATTCGTCGCAGTAAGAGTTCTTCCCTCAGGTATATAAACTCTACAATAGTCATCACCCTCTTCAACAACTGCACCCATCTCCTTGAGTTTAGCTGTTAAAGGTTCCATATGTTTAGGAATTAAATTCTTAACCTTAATATCTCCCTTGGTAACAGCCGCCGCAATCATATACGTACCAGCTTCTATCTGGTCAGGAATGATTGAATAATTTCGCCCTGCATCCAATGTTGGAACTCCGTCTATTCGTATCATCTCAGTTCCAGCACCTCTAATCTTAGCACCCATAGTATTGAGGAAATTTGCTACATCAACAATATGAGGTTCTCTAGCAGCATTTTCAATAACTGTCCTACCTGGACATTTCGCTGCACAAATCATCAGATTAATTGTTGCTCCTACACTGACTTTATCAAGAAAAATATTTGCTCCTTGAAGTTGCTTAGACTCAAGCTTAATACGACCATGAGATATAGATGAAATAGCTCCCATAGCCTCGAACCCCTTTAAGTGGAGATCAATAGGACGTGTGCCAAAATCACAGCCTCCTGGCAAAACTGTATTAACAGAAGACAAGCGTGCCAAAAGAGCACCTAAAAGATAATATGAAGCCCTAATATCCCTCGCCCTATCACTTGAAACATAGGAATTTTGAATTCCACGAGGATCTATACTCAAAACCCCATTATCAAAATTACATTTTCCACCAATATCTTTAATTATATCTATCATTACCATTGTATCGGATACAATGGGGACATTCTCTATTGTGCAAGGTCCATCACATACAATAGCAGCAGCAAGAATACCTAGTGCAGCATTTTTAGATCCACTGATCGTAACTTCTCCAGTTAATCTTTTCCCGCCACGTATCAGATAATTTGACATTAATTCACCTCTAATTTTAGTAAAACGAAGTATGATTATATCATTACTTCTACTAACTTTTTATATATTTTTATGCTTATTAACATATTACATAATTAAGCTTCCATTAAATAACAACACATCTATGTAAGCCTTATCTCTAATATTATAAGCCTTTATCCTTTATTTCACTCTTATTAATATCATCTTGTTCTTCAATTAATTTTGTATCATTAAGTAATTCTAATTCTTCTCGATGTGCAGAATAATCATTTTTGTGATCAGGCGAAATAAAGGAAATAATATCTTCAACCTCATTATCTTTAAGTTCAGTAAGATTTTCAACCTTATAATCAAGATCATTCGCAATAAGAATAAGCTCTTTGGAGGCATAAGACAGAAGTACATCTTCTTCTATGAGTTGACCTTCTCTAGCTCTTTTTAATGCCTCTTTATAAACAATCCCAGCCGAGGGCAAAAATATGTGGAAACTTGATCCTTTACCAAGACTACTTCTCACAGTAATTCTTCCGTGGTGTAGCTCTACCAATTCTTTGGCAATTGCCAAGCCTAAACCCGTTCCTCCATACTTTCTATTGCCTGTTACATCAACTCTATAAAATCTATCGAATAAATGAGGTAAATGTTGCGAAGCAATTCCGTATCCTTTATCACTCACATTAATGTGAACATTATCCATTGGACAAGACAAATAAATGATTATTTGAGTCCCATCATCTGAATATTTAATAGCATTAGTTATTAAATTAGTAATAACCCTCTCCATTGCATTGTAATCTGCAATTGTTGGTGGAATAACAGATAGAGAAATTAAATCGAGAGATATATTTTTTAGATCTGCTTGAGACTTGAGCCTATCTAAAACCTGTCTACATAATCTAGTAATATCTGTTTCAGAAAATGAATATCTCATTCCTCTACTATCTATACTAGAAAGTAAAAGAAGATCCGCTACTAGTTGCTCCATGCGTAATGCATCTTCATAAATTCTAGATATGTCCTTACGTATGGTTTCATCATTCTTTTCTTCCAAACCCCAATCCAAGAGACTTTCAGAATAAGTCTTAATCGTTGTTAGTGGAGTTTTAAGCTCATGAGAAACATTAGCAACAAATTGCTTGCGTTGACTTTCAAGAGCTTCACTATCAGTTATATCCTGAATAGTTATTAGCAAGCCTATTTTAGTTTCATTATTATCATAAAAATCTCTAATATGTAAAGATAACTTTCTCCTATTGATTTCTATAGAACAATATCTCTCGCCCTCCTGCAATAAAAAGGCAGCATTAACATCACTCTCATTACCATAACGTGTTATAAATTCGACAGTTGATAGTGGTACAGATGATTGAAAAAAATCACGTGCTGGAGAGTTAGAATAAAGCAAAGCCCCATCATTACGATAAAATAAAAGTCCAAAAGAAAGTCTCTCGATAATAGCAAAAACATCAGGAAGACTCTTTTGCTGATAATATGAATCATTATAAAATATAGAACTCTTAAATATATTTTGTGGTAGCTTAAAAGACATTCTAATAGTAGAAAATTTTGCTATTAAATTTTTTCTTCGCAAAATTATATATAAAAATATTAGAATTACAAAAAAAATAAATATACTAAGAAATAATGTCAAGGCAGCCACAAGAGGCTGCCCAAAAAGAAAAGACAACATTAAGACAGTTACACTCTTCATCAAATTTACCTGAATAAAAAGGAGCTATAGTCAAATATTTGATTTATTATCATTATCATGACCGCCATTTTTATCGAAATAATAACCTACACCACGTTTAGTAAGAATGTATTTATACTTGTTTGGATCTGGTTCAAGTTTCTCACGAGTGCGTCTAACAGTAACATCAACGGTTCTGACATCACCATAGTAATCATAATCCCAGACCTGCTGAAGAAGTTCCTCACGTGAAAAAACCTGTCCACTGTTCTTAGCAAGAAAAGCAACTAAGTCGAATTCACGCAAAGTCATACCTAGATTCACACCGTCACGCCTGACCTCAAGTGCATCAAAGTCGATCTCATAATTATCGAAGCGAAGTACACTGGCATTATTTTGTGGTTCAGTCTCTACGAAATGGGTTCTCCTAAGTTGAGCCTTGCATCTAGCAAGTACCTCTCTAAAAGAATATGGTTTAGTAATATAATCATCAGCACCTAATTCTAGGCCAAGAATCTTATCAATCTCATGAGTTCTAGCAGTAAGCATAATTATAGGCATATTATAGTTCAGTCTGAGACTCTTCAATACATCAAGACCACTCATATGAGGTAGCATACTATCAAGCAAAATTAAATCTGGCTTCTCAGTTCGAACTTTTTCCAAAGCCTCAAGTCCATCAATGGCAGTAACAACTTCGTAGCCTTCACGAACAAAGCCTTCGGTTAAATTATCAAGAATATTAGTCTCATCATCAACTATTAGTATTCTAGACATAGCTAGATATCCTCCATCGGATTAATTGCAATTTTATTCATTATATCACAAATAGAAAAACAAAAAAAAGGAGCATTTCTGCTCCTTCGGTAACTGGCAAACCCTATCTTCCCAGGCGGTCCCCCACCAAGTATTTTCGGCACTTTCAGGCTTAACTTCCGTGTTCGGGATGGGTACGGGTGTGTCCCTGACGTTATTTTCACCAGTTCGGTTCAGGTTGTACCCTGAAAATTGCATAGATTATTTTCTGTCTGTTTCGACGAGTCTTACCT
>JAEZWR010000043.1 GCA_023420115.1 Bacillota bacterium | reverse complement strand
CCGCAATACGGTTCAATTCGTTGTAATCGCGGATAATTCTATCGTGATATCGGCTTTGCCATTCAAACGGAATATCGTTTTTATTCGCAAATCCCTTTGTCGCGGATTTTATTCCTCGTACAATCGATGCCAAATTTTTACTCTGCGAACCAAATTTGTTGCCCGTCTCTTCAGTTTCTGTTGTCGTTGAATTTTCGATAAACACAATCAAATGAACGTGATTGGGCATAATCACATACAGAGGAATATCCGCATGAATATCTTTCCGTAAATCTTTTGTCCGTTCAATCTGTTTTTCAACAAATTGTCCTATCGGTGAAAGATTTATTTTTCCGTTATCGTCAATTACTCCAAAATAATGCCAAAAGTCTTTTGTGCAAATCGTAACGAAATACATTCCACCATCGTAGGCGTGATGCGGATAACGCGCCGATGGTATTCGGTATTTGTTTTGAAATTTGATTTCCGACATGGTTTATTTTTTCCTCCGTAGAGACGCATTGAATGCGTCTTGTTGTGTATTTACGTTTTCCGTTAACTGCATTGAATGCGTCTCGTTGCACGTATATTTTTATTTCCCCGTAGAAACGTATTGCATACGTCTCATATTTGAGACACATTCAATGTGTCTCTACGGTTCGTTTGTAAACGTCGACGCGGGCAATCCTTCGGCATTCACCAAATTGGCGCGTGTAAACGGTTGCCAGCCGTAGCGAACGTATTTCGGATTTTTTACTTCGGGCGACGACGCTTTTATCCTATTCCCTTCCACTGTGGCAACGGCAGGATAGAACAATCCCGGAATTTCGGCGACTTCAAACGTGATAATCGGTTTGCCGTCTGACGAACGCAATCCATCGGCATTGTCGAACGAAACGTATGCCGCACCGTTGCGAAATTCCGCCGAGCGGAAAAGTGGTCCGTTCGGAACAACGTTTTTCATTCCGTAAGTTTCGTTCAACGCCAAGCGAGCCAAACGAAGTCCGATTTCTTTTTTCCGTGTGGGATGCACATCCAGCGAATCGCCCACATCGCTCGATACCGCCATTCCCGTGTGCGAAATCTCTTGCTGCAAACGGCGTTGACTGTCTCTGAACCACGTCCACGACGGACGGTCGATGCTTGAAAGCTGTACAAAATAGAACGGCATTTGAGCATTGTTCCAATTCTGACGCCAACTATCAATCAGCAACTTAAATAACTTGGCGTGCGCCTCTTTGTTGTGCGCGTTGGATTCGCCTTGATACCAAATCGCTCCGCGAATAGGAAATTTCTCCAACGGACGAATTCCGGCATCAAACAAATAGCTCGGTTCATACGGATGACGTTGCAGTTTATCGGCGTTTTCACCCAAATTCTTTTTGGCACGTCCGCGCGCCCACTCTTGGATAAAATCGTTCTCTTTCCAATTTCGGAAGATGGCGGGGAAATGGTATTCCAACGCCCAACGGTTTACCCACGATCCCGTAGTTGAACCACCCACGGCATTGTTAATCAATCCAATGGGAACATTCAGGCTGTCTTGCAACATTCTTCCGAAATAGTAAGCCACAGCTGAGAATTGCGCGGCGGTTTCGGGTGTAGCCGATTGCCATTTGGGTTGGGTAAAGTAGTGCAGATGGTTTATCGAATCCAGCGCCGATTGGCTCCACGTAACATCGTTTGTGAACCAACGAGGTTTCATATCGAAGAGGCGGATTCGCGGATTATTCGCCTGCGGAATATCGGTTTTGGCGGTTGCCGATTGTCTCAGTCGGAATTCCATATTGGATTGCCCCGAACAGAGCCACACTTCGCCTGCCGCCACGTTTTTGTAGGTCAGCGTTTTCTTGGGCGACGATACCCTAAGCGTGTAGGTTTCGCCCGTTTTCAGCGGTTGAAGCACAACGCTCCACTTGCCATTGTCGGCGGTTACAGCGGTATGTTTTTGCTTGCCGATGGTTACGGTGATTTTCTCGCCCGCGTTGGCAGTTCCCGAAATCGGAAGCGGACGCTCGCGTTGCAGTACCATATTATCGGAAAAAATCATCGGCATTTGCAATCCGCCGAAATTTCCGGTGATGGATGAATAGACCGTTTTCGCCAATATGCCCGCGCCTTCGGCGTTGGGATGCACCGCGTCGTGCAGGATGTAGGGATAGGGATAGAGCGGTTCGAAGAAATCGATTAGTTGCGCGCCGCTCACTTTTGCTACGGTTTCGATTGCGCGCTGAATCTCTTCGTGCCAGTCGCGTGTTCCCGATTCAAATCGAGGATGGCGGTCGGAAATCGTTGTCATTCTTGCCACCAGAAAGCGTGCTTTCGGATTCACTTTTCTGAAAGAATCTATCAGTTCCAAGTAATCGCCCACGAAAAAATCGCGATAGTTGGGCCAATTTCTCGGGTCGGTATCGTTGATGCCCAAGTGGATAACCACAATATCGCCGGCAAATGCCAACGCCTGCTTGTACTCCTCTTGCTGCATATACGGACGATGCCCTTTGTTGAGCAGCGTGGCGCCCGATTTTCCGAAGTTGCCCACTTCGTAACCATCGCCCAGCATTCGTTGCAACTGCGAAGGATAGGAGTTTACTTCGCGATTTTCCACCGTGTAGCCGTACGTGATGCTGTTGCCCACACACGCCACTTTAATGGGTTTGTTTTTCGCGCTTCCGATGAAAGTTATCGAAAAGAGAAAGAGGAAAAGGATGGATAGATTTTTTTTCATTTTCTGCGTTTTATCAAATTTTCCGTAGAGACGCATTGAATGCGTCTCGTTTTAAATGCGCCTTGTTTTACTGAGACACATTCAGGTTGACTTTTGTTTTGAGACGCATCAAATGCGTCTGTACTTTGAGATGCTACGATAATTATCTTTTATGAATAATCGCATATTTATCCACAGTCATCTTGTATGGATAGCTAAAGGAGGATGCCCTTTTTTAAACCACATAGATACATAGAGATAAAGGTTACGGAAAGGGAAAAGCGAGAATAAGTTATTACATAGAAAACTTGTTTTACACATAGTAGCCATGCTACTATTACTGTTGTGTTACTGCTTTTAATTCTTTATCTAAAAAACTATGTGCCTATGTGGTTATAAATCGAGTTAGGTATTTATGCGGATATTCTATTTCTCAATTTTCAATGTCCACGCGTAATCGCAGGGCGCTTCCTGAAATTCGAACGTGGGAAGTTTCACCAAAACGTCGTTTCCGTCTTGTCGCCATTCCACTTTCTTATCCGAACCGAGCATAGAAATTTTGCTCGTGGCGGTTACGGGAATATTTTTCAATCGGAATTCCGTTTTGTGATAAACGGGAAGGATGGCGTAGAGCGTATTGTCGCCTTTTTGGGTGAAAAACGCCTCTTTTACGGCAAATCCTTTGTCGGGATCAACGGTTTCTTTCAAGATTCTGTAGGCGGGTTCGTAGTGTTTCGCTCCCGATTTCCAGTTTCGATCGCCTTCTGACCATTGAACAGGCGTTTCGGGACGATGTGTGCCGTAAATCGCTTCGCCGTTTACGCGCAGCCATTCGCCCAATTGCAGCAAACGCTCTTGCATAATGGGTGGAATTTTGCCATCGGCATCGGGTCCGATATTGAGCAAGAGATTTCCTCCGTTGGAAACGATGTTAGCGAGCATCAACACCAGCATTTGCGGTGTGGCGTAATCTTCTATGTCTTCGTTGCGGTTGTAACCGAACGAGAATCCTAAGCCGCGACACTCTTCCCACGGTTTGTCGTAAACGTGGTCGGTGGAGCTGTATTCACGGGTGTAATAATCGCCGCGTTTTTTGAATTTTCCGCCCATCGGATTCGACCATCGGTCGTTAAGAACGATTTTGTCTTTTACCGGCGATTCGTTGTAAAGCCATTGGAAAGTTTCCTTTACTTTCCATTGGTTTTCGTCGAAGCTATCGGGGCCGTCAGACCAAAGCAGGTCGGGCAGGTAGTTGTTTGTCAAGTCTTTGATTTGTGGAAGGAAATGAG
>JAEZWR010000039.1 GCA_023420115.1 Bacillota bacterium | reverse complement strand
CTTGTGGGCCATGCCCGTGCTGGTCGACTACGTGCGTAGCCGCGTGCTGTTGGATAACGTCGCTGTCGTCTCACCTGATGCTGGTCGTATCCGCGTGGCAGAAAAGTGGTCGAACAAGCTGGGTGGCTGCCCGCTCGCGTTCATCCACAAGACGCGCGACACGTCCCGACCCAACGTTGCAGTTGCCAACCGCGTGGTTGGTGATGTTGAAGGACGCGAATGCGTGCTGGTAGATGACCTGATCGACACGGGTGGCACTATTGCTGAAGCCGTGAAGGTTCTGCTGGATTCTGGTGCTAAAGACGTGATTGTGGCCGCGACACATGGCGTATTGTCAGACCCGGCTGCGCGTCGCCTGTCTGAATGTGGTGCTCGCGAAGTCGTCGTGACTGACACGCTGCCCATCATTCCGGCCAAGCGCTTTGACAGGCTCACGGTCTTGTCTATCGCGCCACTACTAGCACGTGCGATCCGCGAGGTCTTCGACGATGGTTCTGTGACCTCCTTGTTCGACGGGGCGGCTTAAGCAACCACATTTTGTGAGTTTCATCGTGAACGCGGCCTAGGGCGCGTCAGGAATTCGACGTGGTCGTTATAAAGGCGCTACTATGAACTGGTTGCCTCGGCGAGGGCAGTGCGCTACGGCGTGCCTGCCGTTATCGACTGGGCGTTCGGTCATTTGCGCAGATGCGCGAAGCCGGCACCATCTTCCGGGGTCAGTGAACAACGAGTGATCCTAGGAGGGTCAAATGGCTGATATTACGCGCATGGAAGTGAAAGTGCGTTCTGAGTTTGGCAAGGGGGCTGCCCGTCGCGCCCGCCGTGCTGGCTTGATTCCCGCAGTAGTTTATTCCGACACGGTTGAACCCATTCACGTGGATCTGCCGGGTCACGAGGCGTTCTTGATCGTTAAAGATAACGTGAACGCGCTAGTGAACCTCGCGTTTGATGGCGAAGAACAGCTCGCCCTGGTCAAAGACATTCAGCGTCACCCGGTTCGTCGCGACATTTTGCACCTGGACCTATTCGCTGTGCGTCGCGATGAGACGGTTCAGGTTGAAGTTCCCTTGGTTTTGGTTGGCGAGTCCGCTGACGGTACGGTTGTGAACCAGGAATACTTCGAAATCACGGTTGAAGCTCCCGTTATTGACATTCCCGAGTCGTTGGAAGTCTCCATTGAGGGCTTGGAAGAGGGCGAAGTTGTCTACGCCTCTGCTTTGAAGATGCCCGAGGGCGTCACCCACGAAATGGATGAAGAAGAAATCCTGGCCTCCATCGTCGTACCGGAAGAAATTCCTGAGCCTGAAACAGACGAGGACGAAGAAGCCGAAGGTGAAGAAGCTGGCGAAGGTGAGGAAGCCAGCGAAGAAGCAGAGGGTGAGGAATAATCCTGCACCCACTGACACACTTCGTGTCAAACATTTGAGTCAGAAGGGGGGCGCGCCGCAGGGCGTGCTCCCTTCTGCATTTATGCTGCGTGCTCCGTCCTCCAACGAAAACGGTCATGGGTTCGTCCTCTCACCTAAGGAAGCCAGGGGGGCAGTCTTATATCGAAAAAAGGTCACTGGTCGATTACAAAAAGCTTTTTAATGAGACTTCCCGGCCTAGCCTTCGCTACACTGACTATGCGTGGGCGGCTGACGGAAATGATCTTTCTGGACAGACTCGTCCCCCATACTCAACAATCCTATGGAGGAACTGTGAAGAACATTAAGCTAACAGCGGCTGCGCTCGCTGCTACCGCAGCACTGGTGCTTGGCGCTTGTGGCTCCGCTCCCGACGAGAACAAGGAACCTTCGAACGAAGGCGCCGACGCTCCGGCTAAGACGGACGTCAAGGCATGTATGGTTTCGGACGAGGGTGGCTTTGACGATAAGTCCTTTAACGAATCCGGTTTTCAAGGCCTAAAGCGCGCTGAACAGGAACTGGGTGTCGAGATTACTACGACGGAATCAAACTCTGACGCTGACTTTGACCCGAACATAGAAGCGTTGATCGCTGACGGTTGCGACATTATCATCGGCGTTGGCTACAAGATGGCTGACCAGCTAGAGGCTAAGGCGAAGGCTAACCCGGATGTGAAGTTCGCTTTGGTGGACTCCACGTTTAAAGATCAGCCTGAAAACGCTCGCGCGCTAGTATTCAACACGGCTGAAGCTTCCTACCTGGCTGGCTACGCTGCCGCTGGTATGACAGAGACGGGTAAGGTTGGCACCTTCTTGGGTATGGCTTTGCCGACCACGCAGATCTTCGCCGATGGCTTCGAAGATGGCATCAAGAAGTACAACGAAGACAACTCCACGGACGTGCAGCTGATCGGCTGGTCCAAGGAATCCCAAGACGGCATGGCGACAGGTGACTTCTCTGACGTGTCTAAGGGTCAGACTTTCTCTGAGCAGCTAATCGACCAGGGTGTCGACGTGATCATGCCTGTTGCAGGCCCCGTGGGTGGAGGCGCAGTCGCAGCAGCTACGACGAATGACGGCGTGAAGGTCGTTTGGGTTGACGCTGATGGTTATGAGACCCAGCCCGAACACAAGGAAGTCTTCCTAACCTCCGTTATTAAGGAAATCGGTGCCGCTGTGTTCGACACGATCAAGCTCGTTGTTGAAGACAACTGGACGTCCGAACAGTACGTGGGCAACTTGAAGAACGGTGGTGTTTCCATCGCTCCTTTCCACGACTTTGAAGACCAGGTTCCCCAGGAACTCAAGGACGGTCTAGAAAAGGTCAAGGAGCAGATTATCTCCGGCGAAATTAAGGTTGAGACCCCCAACCAGCCGTAAGATCACTGCTCTCGCACAGCTTTAAAAGATAGGTCCGGTCAGCCCTTTGCGGGCCGGACCTATCTTTGATCTGTAGCGAAAGTTTAGCTATAAAAACTAAGGACAACTCTGTTGAAACTCGAACTACGAGGCATAACAAAGGTGTTTGGCCCCCTGGTTGCGAATGACCACATTGACCTGACAGTGGAGCCTGGTGAAATCCACGCCCTCCTTGGCGAAAACGGAGCAGGCAAATCCACCCTCATGAATGTGCTCTACGGCTTGTATCAGCCAGATGGTGGCGACATCCTCATTGACGGCAAGCCCGTCCATTTCCGCGGCCCTGGTGACGCCGTGGCAGCCGGTATCGGCATGGTTCACCAGCACTTCATGCTCGTCCCCGTTTTTTCTGTTGCCGAATCCGTCGCACTTGGATACGAGCCAACCGGCCCGCTTGGCATCATCAACAAAGCCAAAGCTGGGAAGTTAGTAAAGGACCTGTCTGCCCGGTTCGGGTTTGATATCAACCCGCGCTCTATCATTGAGAACCTGCCTGTAGGTGCCCAGCAGCGCGTGGAAATCATCAAAGCACTCTCGCGTGAAGCGAAAGTCCTCATCCTTGACGAGCCCACCGCTGTGCTCACCCCGCAAGAAACCGATGAACTCATGGACATCATGGTGCAACTCAAAGAAGCAGGCACATCCATCGTGTTCATTACCCACAAGCTGCGTGAAGTGCGTGCAGTCGCCGATCGCATCACCGTTATTCGCCGCGGCAAAGTCGTAGGGGAGGCCACCCCCGAATCGACGGAAAAAGAGCTCGCCTCTCTCATGGTGGGCCGCCCCGTGAACCTGGATGTGGAAAAAGAAGCTGGCCAAACTGGTGAAGTTGGGCTCTGTGTAGAAAACCTCTCCGTCCTCGGCGAAGAAGGCCAAATCCTGCTCGACCACGTGGACTTGGACGTGCACAAAGGTGAGATCGTTTGTGTCGCAGGCGTGCAAGGAAACGGGCAAACCGAGTTGGCTCAATCGATCTTAGGTGCGTTGGAACCGAACTCTGGCGTTGTGAAGATCGGCGGCCAGGACATCTCTTCCAGATCCATCAAACAGCGTCTGCAGCGCTCCGGGTTAGGGTTTGTGCCCGAGGATCGTTCCACGGACGGCATGATCGCCTCATTCACCATTGCGGAAAACATGATCTTAGATCAATACGATCAGGCTCCGTTTGCTAAAGGCATCAACATGAAGCCTTCCGTTGTGGAAGATAATGCGGAGAAGCTGCGGGATATGTTTGACGTGCGTGTCACGTCCGTGCATGACCCGATTTCCACTCTGTCTGGTGGTAACGCGCAAAAAGCGATTCTGGCTCGTGAACTTTCCCGACCCCTGCAAGTCCTCGTAGCGTCCCAGCCGACGCGTGGCCTGGATGTGGGCTCTATCGAGTTCGTCTATAAGCGGATTGTGGAAGAACGTGACGCAGATACGGCCGTCCTCGTCATCTC
>JAEZWR010000029.1 GCA_023420115.1 Bacillota bacterium | reverse complement strand
TTTCGTGTTCACTGTTCAATTTTCAAGGTTCGTTGCTCCGCTTCCCGCGAAGCGCTTGTATATGTTATTAGCCTTCTTGAGTTTCGTCAAGCCTTTTTCTTATTACCCATCTCCCTTTCCGTGCATTTCGCACACTGCGCCATTTTCGAGCATTTTTATTTCTCTTCTATTTATTTTCTGTGTTCTTCGCTCTCACTTATTATTTCACTTAACCATATGGATTTCAGCGTGATAATATCCACATTATTACTATTCTGTTTTCTTCCAATCCATTCGCACTTTTATATTTTAAATATTTCTACTTCACCTTATTTCGCAATTATCTACTGCCACACTTATATACAACTCGCAATTGTTTCGATTCTTTCATCTTTTCAAACTATCTATCTATCCATCTATTTATATACCTTTCACTTTTTCCCTGCCACCTTTCACCATTATTCTTGCAATAACAATAAATAAAAAAAGCGAAGCATCCATATTCCGCCCCGCCTCACGAAGTGCTTTTGCACAGCAAAAATATTCTCTAATTCACTCATCTACGTTAAGACCACCTAGTTGAATAAACTATTCATTAATTAATTTATATATAAAAAACAAAACCCCCAGCATCCGCCGGGGGCATATCAGTAACATTGGGGAATGTACTAATAACTATTCAAGTAAACTTCTAAATCGCTAGAAAAATAAGCACTAACTATATCTTAGAAATTATCGCTGATTTTTTTGCGAAGCAATGTAGCAAGAACTGCTAGACCTGCCAAGCTGAACATAATTGCAATAGGAGTAGCCTCACCTGTCTGGGGAAGGGTCTTTCCTTTGTCTCCTGATTTTGAAGGAGCTACGACTTCTGTTGAGCTTGTTTCTTCTTCAGTAGACTTGGTAATGACATCTGTAGACTCAGTTGTCTCTTCTGTTGTTGTCTCAGTTACTTTTTCTGTTGGCACCTCTCCAACTGGTTTGGTATCTGCTGTTGGATACTCGGTAGGAATAGAAGTGCTGAAATGCTTCTCAAACTCGTCTTGGTATTCTTTTTCAAAATCCTTGTCGGTCTTATTTGCATAGTGGTCACGAAGCAATTCAACCTTTGCTCTCCACTCTGTTACAGCTTCCTTGTTTTGTGGAGTTTTACCTAATTCGATGGCGAGTTGTGCTAGTGCCTGTGCTAAATCCATACGATCCTTCATTGTAGCACGAGCTGCCTCAATCTTTAGACTTTCAATTTCTCTTCTGAGATCACCATTGAGAAGTTCATCTTCAAACTTATCCTTGTACTTATCCTCAGAATCTTTAGCAGGCTCATTTGCATAATGGTCACGAAGCAATTCAACCTTTGCTCTCCACTCTGTTACTTTTTCTGCGTCTTGAGGATTCTTTTCAAGTTCGAGAGCGAGCTGTGCTAGTGCCTGTGCTAAATCCATACGATCCTTCATCGTGGCGCGAGCTGCTTCTATCTTTAGGTTTTGAATCTCTTCTTTAAGTTTTTTGTCCTTGTTGTCGCCATACGCTTCTTCATAAAGCTCTTCTAAATTAACGTCTTTACCATCATACTGATCGCCAAAATCCATAGCTCTAGTTGGTACGACAAATGCCTGGAATGACATGCCACTTACAATTGCTGCAACACCTAGGGCTGTGAAGAACTTTCTAACCTTCTTCATAAACACACTCCTAAATAATTATTAATTGTTGCTTATTTATATGTTTATATAAATAAGTAATTTTAAGTGACACCCAGTATATATATATATATATATGCAAGTCCTTTTTTAGCCATTTTCAAAATTTATTTGTACTTTTTGTCTTTTCATATCCCCCAATTCAATCTATACCTTATCCTTCATTCCCCTCTTGTTCTTTTCAATAAATAAAAAAGCGAAGCATCCATATTCCGCCCCGCCTCACGAAGTGCTTTTGTCCCCATATATACATATATACCCATCTACTCGTCCTCACCTGCCCCGACTATTCTAATTCCAAAGGAACAAAATTCCTGTAGTCTGCTGCCACACAGTAAAAACTTATCCCCTCATACTCACCTTCTACAATCAACTTATGTGAATACGCGTGCAAATGCCCATATATACATATATCTATATTATATTTCTTTAAAAGATCGAGAGCTTCGGTATGTTTCTCCAATGCATCAATGAGTGGGAAATGACTCATAAAAACCCTAGTCACCTTATATTCATTATATATATTGATACCAGAAGGATTTTTAGAATTAGTTAAAACCTTTAACTGGCGTTCCACATCAGCCAAAGACAAGTCGGCTCGTTTGAGTTCACGAGCGTAAATCATCTTATCCTTTTCCGTCTTTTGCTCATGTGGCATATTCCAAAACCGGCTTCCACTTATAGCCCACAATCTAGCATTTTTATCATCAACTATAACTTTGCCATCGCACTGAAGAATTTCAAGCTTGTTAAAGTCCTTTTCATCAAAAAAACGTCTCAGTTTACTGGGTGTACTCCACCAATAATCGTGATTACCCCGCAAGAGAATTTTTCTCCCATGAAGTTCATTTAAAAATTTGAGATCAGCCTCGGCCTCTGACATATTTATCGCCCAAGAAATATCTCCAGGAAGCAAAAGAACATCCCCATCTTGTAAATAAGAATTAACATTAGTAGCAATCTTCGTAGGATGATCTTTCCATATTTTCTCAAACTTATCCATAGGCTTATCGCACAAAAAAGACAAATGACTATCAGCTAGGGCAAAAACTCTCATCAAACTAAGTCCTCAATTTCATAAACTCATACAATTAACTATCATATCATGGTACAAAAAAGCACTCTCGCGTTGCAAGCGAATCACTTTCTCCTGTGAAAGTATTCATAAATAAGTTCTGCCTGTTTTAAACTAATTTGAGAACAACGTCTATTAATTTCTTCCGGACTAGCCTCAGAAATAGATTTAATTGTGCCAAATTCTTTCATAAGTAATTTTCGCCGGCCTTCACCTATTCCTTTAATTTCTTCAAGGCGGAAGCTTAGCATCTTTTTATTTTTTAATTTGCGATGATGCTCTCCAGCCTGTCTATGAACCTCATTTTGGATTGCAGTAATGAAACGAAGAAGTTTCAGTGCCTTTTCTCGCCTAGTCCTTATCTCCATTGCTTTTTGATCTGTAAGATCATGGGAAATTCTGAGAATCTCGTCTTCACTTTCCTCTGCTTCATCAAGACCTAATTCGTGTGCGAACATATTTGTTGATACCAACTCTTCAGAATTTATATTAGATGCAGACTCATTATCAGTTGCCACGGCTTTATATATTTTTTTATCTTCCACTTCACAAACACTTAAACTATCATCATTTAAGACAGGATCAGTCCCTTTCTTATTTTCTCTTGTAGCTAAAATATTCTTGATAATTGAATTGATCTCACTTTCTAACTCTTCACCCTTGCTATGAGTCTCCTTTGATAATCCATCCTCGCTGCGGCTGCTTTTTCTATTATGGCTGGGTCTTATTCCCGCAAGTTCAGAAAGCTCAATTATTTCTCCTTGAATATTAACCAAACCTCTTGTTCTATGGCGCTTGTCTTTGACCATTGCAGCTAAGTCTATATCTAATATCTGTCTCTCCTCGAATAGTTTCTTTATAGTATTAAGATGACCTATACCTCCATCAAGCAAAATAAGATCCGGCTTAGCTCCAAATTTATTCTCCTCATCTCCCAAATGATTCAAACGCCTGTCAATCGCCTCGTACATCGCCGCATAATCATCTTGATAATCTTGCCTCTTAATATAAAAAGCTCTGCCGAGTCGACGATTCACTTTGCCATTTTCAAATACCGTCATCGCACACACCTGTGCTTCATCACCTAAATTTGCAATATCATAGGCTTCTATTCTATTAGGATAATTACTTAAATTTAAACACTTAAGCAGTAGATCTAAATTCTCCTTTGTTTCACTAATTTTCTTACTAGGCATAAACGACCGTCTCTCTAAAGTCTGTCTAGCATTACGCTTAGCCATCTCAAGAAGGTCTTTTCTATATCCTCTCTTAGGACGATGAAGCTCAACCTTTCTCCCTTTGAGTTTCTGCAAATATTTCGTCAACAGCTCTTTTGAAGGGAGCTCCATGTCAATTATTATTTTTTCTGGAATAAAACTTGCATTAGGATAATATTGAGTGACAAAAGCTTCGATGAAGCTCTCCTCTCTCTTTTCAAGATCTGCTCCACTAAGGGTAAAAAAATAACTCGACGTTCCAGAAATTTTTCCACTCCTAAGTTCTAACTTTAAGATTATTGCTTCAATATCATTTTCTTCTATAGCAAGTATATCGGCATCTTCATCATTCGAACTTACTACCTGCTGTCTTTCAAATAGACGTTCAAGTGACTTCAGTCTATCTCTGCTCCTAGCGGCAGCTTGGAAATCAAGGCGTTCTGCTTCATCTAACATCTGTGTCTTAATATCTTTAAGAAGTTCATCATATCTCCCCTCCAGAAAAGAGCAAACATTAGCACAGACCTCCCTATAAGCTTCAGCTGGTACGGTACCTAAACAAGGTCCTATACATCTACCTATATAATATTGAATACAAGGCCTCTCTTTCCCTATGTCTCTAGGAAAAACTCTGCTACAAGTTTTAAGAGGAAATAATTCATGAATACTTTTTAGGGCAGCCTTTAGGTCAGCATTTAAATATGGACCATAATATTTGCAACCTTTATCTTTATCAGAACCAACTCTATATGCCTTTTCAACTCTAGGATAGAGTTCATTCATACTTATTCTCATATAAGGATAATCTCTATCGTCCTTGAGAAGAATATTATAAAAAGGTTGATACCTTTTAATCAGATTGGATTCTAAAACAAGGGCTTCTAATTCCGTCTTACAGGTGAGATAAGAAAAGTCCGCGATACGATATAGCATCGCCTGAACCTTGCTGCTCCCTTTTACATTTTTCTGAAAGTAGGATGAAAGTCTTTTCCTAAGATTTTTGGCCTTGCCAACATATATAATTTTTCCTTGAGTATCTTTCATCATATATACACCAGGATCCTCTGGCACAATATCGAGTCGCGCTTGGAAATCTACTTCGGCAAGACTCGAATTATCCTGCAAAGTATCGAGGTCATCTTTATTAAATACATTTGCTTCATCATAAAAATTATTTTTTCCCATATTTAAAATCCCAAACCGAAACTTTCTCATATAGTTTAGTTCAAAGAATAAAAAAACAGGTCAGCATTTGCTACTGACCTGCATCAATTAATTTAATTTTAAAAGATTGATAAGAGTTAATAATCTTATTTTAAAATAGACCAAAATTTAAGTCATACTATACTCTATTAAATATCAGCCCAAAATATTTTCTTAATGAAAGTGTCAATATTTAAATTAAATAGTATTTATCTAAATTTATCATCTTGTTGTGCTCACGTTCAGCGGAGGCATAATTTTATCTAAATAAGTTATATGTTCCTCTATACTA
This sequence comes from Bacillota bacterium, assembly GCA_023420115.1. Taxonomy (GTDB): domain Bacteria; phylum Bacillota; class Clostridia; order Saccharofermentanales; family Fastidiosipilaceae; genus JAEZWR01. Next base: position 227,386 of record JAEZWR010000029.1, on the reverse strand, counting down.
GCAGCAAGCAACAGCAAATGACTTATTTAAGTCTAGCTTATAGTTCTGGTCTCTCTAAATATGAACTTATAGCATTCACTGCAGCCTCTTCGTCGGGTCCATCTGCCGTGACCTCTAAGTCCATTCCCCCAGTAATTCCAAGGCTCATAACTCCTAAAAGACTCTTAGCATTTGCTCGTCTCTCTCCACTATACAACCAAATACTGGATGTGAAAGGTGAGGCTTTTTGAATCAGGACGGCAACTGCCTTCATCTCTAAATCTTCTTCACAATTAAAAGTTACTTTCTTCTTAATCATAGTTCCACCTCGTGCGATAAGTGAATTATATGTTTATTAGTATATTAATCACATAGGCTAATGTCAATCGTTCTTTTTTTATCTATTAACTAAACCAAATTTTCTTGTATAAAATTTACTTTATTAATCACTTTGCCTATATAATTTTTATAATCGCATCTTATTAAATGACTCGCTCATCAATAAATTAACTACTAAGCTTATCGTTCCATATTTGGAAGATACTGATTTATTTTATCTGCTATATCGGCAACGATTGGCATTCTCCAACATTTCTTCTTATATAAGAAATATAAGTTGAGCAATTCAAAAACAGCAAATAAAATCTTTACAATCACATATATGGGACCAACTACAACGAAGCCAATACCAAGTGTAAGAACTGTCACGATTTTCAAAATAATACTTATCGCCAGATAAAAAATGGCAAGCGACAGGCACTGTGCTGCCGAAAATCTCACATATTTATTTCTCTTCTCTGCTAAGAGAACGAATACAGCTGCTATTATTGCAATAAAATATGCCCCTGTAAAAATACGTGTAAGTAAAAATAGGGCATAAATAGCCAAGCATATGTGGCTGGCCTTATAATTTCTTACTAAGCTGCTAATTTCATCATCGATGACATGAAAATTTCTGTACTCCATACATTCCTCCTAAAATTTTATATGCATTATACTACACATTACTTAAGATATAATTCATTTATATCGTCTAATATCGTCTAACATCGGTTAATGTCGGTTAGTGTCAGCTAATGTCAGCTATTATCAGCTAGCATCTTTATACCAACAATTACCCCTTAGAAATCATATATCAACTTAATACTAATATATATAACTCATCAATATTGCCGCTATATTATTACCATAATAATTATTGCGTCTCATATATTCTTTAAATCCCAAACTCCGATACAACTTAATCGCAGCTTCATTTTTTTCTGATACCTCTAAATTTAGTTGTCTAACATCAGGATATATATCCATAAGCTTTTCTAAAGAATATAAAAATAGTTTCTTTGCTAAACCCAAGTTTCTAAAATTTTTATCAACTAAAATGAGATTCAGGTCCTTATAATCTTCAGATATGTAAAAATTAATAAGTGCTAGAATCTTTCTTTTATGTAAATTATCACCCTTTAATCGAGCATCCGTAGCGACACAAGCAGAGTCTAATTCGATTGATATAGATATAGTAGACTCATTCGTCAAGTTCTTAAGATTATCTTTATCCTTATTTTTTCTTAGCTCACTTAAGGGCTCATCCGTATGTTCTTTGCTGAGCAAAAGATAAGTCCTATAATTATCATTTTTAAATTCATCTTCTATCATATCCAAGCTTCTGAACTTCGGCATATGTTTATTAATGAACTCATATATAATCACAGAATCTGCTAAGCTAGCCTCTTTGAACTCACATCTCATTCACTCAATCTCCAACTGATTACACGGACTCCACCAAGATCAAAACTACATATAATATATACATATACTATATTTCAAACTAAATTAACTATTGAGTTTTTCGTCACGCAATCTTTCAGCCTGTGTTTTGGCTAAATAATTTACCTCTATCTCCTGCGGAGCTTTTAATCTTCTTTTGATATCATCGCTCAAATTATCATTGCCCTTTAGATTTTCTATCGTGGTATTGTGTAAGATTTCCTCAGCATAACGAAGAGCATTGATCGCTAGCGCAGTTGTTTCTAAAAAAGTAAAGCTAATTGTAGCAACAATATTATCCTTATTCTTAACTACAGTCTTTTTATTCTCACTTGGCTCACCTACAACCAATCCACTCTTATAAGCCTCATTAAAAGATGAATGAATTTCATCAAAAACAGTCTCTGCGTCTGTGAATTTTTCACTTGTAATAAATATTACATTTACAATTTCAGGACTTTTCGCAACAAACTCAAATAAGAATTTATATATCTCGTCCAAGGTCTCAGCCTTTGGCTCTTTAACTGTTTCATATCCTAAATAGGCCGCAGCAAAGGCTCTCCTATTTCTAGCATTTATCATTGGAACAAGTAAGGTGTTTTTCATTTTCATATATGGATATGCCATAAGCTCAAGTGAATCAAAAGCCATGCACTTTTTATTTAAGCTATAAGCGAAACACTTGTTGGCAGTGACGGCTATCCTAGTACCAGTGAACGAACCTGGTCCAGTAACAACAGCAAAGAGATCCACATCTCCGATATCCAGTGAAAAATCATTTAAGACTGAGTCTAATAACGGCATATAATTCGCTGAATGAGTTTTGGGAGAAGCTACTTCTCTATTGGCATATCGCCCATCTCCAAGAGAAAGAGCGACAGAACAAACTGACCCACTTGTATCACTAGCCAAAATTTTCATTTTACCTCCATATAAATCCAATAAGCCAAGTATTAAATAGCAGTACAACTACTCTTTTACATATAGATCATTATCCGCTCTTGATTTTATTTCTTTTTTTAGAGAAACACAAAAGTCCTCATCGGCTGATATACTAATTATTCTAGGTCTATCGTCTTCATAGTTCCCTTTATTTGTATCATTTGTCTCCCCGCCATTCTGAGATAAAAAAGCACTCTCGCGCTCAGCTTCGTTCTCAAGAGATCTTAAAAAATCATCAAAACTTATATTTTCATTTTTATCTTCTATATTAAAATTTATTCTTATTGTTCTCTTCGGTAGGACTTCTTCAATAATCTCAGCCCATTCAACAATGGTCAGTCCGCCCCTATCAAAATACTCATCAAATCCATTCTGCTCAAATTCTTTATAATCCTTGAGACGATATGCATCCATATGATAAATAGGCATAAGTTGTTCAGCTGAAGTAGAAGTATAACCATCTTGATTCCCATATTGTTTATTGATCTCATAATCTCTTAATATGGTAAAAGTTGGACTAACCAGCTCCTCTTGACATTTCAGTCCCTTAGCTATCCCTGAGCTCAATTTTGTCTTACCAGCTCCGAGTCCTCCATCAAGTGCCAATACAGATGACGGTTTAACTAGGTTTGCGATTAACTCTCCAAGTAAAAAGGTGGCTTCTTTACTATTAGAAATCAGAACTAGCTTCATTACTCCTCCTACAAATTGTCACAACTCGCAAGTCTTACTTATTGGCTTTTCATTAAATGAATAAATATTATATATGAACTAATATTATATGAGCAGAATAAACCATAAGTTCACAAAGAAAAAGGTCGGCAAAAATCTGCCGACCCCGGTAAAAATGGATTATAAATTTTGTAAGTAATCTGCTGAAATTAACGTTTACTGAACTGTGAAGCCTTACGAGCCTTTTTGAGACCGTATTTCTTACGTTCTTTCATACGACTGTCACGGGTCAAGAAACCTGCCTTTTTCAAGCCGTCCTTGCAAAACTCATCATAGCCAACCAAAGCTCTTGAAAGACCATGACGTAAGGCTCCTGCTTGACCTGAAATACCACCGCCATGAACCTTGGCGATTACATCAACTCTGCCCTCTAAACCTGAGCTAACTAGTGGTTGACGTACGATAAGTTTAAGTGTTTCTAATCCAAAATATTCATCCAGGTCCTTGTCATTGACTGTAATCTTACCTGAGCCCTCAATCACTCTGACCTGAGCAACAGCGTTCTTGCGACGACCTGTTCCGTAGTTATATACTTGACCATTCTTGGCTGGAAGTGTCTTTGCCATTATTGAACTCTCCTTACTTTAATTCTAGTGTTACTGGCTTCTGAGCTGCAAACTTATGCTCTGGTCCTTTGACGACCTTGAGTTTCTTAGCCATTTGACGACCTAAAGTTGTCTTTGGAAGCATACCCTTAACGGCTAATTCAATAATCTTCTCTGGGCGAGTTTCAACAAGCTTGCTATAACGGATTTTGCGAAGGCCACCTGGATAACCAGTGTTGTAACGATATTCCTTCTGCTCCCACTTCTTACCTGTCAAATGAATCTTCTCAGCATTGACAACGATTACATAATCACCTGTGTCAACATTGGCTGTATATTCTGGTTTGTGCTTACCCATCAAAATTGTTGCTACTTGAGTAATTAAACGTCCTAATGTCTGACCTTCAGCATCAACTACATACCACTGACGCTGAATGTCTTTGCTCTTAGCTACATAGCTCTTCATTAGCTTCCTCCTGTATTTACTAAGGATATACCTCGTAATAAATTCTTATTTCACAATGTTAGAAATTCTATCATTATTTTTATACACGTCAATAGTTTTTTCTAACTTTTTACTATTTTTCTTCATTTTTTGGCTTTTTTCTTCATTTTTCATCACTTTTTAAACATTTTTCCCAATTGAACAAAAAAGCTTAGCCAAGAAATCTTGTACACTTTATTCACACTGCTTATCATCCAAACTTTCAGACTTAGTTAAAGGAGCACTGTTAAAAGGTCTAACATTGTTAGTCTGAGCAAGTTCTACTTCATTTATAGACTCCACGCTATGTACACTATTTTGTGAAATTGCTATTTCTTGCTGTTCATTAGTACTTGTAAAATCATTCACGCCAAAAACTTCTCTAGCAATTCTACTGTCACTATACAACTCACCGTCTCTACTTAAAATCTCTTTATTCCTCTTGTTGACAAAAAATTTCATATAGAAGAATAAAAGCAACAAAATGATTAAACTGGTTAAGAATATGACAAGCGCCGCCATCATTCCTTGTGGCAAGAATTCTATTTTTACGTCGTGAGTGCCCGCAGGTAAATGGAAGGCGAGAAGTCCGCCACCTAATGCAAAGGTCTCAATTGGTTCTCCATTGCTGCTCACTCTCCAGCCCTTATCATATGGCACAGTTACAAGCACTGTCTTTTCTGAATTTAAATTCACGACACCTTCAAGTCTTCTATTATCAACTTTTCTTATACCGCTATCTCTTTTTTGTATTGCGCTATATGCGGCTTGGAGATTTTTGTCATTGGTTCCAGCAGCCCAGAAAATAGGATTATCCAAATTATCGACAAATTCCATACTAACTTCGATCAGGTCACCTTTTTTACACTCACCGACATCGAATATTTCTGGTTTATTTATCTCGCGATCCTCTTTTAACTCTAGCTTTTTATTCTTCTCTGCCTCTTGCTCCTCTGGTGTGGGCATAGATGACTCTGGTGAGCTAAGCTTCTCTTCATTACTTTCTAAGGTACTATTACTTCTTTTCACCTTATAAGATACTTTTAAAGAACGCACAACTTTGACGAAGAAATAAGCGTGAGTGTCCTCTTCAATTGGAATCTCCAATGATATTTTTGATTTTGGTCCTTTTTCTCCAGCATTGAAGCTATAACCTAAGTCTGCATCACGTCTAGCCGCAGTGAAATTTTCAAGTTTCTGTTCTCGGACTATGAGATGCTTAAAGATATTATTATCTCTATCATTTGCATTATTACTTGAATTACTATTCAATTCAGATTCTAAGCCTAAGGTATAAAGTTGGTTCTGATAGGTGAATGGTGATGCATCTTCTTCTAACCAATTATCAATTGCACTATCTAATGTAATAGAAAGTGGCAAGTCATACTTATTTCTATATAGTCTAAAATGTTGCGTTTCGTTACTAGTTTCAGATATTTGCTCATACTGATTATTGCTGAGTTCTTTGTCCCTTATAATCAGATATCGTATTCTGAATAAACTATTCATAAAGTTTGTCGATGCAACATATTTATAACTATTTATATTATTACCGTGATATCCCAACTTGCGGAACATTTTGGCAACATTCTCATTCGAGGTAGAAGCGAAAAGAGTGAAGCCATTATATGAAAATAGCGCTGGATCATTAGTTGTTTTTGCTGGCATATATTCCATGCGATAGAAATCGTCAGCTTGTACCTGAGAACTATCTTTTGAAACCCTATCCGCACTATCTTTTCTGGCCTCATCGAGTAGCGTTTCGACTTGTGACATATCTCGTATAAAGTCAGGCCTTTTTGTGAAATACTCATTATGATTGACCTGTTGAATCATACTTATTCCATTCAAGGCTAATTCTGCAATGAATACAATCAAGAACATCGACGCCAACAATCTAGGGACGATTCTTTTTTTCTCAAAATATAAGCTGAGAAGATAATAAAAAACCAAACAGCCTATAGCTAGATAGATCATACTCGATGACCAATCATCCCAGAATAATTCTTCAGTCAAAACTGCTAGGCCTATTACAATCAAGCATGCCCATCTGAAATATTTTAAATTATTAACTTTTATATCAATCGCTGTGAGCGCTCGCGCAGCTATGATAATCAGTAGCAGTCCATATAGATATGCGAATCTATGAGGAAGCTGATTAGGATAGTGCATACCGTGCCACACAAAATTCAAAACTGATGAATTTAAGCTGATAAACATAAAAATTAGCAATGAAACATGCAGTAGCTTTTCCTTGAAACTAATTTTTTTACTTATAAAAAACAGGGGGATTATCAAAAGCAGCAGCATCCCAACATAAATATTTGGCAAACCCTCTCTTATATCAGGCGAGCTTCCTATTATACTGCGACTTATAAAATGCAATATACTGAAACGGAACTCATTGTAGCTTGGAAAGTCGTCACCAGAAGCTGATGTCGATTTTAAAGAAATAATTGTCGGAAGAAGCAAGATAGCAGAGAGTCCCAAACCTAACAAAGTTGCTCCTAGGAAAGAAAATCCTTGACGCAAAAATTCTGCCAACGGACTATATTTAAATGGCAAGCTGTTACGTTTCCTATCTCGCAAAGGTTTATTCGCTAGTGAATCAGTCTCTGCTATAGCATCCTGTTCGCGATTCCCACCTTGCTCTAAATTCTTTTGTTCTTGTATATCTTTATATATTATCTCTAATCTATCTCTTCTATGCAGAAGTGTTGGAGATAGGACAAAGAAATAAAGTGCAATAAAAAGAAGATTAAAGAAAGATATATAGTAGTTTGATATCAACATAATCGCCAGCGTAATAATATAAAGAAAGGGCTTCTTCTTACGCAGCAATCTATCTTGACCTAGAAGCAACAAAGGCATAAGAGCAATCGCATCAAGCCACATGATATTCCATGCATATGAGAGGTTAAAAGCGGACACCGCATAAGCTGCCGCCAAACCAATAATAATTGAACTTCGTATTCCATCTCTCCTGAGATTAAATCTTCCATTCTTAGTATTTACTAAACTTGGAAAAGTTGAACGATCTCCTCGCTTATCAAAAAAAGCTTCGTTAAGATAAAATGACATAAACAAGCCAGCAAGACCGACCTTTAACAGGGTTAGGCAAGCAACAGCTGTACTTAAATGCTCTAATGGGAAAAATATAGTTAATATATTTAATGGCGAAGCAAGATAATACGAGAGCAAAGCGTAAAAATTAGTTCCAAGGCCTATGTGCCACGAAAAGAATAAATCCTCTCCATGTAATAATTTATATCTTATTTCACTTAAAAATGGGGCATATTGATGATATAAATCAATTGTTAGAGGAGTTCTTTCGCCAAGCGGATAGAAATTACTTCCAGCCCAAGAAAGTGCTAGCAAGCAGAATGGAACAAGAAAACTGAGAATATATATCTTTCTCTGCTCTTTTGCGGCCATTTGTTCATAACTTAATATTTTTATTTTTTTTGTCTTATCTGATTCAGCCTGTAAAGTAGTCTCTTTTTTACTGACAGCCACAAGCCTTTCTTCTGTAGTCTGTTTATCATCGACTTCAGTAGCTTCTGCGCTAGAGTCTAAAGCCTCATTTCTAACTGCAGCCATATCGTAATTTTCTTTTTCGCTTCGCACCTGATTATTCGCACCACTTACTTTGCTATTATTTTTCTTTAGCATTTTTCACCAACCAACAAACTTTGTATTTTATTTTGTAATCTATTATTGAAACCATTTTCTAGTCTTTAATATTTAACATAGACCTTAGTCTATTAATTCACTCTACATTTAGACAATCCCATTTGTATATTCTCACCTATTCACGTTCACGTCTCTCATTTTCATTTTTAAGATCCATGATAAGTTTATAAATATCGCCTCTCTTTTCATTTCTATAAAGTGAACTTTCTTTATATTTTCTAAGTATATCCTTATTACTTAAACCCTCTAAGATTAATTTTTTTATAAATTCATCTTGTTCCCTGATATTCTCCACATCAACTGCGGCAACTTTATCACTATTATCTTGCTGCCATTCATTCCCATTTGTCGCTATATCTTCACTTAATTCTGTACACTCTACAGAAGATTTGCTTCTCCTGGCAAAAGAACTTAAGCCCTCTACTACTATGACCAGCTCACCTTTTATTTCTCTCGTTTCCAAAAGAGTAGCTAAGTCCCCAATCTCCGACCTAATAAATTCTTCATATTTTTTACTTAATTCTCTTGCAACTACAACCTTTCGTCTTGCTTCGCCAAGAGAATATAATTCGTCAGCCAATTTTTTTAATCGATTTGGACTTTCATAAAAAATTGAAGTCTCCTGTCTACTAAAAATATCTTTTAGAAATGACTGTCGATTTTTCTTACTTGGAATAAATCCCGCAAAATAGAATTTACTAGCATCTAGTCCCGACCCTATAAGAGCCGGCAAAGAAGCTGTAGCTCCAGGCAGAACTACAACATTTATCTTCTCTTCGAGCAATCTTTCAATCAATATATGTCCGGGGTCTGAAATTAAAGGAAGACCTGCATCACTTACTAGGGCAACCTTATTCCCCTTGCGAATATGCTCAAGTATATTTTGAGAAACTTTGGCTTCTGAATAACTATCTGAACGTATAAGAATAGGTTTCTCAATACCTAGTTTATTCAGAAGCGAGGCTGTATTTCTTGTATCTTCACAAGCTATGACATCAGCTTCAGAAAGTATCGCCAGTGCCCTTAAACTTATATCTGCAAGATTACCAATCGGAGTTGGCACGATATATAAACTATCTTTTTGACTTTCTTCCCTATTTAAAAGTTCTTCTATTTTCTGTTTAAACAAAGCGCCTCTGCGATAAATAGCATCGTATTGTTCTTTCACTTTCTGTCCTCCGGCTTTTGCTAACTACTTCCGTAATAATTAAGTGAAATTTCCACCCATCTGGCTCAACTAAGGAACATATGTATTTCCAATATCCAGAAGCTAGAACCCAAAAATATCTAAATTATCTTTTCAAGTTCACAATACTTAATCAACAATCTTATACAATGATTTTTCCTCAGAGAAAGAATTAAAATTCATCAAAATAAGCACCTTTGATATATCAGGATATTTAGAAAGTATAGTATTTATAGACTCATTACTATATCTAGGATCCAAAAGATATATATGTCCAAATGATTCGGTAAGAAAAGGCACGACAGAGTCAGCGAACGAATCCTTAATAATCAATATGGAATCCGCTTTTATTTTCTTGGAACTTGCAGTATGGAATGAAAGGAAATCCTGTTCACCACCGACAAAGACATCATAAGGACTATCCCCATCTAGTGCCATTGGCTCATATAAGCCAGTTCGTATTATCTGATCACTAGAGTTTCTAACTTCTAAATTACTATTTGGATCAATTTCAACTTCTTTATTCTTCCATATCTCTATATTGTCTTTCTTCGTTAAGAAGCTGCCAGTTTTTGCATGTAAGCTACCTAAGAAATCATCTTTAACAACATTTTTCTCAAATCTATCAGCATATAGAAGTCTCTTGTCCATAGCTTCTAGAATTGCATTTGTTGCGGCAAAGGCTCCTGCCGTTGTCCAGTGATGGTCAGTATAATAAAAAGTCTGCCCTTCTGCCCCGGCATCTATAAGTCTTTTGCTAAGATCTATGTAATGGATATTTTCGCAGACTTTATTTAGCAAGTTTAAGTACATACTTTGATTGCGTACAGCTACATTAGAAGGAAGATACCCTTTTAGAAAAGTTTCCTTATTAGGGGATATAGCAAGATAAATTTCTCTGTCACCAAACCTACCACTAGCCTTGGCTTCATCAAGCTCTTTTATTATTTCGGCATTGCTATAGTACGTGGTATCATCATTGATATCCACCTTATTAAAAAGATATCCCGCCTTGCCAAAATATACTCTACCATTGTCTTTTTCTAACAAAGATCTTCTCATTAGATTATTTAATCCCAAATATTTGTCACGAAGTGGGAATTGGTCGTTTGCATATTTTTCAAAATTCTGCATAAACCTGCCACTCAAAATTGAGTCTATCGTAAATGCTGGCAATTGATTTAAAGGTCTCTTCTCTGAATCTGAATATATTTCTGCAGGCTTAAAAATCAAATAAAACATATGCATAAGAACAATAGCAGATACAAGGACAAAAAATGTTATTCTCGACTTTAGAAGTTCCTTTCTTCTACTTAGTTCTTCATTCCTACTTAAAAAGATCTCCTGGGGATTTTGTCTCTTGATTCTAGAATTATTTTTTTGTTTCTCGGCTTCTGGCAAAGTGGCACTATGTTCTTCTTCTAAGGCCTCTCTGACTTCTTTGTTTCTCTGAACAAAATCCTTGTACTTTTCTCTATTCTTATCACCCTGCTCGTGTATTTTCTCTGTAATCTTATTTCTAAAGTTAGAATATTTTTTCTTGAAAATAGTACTTCCTGCCTTGACTATCTTCTGGAGGTCTTGATGGTCCTTGTCACCATTTATATCATCGACCTTAGCAATAGAATCGACAGTTTCTTGGCTCTCTGTCTTTTTAACTCCAATTTCATTCCTATCAATAGGCTTAGTTTCTGTATCTTGATCATAATGAATATTCTCAGAATATTTTTCTACTTTATCAACGTCCCTAGACTTAGACTCGTCCTCATCTGTCGTCTCTATATTTTCTGCGCTATCAACATTCTCTACGATATTAATATTCTCTACGCTATCAGCCTTTTCTGCACGCTCTTTATTCTCCGACAATTCATCACTGTTAGGATAATTTAAATCTAAATTCTTTTGCTCCTCGCTATCACTTTCTTTATATGATGAATTATAAACATGATTATCATATTTTGGCTCCAAATTTGAGCCGATAGCAATTTTCGCCACATTAGAACTCTCTTCACGACTTAAATCTGAACTGGCTTCGTCTAAATTAGAATCATCCATATATTCTGTCAAGGTCTGTGAAAAGTTTATCTCACCACCATCATTATTGTTATTGTTTTTATATTCGTCAGTATTATTTCTATGGTCAGATATTTTCCCCGCATTTTCCTCGTCGTAGGATAAATCTGCATCACCTTCTTCAAATTGCTCTGCAAAAAATTTTTCACGAATTGAATACACTTTATCCCTTAAGCCAGATCTTCTCTTAGCACCTTTAGCGAGGTCTAGCTTATTAAACTCATTAAACTCTTCATCATTAATATTGTTGCCGAAGTGTTTATCACTTTTACTACTTTGAACAGTTCTTAAATCATAGTCTTCTTGGCTATCATGATTATCATGACTATCTTCGTAAGCTTGATTAACTTGATAATTTTCTCCCGCATAATTTTTATCTTTCCTACTAAAAAGTGAAGAAAAAAATGTTCTAGCACCATGTCTACCAGCTTCTTTAGCATCCATATCATCTGAAGATAAATCTTCAACAAGAAAGGATCTTCTGTCCATAACATCAACTTGATTAGAAGATAGTTCTAAGTTATTGAGCTGATTAGCTACTGATTCAGAATCTGTTTCTTCATAATAGTCAGACGAATAATAATCATCTGTTCCACCTTTCACAGTGTGGCTAAAATCAGAAAATTTTCGCAACTTATCCTCTCTGTTAGACTTGCTATTGTCAAATGAATTAGACTTCAGCTCTTCGTTTCTTTGTCGCTCGCGATTTTTATCTTGCCATTCAGCAAGATGCTCAAGATGAGTTCCATGAGAAATATCATAAAAAGAATTTTCTTCATTCTCTTTTTTTGACGCCTCGGAAAAAGCCTCAAACATAGCCTGTCTCATCTTGGCGAGACGCTGCCCCTCTATTTTTGCCTGTTTTTGAGCCATATCTATGCTCATATTTTCATATTTATTACTCTTATCCATATCAAGAACTCTAATATCTTTTTCAATTCACTTAATAATATTTAATAATACAAAAGCACTTCGCGACCTACTTATAATCACTCTAATCTATACTCTAAAATCTAAAATAGAGAAATGGATTGTAACTTGATGACACAAGCGAAGCCACACTAAACACAAATAATACTAACAACAAGATGTTGCGAAGTAAGATCTTACTGCGCATCTCTTTCTTTTGCATACTGATATCAACCCTCGTCAAAAAGTCCCAAGCCTTTTTCATAATTGGGGTTGATGCAAGTATAAGGATAATAAAAAGCACAGCATTAGATGCCATAAAATAAAGAATATCATGTGAACTATCTCTCACAGTAGCAATTTTCCCAGAAACGCCAGCGGCATACGTACCTACTCTATGTAATGGTGAAAGAGAGAACATCACTTTGAGATAATCCTTAAGCCTTGCGAAATTATCCTGGGCAAAAATAGCCCAAGAGACCAAAACAATAAATAGGGTGTAGATACGAGCGATGAAGCGCGGCAGCTTTTGCAAAACAAATAAAAGTATAAATTTTTCCAAAATGAGTATAATTGCAAAATATGCGCCCCAAAGTAAAAAATTCCATGCTGCACCATGCCATATGCCGGTCAAGCACCACACTATAAATAAGTTTAGGGCCTGTCTCAGCAATGAGCATCTATTTCCACCCAAAGGGATGTACACATATTGCTTAAACCAAGTAGATAGTGAGATATGCCATCTCCGCCAGAAGTCTGTAACGGATGTTGCAATATAAGGATAGTTGAAATTCTCTTCAAAGTGGAAGCCAAATATTAGACCTAAACCTATCGCCATATCTGAATATGCAGAAAAATCAAAATATATCTGAAAGGCAAAGGCAAAGATTCCATACCAAGCTAAGGGCGATGTCAAATTAGCTATTGGATACGAATTAATACTCTTCCAGATTTCGCCAGCCATGTTGGCAAGGATTGCTTTTTTTGCTAAACCAATAATAAATCTTTCTATGCCTCTCTCTATATCATAGAAACTTTCTTCTCTTGATCTTAGTTCATCAGAGATAGTCTTGAATCTGACGATAGGACCTGCAATAAGCTGCGGAAACATCGTCACATAGCAGGCAAGGTTAATAATATTCTTCTCTAACTTTACCTCACCCCTATATAAGTCAATAACATAACTCATAATTTGGAAGGTATAAAAACTTATGCCGATAGGGAGGGCTAAATTAAGGGATTCAAATTTGAATGGAATAAAGGTCAAACTATTAATGTTATAAATAATAAAATCTGCATACTTAAAAATTCCAAGTAGCAATATATTGACTACAGTTGCCAAAATGAGAAACATTTTGTCACTGCGAAAAGCTCTACTCTCGCCATTTCCTATCAGTGCTAAATTCTTTTGTCGGCCTTTATCGATACCTATAGCTAAAATCCAATTGATAAAAATGGAAAAAAGCATCAAGACTATGTATTTGGGCTCCCCCCACGCATAAAAAATCAAAGAAAAGAGTAGGAGAAGAGTATTTCTCATCGACCTCGGTACTAAAAAATATGTAAGTAGAACCAGAGGAAGAAAATAAAATAAAAATGTTATTGAACTAAAAACCATAGCCTCTCCTATTTTCGATTTGCCAAATGAATCTATACACAATATGGTAATAATTATCCAGCTAATTTTTATCAATCATATAATCTGCCAAATCACTTAAACCAACAACGTCCATTTAAATCAACGAACAATGCAAGCACCCTTTTAATATTTATCAACAATAGAATTAAGCACGTCACTATTATCTGCCACTAGGAAATAAACATATTTCCCACTGCGAATTAGATTGGCTTTTTCTAAACGTGATAATTCAGCCGGAACATAATCTCTATAGCTATCAATTCTTTTCTTAAGGTACTGAACCAATATCTGTCTTGTGTCCATAGCAGAATTTTCATCATCCATACGCAATATCAAAAGTTCTTCAGCAGTTGCTCCAGATCCGCGAAGTATTCTGCCATCCACAATTTTGTCCATATCAATTCCGTAAAAATTAGATATATTTTTACTTCTTATACTACTCATATTGTCATTAAAATTAATATTCTCTCTGATATCTGCGTATAAAGAGTCAAGTCTTTCCTTAATATCTACGTCTTCATTACCGAAACTATTTTCGTACACACTAGCTAGACTTTCTACACTCGGGGTCTTTTCCCCATCCTCCGCTATTGCAATTTCATTATTTCTTATCGCTCTGTCAGCATGTTCCTGAACTCTAGGATCTATCTTTTGTTTTGACTTATCACTGTCATCTCTATTTTGCAGACTATCATCATTATCTATATCAGACGAGGCTCCATTTTCTGCACCAACTGTAGACGGCTCTATAACACTTCCATTTTCATCGAGTTCTGGAATCACTTGCTCTTCATCGCGTCTAACTTTGAGTACTTCCTGTTTAGTCTGAACTTTAAGTGATGGGTCTATTAGTGACAAAGCGCCCTGCCATGTATGGGTTGATACATATTCTTGCCACGCTGGTACATAAGCTAAACTAAAATGAATTCCATCTTTGGCTGCTTCATCAGGTAGAACGCCATACGCTCCTCTCATATAACTTCCATAGTCTAGAAAAAAAGATCCCGTTTCCTTGCACATCTTCAAAAGAGCTTCGTTCATATCACAAAACTGGCCATTGGTAGGGAATCTACCCTCTTCTTCATAATAAGCAGAGACTGGGAAAAGAGCCATGACATATATTTCAGCCTTGGTTTGTTGAGATCTAATGTATGAAATAATTTCCTTGTAGCGGGCTGCAAAGTCTGACGCAGAGCCAAAGACGACCTCATTCGTTCCGAGCAAAAGATAGACTTTGTCATACTCCTTGTAAGTTAATAATTCTCTTATTTTTCCTTCTTTGCCATCCTTATTGGTAAAAGAAAATTCATCAAGAACATTAATTGTCGTCATATTGGGTCTGGCAAAAAAGTCCGCATCGTAACTCGCACCAGCAACAAATACCGACATAAGGGAATCGCCAATAAAACAAGCATTGTCAAAATAACTATCGTCAGCCTCATCACTTCTCGGAAGCAGGGGATACTCTCCAGCAGCAAATAATTTAAGATAAGGATACACTTGAATATATCCACCATCGACCTTTTCTAAATTCTGAATAGTATCTTTGCTCTCTAGCATCTTGCGAACATCGCCATACATTTCATCCCTAAATAAACCTTTTACACTGTCATAGTCAACAGGTCCATTATTGATCAGTTTAGCAAGCTCTGATCTGCTGATATTCTTAGAACTTAAATTGCTATCATTTTGTAAAGAAGTAACAGTGGCATCATTCTCTTTTCCTGAAGGAGCGCCCTGACTTAAATCATTATTCTTTTCATCGTAAGCATCTAAATCTTCCGAGGACATTTTCAGGGAAGAATTATTTATCAAACGCTCGTAAACTTTCTCTCGATTACTCTTATAGGAACTATCTTGCTCGGCTTCTTTTGACTTCAAACCTAAGCGTAGAAATTGATAATTGTAATCTCTACTATCTGATACAGTATCCATTCTTCTTGATTGATAATATTTTAAACTCATCACAGAAAAGTGAAGAAGCGCTGCCACTGCAATTGCTATTATAAGTGCCAGCACAATAGATTTACGCATAGCATTCTCTAAAATCGCCCTTTGTCTGAGTCCATGATCAGAAATTTGCTCTATTTTACTTATATTCTTAGGTCGAGTAACACGTGATTTTGGTGAATATTTTTTCCTGCTATCAACCATCTTTTCGGAATTTAAACTCTTCTCATTTGTCTTAGGCGATTGAGAATATTCACTTTTCGTAGCAGAAATATCTTCCTGCTCAAATTTGGCAACATCAGCCTCAGCAAGAGATACAGTAGGATCAGAGGAATTATCGCTCTCTATGCTCTCAGTTAAATTCCCCGCACTTTGCAAACTCTCATCTTTTTTTAAATTCAAATCCTGTTCAGCCATCAGACTATTAAACCTTTTAGAAAATTAAGTATATATAAATCATTATTATATCAACAATTAAACTTATTAAAAAGCACCCGCTCATATGAGCTTAATCTACACTGAAAATAAAAACCCCACAAAAAAATCGAGGGTGATATTTGAATATCGCCCTCGACTTTTATTAAATGCAATCCAATTAATGCTAATGACTTATTTTGTCAGCTCAGTCAAGACTTCCACCCAGTGTCGCCATTACAACAGCCTTAATAGTATGCATTCTATTCTCAGCTTCTTCAAAAACTAAAGATGCATCTGATAGGAATACTTCATTACTAACTTCCATTTCCTCAAGACCAAATTTTTCATAAATTTCCTTGCCAACAGTTGTCTCTAAATCGTGGAACGAAGGCAAGCAATGCATAAATATCGCATCATCAGCAGCATTTTCCATCATGGACTTATTAACTTGGTATGGTCTCAGTTGTTTAATTCTAGAAGCCCAAATTTCATCTGGCTCACCCATAGAAACCCAAATATCTGTATAAATAACATTCTGTCCACTACTTCCTTTTACTGGATCCTCTTCTAGCCTAATTTCACAGGAAGATTTACTTGCAAGCTCACGGCAAATATCAATAAGCTCTTGATCTGGCCACAAATCCTTAGGTCCACAAGCAGTAAAGTTTATACCCATCATAGCCGAGGCGACCATGAGTGATCTTGCAACATTGTTACGACAATCTCCCATGAATACCATATTGAGTCCAGCTAATTTTCCAAAATGCTCTTCAATAGTGAGAAGATCTGCTAGCATCTGTGTTGGGTGAAACTCAGTAGTTAGACCATTCCAAACAGGAACTCCTGCATTCGCTGCCAAGTTCTCTACTATATCTTGACCATAACCTCTATATTCAATGCCATCGTACATTCTGCCGAGAACTTTGGCTGTATCAGCTATCGATTCCTTTTTGCCCATTTGTGAGCTACCTGGATCAAGATAAGTTACTCCCAAGCCTAAATCCATACCAGCGACTTCAAAAGAACAGCGAGTTCTAGTAGATGTCTTTTCAAAAAGAAGAACTATATTTTTACCCTCTAGACATTTATGTAACTTGCCCTTTCTTTTTAATTCTTTTAATTTCTTAGACAAATCTAAAAGATATCTGACATCTTCTGCGGTAAAATCCAAAAGTTTCAAAAAATGGCGTCCTTTTAAATTACTCATACTAAATTCTCCAGAATTGATTAATCTTCTAACTCAATGTAAGGCGAGCAATAAGACGCGATCATAATATATTTCGATACGTTTGATATGCTCAAAATGTTCGCTATGCTCGACCGAGATCGAAGTCTGATTAATTCTAACAGATTATAAATTTCTTTAAACTGAAAAATTAGTAATATCAGACCAGAAGATAAATATATTTCAGAAAGATATCACAAGGACTCGCAGTCAGCGCTTCTAATTAATAAATTATTTATTGACTAAAGTTTATAAACTTATAAACTTAATTAATTATGAATAAATCATTTGTTAATTTTTATCAATATTTGTAGAAAGGAAAATATATGATAGTTAAGCTACTAAGACATTGGCGACAATATAGATTGTTTGCCTTTATTTGCCCAATTTTGATGATGCTTGAAGTTTCTGTCGATGTCTTTACCCCCATAATTATGGCGAGACTAATTGACGAAGGAATTTCTGCTCATAACACATCAATAATCAATCAAATGGTTATCTACATTATTATCTTCGGTGTTATCGGCATCATTTGTGGTGGCTTAGGTTCTTATCTCGCTTCTTATGGTGCGATGGGCTTCTCTGCCGATCTCAGAGAAGATCTTTATAAAAAAATTCAAACCTACACTTTCCAAAATTTAGACAAATTCCCAACTTCAACATTAATCACACGTATAACTAATGATGTTCAGCAGGTTGGTATCGGTGTAATGTCTATTATTAGAACTGCTGTAAGAGCCCCACTTATGCTTATTTTTGCCATAGTAATGGCTTATCAACAATCCAAACAATTAGGTAGCATCTTTTTTATGATGGTTCCCTGTCTAGTTATTATCATTTGCATAATAATGGCTCTTGCCACTCCTCGTTTTAAAATTATGCAAGAGGCTATTGATGATATGAATGGATTCACACAAGAAAATCTTCGCTCCATACGCGAAGTAAAAGGTTTCGTAAGAGAAGAGCAGCAGCTAAGTATTTTTGATAGATTCAACAAGGCTCTTTTCAAAAAGACCGAAAGCGCTCTGCGTATAGTTATGACAGGCTTCCCTGTTCTAAATGCAACCTCAAACATCTTTATTGCTATTATTTTCTGGATTGGTGGAAAATTAATTTTAAAGGGCGATTTTGAAGTTGGTAAATTAAGTGCTTTTATCACCTATACGATACAAATAACGTTCTCTATTATTTTCTTAAGTTTCATTATTATGAATCTGTCTCGTGCCAATACCAGTGCCAAACGTATAGTCGAAATTTTTGACTTAGTTCCGGAAATGGCTAATCCCTCTAATCCAATAGTCGATATGCCTAATTCAGCACTTTCGTTCGATAATGTATCATTTAAATACTCTAATATGTCAGATTACGCGATTAAGGATATCAACTTTAATTTAAAGAGCGGCGAAAAATTGGGCATTATAGGAACAACTGGTTCAGGTAAATCAAGCCTTGTACAGCTCATTCCTAGACTCTATGATTGCCAAATAGGTTCAGTAAATGTAGCTGGCAAAAATGTAAAAGATTACGATATAGATTTTTTGAGAAAAAATATTGCGATAGCTTTTCAAAAAAATATTCTATTTACTGGTACTGTTAGAGAGAATCTTCTCTGGGGAAACGCTGACGCTAGCGACGACGAACTGTGGAAGGCTCTTGAATATTCAGATGCAAAATCATTTATAGAGAGTAATCCAGACGGACTAAATGCTAAGGTAGAACGAGGTGGAACTAATTTCTCCGGTGGTCAGAGACAGCGCCTCTGCATCGCTAGAGCTCTTATTAGAAATCCTAAGGTACTCATTCTTGACGACTCAACCTCAGCCGTTGACACAGCAACGGAAAAAAGAATAAGAGACAATATTTCAAAATATTATCCTGATATAACTCAGATTCTTATTGCCCAACGCATCAGCACAGTGCAGGACTGTGATCTCATTTTGGTCATGGATAATGGAAAAATCGAGGCTCAAGGTTCTCATGAATATCTAAAAGATAATTCAGAAGTATATAAATCCATATATGAATCTCAACAGAAAGGAGTACTAAGCGAATGAAAGCCCCACATTCTAATAAAAAAGAAATAAATTTCAATGACAAACACAAAGCCCATATTAACAAGCATAGCTTCCTTCGAACCTTATCACTTATCAAATACGATAAGAAACGCATGATACTGTCCATTGCTATAACTATTTTGGTGAGTTTGATAAGTTCATTGATAATGTTGCTTCAAAGACCAATATATAATCTTCTTTCAGAAAAAGCCGACTGGCAAAGTATCGTCCCATATATACTTGCCTTTCCTATGGTCATAATCTTATCTAATATATTCGCTCTGATAGCAAACTGGGTACTAATCAGAGGGTCTCAGAATATTATGTATAAATTGAGATCCGCTCTCTGCAATAAACTACAATATTTACCTATCCCATTCTATGACCAACATAGCCACGGCGATCTGATGAGCACATTTACCAATGATACTGACCGCCTACTTGAATTTTTTAGTAACACTTGGGGAAACTTAGGTACTTCTGTCATACAGATAATTGTCTATGGTCTTATGCTAACAATTATGAGCTGGCAGATGATGCTCGTTCTTGTTTGCTTCTTAATCATCCCGATATTTTTATCGAAGTCAATTGCCAAGCTGTCAGCCAAGTACTTTGTCAGCCAACAGCGTGACATAGCTAAAATGAATGGTCTCGTGGAAGAGCTAATGGAAGGACAAAAGGTTGTAAGAGCATATGGTTACGAAGATGAATCGATCAAAGACTTCCAAAATATCAACAATGCTCTTTGTAACTCATCATCAAAAGCTCAAACTTTTGCCACACTTCTTATGCCTCTAATGGGAAATATCGGCTATTTCCAATATGCTACATTAGCCTTTATAGGTGGATATCTCACTCTTAAATCCACTATTGATCTGGGGACACTTATAACATTCTTGAGCATGTCAAGAACTATTTCTCAGCCTATAAGTCAGATTGCTAACACCTTTAATAGCATCGCCCAAGCAGTAGCTGGTGCAGAAAGAATCTTTGCTATTCTTGATGAAGAAAATGAGAAGGATACTGGTAAAGTCACCTCAAAAGATGGTAAATGGCAGATTCCCCAAAATGACGGCAGCATAAAAGAAATGCCCATTAAAGGTTCAATTAAAATGGAAAATGTATACTTTTCTTATGTCCCTGGAAAAGTTGTACTTAAGGATATCTCACTTTGGGCAAATCCTGCAGAAAGAATAGCTCTTGTGGGCTCAACAGGTGCAGGCAAGACCACTATCACCAATATGCTCAATCGTTTCTACGAAATAGACAGTGGCACAATAACATATGATGGAATTAATATACAAGATATCAAAAAATCCGATCTAAGACGTGCTATGTCATTGGTTTTACAAGAGGTCCATTTATTCAAAGGCACGATTAAAGACAATATCCGCTTCGGAAGATTGGATGCAAGTGACGACGAGATTATCGAAGCCGCCAAGGCAGCCAATGCCCACCACTTTATTATGAGTCTTGAAAAGAATTATGATACTGAACTTTTAGCAGACGGTGCAAATCTATCCCAAGGTCAAAGACAGCTCCTGGCAATTGCTAGAGCAGCCATCGCCAGTCCTCCAGTCTTAATCCTCGACGAAGCTACTAGTTCTATAGATACTAGAACAGAGAAGCTTATTGAAAAGGGAATGGATAAATTAATCGAAAATACTACAACCTTTGCTATTGCTCACCGTCTATCTACAGTTAGATCATCTAATGCAATTATGGTTATGGAAAACGGAGAAATCATCGAGCGTGGAACTCACGATGACCTCATGGCTCTAAAAGGAACCTACTATAATTTAAATACAGGAGTTAAGCAGCTAAGCTAAATCTTTTAGTTTGACTTTACTCAAGAATAACAAATCGAAAAGAACTGATTGCAAAATATCAGTTCTTTTTTGTATGTAATTTGTAGATTAAAAATTATTAATATATACAAATAATTACTTAAAAATAGAGGAGCGGAAAATATACCGCCCCTCTAAATTAATTAATTGCATTTATTATTTAAAGATTTTAACTATATGATATACGTTTATTCCTCTGGCTCTACTGGACTATCTGCCCCTGAATCTGGATTTTCTCCATTATCACCTATGATTTCTCCGCCTGGCTCGCCATTAGCACTGGGAAGTTCCAAAGAAACATTTGCAGCTAGTGCTATCGCCTCTATAATTTGCTTAAATGTAGCTGGAGTAGGTAAAGTTTCAGGAAGTTCTACAGCAGCATCTCTAGCTAATGTTTTAAGTAGCTCAGTATCTGTCAGAAGTTTCTCACCCTCTGTGTAGAAATGGGGAAGGGCATCTTTCAATATTTCAAATGTATTGCTATCCATATTAGCAACAGCAAGCCCCGCCGCCTCTTGCAATTTTGCTGGGTCTGCCAAAATATCATTCAAGTCTTTAGGCCATGATTTTATAAACTTGACTAAATTTGTTACCATTTTCAAGCTTCCACCTGCAGAACCAAACTCAATTGTACTAATATCAGCAAGGCTGGTAGCAACAAAGTCATTTAAGACAAAAGATGTTTCTCCACTTGCTGGCTCAGTATCTTCATTGTTATCGATATTGCTATCTTCTATAACAATGACATCACCATTATCTGTATTGTCGTCAACTGGACCACTAATTCCAGCATCTCCAGAATCCACAGCGGGTGGATCAGGATTTTCTGGCACAACAGGATCTGTCTGTGGTGGATTTGTAACTGGAGCCTCCGTCTGTGGTGGTTCTGTCTGCGGTGGGTTTGTAACTGGAGCCTCCGTCTGAGGTGGCTGTGTCTGTGGTGGCTGTGTCTGTGGTGGGTTTGTAACTGGAGCTTCCGTCTGTGGTGGCTGTGTCTTAGCCGGCTTAGTCTGCTGCTGAGTCTGCGGTGAAGGTGGATTAGTCCTAACCACTGACGGTTTGACAGTCGTAGCTAAAGTCTTTCGTTCCTGACTTTTATCCGTTGTACTTCTCTTAATGACTCTCTCCGACCTACCTTCAGATGAAGTAGAAGAAGAACGTCTCAATCTCAACTGGTCATCTTGAACATTCCCTCGTCTTCCACAAGCTGCAAGTCCCAAAGTAAGTGACGCAGTAAGTGTCAGGCATAAGACCTTGTATCCAACCGTAGAGAATCTATGAAAATTATCTCTATACATATATTCCCATCTCCAATCTATAAAAAGAATCAAACATTGAGTACTAATTAAATCACATTTATAAAATGGATTAATATAGAAAAAAGCACTCCCGCGTTTCATATATTTTAAATATCTTAATAAGCCTGTAGGCAAATATCAAATATATATCTATGCTAAATAAATAATATAACAATTTAGCCCTTCCTAGTTAAAGAAAAATACAAATAATCCAAATAAAAAGTTAACAATGACAAAAATCCAAACAAAACAATCGTACTTCCCATTTTGTTTCGATGCAAAAATTTACCAAATGAAAATATTTTACACAAATTACAAACTGTGCAATTTGTCAGAAAAAGTCATAATAAATATCATTTAAAACTCAAATTCGCTTCATTTTTTGGTTAATTTTATGCTTTTTTTAGCATTTCTTTATTCTTTTTTGTGTTTTATGCTTGTATATTGCAAATTTAAAAATTATAATACTTAACATCTTAACGCTTAGGCGTGACATGGAGGAGCATAACATGAAAAAGTTATTCACAACTTTGTTGGCCTCTGCAATGGTACTAACAGGTTTAGCCCTGAATCCTGTACAGGCAGATGAGCAGACAGAAATCACACTATGGACCTACCCAATCGGCTCATGGTCAAAAGAAGAAACAGTTAATAAATTCCTAGAGAATTTCAACGCTGCCCATCCTGAAATCAAGGTTCATGTTGAATATCTCGACTACAAGACCGGAGATGACAAGGTCACATCAGCAATCGAGGCCAAGACAACTCCAGATATTATTTTCGAAGGTCCTGAGCGTTTAGTATCTAACTGGGGTGCCAAAGGACTAATGCTCGATCTAAAAGATCTCTGGACAGAAGAAGCAACAAAAGATATTGCTGCAGTAAGTCAGTCTGTAGTAGATGCTTGTAAGAACACTGAAGGTGTTTTCTATGAGTATCCTATGGTTATGACCACACATGAAATGGCAATTAACAAAGAAGCCTTTGAAAAGGCCGACGCTCTCAAGTATCTAGATCTTGAGAATCATTCATGGACAACAGAGGACTTCCAAAAGGCTCTCGAAGCTCTCAAGGCCTCTGGTCAAGCTCAAAATCTTATCGTCTATTGCGGTGGACAAGGTGGCGACCAAGGAACAAGAGCTCTTGTAACCAACCTCTTCAGTGGTCAGTTCACAGATAAGGAGCACACAAAATACACAATAGATAGCGAGCAGAATATCAAAGGTCTCAAACTTCTACAAGAATTGGCCGACAAGGAACTCGTAACATTTGACAGTTCAGCTCAGGCAGCAGAAGAACTCCAGTATTTTGCCAACGGAACAGTCGCCATGACACTCGCATGGAATGCTTCGAATGCAGCAAACTATGCACAAGATATCAGCTTCACAGCCATTCCTATGAATTTCCCATCAGACGATGGCAAGGCTGAATTAGCTGGCGGTATCTGGGGCTTCGGTATCTTCGATAAAGGTGATGAGGCCAAGGCAAACGCAGCCAAAGAATTCATCAAATTTATGACAACCGACAAGTCTCAGGCAGCAGAGTCAGTTCGCGCTACAGGCTTCTTCCCTGTACATTCTTCACTTGGCAACGTATATGCTGAATTGACAGGTGAAGAGGGCGAGAGAATGGAAACATTCGCAAAATTCTTGCCAAATCTCGGTGATTACTACAACGTAACACCTGCATGGGTAGAGCAGCGTACAGCTTGGTGGAATATGCTACAGCAGATCGGCAACGGCGACGAAGTAGAAAAGGCTGTAGAAACATACACTACAACATTAGGTGAAGCCTTAGCAAAATAATTTGTATGAAACGAACAACAGTTAAATCTTGTTCGTGAAAATAAATTAATAAGCTTTTTAATAGGCAGAAACAGGCTAATCTTCTTAGCTATTCAAAATAGTGCCCTTGTTAACCTCATTAAATAAGCAGGTCAACACAGGGCACTTATTTTATTACTAAATACCATTCGTTAATTATGTGCAGAAAGGTAATATCGATGTCCAACAAAGTCCTGACAAAATCTATGGTACGAGCTAAGCGGCATGAAATAGTAAGTGCCTACTTATTTCTGCTCCCCGCACTTGTATTCTTCTTAGGTTTCGTTGTAGTTCCTATGGTCATGGCTCTTACAACGAGTTTCTTCAACTCAACTATGGGTAAGCCAGATGTTTTTACTGGTTTTTCAAATTACAAAAGGCTCTTAAGCGATCCCATTTTTTTCAAAGCCCTCCAAAATACTGTAATTATTGTAGTTGTAGCTGTTCCAACAGTAACTGCTTTTTCTCTCTGGGTGGCATCGGCAATATATAGGAGAGTTCCTCCAATTCGCTCTTTCTATCGGATTATTTTCTACCTACCTGTAGTCACAGGTACTGTCGCTGTAACTGTAGTGTGGAAGTGGATGTTCAACAATTACTATGGTCTCATCAACTATCTTCTCAAAGGTTTAGGAATAATTGATAAAAATATCAACTGGCTAGGCGACACGCGTTTTGCACTCAGCTGTATTATCTTAATTCTATTTACAACATCGATAGGTCAACCAATCGTCCTTTATGTATCTGCTCTCGGCAACGTAGACAAAAGTCTTGTCGAGGCCGCAGAAGTGGATGGAGCGAATAGATTTCAATGCTTCTGGAAAATACTCGTCCCTAGAATTGCTCCTACAACTCTATACATTTTAGTTATTACTACCATAAATAGTTTCCAGTGCTTCGCCCTAATTCAGTTACTCACCTCCGGCGGACCCAAACACAGCACCGACACCATAATGTACTACATCTATTACCACGCCTTTAAACTTTATGATTATGGATATGGCAATGCAATGGGTATAGTTCTTGCTATTCTGATAGCAGTATTCTCTGCAATTCAATTTAGGATTTCACGGAGTGAGGAGAATTAATATGGAAAAGATCAGTAACAAAAGTAAAATATACTCTAGTTTCACTATGATATGCCTAGCTATCTTGGCTGTATTTTTTATCTTCCCTCTTTACTGGATTTTCACGGGTTCAGTCAAGACCGGCGCTGAAATAAACTCTCAGACACCAAGTTTCATTCCCCTTGAACCAACAATCCAAAATTACACTAAGTTATTCTCTAATCCAGCTTGGCTATGGCTTTTTAATACTATTTTTATTGCTGTTATGGCACTTATTTTAACTTGTATTACAGCCGCTATGGCAGGATATGTCTTTGCCAAGAAGCGTTTCCCTGGAAGAATTATAATTTTCACACTAATGATATGTGCTATGGCACTCCCCAAACAAGTTATCTTGATTCCACTACTCAAAGAAATGTCTTTTCTCAAATTACATGACACCTTGTGGGCAGTTATCCTACCTACGGTCGGCTGGCCTTTCGGAGTATTTTTAATGAAGCAATTCAGCGAAGGCATTCCAACTCAGTTGCTCGAAGCAGCAAGAATTGACGGAGCAGGAGAAACTAGAACCTTTTTGGAGATAGTTCTTCCTATCATCAAGCCGGGGTTAGGAGCTCTCGCAATCTTCACCTTTATTACAGCTTGGAATGATTACTTCCTACAATTAATTATGCTTAATAAGAATCGAAGCTTAACAATATCCTTAGGTATTGCTAATCTCCAGGCAGAAAATGCTACCGACTTTGGTCTAATAATGGCAGGTGCAGCCTTGGCAGCTATCCCGATATTGACTGTATTCCTAATCTTCCAAAAATATTTCACCCAAGGAATAACAATGGGTGCAGTAAAAGGATGATCCAGATACTGAAAATTAACAATAATAAAAAGTTCGGAGAAAGTTCTCCGAACTTAAAAAATTATAATCGCACCTACAAAATTTAATACTGCTATAGAATCAAATATGTCTACTCTTAAGTGCATTGAGACTCTGCTTCTTATTTTCTTCAATCTCCACAGTATTAAGACTGGAGAAACAATGAATCAGTATGTCTACCACGAAGAGCATCGCTATACGTGCAGATATTGAACCTACCTGTAGCGGACCCTCATTGCTACCGCAAAGAAGAATAAGATCTGCATACTGACTTGCCGGAGAATATAGATGATGACTAATTAATATAATTTTGGCACCTCTTATTCTCGCCGGCTTCAATATCGATTCAGCTTCGGAAGTTGATCCAGAGTAACTTATATAAACGATCACATCATCTTTTTCTAACAACGAAGCTGCTAAAACCTGAGAATGGCTATCTTGAATTGTGAACACCTTATTGCTTACAGTGAGCAAACGAGACCATGCCTCTAGTGCGACTATTTGGCTCCCACCATGGCCAAAGAAATAAATTCTTCCTGCGGCCTGCATCAATTTTGCCGATTCCTGTGCAGCATCAGGGTTTAAAAGATCTATGCTCTCTCTCATTGCCTTGACATTAGTGAAAAATAATTCCTCAGCCATTTGATTAAAAGAAAGCTCTCTAATATCTTTTTTCTCTTCTGGCATAGGTTCAATTTGATTCTTGCTGCTGCTACTTGCTAGCACGAGTTTGAATTCATTAAAATTACTGAATCCAAAGTGTTTGCAGAAACGGCAAATCGTAGCTGTAGAGACCTGACTTTTCTGTGCCAAATCTACTATATTGCTATATATTGCTTCTTTACTATGATTGAGAATGTAGGCAATAACTTTTTGATAAGTCTTTCTCTCATTGGCAAAGGCTGCCTCTAGGCGTTGCAATAAGTTAGTGTTGGGATTTTGTTCCACAGTAAATCACCTCAGATGTAATTTTTGCTATTGTACTTTATTTATCTGAGCATGTACAAGACAATTAAGTATGCTTAGCTCTATGTTTCGCAGTATTAAAATTAATATACTAATTTTTAAATTTTGTTTTTTATTAATCAAGTAATTTATTAGAAATGAGGCAACGCTCATGTTGCAAAAAAGTGAAATTGAAAAAAAGTACCACGGAATTGTTCCTGCCTTTTACACCTGCTACGAAGAAGACGGCTCTATTTCCGAATCTAGGAACAGGGCTCTTGTACGTCATCTCAAAAATTCAGGAGTGCAAGGACTTTATGTCGGCGGCTCGTCTGGTGAATGTATATATTTATCTGTTAGCGAACGCAAGAAACTATTAGAAATCGTCTGTGACGAAGCTGGCTCTGAGCTTTTTATAATCGCACATGTGGCCTGCAATAACACTCAA
Organism: Bacillota bacterium; assembly: GCA_023420115.1. GTDB lineage: Bacteria > Bacillota > Clostridia > Saccharofermentanales > Fastidiosipilaceae > JAEZWR01. Next base: position 199,492 of record JAEZWR010000029.1, on the reverse strand, counting down.
GATAGCATGGAGCTTGCTTCTCATGCTGAATCTCTCGGTGTATCTGCCATTGCTGCTATTCCGCCAATTTATTTCCATCTTCCAGAAAAATCTATAGCAGCCTACTGGAATGATATAAGTTCTGCTGCACCAAATACAGATTTCTTTATCTATAACATTCCTCAACTGGCGGGTGTTTCCTTGACTCCCTCCCTTTATCGAGAGATGTTACAAAATCCCAAAGTTGCTGGTATTAAAAATTCAAGTATGCCCGTTATGGATATAGAACGATTCAAGAATATCGCAACAGACAAAGTAATCTGGAATGGTCCCGATGAACAACTTCTTGCTGGACTATCTATGGGAGCTTCTGGCGGGATTGGTGGAACATATGCCGTAATGCCCAAACTCTATTTGAGAATTTTTCAAGATCTCAAGTGTGGCAAGATAGAAGAAGCCTCAAGACTTCAAACTATTGCAACTAACATAATAACTAAAATGGTAAGTTCATCTGGAAATATGTATGCTGTCGCTAAAAAAGTTATAAGTTTACAAATTGGAGAAGACTTAGGGACTGTCAGAGCTCCTCTTAGCAATATAACAGAAGACGATATGAACCTAGTAAAAGAAATCGTAGATGATATTGCTAATTGCTACCAAGATTATTCTCTTTAATTTTTTTCTCCTAAACAAGTGTAATAACTAAGCTAATACACAGAGTGCTTTTGATTAATAGTAGCTGCAATATTTCTGAAACTTAATATCAGTGTACTCCCCTATTTAAATGAAATGTGAGGAATTATAATGCTTAAGAACAAAGATGAGCTCAGAAAATGGGCAAAAACAGAACTTGATAATTGCATCAAATTTTGGCTTGAACATGGCCTTGATCGCAAGTATGGCGGTATGTATACCTGTCTAGATAAAGAAGGTAAGGTTTTTTCAACTGATAAAAGTATTTGGATGCAAGGTAGAGCAGCATGGACATTTGCTGCCCTTTGTAATCAATATGGCGTAAAGGATGAATGGCTCGAAGCTTCGAAATCCTGTCTGGACTTTTTGGAAAAATATGGCAAAAATCATGCAGCTTCGGAGCGCTTCTATTTCACTGTTACAGAAGATGGCAGACCTCTTAGACAAAGACGTTATTATTTCTCTGAGGGTTTCTATGTTCTAGCTAATGCCGAGTATTATGGAGTGACAAAAGATAGACTAGCATTAGAGAGAGCAAGAGAAGTTTATGACAAAATTTGGGAACTTGATCACGGGGCAAAAGACCCTGTTAATATGCCCCCAAAGGTCGAGCCTAGTACAAGGAAGAGTCGTTCCCTTGCTGCTCCTATGATTTATCTCAATCTCACTTCCACTCTTTATAAATATGATGAAGAGAAGCGTGAGCTGTATAGAGAGAGAGCTGCTAAGTGCAGAGAAGAAATTCTTTTGCATCATAAACCTGAACTTGCTGTTACTTTAGAAACAGTCGCACCTGATGGCTCTTGCCAGCTTGATACAACTGCTGGAAGAGTTGTAAATCCAGGTCATGATATGGAATGTGCTTGGTTCTTGCTTGAGTATTCCGAAATAAGTTCCGAGTTTAAAGAAGAAAATCTCGAATTAGCAGAAAGAATTTATGAATTTGCTTACGCTAAGGGCTGGGATAATGAATTTTCTGGTCTTCTCTATTTCGTCGATGCACTAGGCTTCCCTCCAGAAGCTTATGAGCACGACATGAAGCTGTGGTGGCCACACAACGAACTACTTATTGCTAGTCTCATGTTATATAAGCTTACAGGCAAGGAGCGCTATGCAGAGGTATTTTCAGAAACTCAACAATATTGCGATAAATATTTCTCGGACAAGGAATATGGAGAATGGTGGGGTTATTTAAGACGCGATAACAAGCCCACTCTTCCCGCTTGCAAAGGCTCAACCTTCAAAGGACCCTTCCACGTCCCGAGGTGCCTAATGATTTTAGATAAATTACTCCAGGATTAATTTTAGATATTTATCTTATGTCATTAATTACAACTTTAGAAGATATTTTTAATAAGCTAGTGACAAATGAAAATTTTAATACTAGAATACTTTAATAAGTTAATATTAAATGCGTTGAAGAATCGAGTAGCAGTGTAGTATGTTTAGAGAGGTTACGGTCGCTGAAAGTAACTCATACTAGCTTGTGAATACCAATTTGGAGCAGCCCACGAGGAGTGTGGCCGTGATACTGCGTCAAGGTAGAATTAAGTGAAATACAGCGGTGGAACCGTGTCTAATTGGCACCCGAGGTAAGATGAATCTTATCTCGGGTGCTTTTTATATTTTACTTAACTCATGTATCCTTTTTGACTCATCTCTAAGCAAGAGTGATATAGGTATAAGGGATATCGCTAGCTCTGTCGTCTATATCAACCCATTTGATATCTTATTTGTAAGAAAAGGAAATTTATTACTTCAATAATGGAGGTTTGTATGAAAATCTACGCAGATGGTAAAGGAATAGAAGTCAATGATGGCGCTACCTTTTTCGACCTTAGAGAGCAGCTTGATCCAGATAAGTATCGCGGCACTTATTTGCTCAAAATTAATGGTGAAAAGAAGGACATTAGAACTCAACTACATGACGGCGACGATATAGAACTTTTAACTTACGCCGACACAGATGCCGCGAAGGCTTTTAACCACAGTTGCTCTCATGTACTGGCCCAGGCAATCAAGAGACTGAGACCCGAAGCTAAATTGGCGATAGGTCCTGCTATAGATACTGGTTTCTACTATGATATCGATATTGATGAGACTATTACTGCAGATCTTCTCCGCGAATTAGAAAAAGAAATGAAAAAGATAGTCAAAGAAAGACTCCCTATCTTGTTCAGCGAAAGAAGCAGAGATGAAGCTCTAGCATGGGCAAAAGAAAAAAAAGAAGACTATAAAGTTGAATTGATAGAAGGAATCCCAGCTGATGAAAAAATCACCTTCTATAAACAAGGAGAATTTGAAGACCTTTGTGCTGGTCCACACGTGGCCAACACTGGTTTAATCAAGGCATTTAAGCTAACCCATACGTCTGCTGCCTACTGGCGTGGAGACTCCAGTAGAAAAATGCTGCAGCGTATTTATGGTGTAGCTTATCCTAGCAAAGATGAACTCGAAATCGAACTCAAGAGACGCGAAGAATTGGCAGCTAGAGATCACAATAAAATTGGGCGCGAACTCGGTTATTTCACAACCATTGACTTTATAGGTCAGGGACTTCCGCTCTTCCCTCCCAAAGGTGCAAAAATTCTACAAATTTTGCAGCGTTTCGTAGAAGATGAGGAAGAACGCCGTGGTTATCAATTGACCAAAACACCACTACTTGCAAAATCTGATCTATATAAAATTTCTGGCCACTGGGATCATTATCTTGACGGTATGTTTGTGCTAGGTCAAATTGATGAAAAAGGTGAATCCCTAAATGGTGAAGATGTCATGGCTCTAAGACCTATGACCTGTCCTTTCCAATATCAACTCTATCTCCAAAAAACTAGAAGTTATAGAGATTTACCAATTAGATATGATGAAACATCTACCCTTTTCAGAAATGAAAGTTCCGGTGAAATGCACGGTTTAATAAGACTGAGACAATTCACAATATCAGAAGCACATATCATTTGCCGCAAGGATCAGGTAAAAGATGAATTTATTGGAGCCCTAGATTTGGCAAGATTTATGCTCCGTGTAACTGGACTTGAAGAAGATATCAGCTTCAACTTCTCAGTAAGAGATCCAAATAACACCTCAAAATATATAGGTAATTCTGAGGACTGGGAAGAAGTTGAAGGCTTCATGAAGGATCTTCTTGATGAGCTTGGACTCAATTACAAAATAGGTGTTGGCGATGCAGCCTTTTATGGTCCTAAGCTCGATCTTCAAATTAAAAATGTCTTCGGAAAAGAAGATACCTTAATCACCATCCAAATTGATATGATGCTCGCAGCTAAATTTGGTATGTTCTACACAGATAGTGACGGTTCACAAGTTGCACCATATATTGTTCACCGAACATCTATCGGTTGCTACGAAAGAACTCTCGCCCTGCTTCTTGAAAAATATGCTGGAGCAATGCCTCTGTGGTTAGCTCCAGAACAAGTTCGTTTGCTTCCTATATCTGACAAGTACATAGCTCTTGCAGAAGAAGCTGCCCAAAGATTGAGAAATAGAGGAATTAGAGTATCGATCGATAAGCGAGATGAGAAAGTCGGTAAGAAAATCCGTGGTGCTCAGATTGAAAAAATTCCTTATATGCTTATTCTTGGAGAACAAGAAGCGGAAAAAGGAGGCTTCGCAGTTCGCCACCGTAAACAAGGTGATCTAGGATTCATGAGTGAGGAGACACTATGTGCTAAACTCGAAGATGAGGTTAAAAATTTTATAATTGAATAGTATAAGTTTATAAATTAAATTTAAGGGCTTATTTGATTTGTGAGATCCGTATCAGTTGTTCTCTATCATCAATTAAGCCTTTTTTAATTCTCACTATATTTTATTTATTACTATATTTAGTATTTATTTTACTAGTGTAAAAATAAATACTGATGAATTATAAAAACTATTCTGTATTTTATGATTTACAGCTATTAATTCATCTCTATTTTTAATATACTGTAAACAGCTATTTCCTGTGAGAATAGTTCGCAGTCAGTATGGAATCGTCCACACAGAGCAAACTGCCATTGAATCTATTAACCCTCCGCTTCTGTAGAACGAAGATTTCTGTGACTGCAGAAATAAAAGTTGAAGAAAGAGAGGGTCAGCCATGTCTGATTCAAGTTCCGGCCAAACAGAAGTCAAAAGAAATATTCTCCACAAGATCTTTCATCTGGATGAATTCCCCCAAACTTCCATACGAACAGAGGTTCTAGCAGGTATAAGTACCTTTATGACCATGGCTTATGTACTAGGCACAGTGCCGAATCTCATCACTGGCGAAGGTAGTGCAATAAATGCTGCACCTTATCTCACAGCGATGATTTTTTTAATTATCATAACCACTATGGCTATGGCTATTTATACGAATAGACCTTTTGCACTCGCCCCCGGACTGGGCTCTGTCGCTATCGTTGCCGGTCTCCTAAAAGACAAAGGAATAAATGAAAATATCGCCGCAGCAATTATTATTTACTCTGGCATAATTTTCGTTATTATTTCTTTTGTAGGTTTGCGCGAAGCTGTCATAAAAGCCATACCAAAATCTCTGAAACAGGCTGTCTCAGCTGGAATTGGACTATTTATTGCTATATTAGGAGCTCGTTCCTGTGGTCTAATTGCCGCCAATGCCAAACGTCCTGCTCTAATGTTCGGAGATTTGAAATCACCAGAAGTTATTCTCGCAGCCATAGGCTTTCTATTAATCATCATTTTCAAAGCTGCCGCATTCAAAGGTGATATGATACTGGCAATTATTATAACGACCATTATTGGTATACCTATGGGAATAACCAAACTCCCAACTCAAGTATTTAGCTTACCAGCAAATCCTTTTGCACTCGGAATAAAACCTGACATGCTAGGCGCTCTAAATTTCGCCTATCTCCCCTTTATTTTCGCTCTATTTATACCAGACTTTTTCTCAACTTTTGGCACAGTCCTCGGAGTCGGAACAAAGGCGGGATATTTGGATAAGGATGGCAATCTTCCTGGGATAGACCGTTGTTTCAAAGTTGATGCCTGTGCTACCGTTCTCGGGGGTCTTTTCTGTATGCCATCTATGACCACATATCTTGAATCTAGTGCCGGCGTTGAGGAAGGTGGAAGAACTGGACTTACAGTCTGCTTCACTTCACTCTGCTTCGCTATTTGCCTATTCTTATCTCCACTGGCACTTATGATTCCCAGTGCCGCGACTGCTCCTGCTCTAATCTACGTTGGTATCAACATGCTATCCTCGCTAAGACTCATAAAATTCGATGACCTAACCGAGGCTTTTCCCGCTTTTGTCTGCGTAGCTTTTACCATTTTTGGAAACAATATAGCTAATGGAATAACAGTCGCTATTCCTACTTATGTTGTCATGAAATTAGCTTCTGGCAAGCACAAAGAACTTAAACCTATGATCTACGTTCTTCTCTTGCTATCTGGTTTATATTTCTATTCAATTCTAAAATAACCAATTTGCTATCATATAACGTAGTTTAATATATAAGTTCTTTTTGCCAAACTCTCGCAAATATCAAAGAAGCAGTAGTAAGTAGTCGCACTATAATAATTTTATTTATATATAATAAGAAAAAAAGAAAGTAGCTAAAATTATGGAGTTTCAAGCAGACCTCTTGCTCAAAGGAGCCGAAGTTTTTCATCCGATATTTCAAAAATTTATACCTGCCAATCTTTATATCCTAGATGGAAAAATTTATCACATAGACTTTGAACCGAATGACGAGAATCTTGATAGACCTGTCCCAGATATCACCCACGATTGGACTGGCAAACAAATCATTCCCGGCTTCATCGATATCCATATGCATATAGAAAGTTCTATGCTCACGCCAATTTCCTTTGCCAATGAAGTACTTCCTAGAGGTGTTACTACCGTTGTAGCTGAGCCACACGAAATTGCCAATGTGTTTGGAGTTCAAGGAATCAAGCATTTCATTGAAGCTGGCAAAAGGTCTGCTATGGACATATTTATAGCTTTGCCAAGTTCTGTTCCCTCAACAAGAGCTGATCTTGAAAGTAATGGCTGTGTCCTAAGTGAAAAAGAGATGATGGAACTTTATAAGATGCCTGAGGTAATCTCTGTTGGTGAAGTTATGAACTACAGAGATATTATTGATAAAGATTGTGACTTGCCGATAGCTCATTTTTTGAAAGATCTATCAATATTTGATCCAAGGGCTACCATTGAAGGGCACTGTCCACAACTTACTGGTTTTGAATTGTCACGTTTCCTCTGGCATAGGATCCAAGGTGATCACACCGAACATAATCTTGAAGAGATAAAAGATCGAGTGCGTCGTGGAATGTTCATCGAATTACAAATGAAGATGCTAAAAAAAGATATCTTAGACTATCTCACTAAAAATGAATTATATGATTGCTTCTCTTTTATTACAGACGATACTATGCCAGATAGTCTTGTTAATGAAGGTCAACTAGATGCCGTACTCAGACGAGCTATTGACTTAGGTGTAGATAGAAATATGGCCTTTTACTGTGCCAGTGAAACCCCTGCCCGTAGAATGAAGCTCTGCGATAGAGGGCGACTTCTCCCCGGTTACTTAGCCGACTGCGTAGTTATAGAAAAGGATAAGTCTTTAAATATAGTTGCAGTGTATAAGAATGGGAAGAAAATAGATCCTAAAGATAAGCAAAAACTCTCATACGACTGGCCAGCAGAATACAAAAATAGCATAAATATTCCTGAACTTAAGCCCTCAGATTTTATAATACGAAAGGATGATTTGCTAAAAAACTTCTCTCTTTTTACAAGTTCAACTGATTTTTCCAAACTTCCAGAAGAACTTAGGCAATTAGTATCTGATACGGTAGATATAAGTAATCCTTTCTCCGAAAACAAGATTAATCAAGCTTCGGACGGAAGCAACAGACAAATCAATATCAAACTTCGCGTTATGGAGCTTCAAGATGGAAGCACTAGAATCAAACAAACTATAAAATCATTTATTTTCGATATAGATAACAATTGTCTTTTATTAAACGATACTAAAATAAGTAGCAACGAGAAAATAGCCAAATTAGCCTGCATCAATCGCTATAGCGGCAAGGGCGAAAAGTCTTTTGCCCTGGTAACAGGCGACATGATAAAAGAAGGTGCAATTGCTTCTACATGGTCTCATGATTCTCACAATCTTATGGTTATGGGACATTCAGATGAGGATATGGCAATAGCCAGTTCCAGATTGCACGAACTAGGTGGCGGTATTGTTGCCGTTAAGAATGGGAAAATTTTAGCTGAACTAAAATTAGAAATTGCTGGCATAGTAACTGAAGAGCCAGCTGAAATATGCGCCAAACAGCTCTCCGAGCTTAGACAGGCGTGGACGGATCTCGGATATAATCACTACAATCCTTTTATGAGTTTCGGAACTTTAGGACTTCTTGTTTCTCCCTCAATTAAACTTTCTGACAAAGGTCTTATATCTGTCGAGCATGCATCTAGACTGCCTCTTATTGATATACCTGCAGTTTCAAATAGGTCTGCCGAGGCAAAAAAGCTAACGCAAAAATTGATAGATATAAGTAATGAAAAAGAAGATCCCTCTGTTCTTTTAGACTTTGAACGCTCATTATACATAGATAAAAAAGGCAGAGTATTACCAAGTAACATCTGTCCAAACGAACTTCAGTCTAAGCATTCATCTTCCGAAGAATTCAGTTTGCTAAGTATTAAGGTTCGTGATTATACTCCTGAAAATCCAGAAAAAGGCTTCGTACCTTGTTATTACATATCTATATTCCTTGACGAAGAGCATGCTGGAAATATTCTCCTTAGGACAAGACCTTGGCAGAATGTTGTGTGGGCCGGTAATATCGGCTACAGAATTTTCCCAAAATTTAGGGGAAGAAATCTTCTGACACCAGCCTTGTACCTTATGGAAGATCTCGGAAGACATTTGGGAAATGATTATTGGATAATAGCCAATAAAGAATGGAATTATGCCTCAAGAACAGTTTGTGAGAAGCTTGCTTGCACCTACTTAGGCTGCTTCGAGCTACCAGAAGATAGTGATTTAAGAATAGAGGGTGAAGATGAAAAAATGCACTCTTTTATATATATGCTTGGCAAAAATAAACTAAGTGAATCTCCACTTAATAATAAGAACTAGTTTTGTCTATATAATTAGTACAGGATGATACATAACTTCGTGATACAATAACAAATATTCTTATTGTTTATTCGCCCATTAATAGTTTTTATACTAGGCGTACATTAAATTCATACTAAACAACACGATTGGAGATAATAGATGAAAAATTTTCACCGTCTTCCGCTGAGAAATGCTAAAAATGTTAGAGACCTAGGAGGCTTTCCTTGCAAAAATGGTAGTAGCAAATTCCATATTTTTTGTAGAGGTGCTAGCTTGGCTCAAGTCGACGAAGATGACGCTAAATTTCTCCGTGAATATGGGATAAAAACAATTCTCGACTTGCGTTCAAAAGAAGAATTAGAACTTCTTCCAGACAGCCCTGCTCTTAACTCATTCAACTTAATCAATATCGACTTCACTTTATATCCAACATTCCCTGAACGTTTAGACGAAATTATAGCGAACAATACTCCCATTGCAGACACATATTTGGAACAACTTGAACAGACGGGTGTTGTCAAAAAAATTTTTGATGCTATTGATGAATGCATTCTAAATGAACAGCTTGGCATTCTTTTTCATTGCTTGGAGGGCAAAGATAGGACTGGTCTATTGGCAATGCTTCTTATGTCAATCATCTCTTGCTCTGACGAGGATATCTATGGTCAATATGAATTATCTGCAACGCTTCTTGGCTATAGAGATTTAGACTTTGCTGAAGATATGGCACGTTTCTCCCTAACCTCGGCCTACACAATGAAAGATACCTTGGACTTAATTAGATCTAAATATGGTAGTGTTGTTCAAATGCTGCTCGACTTCGGAATCAAGGAAGAGCAGCTGAGAAGAATTAGACAAGTACTAGTTGATGGTGAATAATGGTGAATAATGGTTAAGTAAAGAAATGGACAGTTTATATAACTAGTAATACATTAACTAAAATTTTCATTTGAAATTAGAACAAGCCATTATTATCATACAAATTACTTTATTGGCTAATATTAATACATAAGTTTTACGCTAAATTGCGAAACTAACATAGCAAAAGGAGAGCTTATATGGGTTATTTCTTTGATGCATTCGGAATTGGGGCTGGAGCGACCCTAGGATCATTAGCAGTTCTTGATCATAGGGAAAAACAAGAGCAAAAAGCCAAAGAAAAATTTGAAGCTATCTACACTAAATATCGTAGCACTAATTACGATCCTATTATTAGAGATGATCTAAATAATTTATTAGCTTTTCAGATGCTAGAAAAGAAAGACTCACCATTTAAAAATTTACATAGTATCAAACCAGTTAATTACAAAAATGCGGCTATCATAATAGGCATACTCTCGCTTGTATCTTTAGCCTTTCCTTCTACTCACACAACAAGTCATGGACTATCTTACGCAAATGACAATATACTTCTTAGATTCATTAGCTTCATCTTAGCTTATGCACTAATCTATTTTATCTACAGAAAAATCAAACGCAAGAGAATCAACAAAGGCTTCAAGGCCGTTTTAAAAAATAAAGGCGATAACTATTGGAAAGTTAGAGAGTATATTCGTGAATCACTCGAAAATGGCGAAATGAATATAGATGATGCAATTCGCAAATTATCTAACACTTACTTAGCTCAAGCCTTACCTGACACTGTCGAAGAGATTGAAGCAAATGCCTACAATTTCAAAAAAGAGAAATTAGCAACGGAAAATATCTCAAGTTCAAAAGAGAATAAGAGCACATCCCCATACTTAGATTAAATTCTAAGTATATATGGTTCAAAGATTCTAGAACGTAATCCACGCATAATCCAGCACATAAAAAATAAGGACGAAGACATTAACTTCGCCCTTATTTTATATTGGTATATAAATTTAAAAGTATGCGAGAGTTTCTAATCAAGATAATTTATTGCAAAGGAACTGGTAGCTCCGTCTTGCTATCCATTGTCCAAGCTCTGTCAAAATCGAAGCCTATGTATGACTCTTTTTTATGAACCTTATTACCTGGAACAACTGTCGCATCTTTTATATTAAATGAAGTCTCATTCCCAAACGAAAGCATTCTCGGATACTGATAAGCAGTAACAAAATTAAAATTTATAAAATGATTTCTAACTGGCAAGGCGTAATTATACTCAAAATACATATAATCCGTGATTTTTGCCAAAGCCACAGTCTGAGTTCTCAAATTTCTCAGCAGCTCAGAATCTACGCTCCTATCTCCACGAAGCTCACTATCTTCAATTTCGAAACTACCACCCAAAAGATTATTGATAATATAAATTATTGAATTATCCTTGGAATTACCTATATTTTCTAACTCTGTACCATAGCTAATACCATTAGATACATCCGTCTCATCTACACTTGTCTCTATATCTACATCCTCGATCACACTTTCAGTAACTACAGACTCTTCACTTTCATCACTTCTACGTAGCTCCTCTGTACCTATTTCGCCAGTCTCCAGTTCTCTCTTCTCACTTTCAGCTGTCTCGCCCCTGCCACTTTCATTTCGACCTTCGAGTTCAGCTATCAGCTCCTCACGCTCTCTGCTCGCCTCTAAGTCCGACTCACCTAAACCCTTAGTTTCTACCGTTGTTTTTGCCAAAAAGCGGTCCCCGTTTATATATCTAACTAGATTATCCTTGCTCTCTCTTGTACCTACCAAAGAGTCATTATCTGCTTGCAAATATTCCGTCTCAGCAGCTCTCGCTGAAAAACTCAACTTAGGACCAAAATATAGCCCAACCATATAATTTTTTGATTCATAAATCTCATTCTTCAGACTACCATATACAGCATTATCTCTTATCACAACTAGAGGCTTGTTCTTTTTTCTAAGCTCATCAAAATAATTCTGACCACTCAAAATATCAAAAGGACCAATCAAGCCTGAGATGTAGTGAGCATTCTTTATCTGACCAAAATTAATATTCTGCCCTATCTCCAGTCTCAATTTATCCTCGTCTTTTAACTCTCCCGCATTAATCCTTAAACTACTTTCACCTATCAAAGCGGCCGCTGTTTTGGCTGAACTTACTTGCCCATAATTTCTATTATTGACTATTCTCATGCCTGAATAAACTTCATTAACATTGAAAGTTAGGCGAGAAATAAGACCAGAAGAAATTCCATGTAAAAATCTCCCGTCTGTAAGTACAGTTGAGATATGACCACTATCTTCATTAACATTGCTAATGATAGTCGCAAAACCACCGACTGAAGAAAAGTCAGCAACGATAGCAGAAGCTAATTTTCTACCTACAATTTTTGCGGCGTTAGTATTTCCATTAACTGTTAAATACTGGCCATCGGAAATAAGAACTCGACTAGCAATACCAGCGGACTTTGGCGCCCTAATTTCAGCCTCATTGCGATTATTATTAAGTTCCAAATTACTAGCTTGTTCATTTGACTCATAAAGACTTATAGTCGACACGACTCCAGCAGCCCTATTATTAGCCCGCACTTCACCCCTATTAACACTATCAGCAAGCGTCAATCTATATGTAGCAGAAGAATCTATACTTCCTATAAGTCCAGCAGCATCGCCCCAAGCATATATTATTCCATTATTCTCTAACTTACTCACATTCTGCTCAGAACTTATCGCCAAATTCGCAATAGCCCCAGCCGCTGTTCCCACGGAATATATCTCCCCTGAATTTTTGAATTCAGTCAAATCTAAGCCCTCAGCCTCAGCCGCAAAAGCTGCCGCCAAATGCAGCCTATCTTTTTTTACAACTTCACTACTTCCATTACCATATGTATCATCTTCTGAATCCGTCTCGTCAAATTCAGACTCATCCTCAATCTTACTAGTTTCAGAATTAAGGGATGATACCTTGCCAGAAAACTCGAGCTTCGCTGCTCTGACATTTGTCATCTGCCCTAAAACTTTTCCTATAAAACCCGCTGCAACACCATCACTCTCTACCAAACCATTTATCTTGACATTGTCAATAGTACTAGCATTGCTAGCTAAACCAGCAAGAATCCCTACTGCCTTGTGTCCCTTGGCAAGCATAACAGCAGACTCTATGGTTATATTCTTAATTTCAGCATTGTTGATAGCGGCAAAAAGCCCAGCGAACACAGTCCTGCCACTGTTACTAGCATCCAATTCGTAGTAAAGGCCAGAAATCTTATGTCCATCACCGTCATAATGCCCCGCAAAAGGCTTGCTGCTACTTCCGATAGGCTTCCAATTATATTTTGCTCTTTCTTCACCGCTATACACCTTATCTATGCTATCAGCAGTAAAATCATTTATTGTTATATCTGCAGTTTGTTTGAAATAAGCTTGTCTAAATTGGTCCTTTCTACTTCTCGCTTCGATCTGTTCAGAAATATATACTAGGTCATTTGCAGAACTAATTAGATATGGATCTTCCTCACTACCCTTACCTTTAAGACTATATTCGGGTTTCTTATCACTGGACTCAGAATCAGAAGCAGTGTTCTTATCCTCTTCTTTCTCCTCCTCACTTGACTTAGGCACATTACTAATAAAATTATCCGCCTCGTACTCTTCAAAAGATATGAATGAAGCTGCATTCATATCAATGTCATATGACAACTCATCATCTTCTTCAATATACTCACTATCATTTATAGAGCGAACATTGAAGTTGGAAAGTCTACTATTTCCTTGATGAAGCGTGTACTGAGTAACAACAATAAAGATTGCTATACTGCTAACAAGAAGAGCCGATATAATCCAAATGTATTTAGGAATCGAACTCCAGTCAAAATTATTATCCCATTCGACTAACTCATTCTCATCATACTCTTTTTTATTATCTTCACTTACACCGTCATTTTTCTCTCTTTTCGGACTTGAGGCCTTTGCTGCAGTCCATAATCCAGCAATTTTTTCTTTTAGACCTGAGAGCTCTTTCTCCTCATCTTTATCTGCGTCCTCATCTTCGCTGGCACTCTCACTAACTCTCTCACCAGCACTCTCACTATCGCTCTCATACTCACTATTATCTTCATGATCACTATCTTCTACTGTCTGCTCAGACTTGCCAGAACTGAAGTCATCATCACTAGTTTCGACATTATTAAACTCGTCTTTATTGAACTCATCTATATTTTTTTCTTCGCTATCATCTCTCGCATCGTCTGTAATAGTTACTTCTGTCTTGAAATCATTCTTTAATTCACCCTGAAGTTCTAGTTCAGTCATCTTCTCTGCGGAAACTATATCATCGTTATCTCTACTTTCTTCTGAACTTATACCAAGCCCGGCAATTTCACTTTTAGCCGCATTTTCATTATCCCTATCAGTACTAAGTTTATCGATAATCCCACTACCTTCATTCTCGTTCTTAAGTTCAGAACTAGGCAGCTCATCGAGATTAGGAAGCTCCAAAGCAGCTCCCTGTTCATCAACATTATCTATCTTATTCCTTAAATTTTCGCGGCGAAGCTTCTCCTCACGAAGACGTTTGAGAAGTTCTTGTTTAGATATACCAATTTCAACTTTATTATCATAAGCAGACTTTTTCGACTTTCCAAAACTCACAGAGAGCCTCCAAAACACAAGAAAATATATTTTTACACTTTATCAAATTCAAATAATTTTAACTGTACGCAAAATTCTACACACCCTCTTATTTTAGACATATTTTTGAAATACGTCTGTAAAAAAACACGTCAAAATCTAAAAAAATAATGGTCAAAATACAAAAAAAGCACCCTCCATCCGATATATCTCAGGCGCGAGAGTGCTTTTGTAAACTAATATAATTGTATATACAAACTCTTGAAAGTTTCACACTGAAACTTTGTAATATTTAATCCTAACTTTCTGCTATTTCGAGAAGAAATGTTACTCTAATATTTCTAAGACTTGTCAATAGAATTAATCAACGGCTCTCTAACTACTGTGCTTCCTTTTAAAATACTAGAAATCTCTAGCATACTTGGCAAATTATCATCGACATGCTGGCAATAGGCTGTCGCTGTGGCTGCAGCTCTCCTTAGAATCTCTCCTATCTTATCTTGATTTGAATTCTGAATCATTCCAGATAAAAAAACAGCCAAACTCATGTCTCCTGCACCAATAGTAGAACGAACCTTAATCTCTGGAACTCGCGCCCAAAAAATCTCTTTTCCATCACAAAAAAGAAGACCATCTTCACTAGCGCTGAGAAGAACATTTCTAGCACCAGAATACTTTATTAAATTTACCACCATATCTCTAAGCTCAGGCTCAATTTTAGCCTCTGACTCGTTCCTTTTATTTTTATCAGGGGCAAGCATTTTATCCTCTGATTTCAAAAGTTCTCTAGCCTCATCATAATTGGGTTTAATGAGTAGGGGTTTAGTTTTCCTGAGCATATCTATTGTGAAAGACTTACTATCTATAACAAGATAGGCACCTAGAGAATTTAGTTCAGATACAAAATCCATAATAAGCTTCTCGCTGACACCACTTGGAAAACGGCCACTAATTATAACTAGATCATTTGTCCTAACTATATCAACAATCTGCTTACAATGTTTATTGAACTCATTTTCAGACCAAATGAAGCGATCGTCAATCAATCTGGTCTCGCGTCCACTATCCTCATGAAGTGTATAATTCTGCCTAAGAGGAGCGTTAGTCTCCATAAAAGTTACTGAACCAATATATTTGCGACACTGTTCAACAATCAAGTCCTTTGAGTTGCTCGGCAAGGAAATTATATGCTTGGCTCTCTGAGAAAGTGCCGAAAAATATCGGGCAAGGTTAAGACCTTTACCACCTAGCTGACTACTTATATCTTTCGCTCTGCGTTCGCTGCCGAGATAAAAATCACTCAGATAAATATGTATATCCATTGCAGGATTGAAGCAAATATTAATCATCCTCGGTTTATTAAAAAACTCTATCACCTCACCTGACCTCCTCCTCTGTTAATGAAATATAAAGATTAATTAAATAAAAAGAAGCGAAGCAATTTTGCTCTTTGTTTCTGCTCTTTGTTTGTGTATTATATCAATAAACACAAAATAAATATGCTTATTTTTTGTTTATTATTTGCAGATTTTCTCATTTTGCCCGGCAATTCTTCTCAAGTGAGTAAAAATATATAATTCTTTAAGGATTTAGAGAAATTTATAGCAATTAAAATTTATATACAAGTAAAATATATTTATATCAGGAGGTAAATAATTGAACATTGTCCAATTAATAACACCGAAAAATGACCTTGTATACATGTATGAAAATTATAGCGTCAGACAGGCTATAGAACGACTTAAACAACACAAATATTCAAATGTTCCTATACTATCAGTTGACGGTGTATATCTAGCCAATATTAGCGAAGGGGACTTTCTATATTTCATAGCAGAGCACAACTATAGTATGTCCGATCTAGAAAATATAAATATAATGGAAATAGTTAAAAATGATCCCAAGGGTGCGATAACAGTCAGAGCAACGTTTGAAGAATTATATTTGAGAATACTAAATAGCAACTATGTACCTGTAACCGATGATCGTGGCTACTTTATGGGCATAATCAAACGTCGAGATCTAATTAAACGTCTCGGCACAGAATATATTAAACATCGCTCCGGAGCCAATTTTGTCAGCAAAAATTCAGGTGTAAGAATGTAAACATTAAAATTTCAAGTTTATAACTAAATTAATTAAATTACACAAACCAAATTTATCTTCTAAAAAAGACCACTTAGGATTTTTAACCTAAGTGGTCTTTTCTTCAGATAATCAAAGCGACAAACTTTGTTTCCCTACTTTACTCTTTAGATTTTTTCTTCTGTGCCTCTTCAATAACTTTCTTGGCATTCGCTTCTGGCATCTGCTCATAACGTACGAATTCCATAGAGAAGAAGCCTCTACCTTGGGTCATGGAACGAAGATCTGTCGCGTATCTACTCATCTCACTACTGGGCACTTCTGCCGAAACAATATTGTATTCTTCTCTCGGTTCTATACCCAAAATTCTTCCACGGCGTTTATTGATATCTCCCATAATATCGCCCATAACATCGTCAGGACAATAAACCTTGACACTGCTATATGGTTCCATAAGTACTGGGTTGGCCTGCTCAAGTCCATTTTTGTATGCTAAATGTGCAGCAATCTTAAATGCCATTTCAGATGAGTCAACATCATGGTATGAACCATCAACTAGTGTCGCCTTGAGATTGACAACTGGATATCCAGCTAAAACACCCTCTTGTACAGCCTCGGTCAAGCCCTTCTCAACTGCTGGGAAATAAGCCTTGGGAACTGCACCACCAAAAACCTTCTCCTCAAATACAAGTTCCTCACTGTCCATATTGGGTTCAAATTCAATCCATACGTCAGCAAATTGTCCATGGCCACCAGTCTGTTTCTTGTGTCTACCTTGAGCCTTGACCTTTTTGCGAATCATTTCACGGAATGGAACCTTAGCCTCTTCGGTCAAAGCTGATACTTTATATTTATTCTTAAGTTTAGAAACTATAACATCAATTTGCATCTCACCTAAACCTGAGATTGTCATCTGCTTGGTCTCTGGATTATTGCCAAATCTAAATGTAGGATCTTCTTCATGGAGTTTAGCCAAACTCTGTGCTAACTTGTCTTCTTCACCTTGCTTCTCTGGATAGATGGCAAGAGTCATATATGGCTGTGGTAATTCAACAGGATCAAGCTCTAATGATGTGGATTTATCGCACAAGGTATCTCCTGTCATTGTATTAGCAAGTTTGGTAAAGGCACCAATATCTCCAGCAGAAATCTCTGTAACTGGAATCTGTTTCTTGCCGACCATAAAGAACATATTATTTAGACGTTCTTCCTTATCACATCTGGGGTTATATGCTACATGATCTGACTTTAATGTGCCTGAATATACTCTGAAATATGAAATCTTACCTACAAAGGGGTCAGCTATAGTCTTAAATACATAAGCTGCCAAAGGACCATTATTATCACAGGCAAGCAACAATTCTTCGCCATTCTTATTTGTCGCATGAACTGGTTTCTTCTCAGATGAACTAGGCAAATACGCACCCATTTGATCCAATAAATATTCAATACCTAAATTCTGAGTAGCAGAGCCACACCATACAGGAGTAAGCAAGCCTTCGAAAATTCTCTTGCGCAAACCAGTTATGAATTCTTCATCCGTCAAGTCCTCGCCGTCAAAATACTTCATCATCAGCTCGTCGTCACTCTCAGCAGCCTGCTCAATCAACTGCTCCTTATATGTCTCGGCCTGAGAAACAACGTCAGCAGGAGCTTGAGTTAATTTCAATGCTCCATTACTTTCAAAATGATATGCACATTCATTAACAACATCATAGAAGCCAACAAATTTTCTATTATCATAAATTGGAATCATAAATGGTGTCACACCACGGCCATAATTTTCCTTAAGACTTTCTATTGTTGCATCAAAATCAGCATTTTCTTCATCTAAACGGTTAACGAAAAAACTGACTGGAACATTTTCTTTTTTCGCATATCTGACTGATTTCTCAACTCCAACTTCTCGTCCTGCCTTGGCATTAACACAAATCAACCCAGAACCTACAACGTGAAGTGCACTCATCACTTCACCCATAAAGTCAAAGTCACCTGGTGTATCAATAAAATTAAATTTATGATTCTTCCATTCACAGGCGGCAGCAGAAGAATTTATCGTTATATGACGACGTGCTTCTTCTTGATCAAAGTCCATGGTCAAGGAACCCTCGTTAGGCTTGGCCATACGATCGATAGATTTTGTATTAAATAAAATTGCCTCGATCAAACTGGATTTACCTGAACCACTGTGTCCCATTACCGCTATATTGCGGATCTTATCTGCCGTGTAAGCTTGCATAAATGAAGCCCTCCTGCTCTAACCTAAGACTAGTAAAAACACTAATAATTTTTACCCTAATGTGGCAATTATACTATGCAAATTGAACAAATTCTATAGTTTTATAAATATTTTAAATGTTATTTTTGCTTATATTGCTCTTAAAATAGATAAAATTTTACAACATATTTACTATTGTTTAATTTTGCCAGCAAACAGGAGTAAGCAAGCAACTATTATTTATCATTTTTTTCTCTCTTGAGAAACCTTAGAGAAAAATTTCCTATGATAAATCATAATTCCAATAAATATACACTCGCATACTCGCTTCTGAATACCATAATAAATAATCAATTTCATAATAAGTCTAAAAAGCCCCCTAGGCTCTAATCTATAAAGTTGACCTCTATCATCTATAAATCCATAATTAATCTTGTAGTGAGGAGGTATAAAGATGTCAAAAAATACTGCTATAAATAATATAGATGAACTAGAATTTGTAATATTTTGTATAGAAAATACAGCAACGAAGCTTGGTAAAAATGGCAAAGATATTTATCAAATGCTGAGCCAAAAAGACAATATCTTAAACAGTTACATCATACCAGCTTACGAAATTCTTCACACTCAGGACAAAGACTATATAATAAATGAAGTAGTTAATTTAATAGAAGAGAAGAGGAGCAATCAATGATTCTATATCATGGCTCTTATTTAGAAATTCAAAAACCAGATTTGAATCATTCTAGAAAAAATCTAGATTTTGGCGTTGGCTTTTATGTAACACCAATCTATGAACAGGCAAAAAAATGGTGTGAAAAATTTAAATTGCGTGGAGAATGTGGCATTATCTCAAAATATTCCTTTAATGAACAAGCATATCAGGAACTCAAAATTTTAAAATTCGAAACCTATTCTTCAGAATGGCTAGATTTCATTATCAAGTGTCGTAAAGGAAAAGATACTAGTAATTATGATATTGTAATTGGTGGGGTTGCTAACGACAAAGTATTTAACACCATTGAACTTTATCTAATGAATCTAATAGATAAAAATGAAGCACTAGGTCGTTTACGATTTACTAAACCAAATTTACAAATGTGTTTTCGTACACAAAGATCTATTGATATTTATCTTAGATATGAAGGGAGTGAACATCTTTGATTGCTAATCCTATTTTATTACAAAAAAAATATAGCAGAATCATTAAACTATTTGCTGAAAATGAAAATCTTTCTTTGGACGAAGCACTGAATTTTTTCTATCACTCAATCACATATCAATTAATTTCAAAGGGAGTATCTGACTTGCACTGTATGAGTGATGAATACTTAGCAGAAGAACTTACTTCTGAATACCATAATAAATAATCAATTTCATAATAAATCTAAAAAGCCCCCTAGGGTCTAACTTCCTAGGAGGCTTTTGTTATTAAGCTATATCTAAATTAATATATGCGAAAAGATTAAAAAATTAATATTAATTATTCTCTTCTTTAACCTTTCTTATGACAACAAGCATAGCAAGCATCATCAAACAAGCTACTGCCATATATTCTGCTTGCTCTCCTGTCTTGGCAAGAGAACTGCTTCCTTTCTTATTGGTTCCTTTTTTAGACTTAGATGACGGCTTCGTAACACTTGTAGTTGTTTCTTCTGTCTCAGGCTTATCTGAATTATTTGATTCGGTCAAAGTCTCACTTGGTTTATTCTCTTCGACACTCTCTGTGGTATTATTGGTTTCTGTAGCGCCAGTGCTCTCAGTGTTATCTGTAGCATCTGTAATGTCCGGAATGTCTTCGAGATTAAATGTAGGAAGAGGATCTATAACTGGGGCATAATCTGGAACTGAAGTGACTGCTGGCTTCCATCTTGCGTAGACCTTAATTGGCATCTCAACTATATAATCTTCTGTGAGTTTCTCTCCGCCATCTTTTTCAGTATACCACCCTTCGAAGTTGAATCCTAACTTGTCTTCTTTGTTATAGAAGTTGCCAATTGGCACACCTACGAAGTGATTAGAAAAGAAACCTTTTTCTCTTTCGTCTGCATCATCGCTATCTGGATCAAGGAAATTTATCGAAACTTCTACAACACAGAAAACCACAGCATCTTCATCAAAGACTGTATCTTTGGTGATTACATCGCCAGTAGCATCTAACATTGTATTGTAGCAGTTTAAAATTCCCCCCTCGATATATGAAGTATTTGGAAGTGCTTCTTCAGGGAGTTTTGAACCCTTGACGATTTCATAATCACTACTTTCATCTCCCCTAATAACTGTTACTGTCACTCTATCCAACTTACTTACAGTAGTTGTGACTTCACTAGTATTACCAATCTTGTCATAAGATGTTACTCTAACTATTTCTCCACCTTTAAGTGGTTTGGATAAAGGAATTGAAAGATAAGTCTTATCTCCGTCCTTTTTCACTTCAACAGGAGTTCCGTCGGCCTTTTTCCAGATGTTATCTTCGCCAATGCTAAGTTCAATTGTCTTATTATCTTCGCCATTGTTGACATTAACTTTAATCTTTGTGGTCTTATTATCGGCATTAATATCTGGAACTTCTACTTCAACAGTGGTATCACTTTCTTTGGCTGGCTTGACAACTGGAGGATTGGGGCCACTTGGATCTATACTAAAGTCTGTTTCAGAAGATGACTTTTTTCCATTTTCTTTTGTATATATTTTTCCATCAACTTTGTCTGTAACTTGAGCCGCTGGGATTCTAACTTCGAAAGTTCCATCTTCATTGACTGGAACTTCGATATCATTTCCACCTACGCCCTTAATTACAACAGTAGAGCCAATAGGAGCATTTCCTTTAATCACATAATCATCGCCATCTTTGCTAATTGTTGTCACAGTTGGAGGAAGTAGTGTCTCCCACTCTTGCCAATGTGCATAGTATGTTGTAGCTTCACTTGGGGCAGTGGCAGCACTGACGCTATCTCCAGCGGTCCTATCAGTAAACCAACCTAAGAAATCATGTTCAGATCTACTTGGTACTTCCTCGGGGAACTTCTCACCAATAGTTTGTCCCACTACTACTGCTACAGTCTTATTCTTAATATCCGAACCACCGTTAGAATCGAATATAACATTTACTGTATATACTGGATAGATATCCATATTTTCTTCGACTATGGTCTCGGTAGTCACTTTAGTTCCAGTGCCATCTGCTGCTGTATTCCATTCTAGGAAAGTCTTTCCCTCAACTTCAGGCGCAACTAGTTGAGTCTTATTTAGCTTAGCACCCTTTTCAAGCTTAATGACTTCATCGCTATCAGCAAGTTTCTTAGTAACTGTAAGTTCATCTACCCAGTAAGCATAAAGATTTTTGCTAGAAGCCCCTGACCAGTTAGATAGCTGGTACTTCGTCATCTTCTGTCCTTGACCATTTTGCTCAGTATACCAACCCTTGAATATCTTGCCCTCAGCAGTTGGACTCTCAACAAAATTATGAAGTTCTTTTACATATGGAAGTGCACTAGGTGTTCGATAGATAAAAGCAGTCTGCTCCGGGGTCTTGCCATCCTCAAAATGCAGCCTGTAATTTATTTTATAAAGAGCATATTGCTGTGAGCTAATAGGCGAATCAGGAGTTACTTTCTTATACCTTCTTCCCTTTTTGTCTTCACCAGATATTTCTCCCTCAGTACCCTTTGTATACCAACCAATGAACTCATATCCATGTGGATTTAGCCAACCCTCTTCTTCAGTTGGATGTTCCGGCATAGTTTCATATCCACTTCTTCTATAGTCTAGAGCCTTTAATGTGGCTAGCGTCCTATTTACAATATTTCCATCTTTCCATGAAGAAGAATCAGAATCGGTAAAGAAACTAGCGTATTGCCATGCACGATTACTTATGTAATATAGAGTCATTTCGCCAGCCTTGCCCGCCTCACCTAATACAGTGTCCTCTTTTATAACAGACTCTCTTAATTTCTTTCTATTTGCCTCTAATTCAGGACTACCTTGAGATACACCGACAAATTTCTCTAAAAGTGGAATATAAAGGTCTTTGCGCTCTGAATCAATCCAACCGTACCTTGTCGCTCCCCTTGTATTAACAGTTGGCAAAGTTTCCCCATTATCTTTGAGTGATTTTCCCGGTTCAATCATAATTGAAGTGACAGGGTTACCCATGAGGTCATTAAAGTTTATCTTAAATGTTTTCTTATTTTCTTGATTATCAGAAGTATCTTCCTTTGGCTTAGGAACATTAAGTTCATCTATCTTTTGGTTTGCCTCAGCCTCGAGATTCTTAAGTTCCTGATTTTTCGTCGCGTGATTGTCAAAAACAATCGCTTGCAATTTCTGTTTGTAATCAGCTAGGACTGTTTTGATATTTTCAAGCTGCTCTTCTGTTAATTTCTTACCTTCTTCAGCACTTGCATTGCCGTCTACAATCTTATTAACCTCAGCCTCTAATTTTTCAATTGCAACCTCACGTTCGAAACGGCTAGTAATTGCATAGATATTATTTTTAAGAGTTTCAGTTAAATCAGCCTGTCTAGAATATTCTTCTCTGGCAGCATCGAGACTGGTATAGAGCTTCTGTCTATAATCATCCAACTTTTTCTTCGCCTCTTCTGTCCAAGCGGCATCATTCTTACCACTATTAATGTGTGTATCAACAACATTTTTAGAGTCAGCAAGTGCTTCATCAAGAGCATCTTCAAATGTGGTATTAAATCTTTCCTTGGCAGCAGAGACCTTTATCTTAGCGTCCTCTGCCGAATCAGCCGAATCAAGAGATGAATAAATATCATTAAATGTAAACAAAAACTGTTCCCAGAAGCCATTGTTACCTCCGGAAAGTTTAAACTCAGCGGCACGTTTAAGATCATTAAGTTCCCTCTTACCTTGAGTTAGAATTTGCTCCTTGTCCTCTGTTGCTTCAGCGGCATAGATAGGGTTATTACCTACTATTACATTACTGTATGGCAAAACTAGCGAACTCATCAAAGCCAGTGCCGATATCATCGAAATGATTTTTTTCATTCTCTGCTCCTTTTTAATCTCAGTGCGAATCTTATCACTTTACATACATCCTTAATTCTAATACACAGATATATGTAGTTTCAAGAACTGCATGTCTTTTTCTTCTATTCAGAAACAAAATTTACAACATTTTATAAAAAGCACTCCCGCGTAATAAAAAAGAGCGATCTACCACTTATAGATAAATCGCTCTCAAGCACAAAGTCCAACTTTTCAATTATTTAAGTTCTTCTTTGTTTCTTAAATTTTTCTTTACCAGCACAAAAGCAATTGCAGATACTAGCAGCATATATGCGGGGATTGTCTCAGCAGCTTCTCCCGTCTTAGGTACATTTGGTTTCTGGTTTCCTCCACCTGAACCATTTCCACCGCCATTTCCTCTTTCTACATATAATCCTGGAACTTTTGGATTATTGTTGTCAGGAGAATTGGGGTCATCTGGATTTTCTCCATTTGGTTCACCTGGCTTGTTTGGATTATTGCCATCTGGATTACTTGGATCATTGGGGTTATTTCCGTCTGGCTCACCTGGTTTGTTTGGATTGTTGCCATCTGGATTACTCGGGTCATTGGGGTTATTTCCGTCTGGCTCACCTGGTTTGTTTGGTTCAGTATCCTTGTAATAACGATAAGTGTGTACCACTGTTACTCCAGGAATAAATTTGCCACTTATCTCTGATCCATTATCACCTACTGGTCTTTCTTCTGTTGAAGAGCTTGCATTATAGAATACATATTCTTCGTTATCAGTCTTTACAGAAGTGAAGTTCTCTTGATTATTCCCTCTCTGGTTTTCTGTACCTGTACGAGGATTGACTTCTACTTTTTCAGGATTATTTCCTTTTTCCGCATCATCCTTATTTCTATAGAATTCATGTACTTCTTTGAATTCACCCTTCTTCAAATAATAATAGGTAACAGTAATTGTCTTGTCTGGAATGTAATTACCTGGTGTTGTTCCGTCATTATTCGGAGTCTTACCTACTGACTCATCAGATGATGTAACCTTTACAAAGTCGTATCCAGGCTTCTCATTCTTATTGGAGCTACCATATTCTTCATCGCCAGTTCCACTTGTTTCTGGAATTTCGTCTGTCTCATCTGTGTTGTCATTATCTTCATTAAGGTCTTCAAC
Organism: Bacillota bacterium; assembly: GCA_023420115.1. GTDB lineage: Bacteria > Bacillota > Clostridia > Saccharofermentanales > Fastidiosipilaceae > JAEZWR01. The sequence continues at coordinate 174,750 of JAEZWR010000029.1, read as the reverse complement.
AGTTGAGTAATACTTATGTATTACCTTGAAATATCCCTTGTTGCCTTTTGGTTCTTCCTCTCCACCTGGATCTGGACTATCTGGATCTGGTTGGTCGGGTTTGTCAGGGTTCTCTGGATCTGGTTCACTTGGTTCTACTGGTTGATTAGGCTCAGGATTTGGTGGGGTTGGTTCTTCACCACCTGGTTCGCTTGGATCAACTGGTGTTACAGGATTTGGGTTCTCTGGATCTGGTTCACTTGGTTCTACTGGTTGATTAGGATCAGGATTTGGTGGGGTTGGTTCTTCACCGCCTGGCTCTCCTGGATCAACTGGTGGCGGGTTTGGATTTCCTGGTTCCTCGGGCTCTGGTGACGGTGGTGGTGTTGCAGTGTCATCGGTCTTGTAATAAGTATAAGTATGTGTAACTACTTCGCCAGGGATAAACTTACCTGTGACGACTTCGCCATTCTGATTAACAGGTCTTTCTTGTTTATCTGATTCAGCCTTTAGGAAGGTGTAACCATTGAGTATCTTCTCTGAGCTAAAGTCTTCTTGATCGTGACCTTTCCTATTTACGCCATTATTGTTTGGATTTACTACTGTCTCTTTGACATTTATTCCAGCTTCGGCGTCTGACTTTGTTTCATAGTAATTATGGACTTCTTTAAATTCACCTTTAAGTAGATAGTAATAGGTAACTTCAAGGTGTTTGCCAACTTGGTACTTTCCTGCCTCAGTTCCTGTAGGTGGATTATTGCCCTCACTGGCTTTAGTTGTTACTCCCTCAGAGGCAACTGTCGCGATTAATTCATATTTATCTTTTAGCTTCTGCTCTGATGCAGCGTAATCTTGTTCTGCTGTACCTGATGTTTCAGGTATCTCTTCTATCGAGTCATAGTTATTACTCTTAGCTGTAGCCTCGTTAAACTGAGAATAATACTTATGTGTTACTTTGAAGAAGCCTTTGTTTGCATTTGGATCTGGTTCTTCTGGTGTTTTGGCTTGTTTGTAATAACGATAGGTGTGAGTTACTGTAACTCCTGGAATAAACTTGCCGCTTGTATCTGCACCTTTGTCACCTGCTGGTCTCTTCTCATTATCTGATTGTACGCTATAGAAAACATATCCCTCTTCGCTATTCTGCTTGGAAGTAAATTCTTCTTCGTTGTTACCACTCTGTACCTTATTATCGGTACGTGGGTTCGTCTTGGTCAAAGCAGGCGCTGTTCCAGCTTTTGCCTCTTCTTCTGAGTTGAAGTACTGATGAATTTCTTGGAACTTACCTTTCTTTATGTAATAGTAAGTTACGAGTAAATGTTCATCTGGCACATAATTTCCTACTTCTGTACCATTGCCGTCAGTAGTCTTTCTAACGCTCTCATTAGACGTCTCTACAGAGACAAACTCATAATCATCTTTTTCTTTTTTCTCTGAAGAAGCATAGGTCTCATCTTGGTTTCCAGATGTTTCTTCAATCTCATCTTTGGAGTCATAATTCTCGCTCTTTTGGTCTAACTCATTCTTATCTGAATAATATTTATGGACGACCTTGAAGAAGCCTTCGTTCTCTTCAACCCCTGGTTCTTCTGGTGTTTTATCTTGTTTGTAGTAAATATATGTATGTTCTACTGTCTCCCCTGGAATAAATTTACCAGTTGTATTCTCTCCATTCTGTCCAGCCGGTCTATCTACTTTATTACTTGTAACTTTCAAGAAAGTATATCCATCTTTGGCATTTTGCTGTGAGGTAAAGTCTTCTAAGTTATTGCCACGTTGGTTTTTGGATTTTTCACTTCTAGGATTGATAACAGTTTCTGTTTCCCCTGTGCCACTTTCAGCTGCTTCTTGACTGTCAAAGTACTTATGAATTTCTTTGAATTCACCTTTTTTCAGGTAGTAATATGTGACTGTGAGGTGTTCTTTAGGTATATAGTTCCCCTCAACTGTGCCATTCTCATCTCCATTCTTCTGAATGGCAGGATTTGAGACGTCTAAGCTGACGAAGTCATATCCCTCTTTTGGAGCGATATTGGACTCAGCATATGTTTGTTCTGCTGTACCACTGGTTTCAGTTAGTTTATCTGTTGAGTCTGTTGTATCACTCTTCTTATCTAGTTCGTTCTTATCCGAGTAATACTTGTGGATTACTTGGAAAGATCCCTTTTCAGTATCTGGTGTTGGCACTTCTGGCTGATTGGCATTTTTGTAGTATCGATAGGTGTAGGTAATAGTCTCGCCTGGAATGAAATTTGCTTCCGAACTATCACCATTAGGGTTAGGTTGTACATCATCACTATCTGATTCAACAGAAGCAAAAACATAATTATCTATTTCATGCTTCTCTGAATTAAATTTCTGACTCTTATCGCCACTTTGCTTCTGATTATCTGTGCGCGGGTTCTCAAGAGTCTTTGTCGCTGTATTTGGAGCATGTGCTCTCGCAGCCTCCTCGCTCTCATAGTACTCGTGCTTCTCGATAAAGTGACCAATCTTTAGGTAGTAGTAAGTAACTGTCAAATGTTCATCTTTGACATAATTACCCTCGACTGTTGAATTGTTATCTGCACCAAGCTGTATGTTATCTTCATGTGAGCGTTTGACTTTAACATAACGATAACCGTCTACTTCTTTAGGTTTAGAAGCAGCATATTTTTCTGTTTCCTTGCCCTCGGTCTCTTTTTCTTCTTCTTGCGTCTCTGGCTTCTCGTCGTTCTCTAATTGTGTAGGATCAACGTAATATTTATGGATGACTTTAAAATAACCATTGCCATTTGAAATCTTGTGGTTCTTGAAGCTATAGCTTGCACTAATGTCTTCGGTATCTACGGCACGCCTCTCTTCTCTATTTAGAAGTTTGACGTCGTCATCTGTTCCGTCAATCGTGATATTTCCCTGTTCATCAATTTTAACTGTGTAAGACTTTTCATTCTTCTTATATCCTTCTGCGGCTGTAGTTTCTGTTAAGGTATAAGTATGATTTTTCAATAAACCTGTGAAACTTACTGTACCAGTTTCCTTTGATACTGTCTTTACGATGTCATAATTGTCTTGGTCTCGCAGTGTAAAGGTAATTCCATCTGCCTTTAGTGGCTGATCTTTTTCATCGACTTTTGTCAAGTTTAGGGAAATACGTGTGATATAAGCATCTGGGTTTTCTGAAAGTACAGCGTTACCTGTACCCGTTGTTCCATGATAGAAATCTTCTAAAATAAATCTTCTAATTCTTCTATCTTGGAATAAAGCCATAAAATATCCATCGCCGCCTGATGGTGTCTTTACAAGTGGAGATCTCTTACGCATCTTAAGTTCAATATAATATGTATTATCATCATCTGGGAATGTAAAAGTTGAACTATATTGATTTAATGCTGCATTATTTAATGTTACTTTTTCTCCCAATAGTGTTGCATCAATCTGTCGCTTAGTTCTTGGGGCAGATGTTCCCTGTCTAGGAAGAGCGCGATAAACAGTCATTGAATTAGTATATGTTCCATTGTATGGAGAAAGATTGCCTCGTCTTCCATCTGGACTATATCCATCGTATTGTGGGAAGCCTGTTGTACTTAATCTGAATTCTTGTGTAACACCACCAGCTGCCTGACCAGTACCAGCAACATTATAAAGAATCATATATGTAACAGAGTCGGCATCCTCCTTAATCGGCTGAATCATAAGATCACCGAAACGGGTATACATATATCCATCGTAGAAAAGTTGTGAACGATAGCTGACAGATGTCTCGTCATTAAGAGTACGCTCCAAGCCATTCATATACTTAGTCTTATAAGTTAAAGTTTTTTTATGGCTCGATGTATCTTCTCCATTTGGAGAATCATTGAAATAACTATAATTGGGTCGAAATCCCTGATAATAATCTTTGTTCTTATCAAAATCTGTCTTAGGTGCATTTTCCTGACGACTCTGACTTGCTGCAATATCATAGTTATAAATGGACTTAATCTTAGAGCTATCTATTTTGTTACCAATAACAGCATCACCACTATAAGAATTTATACCGTTAGCCTTTGTTTCGGCATACTTTGTCGCAACGAAGGTCAAAATATCATGCTCGCCCTTGCGCTCCTTGAAATACACATTAAGAACGACATTATCAGGCGCTGTTTGATCTTTTACGGTAAAAAATATTTTATTTGGATCAGGCTGGTTATCAACATTAACCTCAGCTGGTAGTTCAAGTGTAAAAGAATCACCCTCCTTAACATCAGGGGGCAAAATCCATTTCATCTTGATTCCCGCACCATATTTAAAATAATCAGTACCGTAATCAACTTCCTTAGACTTTTCAAAAGCATAATAGTTAAAATCACCTAAATCCAGCGAAACAATACCATAGTGCGTATCAAGAGCAACCGCAGTATCAACTGCTGCAAGCTCATGTGTAGCTACAAAAGTCATACCTAGAAGCATAGAAAAAGCTGTCAAACCAAGCTTCATTCTTCTCAAAAATGCACCTTTGCTCATAAAAAAATTAAAGTCCTCCAAAGAAAAAAAATTCAACATCACGCAACATAAGATTGTAAAAATCATATATTGGCACAACAAAGAAAAAAAGCGGTCCACTAATGGCAGACTCACTCCCTATTTATATAAATAAAATATTATATAAATTTACACAAGGTTGCAAGAACTTCATAATCTTATGTCTGTTTTTTTTTATTCTATATTCAAACAAATCACCATCATCAACATACAAAATATCAGCAAAAAGATCCAAGAAAAAAAACAAATACAAAAAACAAGACTAGCTACCAATAGATAAATCAGCTATAAATCAGCCACAAATCAATCATTAAATCACTCAAAAAATAAAACTAAAAGGAATATCAAAACTAAACTTTCTAAGGCTTCACACAATCACTACATATCTCCACCCCTAGCCCTTCAAGTTCCCTGCAAACCTTATCAATATCGCTAGAATTTACAGCGATAGTAAAAGGACGGAGAAGCCTGACCACAAAACCCAATTTAAGCGCATCCAAAATCGTAGCCCGCACACAATAATCACAGGCAATACCGACTACATCCAGAAACCTTACCTCCCTATCCTTAAGCCACTCATCAAGACAAAGACCATTTGAATCATGACCCTCAAATCCAGAATAAGCCGCCTCATACTCCCCTTTATCAAAGATATTGTCAAACTTAAACTCCTTAAGGCTAGGATGAATTTCAAAACCATCTCTTCCTTTCAAACAATGAATAGGCCAAGTATTTATATAATCTGGCGATACACTAAAATGACCCTTGGGATCAATATGCGCATCTCTTGTAGCAATAATATAATCATAGTTATTCGCCCTATTTGATTTCAAAAAATCAGCTAAATTTTTTGCCAGCTCATTTCCACCAGAAACAGCTAACGAACCACCCTCGCAAAAATCATTCTGAACATCGACAACAACTATCGCTCTTCGCCCTTTAACTGCCAAAATCTTCTCACAAGGTGCTTTTTCCAAACTATCATTAGGCTCATCAATTCCACTATCGCTAAATATTTCATGACCATTACTAGCATACTCATTAATCAGCATATCTTTAGCCCTTTCATCATTATTCTTTCAGTCTCAAACTTATCAGACAGATTTAAACTCAAATTCATCTTTCTGATACCCAGAGTCCGTCCCATAATCTCCATTTACAATCATTCACTAATTTTAAATGAAACATCAAATTTTATTGTTCCAACATCAAGATTTTTAATCTTATGAAATATATCTTCTCACCCCACAACTAACTTTTAATATATAATTTTTAAAAAATCATTAAATGAATTGTCAGAATTGTCCGAAACCACCTTTCCCCATATAAATAGGCAGTTCTATTTATATAAACCTATAGATATGAGGCCGTTATGTCATACTCGACCCCTTCTAAATTCACATCTAAAATTAAACTAGGAGCAGACTTTTCTCCTTATCTTCCTTATATAATTTGCTCAATATTTTTCTGTTTAGTATCGTTTCTTTTCGAATCTCCAGCAGACATTTGGAAAGGCATGCTCGATATTTTTTCCAGCCCCGGAGTGCTTGTCACAGACTACATTTTTGTCGCGGATAAAGGTTCAGCCTTTATGAATGCTGGACTTATGGCTCTCCTGTCTTGCACAATCTTGCTAATTAATCGCATTCCATTTAACGGAGCTGTTTCTGCTGCCATCTTCACCATGGCAGGCTTCTCATTTTTTGGTAAAAATCTCATAAACTCACTTCCTATTATGTTCGGAGTTTTTCTTTATTCAAAATTCATGAGACAAGAATTTCGCCAACACATACTTATCTCTCTATTCGGAACTTCCTTGGCACCCTTAGTTAGTTCCACTGCACTTTTGCTCAGAAGAATACGTTCTATCGAAATTCAGCCTTGGCACAGCTTCATTCTGGCGATCATCATTGGTCTTACTGTAGGTTTCATCATGCCGACCCTAGCATCCTCATTCATGCGTTTCCATCAAGGCTATAATCTCTACAATGCCGGCTTCACAGCTGGAATAATAGGTATGCTCGGCACCGGTTTACTAAACTATTTTGGCCTTGAAATTCAAAGTACTAGTTTAGTGTATAACGGTTCCAGCGCGGCTTTTGCTATCATCTTACTTAGCATTTTTATTTTTCTCTTCGCAACAGCCCTATTAATTGAGCCTAATATAAAAAAGCTGTCCCAGAGTTACACGAGTCTTCTCAATGATTCGGGCCGCCTCATATCAGACTTTTCTGCTACTTATGGTTTAGCTGCGACTTTTATGAATATGTCATTAAATGGACTTATTGCAATGACTGTCGTTCTACTTCTAGGTGGCACGTTATCTGGGCCTGTCATTGGTGGAATTTTATGCATTACTGGTTTTTCAGCATTTGGCAAACATCCTAGAAATTGTTTCCCTGTTATGCTAGGTGTAATAGTTATGAACATCTTCGCTCGCCATGAAACATCGAGCACCTTAGTTCTCACTACCCTGCTTTTTGGAACTACTCTGTCTCCTATATCGGGTCGTTTCGGAAGCTTAGCTGGTTTCATTGCTGGTAATTTTCATATGGCACTTATTTTAAAAGTTGGTATTTTGCACGAGGGAGTTAATCTTTATAATAACGGCTTCTCTGGAGGCTTCGTCGCTGCAATTCTTCCTACTCTTTTAGAACATTTTCAGCAATCAAGATTTTCTTTTATTAAATTTATCTTACGCAGTAGCAAACCGAGAGAATTTGCTCCTGCTATATGGCAAATAGATAATTCAACATATATTCCAGATATCAGCGATCTCCTAAAGTCGGAAAATGATGATAGGGAAAAAGTAGATGAAGATGAAATGGAACTATTAAATGAGATAATACATCCCATAGACTCTGAAGCTGGCAAGAATAGTGAAATTATCGGAGAATCGTTAAACAATACTAATGTGGGCATTAACAAGGAGCGCTTAAAATATCAAAGAGCAAAGGCTCTTAACAAAAACGTATCAGCCAAAGATTATGAAAGGTGGAAAAATTTCGCCAAGGAGAAGCAAACTCAGAAACAGCAATCTGATCCAAGCACAAAACCCAAAGATAATTTGTCTAGTTCTGCCCAAAATAATGAAAATAATAGACTCTATAAGCAAGCTTATTCGGAAAGACAAAAAATTGAGCGGCTTCAGGAGAGAGAGCATATTGCCAATATCGCCAATGAACTAATCGCGTATTTTCAGTACCATAATATTGATGATTATATACTCGACATCAAAAGAGATATAGATCGTGATCGCATAATTATCTCAGGTGTCTGTCCAATTGCTCCAGAGGGCTTGAAAGAGCTGAGAAGAAATCTTAATCGTGGCAGAGATAAAAGTCTCGAGGGATACTATGAGCAACTATTATCTATTTATGATGAGGGGGACGAGATGCCACTTCTATCGGTAATGATTGATGGTGCCAAGGTTCATCATTCTAATGGTAGGCTTGAAATTGAGGTCTGGCGCTTGAGTTAAGACTTTAGAGTTCTACTTTGATTCATACTTTATTCTTGTCAATTCAGCTATCGAATATTGCAAAGTATCTATAATAACACTGGATGTTTTTTGTTAGTTTGTTTTAAAAAATATTGCGAGTTAATAAAAAGCAATTCAAAAATCTAAGATTCATATAACAAATATGGTTTATATCTTTAAACTCAAAGATAAATTCACTCCATACTATTATCGACAAAAACAATCTCATCACTTGAAACCATACCAAGTTCTTGTCTCGCAATCTCTACAACAAAAGCATCTGTACCGATTTTCTTAATCGTTGAATCCAATCGATCTCGTTCAGCCTCAAGCTGACTCAATTGTTGACTTAATGAATTACTATTATTCAGATATCTCTTATTTTCCTGGAAAAGTTGCATCAATATTGCATAGGAAATAATTAAAGATACAAGCATATAAAGAAAAACAACAACCGAAAGCATCGTCAGACTCATCATTCTTCTACTATATTCACTTGAACCACTAATTTTCGCCATGAACTATCTCCTAAATAGTGTGCAAACACAAGCTGAAACTTAAAATACTAAGGAAGAAAAACTATGATAATAAATAATTTTCCATGATTTTCTCTTGTCTCCCGAGTATCTGCTTATTCTACCACTAATAAAATAAACTCGCGAGTCCCTTATCCTATAGTAAATCCTAACACAAATTCCAAAGATAAAGGCTCTCACGAGTTATTCTAAACTTATCTAGCTACTGAATTAATTAATGAAATACAAGCACTTTCTCAACCCGTTCTCAAAGATATTAAAGAGACTTCAATTCAGCAAGATATCTTCTGAAAGTATCAATAGTTCTTCTCACTGGCTCATTACTTGTCATATCGACTCCTGCCTCCTTGAGAATATCAATAGGGGACTTCGAACGTCCAGACTTTAAGAAAGTGAGATATTTTTCCCTTGCTCCCTCTTCACCAGACAAAACCTTATCAGCAAACATCGTCGCAGCACTGAATCCGGTTGCATACTGATATACATAATAATTGTAGTAAAAATGAGGAATCCTGCCCCACTCATAACGAGGATAAGCGTCCCTCTCTACAGCCTCACCATGGTACTTATAACTCAACTCGCCATAAATATCGTCAAGTGCATCAGCTGTTAACGCAACATTATTTGCAGCTGCCTCATGCGTCTTAAGTTCAAACTCTGCAAACATTGTCTGACGATAGACAGTTCCCTTTACACCATTCAAGTAATTCACAAGAAGATATTTATGCATCTTCGGATCATTCTCATACTTTTTAAGCAAATAGGCCGTCAATAAATTCTCATTGAATGTCGATGCAATTTCTGCCAAGAAAATACCATATCCAGCATATACTGGCTCTTGATTTGTCCACGTGTGCCAAGAATGCAAGGAATGCCCTAACTCATGAATCAAAGTATAGACCGCATCTAGCGTTCCATTCCAATTAAGCAAAATATATGCTGGCATACCCTGAGCCCCACTAGAATAAGCACCTGTCCTCTTGCCTTTATTTTCTGGAATATCTATCCAACGCTCATCAAAAGCCTTTTTCACAATTTTACAATAATCTTCTCCCAAAGGCTTAAGTGCTTCTAGCACAAGTTCCTTTGCCTCCTCAAAAGTGAAGCTAACATCATCAAGATCTTCAACAAGAGGAACTGATAGATCATAAAAATGAAGCTCATCTACTCCGAGTTCAGACTTACGATATGCCATATATTCGTGCATAGCATCAAGACCATTATTCACTTCTTCAATCAAACTATCGTAAACAGACTCCGGAATCTGGTTATTATATAGCGCTGCCTCTCTAGCACTAGAAAACTTACGCAATTCAGCAGTTAAATTATCCCCTTTAATCTGAGTAAACAAAGACTCTGCCAAAGTATTTCTATAACTGTGATAGGTATTAAGTAATGTCTCAAAAGCATTCTTGCGCAGAGTTCTATCTTTGCTCTCCATATACACTCTATAAAGTCCCTCAGACAATTGATGCTTATTTCCTTTTTCATCTTCTATTTCTGGGAAGACAATATCCGCATCTGTCAATTTTGAAAAAATCATATTGGCAGCCGACTTAATTGGAGCAAATTTTGCAATAATATACTCTTCTTGTTCACTCAAAGTATGATCTTTGTGTCTTAATAGAACTTTGAAATGGTGTCTATATAATTCAAGTTCTTTTTTATCCACATAGAACTTCTCTAAAGTTTCTTCTGTCAGCTTCATAAGCTCCGGATCAACGAAACTCAAAACTGCATCCGTCTTGGCTAGTACCTGATTTACTCTCGCATAATTAGCTGCATTTTTCGTATCTGCAACATCTACGTCGTGCGAAAGGTGGGCATACATATAAACCTTATATACCATCTTAGTAAATTTTTCATTTGTCTTTAGGAAATTATAAAGAGTATCTGCTGATTCAATAAGTCTACCTTTATAGGACTTTAACTCATCCAATATATCGCCCTCAAGATCTTTTAACATCTGCTCAAACTCGGCTTCTGTCTTAAATATTTGTGTAAGATCCCAAGTATCTTCTAATCTCACCTCTGACCTAAGTGCCAATTTTTTATCTTTCATAATTCCTCCTAATTAATAGGTTAAAATTCATAATACACACAATATTATAAATTAAGAGACCCCTATTATGGGATCTCTTAACTATCACAAAACTATTAACTTAAAAACTAAATCTAATCTAAGTAGCTTGCAATTTATTTTCTGCCACCTATTAGGCCTGCCTTTTTTAGAGCCTTGTATGCTGTATATGCACTTCCGGCGGCCTTGCTAACTTGACTCCAAGAACTATTGGCAGCAATTCTCTTCTCGCGCTCTGATCTATCAAAATAATGAACTGCATTATGCGCTATTCCGACGATATCAGATAATAATGTATTCAGGCGAGTAAGTAATTTCTCCGCACTACTACCAACCTCAGCAGTACTTGCCATCAAAGGTGATACTGCCTCTGTGACATCATCTGTAATATCGACTATGTTACCTACAATCAAATTTACATTATCCATAGTCTGAGGTAATTTATCCACTGTAGATGTTATTGACGGTGCTGCATCTTCTAAAACTTTAGCAATAGTAGCAAATATCTTGATTAACTTAGTAATTAAAATCGCAAGCAAAACAAGAACTGCCACTCCAGCCAAGCTCAATAAACCCGTCCATAATTCAGAAACTCTAACTACTGATTCAAGAACAAATATATTCATACTTTCTTCTTCCTAAAACAATTCCTTATACCTATACTCAAAAGCTAAATATAAATAAAAAGGGTGTATCTGCACCACTACAGACCACCCTCCTAAAAATTCAGTCTATTAAGCCTTTTTGGTATCTTCTTTGACCTTCTTAGCAGACTCTTTTACGGATTCCTTAACATCATCAGCGGCATCCTTAACATCGTCCTTGACCTTACCTGCTTCTTCCTCGGCAGAACGAGCAGCTACTCTAGCCTTGCGAGCAATTTCTCTAGCCTTGCGATCTACATCTTCGCCAACTTCCTTAGCAGCCTCGCGGAATTCTTCAAATCTACGGCTAGCATACTCTGCAACTTCGCTGGCCTTTTCTGCTGTCGCATCAGCAACTTTCACAGCTGTATCTTTTACAACTTCTGCACCTGTAACTGCTGCATCCTTAATATCTTGACGAGTTTCAGCACCAGACTTAGGGGCAAAGAGAACACCTGCAAGAGCACCTGCAAATACGCCTAATGTACTTGCTACTGTAACAGCACGATTTCTATCGCGACGATTCTGACCTGTAAATGCACCAATAATTTCTTGTACTAACATTATCATTCTCTCCATTCCACATTCATATTCCAAGATAATCTGTCTGTAAGGAGGGCAGCATTATCTTCATTAACATCTTTTCATGATTATAACAGAGACTTCAAAAATTTCAGTCTCATTATAAAAAAATTTATCTTTATTTTATGAAATAAATATGAATATTACTAAAATACTTGCAAATAAATTGCATCTATATCTAATTTTTAAATTGCGTATTGTTTACAATTGTCCTATATATTCAAAGAAAATTATATGTAATCCAGCCACAAACAGACCAATCGTCTATTGCCGAATCATTTCTCATTAGACACTTTTTTACAGCAATTGTTTTTCTAACTCATCTTTCATTTATAGCAGGAAAAATTTCTGTATCTTCGAACTGCCTATTCATACAATCTTCCTTATATTGTAGACAAGACGATACGAAACGAAGAAGAGTTCTTGGCTCTGACATAAAATATACTTTTCCTGGTATCGCAAAAACATTGGCACTAGAAAAAGCCATATGTCTACTTTGTCTATTTCTTTCTAACTTGACTTTCATAGCATTGCCACAGTCAGCATCCAGCAGATATGAACGGGCAACCCCTTTAAGAGTCCAATGTATTCCAGCAACAGAATTATTCACTGCATTAGTCATACTAATATATTCATATGCATTTGTATCAATCTCTCGATTTATTAAATGCCTATGTTGTGTAATTGAGCACATCGGCCAAAAAATGTTCTCATCAGATAAAGTGAAGCCTTGGCTAGTATAAAGATAAGCCTCATTTTCCGCGAAAATGGGTAAGCCCCTCATCGCAGAATACTGCAAAGACTTATTAAACTTTCTGCCGTCACTTAATTGTTTGCGATATTTCAAAAGTTTGGATGAGCTTAAATATAAGCCATCAATATTGTTTTGCAGAATATCGTCATGGAGCGGACTAACAGGAATCAAATTAATTCCTAGATCTCGTAGCATATCTAAATTTTCTCTACTACAATCATCAAAAGCTTCATCATACGTATATGCAATATTAAGTTCTAGTGATTTGCTTCCCAAACCCTTTTGGACTTGAAATAAACTTTTACTTATATATGCTCTCAAAGTGCTAGCCCTTTCGGCAATAGCAAAAAGATTATCCATATCCACGCAATCCATAATAGTTTCAGCAAGTTCTTGCACTCTATTACTAAAAATGTTCATATCCAAGGGTGTTTCATAATAATTAGCTTCGAGATCAACAAAAATTTCTCTGAAAGGGATATATCCTAAGACAGGAATATTACACTCATTCTCGATATGAGTCTTAAGATCAGAATAATATGCAGGATCCATTTTATTTAAGATCACTGCAGATATATTCGCTGGTCTAGCATATGCCATAGCTCCCTTGAGCAAGGGAACTATCTGTCCTCGCATCTCACTTGCATCAATGACTAAAATAACTGGCGTCTGTGTCTGTCTGGCAAAGTGATCTGGACTTGCAAGAACCGGACTTCTTCCCTGTCCCTCATCCAGTTTCTGAGCCTGACCATAAAGTTGAGATTCAAATAATGGTCTATCGGCATCAATCATTGCCAATCTGGCCGAGGCGGCTTCTCTGCACAAAACGTATGAAAGTGTTTCTCTATCTAGTAAAAAAGAATCAAGTTCTTTTGTATTGCACCCACTGACGAAACGAATAAATCTATTATTTCTGCCAAAAGGAGATAAGATAAACGGACTAACATAATGTTTAATTTCATCTTCAATACTATCAATTTGTCTGCCTGATACATTTTTAATCTCAAGTTCTCTAAAATAGAGGCGAAATGCTGCTATCAGTCCTGCAAAAGCTAAAGACAAGCCCGACTTAGGTATAAGAGAACTCAAACAAAATCTCGGCAAATATAACATTTCATTATCTGAAGATATACTAGTCTCGTCTGCCATGTCTATATCATCAAGTTCATCATCAAAAAGCCTGGCAACATAAGAAACCTTAGAACCATAAGCTGATTTTTTGCCCGAACTTACAGCAGACTCTGTAGATGAAAATGACTTTTGATCCCCCACCGAAGCACTATCTAAAATCTTGTCATGAGTCTTATTTTCAATCATCTCTATTCCCTCTACGTTGCCCATTATAAAATTGAACAGTTATTAGATTATCTCATTATTATATTGAGCACAATCAACTAAATCTCGCATTATTTAGGCACTAACTCAAGCCATTACCCAAGCTATCACCTAAGTCATCACCCAAGTCCTTACAATTCCTTACACTGATCACAGAAAGTCAGTCCAACTCTGTCTCCAAATTATCAAGGGCATCATATGAGGCATAAACCTCTCGCAAATTATCAATCTTCTCTCTATACTCTGTTTCATCTCTGTAATATAAGTCCTTTGCATCATCTCTCTCAAGAGCTTTCTTAATATTATTCAAAAACAAAGGACGAGGAGCAATAAGCGCCAAAATATCCTGCATCGAAAAATCTCTAAGCAACTTAGGCACACTCATATTAACAAGAATCTCGCTAGACTTTATAGCTGCACAAAAATCATAGAAGCCCTCACTGTTATAACAAGCACTAATTCTAGGTTCAATAGCAGCTATGTAACTTGCAATAAGTGCAGATTCCCTATGACCAACAATAAAAGGCGAGCTAAGACATGGAATAAATTTTTCTACCTGCTCAAGCAAAGTCAAAATTTCTCTAATCTCAAGCCCGATAAGATTCAAGCCGAAAGAATTCAATCTTTGGTTCATCTCACTAGGAGTCTTACCTTGCATATCTGCTCGTCTAGCAGAAGAAAGCCTCTCCGGGATCATAAACGTGTACCCAGCCTCCATAGCCTGAGTGAAAAATTCCAACAATTCCGTCTTATCAGCCTCACTCAAAACTTGCTTGCTCACATCTTCTCGTCTGGCACTTGTCTTGCCATCTAATTTAGTAAAAGGATTCGTCCCAATCGTATTTGCAGCCTGAGATAAAAAAGCACTTCCGCGACTATTCTTACTATCACAAAGTTCCATTAGCAAATTTCTACTATCCACCCCTCGCTCTTCCATGTACAGCACAAGTGGCACCTTGCGATCTTTGTCATCATTCCAAAGAAGCTTAACTAAACTCTCGAAACGTTCTGACTTAGAAAGTCTGTCATTCTTAGCCAATTCCGTAACCAAAGAAATACTTTCTTGACTTAGTCTAGGAACCGGTATCATCAAACACAAATTAATTGTCAAAGCCTTAAGAACAGAGGCACTCAAATCCACAGCAAGATAATCTCTCTTTTTTCCTCCAACAGAAAAATGTTTAATCTCTAATCCCTCGAGCAAAAATTTCTCATCAGCAAAATTTTCGGGAAAAAGTTTAGTCATTCTCTCTGGCATAAGATCTTTTTGTAATCTCTTACGTCTCTCTAACCTCTCTCTTCCATAAGCCTTGTCATTCACTGTGAGATGCCTCGTAATCTCTCTAGCATATGAATTTTGTTCATATATCGCCTCAAGTCTACTAACCAAGCCACTCGCACCATCTAAATCTTTGATAATATTTCTCGCTCGTAGTTCCAAATTATCTTGCATTGCAGCACCTCAAAATAAATATAATTTCTACTTTTAATTATATAGCAGTTTTTTAAATTAAGAATAAAAAAGCCTCTCGGATGCTATTTTTATTCCTGAATTGTTTAACTTGCCGCGTATCGTCAAGCAAAAAAATACCTCCTTATCGGTTTGAGATAAGGAGGTATTTAACTTCAAATTAAATTGTGAAAAATAATTTATTCACAATTATTATTCTTCAAACTTCCTCTTACGGAAACGTAGTAGACCTAGTGCAGAAGAAGCTAGTAGTACTAGAGCAGCTACGTTGCTAGTCTCCCCAGTTTTGGGGATTGACTTCTTATTAATTGGTTTATCGCCCTTTGTGACTTTTTTACTTGTAGCCTCTGGCTTAGTTGTTGTACTACTACTTTCTGTCTCTTTAACTGTTGCAGAAGACTTGATTGAAATAGCCTCAATTTTTTCTTCGGCATTTCTATATGCATCCCACACGCCTTCATTTGTATTTGCTGTGTCGATTTCTACCTTAGCTCCCGTCACAATCTTTTCAATTTCTGACCTAGCTACTTGCTTCTCATCATCTGTCAAATTAGACGAATCAATCTCCTTATTTTTCTCAGTAGCTATACGATCTAGTTCTTCTTTTGCCATTAACCTATTAAGAGATTCAGTTTCAGTTATACTAATTCTATCCAAAGCATCTTGCTTAGCTTTTGCAACTTCTTCTAAAGATTTGGCAGCATCAATTTCTGCTTTTGCGATATCTATTGTGTTATCAACACTCTGATTCCATTGCTTCTTTTCATCATCGGTCATATTGGAAGAAGATATTTTTTGCTTCCTTGCCTCGGCGGCTTCCTCAACTTCTTTGAGCGCGTCTTGCTTGCTTGAAGAATCCACTGACACTGCATTGACCTTTTCTATGCCTGCATCCTTAGCTGTTGTCACAGCTTCGTTTGTTGTGGCTTCATCAATGGCTGTCTTAGCTTCAGTGGCTACTTTTGTTACTTCTTCCTTGGCACTAGCCTTTTCCTCATCGGTCAAGCTTGAAGCATCAATTGCAGTATTTTTCTCTTCTACTGCCTTGTCAAGTGCATCTTTTGCTGTCTTTTTAGTCGTTGATTCTGTAGAAACTTCATTTACGCTATTTGCTCCATCCTGCTTAGCCTTTGTAATATCTTCTGCGGATGTAGCCTTGTTAATTATTTCTTTAGCTGTATTTACGGCGTTATCAACAGCTTGATTTGCAGCTTCTTTTTCTTCATCGGTCATATTAGAAGAAGCTATTTCTTTCTTCTTAGCCTCGGCAGCTTCCTCAACTTCTTTGAGCGCGTCTTGCTTACTTGAAGAATCCACTGACACTGCATTGACCTTTTCTACGCCTGCATCCTTAGCTGTTGTCACAGCCTCGTTTGTAGTGGCTTCGTCAATGGCTGTCTTAGCTTCAGTGGCTACTTTTGTTACTTCTTCCTTGGCACTAGCCTTTTCCTCATCGGTCAAGCTTGAACCGTCAATTGCAGTATTTTTCTCTTCTACTGCCTTATCGAGTGCATCTTTTGCGGCTTGTTTCGTTGTTGACACAGTTGAAACTTCATTTACAGTTTGAACAGCTGTGTTCTTAGCTTGTTCAACATCTTCGGATGATGTTGCCTTGTTAATTGTTTCTTTGGCTGTATTTACTGCGTTATCGATAGCTTGATTTGCATCAACTTTTTCTTCTTCTGTGAGATTAGAAGTAGCGACTTTTTCTTTCTTGGCTGCTGCAATTTGATCAAGTTCTTCGTTAGCCGACTGTTTGGACTTAGATGTAGTGGATACATCATTTATTTTTTGTGTTCCGTCATTCTTAGCATTATTAAGTTCCTCTTGATTCTTGGCATTGGAAATTGCTTCTTTTGCCTCATCAGCAAGTCTCTTAACCTCATCTTTGGCTGCAACTTTTTCTTCATCGGTCATGTTAGAACTGTCGATCGCAGTGTTCTTATCATTAGCAAGCCTGTCAATTTCGTCGGTGGCAGTTTGTTTGGAGGCTGAAACTTGTGGTATATCAGTAACAGCCTTAATTCCTGTGTTCTTAGCCTGTTCAATATCTTCTGCTGATGCAGCCTTTTCAATAGCGTCTTTTGCTACTTGAACAGCCTTGTCGACGTCCTCGTTAGCCTTTGCCTTTTCTTCATCGGTCATATTAGAAGATGCTATCTCTTGCTTCTTGGCTTCGGCTGCTTGGTCAAGAGCCTCACTTGCTTCTCTCTTAGCCGCAGAGCTAGTCGACACATTATTGATATTCTCAATTCCCTTATTCTTGGCATCTGTCACGTCTTGATTACTTGTAGCTTGTGTAATCGCATCTTTTGCCTCATTAGCTATCTTTTTGACCTCAGCCTTTGCTGCTTGCTTTTCCTGTTCAGTCAAAGCGGCTGCATCAATCTCTCTATTCTTGGCAAGAACAGCATCGTCGATTTCATCTCTTGCAGTCTGCTTAGAGTTAGAAGTCATAGGTGTTCCATTGATAGCCTCTAAACCCGAGTTCTTCTGATCGTCGACAACGGAGTCTGTCGTCGCCTCGTTAATTGCATTTCTTGCAGCTTCCGCGGCCCTGTCTGCAAACTCATTTGCTGCTTGCTTTTCCTCATTGGTCATTTCAGAGTTCGCAATTTCTTTCTTCTTCTCTTCGACTTTATTATTAATCTCATCGATAGCAGCCTGTTTCTTAGTTGATTCTGTAGAAACAGCTCCAATAGTAGTCAGAGCCTCATTTTTTGCTGTCTCAATCTTATCTTGTGAATCCGCAGTTTGAATACTTTCTTTTGCAGCCTTTGCTGCTTCGGCGACCTTCTCCTTGGCAGCTGTCTTTTCCTCTTCTGTTAAATTAGATGCTTCGATTGCGGCATTTTTCTCATTGACGGCGTTGTCAATTTCACTTGTCGCACCTGTTCTATCTAAATTACTCTCGGCATCAATTTTGTCTTTCTTTTCTTTAATCTTTTCTGGGGTGAAATTTTCCTTAACCTCATCTAAAAGTTCAGTTAACTTATCGCCCTGCAAAATTGTATTAGGATCTAATTTATTTTTGAAATCCTCAATTTCTTGTCTAACGCTGTCATACTTTGGATCCGGATCAACTGTCTGCGCTATTTGATCTAGCTTGCCCTTTAGATTATCCACAGCCCTAGTTCCGAGACCACCTTTTATACGGCTTATATATGTACTAGTGATAGCATGACGTTGAGATTTATTTCCCTCTGTTGCCTGATTCGTTCTATGCGCCGTCAGTGTACTCTTAAACCAAGATGGCGAAACTATTTCCTGATTCAATGCAGAATTCAAACCTAGCGCGCCATTGTAAACCTTTATTAAGTCTTGAACATCCTCAAGAGTTAATTTGGCAGCGTCTTCTCTTCCCTCGTTATAGTAATCAATTACTGCTTGAGCCTCGCTCAAAGGGAAGTTCTCGATCGTGTCTGCGTAAACTGCCACTGTCCCATTCACACCTCGCAATACAGTTGGAGCTAAGGTTGCAGTAAATACCAGACTGCTAGCGATTGCAGTAGCTGTCACTGATTTCAAAATAATTTTTCGATTCACGTTTGTTCCTTTCTTAACACTAACTACATTAAAGATAATTAAAATTACATTTTTGTAATTATATCATATTCTTTACTTTATAACTTTTTTCTTAAGTCATTCACTTAATATTTTTTAAATTTTTTCTCACTAAATAATCACTATTACCGAAAGTCTGAAGATTTTGTAAAAGTACATCAAATATATTACAAGCTTAAAAATCACACAAAAAAGCCCCCGTTCAAAGAAATGATATGCACACCCTTTACTGCCTTTTAAATAAATGAAGTACATATCAAAACCGGAGGCTTTTTGCCTTAAGTGGCACAAAACTATATCCAAAATATTATTATCCCAAATCTGCCTGCTCTTCTATTTCAATATAAGCCTTATCCCCAAGCTCGACCAACGAAGCTCCAAAATAATCAAAAATAGTCAACGTATTTACACCAATTTCAAGAAGTTCTTTGGGAAGATAAATCGTATTCTGCGGGCCTAGATTAAAATACCTACCAAGCAAGAAACCATTGATAAACACCAAGCCCTTTGTAAAAGACTTCAATGAAATATATGCATCCGCAGCTTCCTCAATATTAAAACTCGTTTCATAGAAACGTGGCTCAAGCTCTCTCTCACTATGCAAGGAATTGACCTCAATCTTAATATCTTTTTCAGCTTCTTCGCCATTCAAATTGATATCACCCTTGTCTTCTCGATATAAACTTGAAACTCTATTAATTGATAAAGTAGGCAAACTTGCTCCCTCAACGACACTTGCATACTCGAGTTTAGCTTCCTTTTCACCAATTGCTAAGTTCTCATCACTCTCCAGCTTATCCGCAGCAAAATCAATGGAGTAAACTTCAAAATCCGAAAGAAATTGCCTATCCAAAATCACGCCATAGGTGATTCCCTTCCTATCAAAAAGCTCTGGCCCATAATTAACTCTTCCCATATTTTCAACAAGAAAATCAAACCTATGCCCCTTCTCTTTATCAGCAGCCTCATCAAGCTCAAGTTCCAAAACCCTATTGTCGTCACGGTAGCTATATCCCATATATTTACCATCAACAAAAACCAAGCAGAGATCATGTGGATCTTGAATCTTAAGAACGGCTTTTGATAAGCGCTCCTTAGCATATGTCCTATATAGAATAAGACCAAGATTCTGACCATAAGCCTCCATCGGCAGAGGATAAGCGGACTCACTCCTTCTACCAAGCAAGTCCAAGTTATCAAATAATCTCGCTTCTTTAGTTAACACAAGCTTATTCCTAGAAAGAGTATCCGCCATTTTGGGAAGCTCCGGAAGTTCGAGACCATATTTTTCTCCTATATACTCTCTCAGAGCATATGCCTTTGCAGTCGGATCACCAGATTCAGTCAAAAAAGCATCGTAGTCATAACTTGTCACTGTAGGTTGCAACTTCCCAGAATAATTTGCTCCATTATAAAAACCGAAGTTACTCCCGCCATGAAACATGTAAATATTTAGATGGTCGCCCCTGTCTAATATTTCCTTTATAGGCTCCATACTACTATCCATCGATCTAGCATGGTGCTTCTCCCCCCAATGATCAAACCAACCACACCAATATTCCATACAGGTATGAGGTATGCCCTGCCTATGCCTGTCGAGTGCCGCAAAATTATCCGCTGGATTAGAGCCAAAATTAACAGTAGGTAAAATATCGGGCAAGGTTCCGCCACTAAGCATAGAATGTATGCCGCCATCAGATGTAAATAGCAAAACATCAACACCTAATTCTCTAAGTAAGTCTCGGCAAAATTCCAAATATTTCTTATCACAACCGAAACTTCCATACTCATTTTCAACTTGGCAGGCAATAATTGGCCCACCATTAGTAGAGAGAAATGGACGAACCTTCGCGATAAGCGCTTTATAAAAATTACTCACCTTTTCAAGATAGACAGGATCTGCCGTTCTCAGCCTAATATTTTTCTCATTCAAAAGCCACGCCGGGAGCCCACCAAACTCCCATTCTGCACATATATAAGGACCTGGTCTCAATATAACATCAAGCCCGACTTCTTCTGCAGTCCTCAAGAAACGCTCAATATCTGCGAAACCCTCAAAATAAAACTCTCCCTCTTTGCTCTCGTGTAAATTCCACGCCACATAAGTCTCGAGCGCATTTAACCCGCAGGCTCGCATCTTAAGCATTCTATCTTTCCATGCCGTAGGAACCGTTCTGAAATAGTGCATTGTTCCACTTATCAATTGGTATTCCTTGCCACCTAGATAGTACTTACCATCTCTCACTTCTAACTTTCTACTAACGCCCATAAATGTACTCCCCTCAGTTGATGCGTCGCAAATATTGAAGCAATTCTTGATCTGTATTTATTCTGTAACCAGTAGAGGAAAAAAGCAGTCCCCCGTCATTATCAAACAATGTGACAATAGGTAGCTCTCTCAAACTACAACAAAACTTATTATATAAATACTTAGGCAGTTCAGCATCCATAAGATAAAATGACGTGAGCCCTAGCTCTTCCTTAAATTTCGCCAAACGCTCCTCCAAAACATCTTCTTTTTTAGACACAACGAAAGTAAATAGGTTAGAATATTTTTTCAAATCACCAATTGAGCGATTAAGATCATTTATCAAGTGGGAATAAGGCTCGCCCGAAGCTTCAAGAAAAATAAATATCCTTTGACCAGCAGCAAACAATTCTTTGGCAGAAATCTCGCTAAATCCAGAATCAACAACTTCATTTTTATTATCAGAAATAGTATTCTCATAGCTACAAGAGTCCATCTTCTTAAGTCTAAAATCAACAAACTTAATTCTGCCGACATCTTCACTCTCTTCAGGAAGACTCATAACCAAAGTAAACTCATCTCCCTTATCCAGACAAAAGAACTTTCTAGTAAATACTTGGTCACCATTTTGCAATCTTTTGACAATATTTATGGCATAAATACCAGGATCAAGTAGCAAGTCAGAACTCTTATTATCACTCAAATCAATATTCTCAGGATTCACATGTCTCCATGAACCGCTAGCCAATTGTTTCAAACTAAACTGCGACGAATAAGAAAAAATATCGCTCTCATTTTTCTTTTCTAAAGTAAGTCTGGCCTTTTCTTTTGGATCCACCTCCAGCAAAATATCCTCTTGCCTAAATGGAATAGCAGCATCGCCCTTAACAAACATCGCCCTTTGACTCATGCTCTCACTATATGCCGCCACACCTATAGAACGAGAAATAGCTAAAGTTAGAAGTCTTCTGCTCCAAGCATTACCTCTCAAATGCTCCATACATTTCTCTGGCTGCACATATATTCCACCATAGTCGCTCGTTTTTGGAACTGAAACATTAGACTTGACCCATTCTTCAATAAGTCTGGGACTTTCTCTCCACTTATCCCTTAACTCATCATCGATACAAGAGTTAAGATACCCTCTCCACGCCGACAGATTCTCACGCTCAAACCTAGGCGACAAAATATACTTTTCCCACACTTCCTCAGTAACATTTTCCCGTGAAAGATCTTCATGTTTATGCAAAAAAGCACTCCCGTGATCATAAAATACTTCTTCACTTATGTCAGATATATCTTTATTTGACAAGCAAGTAAAAAGCGACAGCTTTTGCTCGTATGTTAAATCTTCGCTATCTTCATCAAGGAGTTTCTCCACCCTCGGCATATTAAGTCTTGCCCAGTGGAGAATATTCTCTCTAGTTCTTCTTTTTCTTGATTTATTCCTAACAAGACCCATATCTATATCATCTTCTTCAGCCTTTTCATCAAGCTTAAAGAAGCTATCGTTCGTTGCATCGAGTTTAGCCTTTGCCTCTTCAAATTTCTTCTTATGAATCTCGGCAGCCTCAACAGAAATCTCTTCAACATTTGTCTCCTTGATACTCGGTGCTCTAAATAAGCCCTGATCTCGCTCATTAAGCTTCAGTATTTCCAGTTGAATTTGATTAATTAATCTTTGTTCTAAGCGTGAATTTGACAACTCACCCTCATCATTAAGCTCATCAAAATATTTAAGCAATGAATCAGAATCAAACTTTGTATGCGACAAATCCAAAGATGAGATTACATTAGAAATAATATCTCTGAGATCAAAATCAAAAATATAATCTTCATTAATCTCTATCCACTTTTCAAAGACCAAACCCTTATGCGTGACAGAAATCAAAAGCGAACCCTCAGATATATCAACAGAAGTCTCTCCTTTTGAGTCAGCTTCAAGTGTTAGTATTGGCGAATCTGACGCATAGTTTAGAATATTTAAACTTAATATTTTCTTTGACAAAATTTCTTCGCCATAATGAAGATTTATTTTTAAATTATGAGTAGCAAAATATGCCTTTGACTGGTTCACAAGACCCCTTGGAATAGCCCCCGCCAGATAGTCATCACCAGGAACACTTAATTCAGAAAAAGTTCTACTTAAAATCAACTTAGCTCTTCTAGCAGCCCCATCAAACCAACCACAATTAAGTCTTGCCTCCGGTTCACAAGCTCCAAAATAAGCCCATGAAGATCCAGTCCAAGCCTCTACCCAAGCATGGTTATCATCGGTATGTGCCCAGTAAGGAGAATACATCTGTCTAGCAGGTATACCAACACTTCTTAATACCGAAACAACAAAGGTTGATTCTTCACCACAGCGTCCACCTGCCCTATCAACAAAGGTAAGGGGCGATACAGTTCTTCCGTCAGTAGACTGATAAGTTCCTTTGGAATAACAATAGTAATTACATTCAAGGATAGCCTCTTCCAAACTCAAATCTTTTAGACTATCTTCAAGCTCTTTTCTGAAATAATCTCTATGTAATACCAATGGTTCAGTATTTACCCTAGGCATTAATATATATACTAAGAAAAATTCATCACGCAAAGTATTCGCCCAAGTTCCCACAGAACAAGATCTCAAACTTTGCTCAATATGTTCAAGGAAAAAATTCAAATCATAATTAAGCAAATCCGTTTCCGGAAGCTCCGCCAAAAGAAAAGCTAAACAACTCTGCCTAAGCTCATCCAGACTCTCAAGTCCATCAAAAAGTTCTCCTAAACTTCCAGGCAAATTATCACGTCTGCTACGAGCCCTAGAGAGGAGCTCTTCCCTTAATTTATCCGAAATAACTTTCATTTTTTGTACCAGCTAAGTCCTTTCACATCATAATAAGAAAAATCGACAGGATATTTAATACTCAATTCTCAATTTTTCTTTATCAATCCGTACTGTGCTGAATTATAAGACATAATTGAGTATATAAGCAGTAAATGATATATATACTTCTATCTTTCTAAACTTTCTTCTCATCATTTAGATGAATCTTTACATTTGTTATATGTTACATGAAAAAGCTACGCCATCTTACTGTAACATTAATATAATAAACCAATGCAGTTCATTGTAAAAAATACGCATTGAAGATAAAAAAGCTCGCCTGACGACTTATCAAAGATAAATCTACAGACGAGCTGAAATAAATGAGATAACTTCCACAGTATATAATGTAAACCCCAATTCTGTAAACCCCTATTCCGCAAAGACTTAGTTCCTTAAATAAACCTAAACCAAACTATAGCTCTACTTACTGCTCGAGATTTAACAGATCTATAATTTGTAGTCGGCACAGTAGGTTTATCCTTTATTTCTATTTGATCCAAGTATGGTTTAATGATTGAGCGATAACAAATATTCTTCTTTACCAACTTAATAACATCTTCAATTGTAGGATTATAACTTATTAGATCTTCGTTTGATTGTTTAGCATAGACGTAAATTTGCATCGCCATATACAATGTGTTTTCCATTTTTTCTTGGTGAGTTAAACCATCAGCAATAATATTTCCTTGATAAAACTTCGTAAAATTTTCACTTTGAATTGTAAATCCTAGCTTGTTCACGCAACGTAAATTGAGTTCATTTTCAAAATCTTTCCAAGAATCATTTAAGTTAAGTTTAAGATCAATCAACAACTTGTTTAATCCTTCATCTGCTTGACGATTATATTCAGAAGCAAGTTTGTTAAGAGTATCAGAGAGTTGCTCAATATTTGTGCACTTTTCAAGTTTTGATAAAGTATAATCTTGAAGAATGCGACTATCGATAGCATTGAGTATTTCGATATTTTTCATTTCATTGTTTCTAAAAATAATTGAACCTGCAGTCGCCAATATTACAATTAAGATCAATGCTATAGTTAAAGAAATAATAAAAATTTTTCTCATAGCACTCCTCCGATTTGTAAAATTCTACGTTAAGCAAGAATAAATACAAAAACGACTTACTCTTACGAGATAAGTCGTTCCTTTAATAAAGTTATTTTAATCAAGCTATATTACTCATTTCTCAGATTTCTATTTTATCAACTGGGAAATTTGTTTGAATTGAGTTGTACCAGCCTCTGCCAAAAGATCAAAAAGCAAAGTTTCTGTAGGCATAACCCTTACCCCCATATGTCTCATGAGAGAAAGAATCATATCACTATCTTCTTTCCATCTTGAACCAACACAATCGCTAACCACTGTTACCATAAATCCCAGTGCAAGAAGATCTCTCGCTGTCTGATAAACACAAATATGAGTTTCCATACCAGTTAAAATTATATGATTAATTCCATCTTCTTTCCAAGCAGTTATAAGCTCAGGATGTGCATCAACGAAACTGAAACTCGTCTTAGCGAAACAATTTCTGTCTCCCTCTTCAACCCAGGGCCACAATGCGGTTACTGTAGAACCTAAACCCTTAGGATACTGCTCACTGAATACAGTCTTAACTTCAAGAGCCTTTAGGCCTTGAAGAAGAACGCAGTGGCGTTCTACTAAATCCTCGCTAGCCTCAATCACTGGAACTAACCTTTCCTGCACATCAATAACTAGCAAAAGACTTTCATTACATCTCGGTCTTCTGAGATAGGCACTGCTATCTTGGCCGCTTAACATAAATACCTCCGATATGTTTATGTATAAAGAATTTTATAAGGTAAAACTCAGTTTAATATATTTATAACTCTAAGCATCTAGAAAGAAACTGTCTATACTTTCTCATACCAGCCAACAATCTTATAGTCGAAATTTTCTTCCTCAAGTTGGTAGAGAAGATCAATAATTCTTTCATCGGCAAATCTCAATTCAAAATCAAGTAGCACCATACGTCTAATACTGGAAGAAGGTGCCATTACAGTCTCAACTCTATGAATATTATATCCTCTGTCAGAAACATATTGTAAAAGAGTAGAAAGCGATGCCTCGCTATCCAATAATTCTACTAACAACGTCATTTTATTGACATTTTCAGAAATCCTAAGTTCTCTGCCAAAAATATAATATCTATCCTGACTGACAGTCAATCGGTCAACATCTGTATCATATATCTGCAAGCCATTTCTACTCGCCTCATCAATAGTAGATATAGCTGCAACAGTAGGATCGTCAAGAAGAGCAAGTTCTCTAGCAGCAAAAGCTGGATGAGAAACCTCCTGAATAGCCCAATCAAAACGTTTAAGAAAATCCTCACACTGTTTAATCTGGATGGGGTGAGCAAGAACTCTCCTTATTTTGGCCAAACTTGACGTTCTAGTTCCCATAAGGGCAAAATTCGTCTCACTCTCACTCGCTCTAATAAGCGACAACTTACTCTCGCGAACCAACTGCATTATGTACGCCTCTGTATCTCTATCGACATCTCGATAAGATAAAGCTAGGGCATCGACACCCGCACTTATTACAGCATCAATACATGATCTCAAATTCACAAAAGAAGATAGACCTGCCTCCGGATATAAACGACTTGCTAGTTTGGCAGTCATTGAATTGATATCTCCCAAAACAGCAATTCTCTCGACCTTCTTCTTAGCAGCCTGTCTAGCCTTTCTAAATAAATCTCTCCATGCAACATTATCATCATTCTCTAACACCTTGCGGTGATACTGGGCCTCTCTGGAAAGTTGCATAAACTTTTTATATAGAGACTTACTTGGGGTCTTGAGATAATAATCTTTGATCCCGGAACAAGCATCATGAAGCTTAAGCTCTTCATATTGTGGAACAAAAATAGGCAAATTCTGATTCTTCTTCGCATCATAAATTTTGCTCATAAGATGATAACGCCTATCGAAAATTTCAAGAAGTTCCTTATCAAGTTCTGCAACCTTATCTCTTATTTCAATGAGAGAACTACCATCTTCGACGGTCATCCCCTCAACCTTATTATTTTTATTAAAATTATTAGAATTATCCAAAATATTTAAATCTTTCTTTAAACCATCCGAGTTCTTAGAATCACTCATAAACCAAAGCCCCTCCTATCATCGAGGCTATTAAAAAATAATAATAAAAAAGCACCCAAACTGAACTGGACTAAAATATACTCTCTTGAATTATACTCGCAGTTAACACAATAGTGAATTACAAGTTTGTAACAACTAACAAAAAACTGGATAAACTTAATAATTAACACTAATTCAATACGAAATCAGCACAATATATTTCAGACTTAATTCCACAACCACGGACAAGAAATAACTGAATAGTGACTTATCGATGGAAAAACCCAACGTATAAACATAGCAAGAATTAGAAGTGTCATTAAATTAGCATACACAACAATCTGGAAACTCTTATTCTTCCCATAATTCATAAAATCTTGAATGTAAATATAATCAGTTAAACCCTGGACTACAAGGGCAAAACCCATCAGGAAAAAAGAACTAATGCCACTTCCTTGCGCCAAAATAATTGCCAACAAACAAAATACAACAGAATAAATATATCCTCCTAATTGCAGATCAATAAGTTCATTGGTGATTTTCTTGTCTCGCCAACCAAGATATATAACAAATTTATAAGCTATAGATCTGACCACAAAAAATAAAACACTCAGTAAAAAGGCCCTCGCAAATATACCCGTCAATTGAGCGAAGCTAAAAACCATCCCTGTATCATTGGCATAATCCAAGAATTTTCCCAAACTTGTTGTAGCTGCAATTCTCCACATCAATAAAGAATGAGATAAAAAAACTAAGATCATAAGTATAATCTTATCTACTCTCTTAAAATCCCTAGTTCTTCTAATCACATACTCTGGTCCTCTAAAAAAATCTTTTACTAAGGATGATATTGATGACAAAATTCGTCTGCCATGAGAACGGTGAAATTCTCCCGCCCCCCGTTTGACCTGCTCAGAAAACTTATTTAAAGTTTGTGTACACTTATCAACAGAGTCAAATAAAATATCTTCGGACTGTTTACTAAAATTTGTTTTAGTCGTTCTAACTTTCTCTTTGAATTTATCTTTAGCGTCTGAATCTACTTCGCTATTGTTCTGATGATTCAAATAATAAAAAAGCTTGCTAAGTTTCCATTTCTTACCTTTGCTTCCGCTCTCCACATCAGAAAATTTAGAAGTATCGCCATATTCATTTTTTTCAAGTCTGTCTATATCTGCATTCTCCCTAGCATGAAAAGATGAATCATCAGAATTTATAGAAATATCTTCTCCCTTATTTGACCTAATTTCATACTCGTGAAGTACATTATTATCAATACTGTTGGTTGTATTATCTGTCTTAGACGCATTATTCAAATTATCATCTGTTTCAGAGATAGAAGATAAATCATCGCAACTATTTGACTCTTCTCTAGCTAATTTCTCGACTTGAGAAAAATTAGAGTTAGATTTCTCTAATTTCTCCTTTTTTAATTTTCGTTCCTCACTAAGTTCAAGAGCCTTACGACAGTTACAGCTCTCACCCTCAGATAATTCCTTTCCACAATAAAAACATATTCTAGCCATTTTTCACCAACAAAATATTTATAACTAACTCATTTATCTGCACTTTTAGACACACTAATGTTGTAATCATAACAAGCAAAAATTTAATATTGTTATCTATATTGTTAATAATAAGTTGTTTAGTGAATTATTTTATTTTTATTAAAAATTTATACACTTAATTCATTCACCGCGCTCCATCTTAATAAACTAACACTTACAAGCTTACGCTCCACAGACTAAATATCCAAACAAAATAAGCCTGCCCCCCAATTTTCACAATTCAAAATGGGAGGCAGGAAAGAATTCAATATTTTAAATTCTATGTTCTTTTATTCTTGCGCTTCTTCTTTATCATCTTCAATCACATGAACTATCTCTTCGCTATCTCTATCATCACTGGCAATGCAGATAATATCCTTTCTGGAAACCGCCCTTTCTTTATCTGCTTCGCTCATCTTTCTTATTACAAAGTCAGAGTTCTCAACATCAACAAAAGCAGTGTCCCCCTCTGTTACGACCTTATCTAAAATTGCTTCACTCAACAAATCCTGTATCGACGACTGTATTGTACGGCGCATAGGTCTAGCACCATATTGGGGATCATAGCCTTTCTCTGCCAAAAGATTAAGTGTTTCTTCTGAATACTCAAGCCCTATACCTACTGCCTGACTTCTAACTCTCAGATTATCCAATAGGATTGAAGTTATTTTAAGTAGAGCCTCCTTATCGAGCATATGGAAATATATGATCTCATCGATACGATTTAGGAACTCCGCACGGAAATGCTGTTTGAGCTCATCTATTGTTTCTTTCTTAGCTTCCTCATACGATTTTCCACCATATAGATCAGTGTCATTTTTACTTTCCTTACCGAAGCCTATGCTCCTACCATTTTCAAGACTCATGCGACTAGAACCAATGTTAGAGGTCATAATGATTATAGTATTCTTAAAATTGACTACTCGACCTTGACCATCTGTTAATCTGCCATCATCTAAGATCTGAAGAAGGGCATTAAATACATCTGGATGGGCTTTTTCTATCTCATCAAATAACAAGACTGAATAAGGTCTACGTCTAACTTTTTCTGACAACTGCCCACCTTCATCATAACCGACATATCCTGGAGGCGCTCCAAACAAACGAGCGACACTATGTTTCTCCATATACTCTGACATATCTAGACGAATGAGTGCATTCTCATCACCGAAAAGAAGTTCTGCAAGAGCCTTGGCAAGTTCAGTCTTACCGACACCGGTAGTTCCTAGGAAAAGAAATGAACCCTCTGGTCTGTGTGGATCTTTAAGTCCCAATCTAGCTCTGCGCACAGCCTTGGCTATAGCCGAGACAGCCTCATCTTGTCCAATTACTCTCTTGTGTAGATTCTTCTCAAGATCTTTTAGCTTCTCATTATCGCTCTCGGTGAGTCGTCTTACGGGAATTCCTGTCCATGCAGCGACCACATCTGCTATTTCTTCTTCGCCAAGAATATTATTTTGAGAATCAGATTTCGACTTCCAATCCGCAGAAATTCTCTTGAGTTCATCATTCAACTGTAGTTCTTTTTGACGCAATTTGGCAGCTGCTTCAAAATCCTCCTTTTCTGCCTTGAGGCGCTTCTCTGAATCTATTTCTTTTAGCTGCTCTTGAAGCTCTTTGATCTCTTTGGGTTCAACAAATGTCTGCATTCTCATCTTAGAGGCAGCCTCATCAAGAAGGTCTATCGCCTTATCTGGGAGGAAACGATCTGCTATATATCTTGTACTTAAATGTACAGCAGCCTCTATTGCCTCATCACTTATCCTGACATTATGATGAGCTTCATATTTA
The DNA here is from genome assembly GCA_023420115.1 of Bacillota bacterium. Taxonomy (GTDB): domain Bacteria; phylum Bacillota; class Clostridia; order Saccharofermentanales; family Fastidiosipilaceae; genus JAEZWR01. Next base: position 144,260 of record JAEZWR010000029.1, on the reverse strand, counting down.
TCTTTTATTCCTTTTAGAATTTTAATCGTATCCTCTTCGCTAGGCTCACTAATGGTTATAGGTTGGAAGCGTCTTTCAAGAGCTGCATCTTTTTCTATATATTTTCTATACTCATCAAGGGTGGTAGCTCCTATTACCTGCAATTCTCCTCTGGCAAGCATAGGTTTAAGGATATTAGCTGCATCCATACCATTTCCTTCGCCACTAGCACCACTACCAATTATATTGTGAAGCTCATCTATAAATAGAATTACATTTTTGGCAGCCTTTGCCTCATCCAAGACTCCCTTAATACGTTCCTCAAAATCTCCCCTATATTTTGAACCAGCAAGCATCGCTGTCATATCAATTGATATTAGCTCTTTATCTTGTAATAAATCGGGCATGCCACCTGAAACAATTTTAGAAGCGAGACCCTCGGCTATTGCAGTTTTTCCTACGCCAGGTTCTCCCACCAAAACAGGGTTATTTTTGGTTCTTCTACAGAGTATTTGAAGTATTCTATCTATTTCTGCCTCTCTTCCAACAACTGGATCAAAGTCTTTATTTCTTGCCATATCTGTCAAGTTGATACCATATTTAGCAAGATTTGAATTTTCATCGATCCCCTGCCTATCACCTCTAGCTCTCCAGCCTCGAGCTGACATATTAGAAGACTTAAAGTCACCCATATCGCTTGCAAAAGGATTGCCATTCATTAATCCAAAAAAGGACTCCATAGGATTTTGACTAGAATTATTTCTACCAAACATCAAATTCCTATACTGAAATTTCATTTTTTCAAAATCAATATCTTTGAATTCTTCAAGACAGCGACTTGCGACATTATCACCCTCATCAATGAGAGCGAAAAAAACATCTGCAATAGTTATCCCACTATTTCTATCTTGACACTCCTGTTCATATGCTACTGACAATATTTTTTTCATTCTTGGAGTAAGAGCCTCTACCACTGTCCTAGTATTCACATATTCTGGTTTCAAGTTAGTATCAGGGCCTTCAACCTGGTACACCTTGTTTAAAAGTTCCTCCACAATTTGGTAGCTCAAACCAGCTTCTGCAAAAAGTTTCTGTAACAAGTCATCATTTTGTGACTTCAAAATAGCTAAAAGGACATGCTCTGTTCCTATACCATTTTTCTTATATGCTCGGGCAATGCCATAAGCCTCTGCCAACATTTCTAAAGTTGCTTGTTTCAACACATATCTCATAATTCCACCTCATTTTTACCTTGTATAAATAATCACTTGTATTTTCTATTTAACTTCTAGTCATCAAATATATGTAGTCAAAAGTCAAATTTCTATATTCTCTTTATTTATTCCTAATTAATTATTCGCCTCGGTCTCATCATCAAGCATCTTATTAATAAGATCTCTCAACTCGGCAGCTCTCTCATATTCTTCATTCTTTACTGCCAAATTCTTTTGAGCCTGCACGAGTTCAATAGCCTTGTGCTTATCCAAATTCTGAATTAATTTATTTAAAGAATCGGCTGTAAGCAATTTCAGCTCGGATCTTTTATCTTCATTCGCCTTGCTATCATTTTCTTCAAGTTCTAGCGTAAATCCCTTTTCCTTGTCATACGATATTCGAGCCAAACGCTCAATCAGTTTGGCTTCTTCATCAAGCTCATTTATCTCTCCATTCTGAATGGGCGTATCTTCTGACAAATATTCACTATCTCTATCCCTTAAATTCAGTTCTCCGCCATTATTAGTACTTTCTTCATCTTTATCCGTATTAACTGGTCTAAATCCAGTAATCGATCTAGATCTCATAAAAGGACTTAGATCAAAAGACATTGGACCTGAACCACCGAGGAACGAGAAAATTCCATCGAAAAAATTATCATCAAATGCGTGTGCCATATTACCAAGTCTAGACATTAAGCCAAAGGGCATATTGGCAAAGGCCTGATTAAAATCGGAGTTAAGAAGGTCACTACCAAAGTCAATTCCCTTACTCTTTCTAATTTGTCCGAAACAATGACTGCATAAATGGAAAGTCTGTTTATCTCCATTTATATTTTGTCTATAAACAACATTAGCTTCATTACTTTTACAAATATCACATTTCATCTTTATTTCCTCCACTGTCATTTTCAAAATATATATAAGTCTATTCTTCACTTAAAATAAGTTACGAGTAATTTTTGTAATTAATTTTCTCTTAACTACTGCCACTGTCTATTAACTACTATTTGTTATCCAATGCTATTTGAAGTAGCATGCTCTTACATATCCCCAGTCTGACTACATCTCTCTCATTTGGTTCAACTGAGCTAAGTGCCCTATTGGATAGTGCAGCCTTCATCACTCTGGCAAGATCTTCTGTAATAACTCCATAATCCAAGCAATTTCCAATAGTTATATCTGCCATATGCTGAGACATTTGACTTAAGTCCTCGAGCGAATTTATCGCGTGCATTATATAGGCAGCTCCATTATCTAGATCTATTACATGTCTTATACGAATTGAACCTCCACCACCGCGTCTACTTATTACTTCATATCCCTGACCATTAGTAAATCTTGTGGTCAAGACATAAGTTATCTGGGATGGAACACAATTTATTTTTTGAGCCAACTCATTTCTATTAATCTCTACGAAACCATCGCTATCACTCATCATTTCCTTAATCATGTTCTCAATAAAATCACTTAAACTCGCCACAATTCTCACCTCTTGATACTTTAAATAAATCAAATTACTAAAATTTTGATATTTATCATCATCAATTAAATAAAACCAATTAATTAAAATACTTACTTAATACTTATTAACCAACAAAAACAATCTTTATTTTTGACTTTGACTTTCTTTGACTTTTGTAGCTATTATAGACCCACTATATATTCAGTCAAGTATCAAAGTGGACTTTTTTTAGTCAATTCTGTTATCTTTTTGTAAACGAAAATTGATGCCTTAACTAATGTCTTTTTAAGAAAAAAGCTCTCCGAGTCTCACTTGAGTTGCGAAGAGCTAATTTCAATTTAATATTTTTTTATTTATTCTTCAAGTATTTTTATGCAGGCTTCTAAAATCATATCGTAGACCTTTTGAAAATTTCTTGTATACCAAGGATCTTCAACTTCAAGATCTTCTGCTCCAATATCTTCAATATCATCCTCATTATATAAAACAGATCTAAGAAGTTTAATTTTATGATCTCTATCTGTGCATATTTTGGCTATATTTCTTATATTGCGAAAGTCCATAACATATATCTCATCATATTTGTCATAGTCTTTACTTTCCATTTGTCTTGCTCTCTTCTCAGAGCAATCTATCCCAAGCTTCTGAAGCAAGTCTTTTACTGGAGGATAAACGTGGCTACCTATTTCTTCAGTGCTGGTAGCGGCCGAAGAAATTTCAAACTCGTTTGTCAAATTTCTTTCTTCAATTAAGTTCTTCATTACAAATTCAGCCATAGGACTTCTACATATATTGCCATGACAGACAAAAAGAATTTTTCTCATATTTTTATAACTCCTTTATTTTCCAATTACTTCAGTACATTCTTGGCAACACCAAAATTCATATGGATATCAGTGTTATACTGATACCTACACTACCCACGAGGTACTGCAATATATTAGTATTCATCCCGAAACTTTCACAATCACATTTTGGCATCCATTTACTTTTGCTGTGATTGAATATATCAACTTCACTCTACTTATCTTTTTCTATCAGACAAGAATCTCGCTTCTTATCTTGGCACTGGTTCATTTTTATCCGAGTACCAACTTTAGGTATTATAACATTCAAATTTTCTGCACCTGATGGAAACACAATTTTTGTACCTAATATAAAAACTTGTACTTTTTTGTTATATAATATAATAAAAATGTGAGAATATACACAAAATTCATAATAAAAATGTGATTGGATATATGGAACGACTAATTTTAAAAAAACTACTAAGTTGGAAAGACTCTCCCTATCGCAAACCTCTAATTTTAAAAGGAGTTCGTCAAGTAGGTAAGACATGGCTCCTTAAAGAATTTGGCAAACGCTACTACGAGAATACAGCCTATTTTAACTTTGACGAAAATGAAGAATACAAGCAATTTTTTGAAAACAGCAAAGATATAGACCGTATATTGCAAAATCTAATGCTAGCAAGTGGTCAGAAGATCATACCAGAAAAAACCCTCATTATTTTTGACGAAGTACAAGACTGCCCTAAAGTCATAAATTCTATGAAATATTTCTGTGAGAATGCACCACAATATCACATTGCGTGCGCCGGTTCTCTCCTGGGAATTACCTTGGCAAAACCTTCTTCTTTCCCTGTTGGTAAAGTGCACTTCATGCAGATTGATCCTATGACCTTCACCGAATTTCTGTTAGCCAATAAAGATGATAATCTGGCAAAATATCTAAAGTCGGTAAACACTATTGAACCAATTCCCGATGCCTTTTTTAATCCTTTGTACGAGAAACTAAAGATGTACTATATAACTGGTGGTATGCCAGAATCCGTAAAAATGTGGACGGAGGCTCGAGATGTCTCCGCCATGCAAGAAGCTCTGTCCGGAATTATAATGTCTTACGAGCATGACTTTGCCAAGCATCCTAACATCAACGAGTTCCCAAAGATTTCAATGATTTGGAAGTCGATACCATCACAGCTGGCAAGAGAAAACAAAAAATTTATTTACAAGGTAGTCAAAGAAGGGGCAAGGGCTCGTGAATATGAGGATGCCTTGCAGTGGTTAGTAGATGCCCGACTGGTACATAAAATCTACCGTAGCACTGCTCCCGGTCTTCCTGTGGCTGCCTATGATGACCTATCTGCATTTAAAATTTATCTAGTAGATACGGGATTGCTCCGCAGACTGGCCCAGCTTGCACCGACTGCCTTTGGCGAGGGCAATCGCTTATTTAGCGAATTCAAGGGTGCCTTAAGCGAAAACTTTGTACTTCAAACTTTGATTACACAGTTTGAAGTAACTCCTAGATACTGGACACAAACAAATCCCCCTTATGAGGTAGATTTTCTAATTCAGCGTGAAAATGATATTTTCCCTGTGGAAGTTAAGTCAGAAAACAATACTGCCAGCAAGAGCCTTAAAAAATTCAAAGAATTATTCCCCGATCAAGTTAAACTACGTATCCGTTTTTCGTTGGATAATCTGAAACTTGATGATGATGTGCTGAATATCCCACTGTTTATGGCTGATCAAACAGATCGACTGATTGCTTTGGCAATGGATAAATATAAAAAATAGCTCTATATGTGCAATGCAAATTAAAGTTAGAAGTTGCGGTAGCTTTTTCGCCCTTAATATTGCTTTCTTTTTTAAGTCAAAAAGTTATATAATAACTTGGCTAGCTTAAATGTAGGAAGTAATAGATTTAATGCGATATATCGCTTTTGACTTAGAATGGAATTCCGTCCCTCCCTCTTATATATTAAGAGGTTTAAATATCAACAAAATTATCAAAGATAGAGTTAATACATTGGGTCTTAACTCTATTATTCCTAACCCTTTATCCCACTTAGATAGCGAAATTATTGAAATTGGCGCAGTTAAATTAGATGATAATTTCCAAACTATCGACAGATTTCAAGATAGAATCATTCCTGTTAGGCTGCCTATACTGAACCCCTATGTTGCAAAAGCAATATCTGTTACACAAGAAGATCTTGATCGGGGGACCGCTTTTCCAACCGTAATTAAAAACTTTTATGATTGGTGTAGCTCTGATAGCTCTCATTTTAATGCTACTTCTAGTGATATTTTGTCGGCTGAATCTTCAGCAGCAAATCACGCAGAAAATGATACCCCAAATGAAACAATTCTTCTTACATGGTCTAATTCAGATAACAAAGCCCTCCGTAACAACCTCAAATATTATGGCTTAGATGAGTCTATCCCCTTTAGAACAATCAATGTCCAGAAGCTATTTGCCGACTATATAGGAATTAATGAAATGGTTTCTTTGAAAAAAGCGTGCGACTTCCTTGATATTAAGTCAACGAGAAAATACCATTGCGCTGAAGATGATGCATATTACACTGCCAAAATATTCCAGTATCTATTAGTTCCCCTAATTGACACCCTACAGAACGAGTTTGGCAGACGGCTTTATTTTGATAATTATAAATTAGCTTTTGCAGGCAAAAGTTCTCTCCACCAGCTTCTAAGAGAAAATAAGAATTTCTCCTATCCCAAGGATAAACTTCAAGTGTTTTATCCCGAGACAACTAATAATCAAGGAATAGAAAATATAAACATAGCTAGCAAGTCTAAACTCAAGTCTGTTAATGGACAAGCTTTGCCTGTAGATCCATGTAATCAAACGAACTCTGATAAGCTAGATAAATCTCAACTTGAATTATCTTCCGATATAATCCGAGTAGAAGAACCACAATCGGAATTAGATATAAATGTTAGTCATTTCTCAGCTAGACCAAGAAAGTCTCGCTCCACTGTTTCAAGTGAACAAGAACAAATTAGTCAAGGAGCAGCCAATCAATCCAAGTCTAATAGAGATATAGAAATTCATTCTAATTCCAAGATCATTAATAGTAGAGCAAAATACTCCTTAAGCACAATTATCAAGAAAATTTATGAGCAATTCTCTAAAAATTCAAATGAGAATAATTCAATCAATCTTGATGATAAATTGTCAGATATGTCATCGGCTTCTCATTCTATCTCTACCGAACTTAAAAATGAAGAGAACAAAGAAGCATCCCTTATGGTACCTAACTCTGATTTAAAAGAAACTCTTTTAAAGAATGAAGAAGTCCATATAGAGAAGAAACTACTTAGCAATATATCCAAAATAAGAAAAAGTGAAATGTTGAGTGATAGAGATCTGAAACGAATTCTCTATTATATCTCGCAAGACTCTAATCTCAGAAGAAAAAGTAAATACTATTTTTCTGAAAATCTATCTAATTTTCCTGCCTTTTCCATAGCGCACAGAATGAACTTCACTTGTCCTAGTTGTAATCGTAAACTCTTAAGTACAGAGCCTCTTCAACTCTTCCAATATGGACATATGCATGGGAAACTCACTTGCCCTAAACATGGTGAATTTAATTATTCAATCACTATTAATTCTGGGCTTGTAAAAAAAGACAAATCGAAGCGGAAGCTTTCTCGCAAGGACAAAATGTTCTCGATAAGTAGCTTGAGTCTAGCCAAAAATGGAGCTCTTTCTCCTAAGTCCATAGTGATTAGCGAAAAAGAAGCAAACAACAATTTCAAGCATTATAAAAATATTTCAAGTAATAAACATGGCACACAAAGTAAGCTTCAAGCTGAAAATGCCTCACTCTATAACCGTCGCTTCCTACTTCAAAAAGACAATAGCAATTTAACTATCCGAAATTATGCCTTTACTAATATAACAAGAGACGATTACAAAAAAGGTCGTGCCGAACTCGCCTACTGGGCCACTTACACAATAACTAAACGTGAAGAATAGTTAACTAAATATATACACCACTAAACAGCTAATCTGCACCTAAGTTACAATTATGCATAAAAAAGACTCACATCCCTTGATGATGTGACCCCAAAAGTTAGACCTAAAAATCTAACTATTGGAGACGGTATATAAATCTCAATAGAAGCAAGCCATTTTAATACATTACAATTATCGAAAAATCTAATTAAAAACCCTCAAGACACATAATCATGCCTCACTATATAATTTTTCTTGATGAAACCACAATTCTCTATAAGCTTCATTACTTTCAAGAAGTTCCTCATGGCTACCAAGGCCACTAAGTTTCCCCTTATCAATAACAATAATGTGATCACAATCTCGACAGACCCTAAGCTGATGAGTAATAAAAATTAATAACCTATTTCCCTTTAAGTCCAAAACTTCTCTATATAACCTCTCTTGGGCAAAAACATCCAAGGCACTATTCGGTTCGTCTAAAATAAAAGCCTCCCTTGTACTTTTACAAAGCGCTCTCGCGATTAATATTTTCTGCTCTTCTCCCCCACTAAACTCACTCGCCTCGAGATTATCGTCATGTTCAATTCGCTCAAGTTTCCTAAGTCCAAGTCTCTGCAAAATATTTATCGCTCTACTTTCTTCAATCTCACTATCCGCAAAGAAATTTTCCTTTAAAGTAATTGGCAAAAGTTCTTCCATCTGAAAAGCCACAGCAAGTTCTTGTCTATAATCTCTCATTTTCAGTCTATCCAAGTTCACGCCCTTGTAATAGATTGATCCCTTTGTCGGCTTAATCAAACCAGACAAAAGCATTACAAGAGTTGTTTTTCCTGAACCATTTCTTCCAACAAGCGCAAATAAACTATTTCCACCCAATTCAAAATTGATATTCTCAAGCGCCCACTTTTCCGAGTTAGGATATTTATAATATACATTCTCGAAGCGCCATATGGGCTCTCCCCTTGGAACCTTTTCTCCACTATCTATATCTTCAGTTTCTATCTTTAGAAGTTCATTTATCCTATCAATATATGGCATCGCCAAACGTAAATCTTCACTATTTTTTACAACATTAAATATTCCATCTTGAAATAGCGAAAAAGCCTGTATGTATGGTAGAACCATAGAAATAGCTATTAGACCCAAATGTGCTTTGGCAATTACAAGTATGTAAATGCACAAAGTACCTATCGCAATGCACCCTGCTTGAACACTATATTTACGTATTCTCAAACCTCTTGTTTTCATAAAATAATCAACATTGGCAGCACCCATCTTCTCTATACGAGATGAAAGAAAATGGAAAAGCTTAAAAATATGATATATAGGATATTCTGCATAGTTTTTGATAATTCCATTTAGAAAATAACTGAGGCTTCCCTCAATTACTCTATGCTCTTCAAGTAATTCAGTCTGCTTGGTTTCACTTTGTTTCTGAACTCTTGATTTAATTATAAATGCGAAAATCATCGGAAGAAAAATCAAAAACTGAAGCAGCCCATACTTGCCATTTATACCTTGTAAAAGAAGCTGAATAACAAGATAAATAGACATCATTATCTGAATAAAGTACTCCAAATAATTTATGACCATTTCATATATATTTGAAAAATCATACTCAAAATAAATAATATCTTTACTATCTTGAATTCTTCCTCGTAAATTATTTTGCTGCAAGCTCTCATATGAAACCGTCATTGCAAGATTATTCAAATCTGCAATTTTCTGATTATTATATTTACTAATTATCACTGAAATATATTTCCACATATATGATGAAATATTTTCTGAAAACGACATTAGAACAAGTATTACAATAAGACTTAAAAGTGCGCTCTTGTAATCTTTTCTGATTAGGGCTGCTGTCACTTCAGCAGTCAAAATAAGAGGAAAAAATTTCACAAGATTGAGAAGAAGCGTCTGACAAATCATAAGAACTAGCAAGCTTGGTTTTTCTTTAAGAATTAATAATATTTTTCTAGTCATACTTCCTCCTTACTCAAATATACATCAGCTTGAATATCATACATTTCTCTATATGCGGAAACTTCTCTATATAGCTCTTCATGTGTTCCTATAACTATTCTCTCGTCATCGAAGAAAATTATCCTATTACAAAGTCTGGTTGATGCTAATCTATGAGAAACGAAGAAGATTGTCCTATTTCCTGCCAATTTCTCTATTCCTTTATAGAGATCATATTCTGACTTTACATCAAGTGCTGCAGTAGGTTCATCCATTAATAAAATATCAGAATCGTAAAGTAAAGCCCTCGCTATCAAAATACGTTGGCTCTCTCCACCTGAGAAATTAACTCCATTATCATCAAGTTCTCTACCTACATATGTATCAAGCTTATCCGGCAAAGACATTATTCTGTCCATTAACCCAAGCGAAGTGAGAACATCCATAATTCTTTCATCTGAACAAGCAGAAGTTCTATCGAAAATGAGATTTTCACGAAGAGTGAATGAAAAAAGTTTATCCTCTTGCAAGGCAGCTGAAACAATTGGCCGACTGCTATTGCTATTTATTTTCACAGAGCCAGAACTAGGCGTACATAGACCTGCAAGTAATTTCACTAAGGTGGTTTTGCCACAACCATTCTTTCCTATTATGGCAATACGTTCTCCCTCTTTCACCTCAATTGATAGGCCTTTATATAATTCTCTTCCCCCAGGATAAGAAAAATAGAGTTTGTCAATTTCTAATAACACATCAGAATGTTTTTCATCAGCACTATTATTTCCCAAAACAGCTGATACACTCCCATGCTCAGTATTATTTTGTTTCAAAATTTTCTCAACATAAGGAGTCTTATAAAATTCGTGCCATTTTTTTATAAAAGGAAGCTGTGCTTTTATATTATCAATAGAAAGATGAAACTCATCGAGCAAATTATCTATGGTCAAAAATATACCAAGATAAAGCACAAAACCTGCCACGTCTATTTTCACATACGTAATCAATAAATAAAGTAGAATTCCTGTCCTAAAAACGGATAAAATATTTCGAAAAAATCTAGAAGTAAAATTCAATTTCTCTCTATATTCTATGAACCCTACAGACTTGGACTGCTCGGCTCTTAATTTATCAAGCAATCTATCCGATGCATTTAACATACGTATAGACATTTCCTGTTCATTTGACTGAATGACACGTTGAAGATAATAATCCCTATATCTTGACTCATTATACGCTTCTTGTGCTTGCTCAAGATTTATATATATCTTATGAGATATAAAATAATTAACAACCATAGTCACAAGTACAATAATTAAAAGCCATGCTGGAACCTTATAAAAAGGTAGAAAATATAGAATTATACTAATTGAGCACATAATTAACTTCTGAATAGAGCTAAGACAACTCTCTATTCCTTGGTCATTACCATATGCTACTGCCTGTTCTGCTCCATCTATTTTTTGTTTGGCATCTCCAGTCTCAATATAAGATAAGGGTATTCTTATGGCTAAAAGCTGAAGTTTACTTATTTCTTTTAGTCTGAAACGGAATAGCTCTTTCTGGCTCATAAGTTGTAGTCGCCCGTTCATATATCCACTTACAACAAGGATAACAACCAACACAAAAGATAAAATATTTATTTTAGATTCTACAAGCCCATCCACAATTGAACTCGGCGTATAAACTAACAAAAGTCTGTCTGCTATAAATAAAATTATACTAAAAAGGAATATTAATAATGTACGGATGGACAATGATCTAAAAAATGCTACTAATAGAAATTTTAATGATTTCAAAATTGCCTCTTCCTAAATATTAAGGTAATATTGCTCGTCAAAATTTTTTCTTATAGTTTAAATATCATTGTTGGTATCACATCTTTAAAATAAATCCTTTCAGAACCAAATATCACAGAATAAGTTGTCAATACAATTGTCAGAAGAGAATTTTACATATTCTTTCTCCTAAATATAATTTCGTATACGATGTTCTAATATTACTGTAAAAAACTTATTTGTATATAACCTATCTCTTAAAAAAAAAATAATGAGAAGTTTTCTACAACATTTTCTACCAAAACTTGCATATAAGTTATAAATCATAGTGATAACTTTGATAATACTTAATCTCTTGTCAATATTGTTAAACAAAAAAGAGGTCGCCTGCTACGACCTCTTAATTTGATCAACATGTTTAATTTAAGCCTCTAGGCACGCTCGCCAATCTCATAAACCTTATCGAATCTGTCTAGATACTCCCTATTCCAATCGTGAGTTATGACTATTCTCGTCTTGCCCTCAAGTCCAAAAATCAATTCATCAATCATCTTCTTATTTTGTGGATCAAGACCGGTTGTAGGTTCATCAAAAATAATAATATCTGCATCCTTTGTTAGTATTCTTGCAATATTGATTCTTTGTTTCTCTCCACCTGAAATTTTCTCACCGAAACTACCTACATTTTGATCGCCTATCATAGAACTCAATTTCTCTAAATTAGTTCGTTTGATTATCTCATCGTATCTACTTCTATCTTCTTTATATAGATTAATATTATCTTCTAAACTAGCATTAAACATTAGAGGACTCTGATTAACTAAACCAATATTTTCATATATGTCTACATTACTGAGTTCTTTTAGTTCCTGTCCCTCTAAGCTAATCTGTCCACTGTAATCATCATAGTATTTTAAAAGTAACTTGACTAATGTTGACTTACCACTGCCACTTTCACCAACTATGGCATAGCACTTACCAGGCTCAAACTCAAATGAAGCATTGTCGAATATCTTCCTGTCTCCATAAGAAAAAGTCAAATTATTTACTGATATACCCTTATTAAAATCAAGCTTTTTGCCTGACCTTTCAACACTCGGAACTGACAACTCATCAAATAGTTTCTTCTCTATAGTTTTTGATGCTTTGAAATCAACAATCTGCGAAGATAGATTGGAAATCTGGTTGGAAAGACTTGTGAAATAGCTAATTATTGCCAATATCCATGCAGCCTCGAAGTACCCTTGGTACACCAAATAAGCACCAACTGCTACTGCAACTATAGCAGAAAGACCTGCTGCTGACATAAAGGTTTCAAAACTTAATCGCCTTAAAAAATTTAAGCTTCCCCAAGCATTCTGCTTATTTTCACTGAACTTTTTATAATTTTTAACGAAGCCTGAATCTGCCTCATTTATCTTTATCGTCTCATATCCGTCTATTACTTCCTTTAAGAAGCGGTTATATCCCTCTGACTCCTCTGAAAATTTTTCTGTTTTTTTGCCAAGAACATTTGAAAAAGGCTGTACAGCAAACATGGTCACCACTGACATTACTACGCCTAACAAAAGTAATAAAGGATGGAAGCGAAATAACATATATGCAGCAGCCAATAACGTTACAGCTGAATTGACCATAGCTGGAATAGCGTTAAGATATTCATCTCTATATGTGTCTGTGTCTGTGAGAAGAAGATTGATGTAATAGCTACTTTCTTTCTTTTTGAAATCAGCATATGACCTAGACATAATGCTTCTCATTAATTTGTCTTTAAGTTCAACTTCTGCATTGGACAGAAATTTAGTTTTTACTTTATGTACGATAGCAATGCACAAATAACTTAATACAAATAAGGTAAATCTAATAAGTATATTGCTAACTATTGCATTTAAGTCTTTATTGCTACCAGCGACAACAACAATAGAAGCATTGAAATAAATCGATGCTATTATAATCAGTGCATATGCCGCATAAAACAAGCAGCTTAAGAAAAGTAAAAATATTGACTTCTTAGATAATGTTCTCATAACTCACCTCAAAATAAATTATAAGGATCAGATATTAACTCCAATCTCTCTAATTTGATATTCTGGCTAAGTTCAATTATCAACTCTCTCCTGCCAAAGACTAAAAATTTTCTTTTCAAAATATAACTTAGCTTTTTATAATCAGTCATATTATTATTTCAAACTAACAAGCATTTACAATCTTCGAAGAAAAAAATCCCCGAAATCACTCAAAAAATTGAAACTTTTTCATATAAAAATATAAAAAAATTCCCTCGTTAAGCACGAGGGAAAATACAAAATTCAGTTTAAGAACTCAACTTATTTACCAAGAACTTTATCTGCCTCACTAACATCGACAGTGCTTTCTTCTTTTTCAAGATTCTCGGCGCTTCCTGCTGCCTGTTCATCACCTACTACGAAATTAGGGATAATAGAACTTATGTCCTCATCATTTAACTCAATTCCATAGAAAAGATCATAAAAATTCTTAACCTCATTCTTGAGATCAATCTGATACTTCTCTGGATAAAGAAGATTTCCTAACCAAAGAACACCAATGTAGCGGTTTGCAGAAGGTGGATTGGAAATAAAACCATAAGGACCAAAAGGAACAACAACTGGAACAGCTTTTTTCTCATTAAAATATGCCTGCCATGCCTCATCGTTACTCATTGTTTCTTCAAGCTGTTTACTATCAATTAGAACGTACTCTGGAGCCCAAGTTAAAATATTTTCCATTGATACTTCGGTAGCGCCACCTCTACTCTGAGCCTCAAGGTCAACAACATTCTCGGCTCCAACAAGTTCAAGTGCCTCCACTTGGAAAGACCCTCTAGCATTTGTATTTAAACCGGCATCACCCATTGCCCAATAAACCGTCTTTTTCTCAGAATCTTCAAGACCGTCTTTTACTTCCTTTGCTTTTGCAAGAACCTCTTCAACATATTTTGCTAGCTTCTCGCAGTGCTCCTCTTCACCTAATACTTTACCTAGTTTACGGTAAGTATCTGCCATGCTATCCATTCTAGCTTCAATAAAAATAGTAGGAATATTAACTTGTGCTTGGATCGAATCCATATCCTCTTTGATTGTCTTTTTCGCCTCACCCAAGTCAATAATTACATCTGGAGCCTGGGCAATAAGTGTCTCCATATTGAGATTGGCACTTTTACCATAGAACTGACCAATTTCTGGCAAATTATGATACTTCTCTGGAATATATTTTTTCTGTTTGTCAGAGAAACTCTTATTCACAGCAACAAGCTTATCTCTTGCAGCGGTATATAGTAGGAAAGTGGAAACAGACCCAGATGGTGCAACCTTAGTCACATTCTTAGGAATCTGTACCTCTCTACCCGCGTCATCAACAAATGTAATCATTTCACTGTTACTAGACTCGGAGTCAGCTACTGACTGAGCTTCTTCTGAAACTGACTCAGAACTAGAATCGGACTCTGCCCAAACGACAGGAGCTAAAGTAGCACCAAACATAAGAGCTGAACTTAGCGCCCAAAGAGCCAAACTTTTACTCAATTTTTTCATATGCAATCATCCTCCAACATATGTATTAACCACCACCTTGGCTAAGTATAAAATAACCCTAGTCACAAGTGACGATATGATCCATCTCTAAGATCAAATTAATTTATCTATAAATTCAGAAGCCTAATACCACTATTAATAATAGAAGCTAAACCTCTGAAAATAGAACAAAAAATACTAAGACTTTCAATCATTATCTTTATCTGGAAGAATAGCAAAATGCCTATGCTCTTTTACTCCACACTTATCATAAAACTCTTGTAATATATTAGAATCAAAAGCCTGTTCATCCATTGATACTGGGAGAATAGGATAACGCTTAAAATTACAAGAATAAATTGCACGCAAATTCTCCGTGGTAAGGACAGTCTCTGCTCGCCCCATATCGAGCATCTTCCCGTCAGCGAGTAAAATCAACTCATCAGCAAAAAGGGCCGCTTGTTCTGGATTATGAGAAGAAAAAATAACCAAATACCCCTTAGCAGCAAGCTCCTTAAGCCACGAAAGAATTTTCATCTGAAACCCATAATCTAATCCAGTCGTAGGCTCATCCATAATCAAAATTGGACAAGATTGAAAAAGCGCTCTAGCAATTCTAAGCAACTGCCTCTCTCCACCCGATAAAAGTGGATACGGCCTCGATACCAAATGAGAAATACCAAGCTCACCCATAAGCTCCACAGCTCTCTTTTCATCTTCATATTTAGGTGTAAAAAAAGCACTCTCGCGTTTGGCAAAAGCCGACATCAACACAACATCCTCGGCCTTGTACATAAACTCAACATGTTCATCCTGCGCAACATAGGCTAAAAGTTTGGCCCTATCTGAAATAGATAAAGATGAAAAATTCAAGCTATCATAATTAGCCTCTGAACTCAATTGACTCTCATCACCACTACTCTTATACGTAATATCAATATCCCCTGTCTGCTTAGGTAGAAGATTTAAAAGAATCTTAAATAGAGTACTCTTCCCCGCTCCATTAGAGCCAAGCAAACAATATAATTTACCACTATCAAGACTAGCCGAAAAATTTTTGAGAACCAGATCATCCATTGGAAAAGAATGACCCACTTCGTCCAACTGTCTTAAATGTACTTTACTCTTTCTATTGTATGAAAAACTAAGATTCTTAAAATTCAGACTGAAACTTGACTCAAGTAAAGTGAGCCCTGGCTGTGGCACAACTTTTTTTCTGACACTTCTAAAAATACAAGATCTTCCCAAACTCATTATATCTTCCGCCCCTCCCTGACAATTAGGAACATAAAAAATGGAGCCCCAACAAAGGCAGTTAAAACTCCCAGAGGGATTTCACTTGTAGTCAGAAGTCTCGCTAAGTCATCTACAATAAGCATGAAGCTCGCTCCGAGCAAAATAGACCCTGGTATCGCATATCTAGCATCCACAGAAAAAATAAGTTTGGCAAAGTGAGGAATGACAAGTCCTACCCACGCTATCATTCCCGAAACTGCAACAGATGAAGACGTCAAAAGACTAGCTATAAATAAAATAAGATACCTATTTAATCTCACATTCATACCTAAACTTTGAGCTGTACTGCTGCCCATACTAAGAATATTTAACCTATATCTTAAAATATATAACAATAACAAACCCAAAAGTATTGGCAATGCCACCAATCTCAAATCAGAGCTACCAGCCGAACTAAATGAGCCCATAAGCCAGTAAGTAATTGCTGGAAGCTCATTTGTTGGATCAGCCATATACTTAAGTAAGGATATAGCAGCAGTAAATAAAGACCCCGCCACCATACCTGTTAATATAAGCGAAAGAAGTGACTTATATCTCAAAAATGAACATAAAGTCAAAACAATAACTATGGCTGAAACACCACCCAAAAATGACATACTAATAAGCATTATTTTCGGAAGTCCAATTAAAATAGCCGTTGCCGCAAAAAATGCAGCTCCCGAACTAGCACCCAAAACATCTGGCGAAACCATAGGATTATTAAATACAGATTGAAAAGCTGTCCCAGCAGCTGACAAAGCTGCCCCAACTAAAATTGCTATAGCTATTCTAGGTAAACGTATATTAAATAAAATAATATTTACTTCATTACTAACAGAAGATCTGTCAGAACTAACACCTATTATTTTTTCATACATTGCACGGACAATATCGACAAGGGCTATTTGATACCTACCCAAAGAAGCCGAAACTATAACTGCCATTATAAAGATTAAAGTGAAAAATAAGAGAGTTATTCTCATTTTTATCTTATGTTTCGCGCTCAAGTCAAAATTAGAGCAGTTAAAATTTTTTTCTCTATCATTACGGATTTTATTTTGCATAACACCCTATAAGTAAATATTGAATATCAAATAATTTTACGATTTGCTTAATAGTATATATCGTATTGTTTACAAAAACAACACGCCTATGCTAATCTTCTTCTTAGTTAGACTTAAAAAAAGGAGGAAATATGAGTGAATAGCAAAAAAGTCCCTCACTTATCTTCAGATATGAGTTTAGAGGTCTGCGGAGGCTGCAATGCCAAAATGGGACTTGCCTCTCTTAGTAAGGTGCTCAAAAATCTTACTATAGAAGAAAGTAAAGACCCGAATCTTCTTTTATCTTTTCACGAATCTGATGATGCAGCAATTTATAGAATCTCCGAAACAGAAGCTATAGTTCAAACTTTAGACTTTTTCCCTCCTCCAGTAAAAGATCCATATCTATTTGGTCAGATTGCCGCCTGTAACGCGCTAAGTGATATCTATGCTATGGGAGCTAGGCCCATAACTGCCCTTAATATAGTAGCGTGGCCAGAAAGAGAAAATCCAGAAATTCTTCAGGCAATTCTCCAAGGTGGTCAAGATATGGTCAGCAAAAGTGGTGCTAGTCTATGTGGTGGTCACAGCATTCATGACCCCCGCGTAAAATATGGCTTAGCAGTAACAGGAAAATGTCTCATAACTAATATAAAGAAAAATAATACAGCCCAAGATGGCGATATGCTTATCTTAACTAAACCTTTAGGTATAGGTTTATTAAGTGGCAAATTGCTAACTTTAGGTCTAGATGAAAATATAAAGAGCAAGCTTTTTCAAACAATGACCACTCTAAATTCTACTGCTTCCGAAATCGCAGTTAAGTATGGCTGCACAGCTATGACCGATGTCACCGGTTTCTCCCTAATAGGCCATTTAAGAGAGATGTTAGATGATAGACTTAACGCCAAAATTTATACGAGACATCTTCCAATTTTGGACGGTGCGTTAGAAGCTTCTAGAGATTTTCTCATTACAGCAGGAGGTATAAGGAATAGGGACTTCCTTAGAAAATACTGTGTCTTTAGACACGAACGTCCCGATATCGAAGCTATTCTTTTCGATCCCCAAACTTCAGGTGGCCTTTTATTTACACTTCCAGCGACTTTGGCTGAATCTGCAACTGAAGAACTAAAAAGTCTTTCAATTGAAGCTAGTATTATTGGGGAGGTTTATGCTCGTAATGAACTTAGCGAAAGAAGTAACTCACACGAGGAAGAAAAAAGAATATTTATCTATTAAGAGTATTAAGTATTAATGCCAAAAATGATATGGCAAATAGATGTAAACTTAACACTGGATATCTTAGAGATATTAATAAAAACAAAATGAAAGGATTTAAACATATGCATAAATTAAATATGGTAGGTAGACCCTGTCCAGAACCAGTAGTAGAAGCAAAAAAATATATAAGTTCAAATAACAAAGTCCCATTCATGGTGACAGTTGATAATAAAGAAGCAGTTCAAAATCTTAGCTCTTTGGCAGCTGCTGAGGGATATTCTATAAGTTGTGAAGAAAAGTTATCTCTTTTTGAACTAACTTTTGAACCTATCTCGAAAAATGAAAATACTAACTCAAAGTCAGAAGAAGAAAAAATTACAGTTCGTGGCGTTGATGACTCATATATTATTGTCCTTAATAGTGACTCCTTAGGTGAAGCGACAGACTTTGGTAAATCTCTGATGCGAAGCTTCTTATATGCTCTTAGCGAAAGTAATAAATTACCCTTGGCTATTCTGATGTATAATCGCGGGGTTATGTTAAGTGCGGGAGATGACGAGGAAATTCTCTCTGACCTTCTTCACTTACAAGATAAATCTGTCAAGATTCTTTCCTGTGGCTTATGTTTAGATAATTTTGCTCTCAAGGACAAGCTTAAAGTAGGACAAGTCACAAATATGTATGAAATAGTGTCAATGATGAGTAAATATAGAGTTGTCAAACCTTAATTATGTTTTATGCTGCTTTGGGCGGAGATTTTACTATTTATACTTTAATAAAAGTATGGTGGATATTATATGCATAGAAAAAATGAGTACTATATTATTCATACAGATATGAGAGAAGATCTTTATACTCTCTATGAAGCTCTTATCTCACGAAATTTCAGTGCTAGACTTATACCTACTCCGCCAACTATACGCAGTACTTGTGGAAGAAGTATAAGACTGGAAATTGAAGATCACTCAAAATTAATTGAATACTTAAGTGAAAATAAGGTCCATTCTCTATCTAGCTTATCAGAGTTTGAAATTTACTTATCTAATAGCGGTGAGTATAAAAGGATAGAAATGAGAGGGTAATTATGATTTATTTTGATTCAGCCAGCACGGCTTTTTTTCTAGATGAAGAAATGCTTAATATGCTAGCTAATTATAAGTATATAAGTCCCTATCGTTCATCTCCTAATGCATCCTTTAGTAGTGAACTTATGATACATGAGACAAGAAGATTGATTGCTGAAATAATAAATGCAGATAGTCCGTCTAATGTTATCTTTACCTCTGGGGCCACCCAAGGGATGAATCTACTTCTTGACTCACTTATTCCCAAAGAGGCAACTCTTATCACTACTTATAATGAGCATAATTCAGTTATTAGACCTCTGAATAGATTAGCTAGATACAAGGGGTGTGAGATACATATTGTCTCAAATAAATTAGATGGCGAAATTAATTTAATTGAACTTGAGGCTCTTCTTATTAACACCAAACCTTTTGCGATGGTTCTAAATCATGTCTCCAATGTTACTGGAATCGCACAAAATATTTCAGTAATCACTTCTCTTTGTCATAAATATGATACATATGTAATTTTAGATGCCGCTCAGTCAGTTGCTTTTCTTGATATTGATATGAAGAAAGATAATATAGATGCCCTTGTTTTCTCTGGGCACAAACATCTATCTGGCTTGATGGGTATAGGGGTTATGATAATCGGTAATAATTTGGCTCTCAAGCCTAAAGAAGAAGTGATAAGTGGAGGAACTGGTCATCTTTCTTTTGACTCCAAACAACCTAGGGAATTACCTATCTTTTTTGAAGCAGGAACTCCAAACATACCAGGTATTTTATCTTTAAACTACGCCTTTCATAAACTACAGAAAAATTTAACTATTAATAACGGTACTTACTTCACCAAACGAATGAGTCTACTAAATTATGCAAAATCATTTCGAGATGCTCTGAATACAATCAATGGATATGAAACCTATCCTACCAAGCTTGATGTCTGTATCGAAGAAGAAAAAATTTTATCAGCAGCTATTGTTCCTTTTAATTATACTGGCATAAGCTCGCAAGAACTTGAACAGAAGCTAGAAGATAGAGTTGATGTAGTGTGCAGATCTGGTTTTCACTGTGCTCCATATGTCCATAAATTTTTCCAAACTGACAAAAGAGGCATGCTCCGTTTCTCTTTTTCTTATCAAAATACAGATGAAGAATTGAGTACTGTTCTTAATGCGCTAGAGGCCATATCAAAAGAGTTTAGAAAATAGTCTTATTCGGTTATTGCAACCATAAAATAGCTTTTTTGGTTACATTTTTTCTTTCAATCAGCTTAAATACATACAATACGTCGTTTTCACTATGCTTATGAAGCTAGGGAAATAAATATTTTTTGATAATATCAAACAATCTTTTATAAAAACTTATCAAAAAATATTATGTCGGAGGTATGATATGTCGCAGCTGCGCTTTTTTATAGAAAAAGCCTCGTCCGCCCGCAATCACAAATTTAATTATTCCAAATCGAAAATTTTATCTCTTTTTTTATCTCTTTCATTATTATTTTCTAACTTTTCTTTGCAGCTATCCACGTTTTCAGACAGCATCTTGGCTGAAGAAAATTCTGGTGAAATTTCAGTTCTTAATCCTGAGGAAATCGAAAATATTGAATCAATGAACGACGAAGAAGCCTCAGATAATGAGTCTTTTTCTGAGAATAATCGAGCTAGCTCGGATCCGAAGTCCCAAAATGAACGTGTATATAATTTGGCTCACGATTCCAGAGATGTACTTAGTTCCGTTGTACTTAGAATAGATAGTGCAGAAATTCTAAATAAACTTATAAGTGAAGCCGAAGCCAACGACAGCTATGTTGTTGAAATCATTGGTGACCTCGTCTTTTCGACATCACTCCATATTAGAAATGGTGTTGATTTAACAATCATGCCAGCAAAAGCGGGGGCAAAAGCGAACCTTATAGATGATCCTACTGTCCCCAAATATGATGATTCTACCAAGCTAGACGAAAATGCTCTTCCGGCTGCTGACAATTCAGTATCTGATCGCAACAGAAATGCAGATATTATGTCAAGTGAAGATAATTATGCAGCTAGCCCAGATACTTCTGTAGACGAAGCTACAGATGAAATTGCAGATCCCAAATTTAATTCAGATGAATCTAATACTGACTCTAATGTTGACAACGAAATAAATAATGAGGCCAATGATATAGATGAGATCAGTGATATAGAAGATATCACTGATGAAAAATCGGACTCTATAAATTCTTTGGATATAGCCAAGGAAAATGACCTCAATCCAAACTCAGATAATCATAGTGATCTTGATTCAGCCCCTATGTCAGAACACGCTAATACAGATATTGATCGAGAAAGTACAGAACCTGTTACAGATGCTATTATTGATTCTCCTGTCGACAATAATTCTATTCAAGATTCTGATTCAACTACTGAAGAAGAAAAAACAAATGACAATTCTTCGATCAATTCAGTTGATTCAAAGCCTGTTTCTCAAGCTTCAGCTCTTAGTGGTTCAGATAGAAGCACTAGAGATATATCTAAGCCCGAAAATGCAGATTCAGAAGAAGCTGACAAAGATGAAAAAGATGCAGAAGCTGTCACTACCTTTCCTCCCCGTCTACTAAAATCCGACGATTTCAGAAAATCATCTTCTCTTATATATGTCTACAGTGGATCTATCTTAACCCTAGAAGCAGATGAAGATGGGAACTCAATAATCATCGACGGCGAAAATAAGGAAAGCTCCACAAGAGACGGTATATTTATAACGCTTGAAAGCGGTTCACAAATGATTATGAATGCCGCTAAGATAACTCAAGCTAATAACATGGGTGAAAATGAATACTCCGCACCAGTTAAAGTACGCAACAAAGCAGAGTTCATTATGAACGGTGGTGAGATATCGGATAATATCAACCAGTCAACAGTTGGAACAGATTACGATCATTTCCAAAGTACAGGTGCAGTAAAAATAGATGCAGGTGGAACTTTCATTATGAATGGTGGAAACTTATTAAGAAATGAAGCTTCTGCTGGTGCTGTGCTTGTCTCCGATTTATATGGCGATGAAGGCAATAAATCTCCTGCAAAATTCATCATGAATTCTGGCTTAATTGCCGATAACAAGGCACACTCGCATCTCGCTGGAGGTGGAGGAATAATGTCTACCTTAAATTCAGAAACCACAATGAATGGAGGTACAATCAGTGGTAATCAGTCAGCCCAAGGTGGCGGTGTTCTAGTTCACGACAATTATGTATTAAACCATGATGGCAATAGTTTTGTAGAAACCCACAAAACCCCATATGAAGAATATGTTAAAAAAGCTGGCGCTTACTTCACAATGAATGGCGGTACAATCAGTGGCAATTCTGCTAACTTAGGAGCGGGTTACCTCCATCAAAATAACGGCGGTGGAATATGTGTTAACAGCGACGGCGTAACTATAAACGCAGGCACAATTAGTGATAACTATGCTGATAACATGGGTGGTGGTATCTATGCCGCCATTGTTCCATATACCTTGCGTTTAAATAATGCAGTCGTCAGTGCTAACCACGCAGTTGCCAATGGAATTATGTACTACTTACCATCAGGTAATGGAGGAGGAATATGGACCTGCCCCTCAGGAGCACAGACATATTTCACCAATAGAGG
This sequence comes from Bacillota bacterium, assembly GCA_023420115.1. Classification (GTDB taxonomy): domain Bacteria; phylum Bacillota; class Clostridia; order Saccharofermentanales; family Fastidiosipilaceae; genus JAEZWR01. The sequence continues at coordinate 121,309 of JAEZWR010000029.1, read as the reverse complement.
CGTATACATTTTCGATAATGATGCAATTAATTCAGGAGCAGATTTCTTTGCACACCACAAAGCAAGTTACTACACATATAATGGAGAACCTATCCACTCCAATTTCCACTATGAAATAATACCCTTTGATCCTGCTGGAAATCCAATTGACTGGTACTTAGATAGTATCCCCCGTTATATTAAGGGCAGTAGACATGGGAAAAAAGCCAGTGATCTCACAGGAAGAACCTCCCTCGCTCTAGCCGCAGAAAACAACTATAGTGCTGAAGAAAAAGTGAACATAATTCAAAATTCACCTGTTAAAATTTTAAGAAATACTGCTCAAAAAGGTGGCGGAATTGCTAGTAATGCCAACTTAGAGTTCGGTAATGAACCACCTAGAACATCAGTAAGCATCCATAAAAAATGGTTAGGCGCAGACAGTGAGCATGATGAAAGAATATCAGAAATAACTGTTCGCCTTATGTTAGATGGGCAGTATTACGACACTTTTACTCTTAACGAAAAAAACAACTGGAAACATAGCTTTGAAAATATCCCCAAAGGTCACTATTTAAGTGATGGAAGTTTCCATGAATATAAGATCAGTTTCGAAGAAGTTGATAAAAATGGAAATATTCTTAATGGAGAATTGAGTAATATAATTACATCAAATGACAGAGCCTCTATCGTAATACAGAGAATTTTTTCAAAACGAACCTTCCTTAGCAATAATTATAGGTATCGCTATGAAGATCCCGAAGCAAACCCCTATTTTTACAAAGATTTTGGCTGGAAATATGCTAATCCAAACACCAGCTGGTATGGCGCAACTAGCACTTCAATCAAACTTCACACCTATCTAAATGGTGAGAGCTATGGTCTTTATGAGCTTTTTGACGCTTCAAATTGGGCTGTTGAAATACCTCTCCCAGAAAAAAGTGACTTACCTGTAAAATTCGAACGCTATAGGGTCAGTGAAGATATCAAAGAAGGGGCAAGAGACGACGCTTCTGTAGGCGATCCCTTTGATTACAGAAGAACTAGTTATAACCTGTATATCATCGGAAATGCCAAAGATGGATACACGGTAAAAGTTCCCGAGCTTGATATTAATTCTCCTGAGTGGACGAATGATTCAGGTGAAAATCCAGATGAAATTGGTTTCATTTTGAGTAAAGAGCTTAAGTCAGATCTTTCTTTCGCCGAAAATTCCTTCGTTTTGGTAAATAAAGTAAAGAAATCCTTAAATATCGCTAAATCTTGGGATGAAGCGATAAAGGAAGAAGAAAAGAAAGCTATATCTGTTGAAATTTACTCATACAAAGACAAGCGCACTGATGCTAATCTTGTAAAAACAGTCGAATTAAATGAGGATAATTCTTGGCAATTGACTGTAAAAGACTTAGATCCAGATTACCAATATTTCATCAAAGAAAAATTAGATGAGGAAAGTGACTTTATTGCTTCATACAGCGAAGACTTCCGTAATCTAGGAATAAGTTTACGTATGTATTTTGGTTATTCAGGCTCAAGTAGTCCTTATATCAATGGTCTTGCCAATGAAGATAAAGGCTTAACTCTACACATTCTTGTCAATGGAGAGAAAGTTACTGATGTCAGTCTAAATGAAAATAATCTTTGGAAGCAAGAAAATATTAATCTCAATCTACCTGTGAGTGATAAACCTGTAAAAATACAATATGACAAACAAGAAGATGGCAGCTTCTATCCCTATAACATAAGAGAAGCTAATATAAATATTGATGGCAATTTAGAAGATGGTTATATTGTGCATCTTCCATCTTTTCAGCCCCTGCTTCAAGATGATGGAACCTACACAAGACACAGTATAAATCTCGTACCTGTATATACTGGTACTTACGTTCTTCGCGCAACTAATAGCAAGAAACCAAGGATTGATATTGAAGCAAAGAAAACATGGCAAGGAGGAAATTTAGCTAAACCTAAAGAATATACATTCAGACTTCTTCGCGACGGTTTGGTGTATGGTGAAGATAAAGTTGTCCCCTCTGATGATGAAATTGTTATATGGAAAAACTTACCAAAAACTGACAACAATGGCAGAGCCTATGTTTATAAAGTACAAGAAATAAATATTCCGGACGGCTTTGTAGCTGAACAAACATCAGATTTGCATATAACTAACATTTACCAACCACCAAAGACCTCAATTAAAGTTAGAAAAATTTGGCTGAAGCCTGATAGCGAGATCGCACCAGAGATAGAAATACAACTTTTCCGCAAATTATCTAAGGGCGAAAATTCAGAGTTTGAAGCTAACGACGATAAGTCAAAAGAAGAGCTTGAAAATATTGAAGAAGCAAGTTCTGTTGTTAAACTAAAGTCCAATCAAAGCGAATATGTGTTTGAAGATTTACCTGCCTTTGATAATGATGGAAGAAGATATGAATATTTTGTTCGCGAAATAAATGTACCTCAAAATTATGTGCAGGTTGATTCTGATGACAATTTGACTCTTATTAACAAGAGAATCGGAACGAAAGAATATAAAATTACCAAGGTTTGGCAGACGCACGGCGAAGCTCACCCCGAACTAGAGATTCAACTATATGCCAAATATAGCGATGGAACTGAGTCCAAATACCAAGATCCCCTTATCTTAGCGGCTGGTAATAATTTTGAACAAGAGTACATATGGAAAGACTTACCTGCTTATGACCAAAATGGTCAAGAAATAATATACTTCGCACGCGAAATAAGCCCCGATAACTATCAAGCAGAAAGTCAAGTTCTAGCAGATGGTATGAAATTTATGAATGAACGTATAACTGAACCTAGTACTGAGCGTAGCACTGAACCTAGCACCGAGCCTAGTACCGAACCTAGTACCGAGCCTAGCACCGAGCCTAGTACTGAGCCTAGCACCGAACCTAGCACTGAACCTAGTACTGAACCAACCGAACCGTCAATTAGTACAGAAAGCAACACAACTGAATCTAGCACCCGCCCAACAGAAAATGTTCCTAGCACTGGCGAAGATAAAAATATCAATTACAGCATATTGATATTCATAATATCAATAGCAGGAGCATTAATATATATGAGGCAAAAACAAAACTGCGACTAACTCGGCTTAATTCTTTGATAAACACTCATAACTCCCATTCCTCTATAGAAGTGGGAGTTTTTTTATGCAAATAAAAGCGCTCACCACAAAATGATTTATTAGGGATTTTTCTAAATCACTTTCCATAATTGGCTTTTCTTCTGGTATTCCTAAAAATTCAAATACATAAGGGTCTTTTACAACATCACTTGCCTTATTTATTTCATTTCCCTTTAAGGCTAACTCTAATACCTTTTCTTTATTTTCATCTCCTGATGAAAGTAAAAGTCTTTCAAAAAGCGATGTTTTTATTTGTCTTTTTAACTCTCTTACAGACCAATTCGCATTGATAGTTTCTTTTTCATAAAAACTACGCTTATTTTTATTGTCAATAGACAATAACTCACAATAATGCGACCAACTCAATTTAACAGACAGTGTCTGTTGAATTTCATATTCTTGATAAAATCTCCTCATAAACTGTAGATTAGAAACCGAAAATCCACGCCCAAATTCTTTAGTCAGCATTTTAGACAAATCTTTCAGTAGAGTTTTCCCATACTCAGCTCTATCTGAATGACCTTGCTCATCTTCTACAATAATTCTCCCTATTTCCCAGTAAGTATGAATGAGGATATTATTAACTTCTCTTGCAACACTATTTCTTGCGTTATCCATTAATTCTTTAATGTTGCTATAAACATCTTTATGAATTTTATCTATTTCATTATTCATATAGCCACCATCTCTTTATCTACTACCATTTCAGTTATTACACTATAAATATTGAGAGTATTCAATATTTACTCGATATTCCTTGTGAGCAAAAATAAATTACTTGCTCATTATTTAATTACAAAGTGTAATATTATATATAGTAAAAGCTGCAAATACTTATTGGTATTTTATTTGTACTATCTTGAGCTCATTCATATACATATACACTTATGCCATGCCAATAATTAAATCTATAGGAGATGAGGCTATGAAAAGAGAAATATTAAACAAAATAGGTGATGCTAGATACTATTTACCAATTTCTTACGCCTCATCTGATATGAACCTTTTCATCATAGCAAATCCAGCCGAAGATTTTAGAACTCTCCCTCAACTTTTTCTTGTGAAAAAACTGTTCATTTTAAATGATTGACATATCTATTGTTTGTACATATCATTGTCTAAATTAGTAAGAGAACTTTAGCCTAAACTGGAAACTGTATACAACTTATCAAATAGTATAAATATATAGATATATTTAATGGTTCTCTACTCTACTTGGAGGCTTATTTATGAGACGAAAGGTTTTAGTTGCATTTTTCTCTGTAAGTGGAAGAACAGAAGAGCTTGCATACCAGATTGCCGATGTCTTAGATGCCAGGCTTTTTGAGATAAAGGCTATCAATCCATATACTGCGGAAGATCTTGACTACAACAATATGCGTAGTAGGGTCTCTATTGAGATGACAACGCATAATTCTCGTCCTGATTTTATTAAACGCAACTTGGATATGAGTGAATATGATACTATCTTTTTAGGTTTTCCCATTTGGTGGGGAATGGAGCCTAAGATTATTGATACTTTCTTGGAATACTATGACCTAGCTGGCAAGACAATTTTCCCATTTGCGACATCTGGTGGTAGCGATATTATAATGGCAGAGAATTCTATGAAGTTAGTCTGCCCAGAGGCAGATATTAGACAGGGGCAAATTATAAGTCCTATGAATGCCAAACGTTGGGCAAGGAGTGTTATGTAATATATTTTTCTTATTGCATAATATCTCCATTTCATTAGCCCTTGGCTGTAAAATTTGCGGGAGCTTTTTTCTATTATTTTTACTTATTATTTCTCGCTCAAACTAATATTATCTAATTCTCTCAATTTCATAACGATTGTTATACTTGCTTTAGCCTTGTTTAATAAACTGGGCTATTTTTTGCTTGATTTACACACAACTAATTCACAACCAACAAAATTTTGATTATTAATCAGAGGGTATGAAAAAGCTACGCTCACAATATTGCTAATTAAGCAACAAACATAAAATAAAGTATTCCATTTATAGTCAAACTCATAGGCGTATAATCTTCATAAATTCCAAAGATTAACTTGCTTATTAAATAACAAATTAATCTTACAAAGTTTATGCAGAAGGATGGATAAATTATGTACAAGAGCAAAATTAGCAAGAAATTCCTTGCGACTCTTCTCTCAGTCTGTATGCTTGGTGGCGCAGTATCTCTAAGAACAGTCCGCTATGTATACGCAGATGAAACAAGTTCTGAAACTGAAGCTGAAACCGAAACTGAAACTGTTGGTACTTCATCTGATAACCTAGCCAGCGAGTCAAATGAAGAAAGTGAAAAAAGCGAGGAACTTTCTTCAAGTGTGGACTCAGTAGAGAGTAGTACTCAAACTAACTCAAACGAAGAAAAAGCTATCTTCGAAATTCAAGGAGAAAATGATGAATCTCCTTTAGTTGGTCAAACAGTCATAACTAGCGGCATCGTCACTGCCGTTTGGAATGGACGTAAATCGATAGTAATCCAGACCCCAAGTGCCGATGTCCCAGAAAATTTCAAAGGTTCTAGCGCTTTGAAAATAGTTTTTGCTCAAGATTCAGCTCTTAGCGAATGCTCCATTGGTGACAAAGTCAAAATAGAAGGTATTGTGGAAGAATTAGATACAGCGACAATTCTAAAAGATGCCAAAATCCTAGAAAAAACTGAGTCCGATATCTCTTTAATCAACATTCCTAAAATGAGCGTTCCAAAGACAAAAGAAGAGCAAGAGTCTTTTGAATTCATGCTCTTCCAGCCAGCTGATAAATATCGCGTGAATGGAACAGACATGCTCCATATGAATGGCCAAATCACTTTATCAGATGGCGATAAACCCTTGCTCCAACCCACTCAAGTAGGACTCCCCGGTTCAGACGAAGCCAAGGCACAAGTAGAATATAATGATATGCATCGAGTCGTATTAGATGATGCTAATGACGATTATTTCGATGTTAAATTTGGTCAAGAAATTACCCCTGTTCCACCAGAGGCTTTTCCATACCTCAATCCAGACAAGAAAAGTCCTCAACTTTCTGCCGAAGCAACATTTAGCAAGCCCATGATTTTAAGTGTCGTCGAAGCTAAATATGTACTCGATCCCCAAGAAACAATCGTTGGATATGATGAAGAGAAAAATGGCGTAAGCTTCTCAGATGTTAGAGAAGAAGCTCCTGCAGAACTAGGTGGCAATTTTAAAATAGCTAGCTTCAACGTCCTAAACTACTTTGCAGACTTGGGCTCAGCATGTGAGTTAAGTTCAGAAGATGGCAAGAAACTCTGCGAAGCAAGTATGAATCTATATGACGGAACTGTTCCAGTATCCGGCAATTGGGACTGCCCCGCAAGAGGTGCATGGGATGAAGATGGTCTCAAACGTCAAGAAGATAAAATTGTAAATGCCATTAATAAATTAGGAGATGCTGGTGTATCTATCGTCGCTTTGCAAGAAATTGAAAATGGTAGCCAATTCAATCAAGATATAGACATCGCACTAGATCAGTTAGTTGCCGCACTAAATAAACAAGCTGGACAAGAAATTTGGTCCAAGGTTCCCGCTCCAAAGACGATGCCAAAGTATGGTAATGATGACAAAATTCGTCAAACATTTATATATAAAAGTTCTGAAGTTGAACTTGTAGGCGAAAGTTTCTACATCGACAATGAAGCTTATCAATCAGCTGCTGATGCCAGGGCTCCATTAGGTCAAATTTTCAAAGACAAAAATACAGGTAAGACCCTGCTGCTTTTCAATAACCATCTAACCTACAAGGGCGGCAAGGTTGTCGGTGATGATAATAAGAATCCTGGAGATGAGCTTGGTCTAGCTCATGATGTGGGAAGAAATAATGGCGACAGAGAAAGACAGGCAGTAGCTCTAATTGAGGCAGTCTCTGAAAAGGTTAGTGCAGGTCTCGCCGACTTCGCTGTTCTCATGGGAGATATGAATAGTTATTCATACGAAAGTCCTATTCAAAAATTCACTGAAGCAGGCTTCATTGATCTCATGAATACCAATGAATACCCGAGCAAACATTCTGCAAGCGACTGGAATGAATATAGTTATTCATATAACGCCATGCTCGGTTCTCTAGATCACGTTCTTCTTTCAGCCGAAGCCAAGGACAGCTTCAATGACTTCGATATTTGGACCTCCAATGCATATAGTTCAAAGGCTTTTGAATATAGTAGATTTGGAGCAAGTGGCACAAATTATTATTACGATGATGTATTCAGAGCCTCAGACCACAATGCCGTCGTTGTATCCTTCAACTTATCTTAATAAACAAATTTATATATACAGGGGGTGGAGAATATCCATCCCCTTTTTTTGCGGCAGCTTTTTAAAATTAATACATAATTAAATAAAAAAAGCGCAGTCCGCGTTAACGAACTGCACTCATTAGACACTAATAAAATATATTGAATTTAAAGCTTGACCTCTTCTTTGGCCTCGCCCTTTTCGACAATCGCCTGCGCCGCGTATACAGAAGTCTCAAATAGCGCCTTGACTGCCTCTCCAGTATAATATGCAATATGTGGGGTATAAATAACATCTGGATGATCAATTAATTTTTGCAATCTACTATCCTTAAGCTCACGGCCGGACCAATCAACAGTTACATATGGAGCCTCATCCTCATACACATCGACCAAGGCGCCAGCCAACTTACCAGAATCCAAGGCCTCTAAAAGAGCATCTGTGTCTACAACAGCCCCCCTTGCTGTATTGAGAAGAATAGTTCCATCCTTCATCTTGGCAAAGGTGTCTTTATTAAATAAGTGATGGTTCTCTTTGGTCGCTGGAATGTGAAGAGATATTACATCGGCCTCTGTTATAAGTTCCTCAAGAGAAACATATTTCAGCAAGCCCTCCTTTACAAGATTCTCATCTTGATAAAAAGCATCATAAGCCAAAATCTCACAACCAACAGCCTTGAATAATTTCGCTAACTGCTTGCCAATCGTCCCACAGCCTACAATTCCAATCTTGCGCTCACAAAATCTCTCCGCTCGTATCTCTTTCTGCCAGCGGAAATCATGTTCACGCACTTTCTTATTTATGACATTCATCTTACGAATAAAATGCAATGCCCCCATAAAGGCAAATTCAGCAATGGACTCTGGACTGTAGCTAGGAACATTTGTAAGTCTTATACCTCTCTGTTTAAGCTTATCAAGTGGATACATATCATAACCAGCCGACCTTGTAGCTAAAACCTTTACACCGGCCTCTACCAATCTATCTAAAACCTTATCCGAAAGAGGTTTAATCTGGGAAAGAATAACAGCCTCACAGCCATCTTCAATAAAATGGATAGTATCTTCACCAAGTGTTTCTTCGTGGACTCTCAAACCAAAGCTTGGATTCTCTTGAATAAATTTCTCTGCAAAAACTCTCTCATCTGGTCTTAAACTAAATAATTCATACTTTGCCATAATAACTTATCCTTTCTTATAAAATCACTATAAAAGTCAAAATCTATAGTCAATTTAATTTTCATTGATCTCTATAAGCCAGACAAACAAAAATCACTGTCGTTCTGCCTATTTAATAAGTTTCATAGATTATTGTTCAAAATAATAGATATCATGTTTATACACCTTTAGAACTCTCGTGCATACAAAATCGATAATATAAGAAGCTAATGCCGTGAGAACAAAGTAGCAAAGGAAAAGCAGCAGCACCCTGACGGCAGGAGCTTGTGTCATATATTTATAAGCATTAATAGGTCCTACTAAACCTGAAAAACCGAAGCCCGATGACTGTGGAGTACCTTGAATATTAAATAGATATGCCAAAATACCGCCAACTATACCATTCAAAATTATAGGTAAGTTGATAATTGGATTTTTTAACCAGTTTGGAATAAAGAGTTTCATAGAACCCAAGAAGACCGCAAGTGTCACACCTAATTTGTTGACATGCAAGGAACCGACAACAAGAACCATAGCACATGAAGCAATGCCCATATTCGCAGCACCAGAAGCCAGTCCACTAAGTCCTACTGCCAAACCGATAGCAACAGTTGAAATTGGCGAGATGATGATAATAGCAAAAGAAACAGAAAGAAGAATAGACATAAGTAGAGGCTGAAGTCTAGTGAAACTCTCAATACCCGCACCTATCCATGCTGTGATATTTCTAATATAAGGAAGAATAGCGAAGCCAATTCCACCAATAATAGTCACAGTAAGGACTGGAAGAAGGATCATCGTAAGAGAACCTAGTCTGCCAAAAAGCAAACGAACAAATAAGACAGCAAGTGCAGCGACGATCATAGTATTAATCAAATCACCAATACCTGCTATCTTCCACGCTCCGTCTACCATTGTGACAACTCCCGAGCTGATAAAAGTAGTAGCTCCAACCGAAGCCATTTCAATTGGATTCATTTTGAACTGATAGGCAACCAAGCAACCAACTAAAAGAGGAACTGAAAATTGAGCACCAGATACCACATTAAGAAGATGTACAAAAATAGGGCTAGTCGATGCAAGAGCTTTAAATACCTCTCCTAAAATAGCATTTGGAATAAGACCTATAACTATACCAATAGCGACACCATTTAGGAGCTTAGTCATAAAATCCTTAAATGATACTGCTGGTAATTTTGGATTATATGAACACATACGTTCATTTTGAATAGCAACTTCACTCATAATCAAAACATCCTTTTCTAAAATTGTACCGATTTAACTAAGTACAAATACAACATAATTTAACACAAAACTATACTTATGCAGTGATTAGAAAACAAGAAACAAAAAATTTGTATACTTCTCCAAAAAACATATCTATTTCCTACTAATAATTCAAAATCATAGTGATAAGGAACAAGGCTTTTTACTTTCTATAACTATAGATGCAGTGTTGAGCACTTCTAAAAAAATAAAAAGATGAGCTTGTTAATTCAAACTCATCTTTCTTTTATTCTTATTTTTCACTAATAGGTGTTTTTTATATATCCCGAAACCTAAAGTTATTTAATTAGTTCTCATCTTCCACATTCAATCTTCTTCTGAAGATAATAAGAGTAGAAATTGCCAAGGTAAAAATAATAAATATAGGAACTATCAAATCACCTTCGCCTGTTTTAGCAAGATTTGAAACACTTTTGTCTGTGCTCTTTGTGATAACTGGCTCAGTCTCACTTGAACTTGTTGTCTCACTTTCGCTAGGTTCCGTTAGCTCTGGCTCTGTGGGTAGTTCTGGAACTTCTGGTACTTCAGGAACTGTTGGTTCCGTTGGTTCTGTTGGCTGTTCTGGAATCTCTGGATCAGGTGTTTCCGGCTGCTCTGGTACCTCCGGATCAGGTGTTTCCGGCTGCTCTGGTACCTCTGGGTCAGGTGTCTCTGGCTGTTCTGGAACCTCTGGGTCAGGCGTTTCCGGCTGCTCTGGAACCTCTGGGTCAGGTGTTTCTGGGACTTCAGGTTCTTCAGGTTTAATCCCATTAGTAAAGACAAATGCAGGTCTTACATAAGTTTCATCTTCAGCTAAATTGACATAATTCAAATTGGCTGTATCGACAATTGCACTATCCCCTGCTTCGGACACAGAAGATGCAGACCCGCTCGCTGCCACAGTTACAAGATACTCACCATCAACCTCTTCAAGCATCTGATATTTAATCTTTCTTCCACCTGCTTCAAGTGGCAAATTGCTAAAGGTGTGTGTCCAATTATTATCAGCCGTCAACCAAACCTCATCAATAATATATGACTTGTTAGGATCTGTAGCATTATAGAGAACAATCTTCACCTTATCGGCAGGCTCAGTACCCTCCTTCCATGCCTTTGAAACAGAAATCTCAAAATCCCTTTCCTTATCACCAATAATAACTGTACCATTAGTTGCTATTGCACCACCTCTGGATGCAGAATTATTTCTAAATATAACTGTAGCAAGAGCTCTGGCAAGACTCTTCGCCTCATCATTGGCGCTCGTCTTGAGTGAAATACCACCGTCCGTACGTAGCGGCATCTCCTGCGGCTCATCAGTCGCAGCATCCGCCCTCTTAGCACCGTTATTATCACCGTCTTTATACCAGTCAACAGTGCTGCCGCCTAAAATTCTTCTATCAACATGAATTACATACTCTCTGCCTATTTTATCAGGATCCGTCTCATTTTCATTAACCTTAAAACGCGGCAGGGCAGAAATTTCATCGCCATCATGTCCAGCTGTATTATCAAATAAAGCTCCGCCATTAGAAACATATGTAAGCGAGTCACCTGTCGGGCAATACCATATAGCACCGCCTGCATTCTGCGGCATATTTATTGACTCACCATTATTAGCATGAACTCTATCCTCATCTGTATCGCTGGTATTATTATTCTCTATAAGAACATTATGCAAATTTAGCGTATATGGAATAGATGAAAGATAAATAGCACCGCCAAATCTTCCTGCTCTATTCCCATCAAAAATAGCACTCTCTATATTAGTATTCGTACCATTAAGATACAAAGCTCCGCCAGTTATCCCAGCGTTATTATTTCTAAATTCAGTTCCATTAATTGTCAGATAACTATAATATGGCTTCCACTGCTCATAGGTCATATTGTAATGTCTCGGAAGATCAGCCTGACGTGAACCACCCTCGGGCCCCTCTGAAACTCTATATCCATCATTAAGCACAACTGCACCACCATGAGTAGGTGTACTATTTTCTAAGAACAGTCCTCCATTCAATTCAGCTCTTGCCACCCAGTCAACAAGAAGACCACCCGCATATCGGGTTGCGCTATTCCTTGAAATTTCTCCACCATTCATAACGAATTTTCCGTTGAATATAGAAGCGACAGCACCGCCAAGATGAGCTAAATTATCAGATATTCTTCCCCCATTCATGATAAATGTTCCACTATTTGCAGTGACAGTGCCGAAACTAGTACCAAAATCAGAATCTTTTATTTTGTCGCTAACGCTATTATTTTCAATTACACCATCATTCATTGTTATAGTTCCACCACCTGTAACACCCATAGCAGAACTATTGATATATCCCATCTGATAATTTCTATTCAATGAATAACTAATATTTCCTACTGTCTCAACATAAGAAGTGACATTATCCTTAATATGAATATCATTAATTGTCAGATTTCCACCGTCCACAAAGATTGGGGCAGAAGCAACGCCAGCACTATTAAAATTCTGGACAGTTAAGCCATTCACTACAGCTTCTCCTTTTACAGTGAGAGCGTCTCCCTTTGCTGAAACAAGATTCTCTTGATTCATTCCATCAATGACAATCGCCTCATTACTAGTACCAGCTATTTCAAGTTTGGCATCCTTTTCTACCGTAAACATTGACTGACCAATAGATGATGGATCGCTATTTTCGAAACCTAGGCTAAGCGTGACCTTATCTATACCATTAACCAGCTTGATACTACTTCCTGCAAGAATAGAAAGAGGTCCACTCATCACAATATCCGCCATCAATTTGACTGTTCTTTCTTTGGCTGAATTTGTTGCTTCATTAAGGGACTCTTCATTTACAACATTTACAGTATCACGTCTGACCCTAGCACTCCTATCCTCACTTATAGACTCAATCTTATCTTCACTTCTAGTCTCACTTACAGTATCAGCTTCATTGGCACTATCTAAATCTAGCACCTCTGCTTCATTATCATCTCTCTCTGAAGTATCATCTAAATTTTCATCAGTCGAAACTCCATCTACTGTATCTCTACCTTCGCTATTATTAAGACTTTCTACATTGCCACTCACATCAGCAGGAGCTTCATTCTCTACTGAATTTTCATCATTCAAACCACCATCAGGAGGAAGTTCATATTCACCTATATTTAAATTTTCGTTGCCCTCTTCTGAACTGCTCTTATCATTATCTTCCGAACTTGCTGAATCTTGATAATTTTCAAAAGCTAGCGCACTTTTGAGTTCCTCATATGTCCTAACTTCAACCTCATCGGCAATTACAGGCGCAAGAGGTGAAATAAGCATCGCCAAGCTCAAAATTGAAGCTGCTATCTTCCCTTTCATCATAAAGCCTCCATCGTTACATAGTTCTGTACTTATCTGTTATCTAAACCTTTATGTCCAATTTTTTTACTATAAAGCAAATCCTCATTATTTACAATCTTTTTAATCACATTTGACATCTGCCGTTGAGTCAAAATAAATTTTCACCAAATAATTATAAAAAAATCAAGTGAATATATGGTTCCAATATTCACTTAGTATTCAAACTTGACTTTGAAACAACTCCGTTTTTCACATATTAAACTTTCGTATCCAGTACCACAAAATCGCTATAAAAATCAAAATCTGGAACCAAATCTCCAACAAAAAAGCCGAGAGATATGACTCAAATCTACTGAATTGACACTTTCATATCTAAGTCTCGGCTTTAAATCTTAAATTCTAACTAGCTTAGCTATGATCTCTAATCAACATATTTCTTGTTGCTTCGCCATCTCGTAATATATACCTTTTAGATTAATTAAGTCCTGATGATTACCCTCTTCAGCCACTTCTCCTCTCTCAAGCACATAAATATTATCTGCGTGCTGAATAGTCGACAATCTGTGGGCAATAATAATCATGCTCCTATTTTTACCAAGAATCTCAATCGCCCTTCTAATTTGAAGCTCCGTTTCGGTATCAATTGAACTTGTCGCCTCATCGAGAATTAAAATCTTAGGATCATGTGCCAAGGCCCTGGCAAACGAGATCAGCTGTCTCTCTCCCTGACTAAACTCCTTACCTTGTGCTGACACTGCCCCGTCGACATTATCATTAAACCTAGTAAGAATAGACTTTGCACCAATTATCCGCAGAGCCTCAAGAGCATCCTCCTTGCTAATCTTAGGATTACCCATCGAGATATTGTCATAAAGCGTCCCTTCGAATAAAAATGGTTCTTGCAGAACAATTCCCATTTGCTCACGCAATTTATAAAGAGGATATGACTTTATACACTTACCATCTATCAATATTTGACCTGAATCTACAGTGTAGAATTGAAAGAGAAGATTAGCTATTGTACTTTTACCACTACCAGTTCTCCCAACGAGAGCAATCGTCTTGCCCGCTTCCAACTTAATATTGACCTTGCGCAAAACCTCTTCACCTTTAATATATGAAAATACAACGTCCCTATATTCAACATCTCCTCTAATATCTTGAATATTGCCAAGCTCTATAGTCTCAACCTGTGGCAGCATAAGAATTTCAGACACGTGATCAACCGCAGCACCAGTCCTAACCATACGCTCCATGATATATGCCACACCCTGTAAATTTTCAAGAATCATTTCCATATACTTAATAAAAACATATATAGAGCCAAGGGGCATAACCCAGTGCATAAGCAAGGTTCCATAACCGAAATACGCTATACCTAGACAAATAACTATGTACTGAATACTAGCCATAACGGTCCATTGAAATCTAGCCTGAGTTCTTTCAACATTTTTTTTGGTATCAACATACTCTTCAGTAAGCTCGTCTAATTGTTTTATTCTAAATTCTTCTCTATTAAGAGTCGATATAACATCTATACCTTGAACACTCTCATTTATTGAAGCAGTAATTGTAGCAAGCTGTCTGCGCTGTCTCTTCATCGGATCCTTAACCTTTTTTATAAGATATCTAATAATTAAAATGATGGGTGGAACAGACAAAGTAGCAAGTATACCTAAATTAACATCCAATATATAAAGCGCTGCATAAGCAAAGATTATATTTATAATCGGAGTCAGTATATCGACCAAAAAATCGCGATAAAAAGTTTCTACTTGCCTAGTATCAGATACGATCCTACTAACTACTGAACCCGCTGGAATACTATCATAATATGAGAGAACTACCTTCTGAAGATAGGTATACACATCAATCCTCAACTTCTTAGTAATCTTGCCGACTGTGTAATCCATAGTATAACTCTTGGCAAATTCAAGATTTCTCATCACAAAATAAGCAAGTATATAAAGACTTCCCCACTTAATATATTCCATACTGAAATTCTTATTTTGAATTAAATTAAATATCTGAGCCAAAATAATTGGACAGGCAACCTGTAGAGCGACCTTAATAAAGGTTATAAGTACACCCAGACAAAGCAACCATTTTTCATAAGTAGCATATTTAAATAGAAAACTCAGCATTTCTTTACGGCTCATCTTGTATTCAGAAGAACCTTTCTTTTTCTTGCCTATATTTTCTTTATTATTTGATAAATTTTCTTGCATATATAGAAAACTCCTTATTATTCACAGCAAATTGAAGCCATTTCACCTAAGCGCCTATACTCATCCTCCGTAATCAGAGATTGATGATAGGCCTGATCACGGTACCAAGAATTACACTTAAGCAAGTCCTGATGCTTACCCCTAGCTGCAATCTTTCCTCTATCCATAACCAAAATTTCATCGGCATTCAAAATAGCAGAGAAACGATGCGCACTTATCAGCATCGCCCTATCTCCCTGCATATTACGTAAATTTGCAAGAATTCTCGCCTCAGTCGTTCCGTCAACAGCAGACAAACTATCATCAAGAATGAGAAGATCGGCCTTGTTTTTAAAAAGCGCTCTCGCGATCGAAATTCTCTGCTTCTGTCCACCAGATAGAGCAATACCTTTTTCTCCAGCCTCGGTCATTAACCCCTTTGGAAACTGTGGAAGATCTTTCTCTAAATCTGCCAAAACTATGACTTCGTCAAGCTGACTTTTTCTCTCATCCGTCACTTCTTCCTTTGGCAGGTCATCTCCCTTTGCTAACAAAATGTTATTTTGAATACTTGTAGAAAATAAGAAACTACTCTGCGGAACATAAGCTATTCTATCCCTTAAACTTCTCCTGCTAACCTTACTGACATCAATATTGTTAATAGTCATTTCACCCTCAAGATTGGGATAAAGTCTAAGAAAAAGTTTGAGTAGCGTGCTTTTGCCGCTTCCCACAGGTCCAACTACACCTACAGTCTTATTCTTAACTATGTTCAAAGAAATATCTTCTAATCTAAATTTATCTTCATATCTTTTCTCTTGGAGCTCTTCAGAATCTATATTAAAATTGGCATTATCTAAATTCAAAGACTCTCTTTCATCCACTTCAAAGTCATCAGAAAAATCTTCTGAACTGTCAGTAGATACTCTCGGCATAAATGGATATTCAAACGAGCAATTTTTAAGAGATATTTCATCTAAACTTTCCAAGCTAACTTTATCTGAACTAGCTTGATTAAAATCCGTATAACCTTGCCCCTTATGTGAATGAACTGATATATCGCTATTCTCAACTAAATCCCAATTAACAATACCCGCAGATTGAGCTGCTGCCTCCATAGAACCCTCATATGTCAGCATAGAATCAATTCTATTCATAGACTCAACAGCCTGACTTGCTACAACGATAAATTCCGAAAGGGAAATGGCTGGCCAAATAAGCATGTCAATATAAATGAAGAAACTCATGAAATTTCCTATCGTCACCTGCCCACTGGCTAGCATTCTAAAACCTAAGAATATTGCAATCATATAACTAAAAAGTGAAACAATTCCACAGGCAGGCCAAAACAAAGCTCTAAAAAGAGCAAATTTCAAAGAAGCCTTGCGCAATATATTTGCTCTCTCTTCGAAACTTTTTCTTTTTCTTGACTCTGCATGATAGGCTCGTATAACCCTAACTCCACCAACATCTTCTAAAACCTTATCATTCATCTTATCTTCTTGCTGCTGCTGGATATCATAATATATATCCCAATATTTACTTAAGAAAAAAGATGTCATCACTAATATTGGCAAAGGAAGCACAGCCAACACACTAAGTATTGGTCCCACCGCCTGAACCATAAGAGCAATTGTTATTGTTGTTTGTACAACAGCAACTGATATAGCGTACTGACCATAACTCGTAAACTTATCTAAAGTATCGGTATCAGACGAGGATAAAGTTACGATTTTTCCCGCAGTAAATTTGTTAAAAAATGGAAGATCTTGTTTCATAAATTTTCTGACAATCGTCTTTATCGAATTCTTAACTGCAAATATCCCCATATCGATAGCCATATATTCTCGCCACACTCTAATAGGGTAAGCAATAATTGCAATGAAAAAAACAATCGCTATATGGATATTAAGCTCTCTCAAAGTCCAATTGCCAGCAATAAGATTATCGCTGATAGTGGCAAATAATTTAGGAACAAAGCCAGAAAGCGCATACTCTAATATAGCCACAACGAAATACAATACGAGAAGCTTGTAATTATTTCTATAAAACCAATTAAATTTTTTTATATCTGAAATTTGCAACATAAATTCACCATTAATATTTATTAATCAACAAACTAAACTTATTCTAAATAAAGATACGCAAAACAAGCACGCGAAGCACTTATTAACATACTACGTAAGCCAAATTTACTCTGTGCATATTCATAATTTTTGAATATGTGCCAAAGCTAAAATATCAGTATCTTATGAATAACAAGAAAAAATTCTAGTAAGACGGAACTCACTATCCCACTTGATTATCAATCATCTGCTCTCATGCTCATGATTCGCCAATATAGCAAGGGGAAAAAGACCCAAATCAAAAGCGCCACCAGCGTTATCTGGAAAAAATTGTCTGGTACTAGCATCACAATTAAGATATAGATCATTACAAAGTTAGCTGTTATCGCTCTCAGGCAGCGCTGCTGCAAAATTGAACTCAAATTATCCCTTGTCCCCTTTATAGATGTAACAAAGGTCTTGCTCACTTTATAAACCTTATCTATTTTATATGCCATAAGTAGCATAAAGAAGCTCACTATAGGCAGGCCGAGCAGTTTCTCGAAATCAGAATTATTCTTATCCCTCAAAAGATATATGATAATTGAGGCAATACCCACTATTGCGTACGCAATAAATTGATAATAATTTTGAATTTTTATTTCTGCTCCATTTCCTTCCTCCAGACTTCCGTCGATTGATAGAACGTTTACTACTAGGGAGAAAAGCAAGATTGCAACAGATGCAGTAAAAATCAATATATCCGCCAGATTGCTGATACTATTATGCAAAAATATAGCGATACAAGATAAAAGCGTCGCAAACATAGTAAGATTGCCACTATTGATATTCATTCTGTCTCCCCCTTTCCATAAACTCATAAAATGATAACATATTTTTTAAAATTTTTTCATAAAAATAAAGGGAGCCGATTTACTCCATTGAGTAATTACTTGCTCCCTTTTCAAATATTAAATTTCATTTATCGCTCTATTCGGTATTAAAATACTTTCGAGCAAAATTTATTATTGATTAATAACACAATATATAATCTCAGAACTCACTCTTCTTTTCTTAAGCGAATACTTAAAATATAGCTTGCCATAAGTCCCAAAATAATTATTACTGGCAGATTCATTGTTTCGCCTGTCTTGGCAACAGGCTGTCCTGCCCCTTTTTTGTTTCCTGAGCCTGACTTTTTACTACCACTATCACCCTTGCCGTCTGGCTGACTTTTATTAGGTGTAATTTTGGTGTCGGATCCTGATGTCGAATTTATCGTACTTTCATTTGTGCTATTATTTTCAAATTTCTCAATATCCTCGACATTAGCAATTGGCTTGGTATCTTGAACTGGATAATCAGTAGGAATAGATGACTTAAGTTTTTCTTTATCTCCACCATTGTCACCTTTATCAGGTTTGATAATAGTGACTTTTCCACTAACTTCTTCTTCGCTGCCGTCTGGATATTTAACTATTATTGTGACTTCCTTTCCGCCCTCGCTACTTGTGTCTGGCTTAGAATTTTCATCTTTCCAATTAACCTCTGTACCTTTGGGTAAGTCATCATAATTTTCAATTAAATCTTTTGGATCTAGTTCCGTGCCTGTTTCAACTTCAAAATTTTCTTTTACTTCTGGCTGATACTTATCTTTGTCTTTTGCTGTTACGGTAACTTTTCCACTGACTTCTTCTTCGCTGCCGTCTGGATATTTAACTATTATTGTGACTTTCTTTTCGCCCTCGCTACTTGTGTCTGGCTTAGAATTTTCATCTTTCCAATTGACTTCTGTGCCTTTTGGTAAGTCATCATAATTCTCAATTAAATCTTTTGGATTTAGTTCCATGCCAGTTTCAACTTCAAAATTTTCTTTTACTTCTGGCTGATACTTATCTTTGTCTTTTGCTGTTACGGTAACCTTTCCACTGACTTCGGTACTAGTTCCGTCTGGATAAGTTATAACAACGGTGAAATTCTTTTCGCCCTCGCTACTTGTATCTGGCTTAGAGCTCTCATCTTTCCACTCGACACTAGTATTTTCTGGGAAGCTATCCTTACCATTAATTACATCTTCAGGCTTAAGTTCTGAATCTTTTTCGACTGTTAAATTCTCTTTTGGGGTAACTGGGTATTTCTCATTATCTGGTTTAACTACCTTTATGGTGACAGATACTTCTTCAGTACTCTTGTCGGGGTACTTAACTATTACAATATAGTTCCTATCACTCTCATTTTCTGTAGATGGAGTATTTTCCTCATCTTTGAAACTCAATTCCGTTCCCTCTGGCAAGTCATCAAAATTCTTAATTGTTTTCTTAATATCTATAATTTCACCAGTCTTAACTTTAAGTTCGGCGTCGATAGGAGTATAAACTTCAGAATCGTCTTTGCCATTCAGCGATTCCTTTGCTGCCAAGAGTGTTTTGAGTGCTTCGTCAACTGCATTTTGAGTTGCAGTAGTTGAATTTGTATTATTAACAACCTTTAGAGCATCTTGAACAGCAGTATCATAATTTTTCTTTAACTCAGGGTCTGCTTTTTTATACTTGTTCGTGCCATAAATGGCGCCAGCTTCTTTTTCGAGAAAAGATCTCAAATCTCGTCTATCAATGATTTTTAATAAATAATGATAGTAAGCACCATTGCCTGCACCGTCTTGCATATATACTTTAACTATATTGTCCTCTTGATTACCTGGAGCCGCTGCTCCTCCAAAAGTAACATCAACTCCCCTTGGATATTGAGTTCCACCATAGGCGACAAATTCTTTTGTATAGATTGATGTAGCAGTGATTCCATTTGGAAGGTCGCTCCAAGTAGATTCTGCAATACCAGAACCTGCGTCATTGGTACTTAAAGTCAAAGTTTTGTTCTCGCCAACAAAAAATACTGGTAGATCTTTTAGGACAGAAGCCGCTGGAGGACTTGTTGTGTCTTTTGGTTTAAGATGAACATGTACTTCCTTAATTTCTTCGTTATCTAGTGTATATAAATTAAATCCACCTGTTGTATCTTCATATTCATCAGTCTTTACTAAATAAGAATAAACTTGAGTTCTGTCGAATTCATCATCTACTGTGTACTCATTTTTCTCACTGTCGTAAATCGTAACTTTCAATCCCTTAAGTTCAGCCTTTTCCAAACCCTGATTACCAGTGTTGTAAAAAGAAAATCTGACTTTAATCTTATCAGTCTTTGCTTCGGCTTCTTCTAAAGTGACCTCTACAATAACTTCTTCTTGTTTCTTAACTTGCTCTTCTGTAATATCAAACTTATGATTGGTAGATTTATATCCAGTAGATCTGACATTTATCATTTCATATGAGCCAGCCGCTAATTCCCTAACATCAGCTACCTCAATTTCCTCATTAGTTGCCAAATTCTTTACTGTGGCATAGAAAGTTCCCAAATAAGCGCCCTTTTGATTCTTAGCCTTGAACTTGACGGGAACCTTTGTCACATCAACTGGAGTTTCTTCTGCATGCTCTGCATTCTCTCTAACCCCTGTATCGTTATTAGCAACTTCTCCTCCGTCAGCCGTAGCCTCATCCCCGGTAGCTGGAACTGCTGTATCCCCTGCATCTACGACTTCGTCACCATTTCGGTCAGCACTTTCTGCCCTAGCCACAAAATCTAATGAGAAGCACATAGTCAACAACATCGCCGACGTAAGTAAACTCGCAATCAATTTATCTTTCGCTCTTTTCATAATCCTCCCGCTCCTATTAACAGACAAATAAAAAAGCACATTAATCTCACTAAAAATATTAAAAAACTTTTTATATAGTTTCAATAAACTCTTTTTATCTAAATTAAATTTTCATCATATTTTTTAGAAACTATCTAAGATTAGAATCATCTTCTCTCCCGCAACAAGAAAAAAGCATTCTATGATTTGATTATCCACTCTTATTAAAGTGCAGCAAGTACACCCTTATAATAAGTTTTCAAATTTCTCTTCAACATACCCTAACCTCTAGATTAAGCTAAATTCGACACACTCTAACACATTTTATAAAGCGCATCGTCACATATATCTCAAAATATAATTATACATACATAGGTACTATAAACGCATATATAAATACATATCAAGAAACAAAAGCACATTCTATATTTTTTTTTTACAAATCGGCATATAAAAAGGTGCGAAAGAAATATTTCAATCGCACCTAATTACAATTAGCCAAACTCCTAATAAATTAAGAATTTATATTTTTCCTACGCACAAGGCACATAGAAAACTCAAAAATCAATCCTCTTGGCGCTTCTTGTGAGTCCTAACAGTAGCAAAGACCAAAGTGAACAAAAGCAAAATCAATGAAACATTTGACATATTTTCACCAGTCTTAGCAATAGGCACTTTCGGATCCGTCTTGGAACTTGCTGTAGTACCAGTCACAGTTGGTACTGTCGGCTTCTCCTTTTCAACATAAGGAACAACATACTCGTCATCAGCACTAGAGATATTGCCATTTTCATCGACAGCTTCAACCTTAACCAGATTGACAACCTTGTTCGTCTCTATATCTTGAGCCGAAATCACATAAGCTTGATCAGGCGTATAGGTAATTGTTTCTCCAGCCTCCAGCTTCTCAGCAATCTCAAGATCTAAGCCTAACTTTTCGTCAGTCAACCTAATCTTATAAAGCGTCAATTCACTTGTATTACTTATCTCAAATGAGTAATACAGCATATCTCCAAGTTCTTGATATCTCTCATCGTCATACTTCTTGCCCGAAGCATCAGTAGCGTGATCTAGCTTCTTGACTACTTTGATACTACCAACAGATGAACTATAAGTCTCATTCTCATTTGACGGAGTATCAGGGGTCTCGCCACCACTTCCAGGAACCTCTGGAACACTCGGCACAATACCCTTGACCGTCGCAGTATTCAAGACCTTACCACTATCGACATCAGCCTGGGTAACCTCGTGATATGAATCTGGCTCATATGTGTAAGTCTCGCCTGGAGCTAGGCTCTGCTCAAGTCTCACATTCTCCAAACCAATCTTCACATCGCTGAACACCAACGCACTTAGCATAGTATTGCCAGTATTTTCTATCTCGAAACTATAGTAAATACGGTCGCCTGCACGCTCAAACTTACCATCCAAATATTCGACACCCTTGTCATCTGTAACCTTGGCTGTCTTTTTGCTCACCTTAATCGACGGCTCTGGCTGTGGTGGTGTCGTATTCTCACTATCTTCTGGTGGCAAGTCGCCCTCTGGAGTTGTTACTGTCGTCGTCACAACATTGTGGACGAAACCTGTCTTGAGATCATTTGCTGTAATCTCATAGAAGAGATCTTCTTCAGAGTATGTATAACTTGCTTCTGGCAAGAGCGCCTCATCCAGTGTAATGGTCTTATCCAAACCAATTAACTCATCTTGGAGTCTAATCTTACTAATACTCTGGTTACCAGTGTTTGTCACAGTGAAGCTATAGTAGATTCGGTCTTTTTCTGCCAAGAACTTCATGCCCTCACGCAAGACATCTCCACTCTCGTCAGTGACCTTGGCTGTAGCTTTTTTCACTGTGAAGCTATTCTCAACCTTGACAGGGGTCTCATTCTCATTCGATGGTGTGTCAGGGGTCTCGCCACCTGTATCAGGATCATCCGGATCCGTCGGCGGGGTCTTACCCTTAACACTGGCAGTATTCAAGACCTTGCCAGCATCTACATCAGCCTGGGTCGCCTCATAATAAGCCTCTGGAGTATAGGTATATTTCTCACCCGGCGCAATATTTTGCTCCACTCGGAACTTATCCAACTTGAGCTTAGCATCAGTAAGTTCAAAAGCGCTCAGCGTCATATTACCTATATTCTCAATCTCGAAGCTATAGTAAACACGGTCGCCAGCTTTATGAATCAATTTGTCGTCATAAGAAGCACCATTTGCATCAGTCACCTTAGCGGTCGACTTTTTAACCTTTAACTTCCTATCTGGCACAGCAGGTGTAGTCGTGCTGCTATCTTCAGGTGGCAACTCTCCATTCGGCTCCTTTGGTGTAATAACAACAACAGAAACCGTATTGTTCACCTTGAGATTGTCTAAGTCCACCTGCTTCACAACATAAGGATTAGGTGCCTCTATTGTGACAGCATTATCCTCACCTGGTTTAACCACTACATTCTGCTCATAGTTTAGACCAAGCAATTCATCATTAATACGAACCTTGCTAATTGTCTGCGTTCCAGTATTCGTAATCTTGAAGCTATAGTAAATCTTATCCCCAGCCTTGTGGAACATCTTATCATCATAGTCGCTACCATTGGCATCTGTCACACGTGAAACAATCTTCTCAACTTCGAAGCTATTTTCAACATTAGCAGGAGTCTCATTCTCATTTGACGGTGTATCAGGTGTCTCCCCACCCGTTTTAGGATCATCAGGATCCGTCGGTGGAGTCTTACCCTTAACATTAGCAGTATTCAAAACCTTACCGCGATCAAGATCCTCTTGAGTAACGGTATAGAAAACATCAGGCTCATATTTAGTCTTAGCACCAGGTGCAAGAGAAGCCTCTACACGAACATTCTTAAGATCCAATTTAGAATCGCTAATGACAAAAGCGCTCAGCGTCTGATTACCAGTATTCTCAATCTCGAAGCTATAGTAAATTCTGTCACCGACCTTATGGAACTGCCCATCATCATATTTTTGCCCCTTATCATCTGTGACCTTAGCAGTTGTCTTTTTTACGGAAATCGCAGGCGTCAAATGTGGTGGCGTTGTGTTGCTACTGTCATCTGGTGGCAGGTCACCATTAGGTGTCGTAACAGTTGTCGTCACGGTATTAATGAATTGCCCATTATCTAAGTCTCTTTGGGTAACCTCGTAATAAACCTCTTTTTCTTCATAGGTATAGCTATCACCAGGAGCAATATCCTGAGTAATAACCTTATCGAGATTTAGCCTATCATCCACCAATCTGAAGCTTTTAATCGTCTGCACGCCAGTATTTTTCACAGTAAAGCCATAATAAATACGGTCGTGCTCAGCAATAAATTGTTTATTAGGTCTATCCTCTGTTCCATCAGGATTAGTAACTCTTGTTGTGGACTTCACAATCTTAAATGAGTTCACAATCTTACCTGGGGTACTATGCTCATTTGAAGGTGTCTCTGGAGTATCTTCTTCCCCTCCTGGTCCACCTGGGATGCGTCCTTTTACCTTAGCTGTATTTAGAACCTTTTCAGAATCAACATCCGCCTGTGTAACCTCATAGAATATAGTGTCATCAGGTGTATAGGTATAAGTTGCTCCAACTTCAATCTCTTGATTGACACGCAAATTATTCAGCTTCAGCTTGCTATCATTAATCGTGAATGACAGGAGTTTCTGGTTGCCCTTATTCGTAATCTTGAAGCTGTAGTAAATCCTATCTCCAGCCCTTTGGAAATGACCATCTTGATAGATGATACCGTCCTTATCTGTGACCTTATGAAGAGACTTCACTACCTCTAACTCTGGTTCAGGAACAACTGGCGTCGTGACAGATGAATCCTTGGAAGGTGAGTCACCACTTGGTGTTGTCACCTTGCCATGAACGGTATTTGTATATGATCCATTATTAAGATTATTCTGTGTCGCTACGTAGAACTTATCTGTCAAAGTAATAGTCTCACTCTGACCGGGCTCGAGCGTCACAGGGTAATCCTGATCCAGATTTATATCATCATCTTCAAGATGAATAGAACTGATTGTCTGAACACCTGTATTTGTAACAACGAAGCTATAGTACAAGTGATCTCCCGCAGCATGAATCTTCTTATCTTCATAAGTCACAGATTCGTCAGCATTAGTCACCTTTTTAACAGTCTTAGTCAAAGTAAAATCATTGACGATATTACCAGGCGTGTTGTTATTATTTGAAGGAGTATCAGGAGTCTCTCCTCCACCGTCAGGTGTGCCAGGGGTCTTGCCTTTAACAGTAGCCACGTTATTGACGAAACCTGTATTCACATCATTCTGGGTGACCGTGTAGTAAACATCTGGCTTATAGGTATAAGAATCGCCGATTTCAATCTCATGTGTGATCTCTTCTTTGTCTATATTGAGCATATTATCACTGAAGATAAATGAAGTGATCTTCTGATTACCTGTATTCCTAATTTCAAAAGCATAGTAGATGCGGTCTCCAGCCTTTATGAAGCGCTTGTCATCACGAAGCTTCTTACCTGTTTCATCTGTGACTTTATCTGTACTCTTTGTGACCTTAACTGATGGAGTCAATTCTGGTGGTGTGTCATTCTTCGTTGGCTTAGGTGGAAGTTCACCATTTGGCGTCGTCACTGTTGTCGTCAAATTATTGGTAACTACGCCACGGTTCAAGTCAGCCTTTGTCACCGTGTAATATGTTGACTCTTCATAGGTATAGGCATTTTCTTCGCCTGGTAAGATTTTCACCTCTAGCTCGCGAGTCACTTTGAGCAAATCATCTTCAAATTTGACCTTGTTAATGGTCTGCATACCTGTGTTCGTCACCTTGAAGCTATAGTAAATTCTATCTCCCTCGGCAATAAATTTATTATCTGGACGGCGCTCTTTACCAGCCGCATCAGTGACCTTTGATGTCAACTTCTCAACCTTAAAGTCATTGATAACAATAACAGGTACTTCAACCTCATTTGATGGGGTCTCTGGCGTATCACCACCTGGACTCTTGCCCTTAACCTTAGCAACGTTCTTGACCTTAGCTCTATCTAAGTCTGCCTGAGTTACTACGTAAACATCCTCTGGCTCATATAGGTAAAAACCCTTCGCGGCAATTTTGGCCTTGATTTCACGCTGACTTATCTTCAAATTATCATCACTGAAGATAAAGGAATTAATTGTCTGATTTCCCTCATTAGTAATCTTGAAGCTATATTTAATCTTATCGCCGAGAGCCTCAATTTGTTTATTCTCCCTCACAGTACCATCGCTAGATATGACACTGCTGACAGATTTCTCAATCTTGATCTTATGTCTAAGATCTGGAGGAGTGGTATTGGTCGTCGTTTGAGGTGGAACATCTCTATTAGGCACAGTTACTTTGATACTAACGGTATTAAGTACTTTACCATTATCCAAGTCATCAGGTGTGACCACATAAGGAGTGACTTCTTCTCCTTCGTCGTCACCATAAATCACCGTCTGCTTAGGCTCAATTCGCATCTCCACTTCCTTTTGGAAAGGGATCTTACTATCGTCAATATTAAATTTGGTAATGGTCTGATTACCAGTATTTGTCACTGAGAAGCTGTAGAAAATCTTATCTCCCTCCTCAGTGAATCTCATACCATGTCTTTCAATTGTCCCGTCAGCATTTGTAACTTTTACTGTTTGTTTCGCAATAGTGAAGCTATTATTAGGTTCAACTGGAACAACATTCGTTGAACTTGGTGGCTCCTCTCCCTCTGGAACAGGTGCAATCGGAATTTCAACGGTAGCTGTATTCTCTATCTCCCCGTCATTCATATCCTCTTGCAGAACTGTGTATTTCTTGCTTGCAGTAAAGGTGTAATTATCGCCAGGATTCAAGGGGTGATCATTGATTGTAATACTCTCATTTTCTCCTAAGAGTTTCACATCCTTAATTACATAAGAAGGTATAACAGCCTTGCCTGTATTTGTGATGACAAATTGATAGGTGATAACGTCACCAGCTTCGTGAGCCTTGTTATCTGGACGTGCTTCACCTGTGCTAGAAACAACAGAAGCGGCTGTTTTTTTAATTGTTATATCCGTCCAGTCTGGCAAACGATTTGTTGGTGTCTCGGTTGTAGAGCTACCATTTAATGTCTGTTTGGTCTCGTCATCCTTACTAACATTAAATGGAGTATCAGCCGTGACATCTACCTGATTGATAATCTTCTCACTATCAAAGTCGACGTCTTTAACAATATAAGGTGTACCGATCTCAATTGTCTTGCTTCCATTTAGCGCCGCTAATTCTTCATCAACTAAGACATCATTCAAACCTAACAAGTCATCACTATATTTGAAGCGCAGAAGTTTAAAGGGGTTCGGATTTGAAATCGTCACCTTATAGTAAATTTTATCGCCAATTTTCTTAGCTACCTTATCTTCTCTTTCTTCTCCTACGGCAGTCTCTACACGCAATACTTCCTTGACGACATTAACCTTGCCCCAAATTGCGTATAGAACATTACTTTCTGGATTACCGTCCTTGTCAGTCAAGAAAGGTTCTTTTGGCATGTAGTGGGTACCTGAGCCATCAGGCTTAGTATTCCAACCTAAGAAGGTCATACCTGGGTAGGTAAATGGGTTATCAATAGCTACAGAGCGCTGGTTATTGATCACCTCATCAATTGTCTGTGGCTGCTCATCTGGAGCGCCATTTGGATCATAAGTATATTGAATATTTGGAATTCTATCCCTGAGAACTGCACGGAAAACACGAGGCCAACGGATGCGCTCGCTCTGCTGCTCTAGGAAAATACCACTTTGCATATCTTCGCCAGTTGTAATTTCTTTCCAGCCAACAAAGACCTTATCAGCTGGGATCTCTGGTGCGTCAGGCTGAAGTTCTTTGTATCTATCGTATGTTAATAATCTATAGATACTATCTCTATCTACACGCTGGGTAAATCTATGCTCCATACCCTCCGCAGGTAAAAAGGCAACATCGCAGTAGTCAAGAGCCCACATCGGATATAGGTCATAGTCTTGGTCCAATTGTTGGGCAGGGTCAAAGACTAGGCGTTGATTACCACTGTAGTAATACCAATGTTTGAAATTAACTGTAATGTTATTCGGATCAGCGGGGAAATTCGCATATAAGTCTGGATTGTTCTTGACACCATTTTGAAGATCATCAGGTAGGTGCGAAAATTTCTGATAAATACCAGTAACAGGAGACCCATAAATTATGTCGGCCTCCGGATCACGGAATCCTGTGCGGTGGAAAGTTACACGTACGGTCGGTGGTGTCCATTTAGCGTAAAAAATTTCATTGCCAGCATCGATAAAGCCTTCATTAAAATCTACAGGATCAGATAAGTTCGAATCTTTGTACCATCCTCTAAAAACAAAACCATCTTTTTCTCTAACAGTTTTATCTACTTCATATCCGGGCAGAGGTCCTATTTCTTTTAACTTAGTTTCGTAAAGATAAGGACCTGTTTGTACCACTTCATTTTTGTCGTTATTGGTTTGCCAGTCGATAGTGTACTTATTACGTGTATATAAGATGGGATAAACAGCTAATATTGCTGCATGGTTTTTAACATAGTCAATACGCGACTGTGAGTTAATGCGTAAATCAGGCTCAAAATTATAACTATCCCACTGCTCTTTAACTTTACCTTTATCAAAATATACTTTTAGACCCTTCACCACCTCAAGTGGAACCGCTGTGAAACCTTTGATATTGATAATATCAACTTGAGTAATACCAAGACCGGAACTACCAGTAGTAAAGGCATCTTTGGCGATAAGCTTACCTTTCTGGTGTTTGGCGTAAGCTTCACTAAACGCTTCAGGATTAGCAACAATTTCTTCCTTTTCCTCGGGAGTAATCTCAAGAAAACGATAAATTAAGCGATTATAGCTACCCGTCTTTATCGCAGAGATCAAATACTCCTGATCATCGGATGCCTTGAGAAAGGGCATGTAGGGTGTTCCTGTAATAACTTCACTGCCAAAATTAGCTTTCGCCGGTCGCACGTAGGAATATGTATATTCATCGCGCATTACTTCGTTTATATCGTCATCTGGATATATCTTGTCAAAATCTTCAACATTTATAGTGCTACCTTCATGTGGTACCCATACCCAGTGCTCACTGAATTCCAAAGGAGCTTCCAAAAGTGAGTTAATGTTTTGTCCCCATTTAAACTTAACTACAAGATCATCTGTACCTTCTTCAAATTTTTCTGCATAGGCACGAGCGAGATTGTAATCCTCTCTTCTTACAATATCATAATCTCCAAAATCTTCCGGATCGCTCATGACCTCTTCATAGTCAAAAGATACCGCCCCGTGGAGATCTAGCGGAGAGGCATCGGGATCGTAATCTTCATCTCCGGGTTGCGGAACCACGTAGCGCATATAAAAATCTTGTTTAGGTATGCCTCGCAGTCTGGCTGCGAAGGTTTTACGCTTCCAATACACTTTATAAACAGTTGTACCATCGCCAGCTATTGTTTTGCTATCGTTGTCGGGAGAAAGCTTTGGCTCGTAATCCGCACGGTCAATTAAGTTATATTCGGTTACACTATCGTCTCGCACCGCTCCGTTATCAGCACGCACCAAACTTGCTTCTAGACTACTTTTTTGTTCGTTTAGGTGCAGGTCAGCAACAGTATCTGTTGTTCCTTGCCAACTAGAAGAACTAGCAAATTTAAAACCATTATCATTAGCATTTTCTAAATAGTTAACAACAAGATAAGGTGTATCATTTCTTGGTGTCCAAACCGCATATATTTTGGTAGAACCAGAGAACAGATAATTATCAGGGATCTCCTCCCCGTCTTTCTTATCCTCTAATGACCAATGAGCGAAGTCATAGCCCTTCTTATTAACAGAAGCGATCCGTTTCTTGATTTCAGACCACGGTTCTTTAGCAGAAACACGAGTCGGCAAACCTGCAGATCCACCCTTGCTATCAGGTGTGACAATGAAACCATCCTCGTAGACAGCATAGAGAGAAATATCTTGCGTTAATTTCGTCTCAAAATCGAAACGTCTGCGAACAGGGACATCTTCCTTGTCCTCTGACCAATAGCTAAATATTTTCTCTGACGCTGGCAAGGAGTCTGCAAGATAACGTACTGCTGACTCACCCTCTGGAATCAAGTCAGTAATATGAAGAACATACATCCCGTCCTCATCGGACTTTCTAAAATAGCGAACGGTGACACCATTAGCAAATTCAGCAAAAACATCTATCTCTTGATTGTCTGTAAAAGTTTCAGGAGCATCAGAAAATTCAAACTTATCTCCGTCAGCTGTCACCCATTGACGAAATACCATCTTCTCTTGCTTGGGAGTTTCTACTCTAGCTAAGGTCTGCCCACTGCGGATTATTATTGTTTCTAAAAGTTTAGACTTCTCCCTATCTATTTGATTATTTTCATCTAATACCTTATTTAAATAAAATCTATAAGTACGAGTAGCTTCGTCTGGGAGAATCGAACGCTTCTTCCTTGAACTTCTAGGAGCCTGAGTTGAACTTGTCTCACTACTTGAATCTGAATTTGAATTTACAGTCGAGTCATTTGAACCATTAATACTATTATCAACAGTAGTAGCTGAACTAGGCTCGCTAAGAGTAGCTGAACTGGTATCAGCATCATCCGAGCTCGCTGAACTGTCCTCAATTATAGGCACGTCAACATCAACATCTTCAATCTCAGGAATCAAAGACTCATCGACCACATTTGTACTAGGTACATTATTCTCGCCCATTGTCTCGGCAAGCAAATCAACAGGTATATACCCTAATAACATCTGGAAAATTAATAATGTAATAATTACTACTTTCTGACTCTTCTTAAACATTTCCTACTGTATAGACTCCTTATATGTATATACGTTTATCATCATCGCAAAAGTTAGCGATTTTCTCAAAACGCATACTTTATTACTAAATATCTACTATGAAATCAAATGCATAATCGTTGCATAAATTAATAATTTTATACACTAAGCAATGAAATAATTTGCAAATTTATCAAATGCGCAAAATATGGCAATCTAATGATATAAGTTATTATACCAGTTAAATTAGATATTTCTGTATCATTCTTCAAAATTTAATATTTTTTTCTATAAGTTTATTCACAAAATATGCAAACTTATTATTTTTTTCACTTGCCTACTAACACGACAGTGCTTTTTCCAAAAAATTTCTCACTTATTTTTTTAGAACAAAAGCCCTGCGTGGGATAGTCTAAGCACTTTAAATATAAAAAGGCCGACTATGATTACTCTCAGTCGACCTTTTACTACTTATTTAGAACTTAAGTTTAAAGTTCTTTTGTTTATCTATTTACTTCTTAAGCATCCTTACTGAAGCGCTTGCGAATCACTAGAGCACTTAAAGTCAAGGCTAGTATAGCTAAAACTACAGGCAGTTCTGCTGTCTCACCAGTTCTTGCTACATTGCCAGCTCCTCCGCCAGCCTTGCCACCTTTCTGGACTCCAGCCTTATCTTTTACTTTAATTTTCTCTGTTATTGAGCTCGTACCATTCTTATTTTCAACACGAAGTTCAATTGTTCCAGCCTTTATTGGATTCGGTAGTTTAACTACTAACTTACCATCTTTTTCTTCGACTGTTACGCCTGGATTACTTGGTGCTGTCCACTTTCCGTCCTCGCCCTTTTCAAGTGTTACAGTTCCATTACCTGGGATGACTGCGACAATCTTTGTCACGTCATCTGCTGGTGGATTAATTACTAACTCCTTGTCGCCAACACTTGGATGCTTGATTTCAGGAGCAATCGGTGTCTTTTCCTTGACAGGGATTGTGACTGGGTCTGATGGTGTTCCATCATTATTCTCTACTGTTATCACAACTTCTCCACCACTGATTGGGTCGGGGAGTTTAACAATAATATTACCGTTGTTTTCCTCAACTGTTACGCCAGGATTACTTGGTGCTGTCCACTTTCCGTCTTCACCTTTTTCAAGTGTTACAGTTCCATTACCTGGGATGACTGCAACAATCTTTGTTACATCGTCTGCTGGTGGTGTGATTACCAGTTCTGTATCGCCCTCAGTTGGCTGTTTGATTTCAGGTGCAACTGGTTTAACAGGGATTGTAACAGGGTCTGACGGTGTTCCGTCATTTTTCTCTACTGTAACTACAACTTCTCCGCCAATGATTGGGTCGGGTAGTTTGACAACAATATTACCATTGTTTTCCTCAACTGTTACACCAGGATTACTTGGTGCTGTCCAGCCACTCTCACCCTTTTCAAGTGTTACAGTTCCATTACCTGGGATGACTGCGACAATCTTTGTTATGTCGTCTGCTGGTGGGGTGATTACTAACTCTGTATCACCCTCAGTTGGCTGTTTGATTTCTGGTACAACTGGTTTTACAGGCTGAACTGGGGTTGGATCAGGGTTAGGATTCGGGTTAGGATCTGGATCTGGCACTGGATTTGGATTGACAGGCTCTGGCTCAGGATTTGACTTCTCGATAACATCAACTGTTTCAGACTCTGAACCACCATTGTTATCTTCTTCTGTCACTGTGACCTGTCCCTTATCAATTGGATTTAGCGGTCCAATAACAAGTTTGCCATCTACTAACTCTGCTGTCACACCAGGATTATTTGGTGCTGTCCAATTTCCATTCTCATCCTTTTCAAGAACTATAGTTCCATTTCCAGGAATCTCTGCTGTTATCTTGGTAATTTCTTCTGTAGGAGGATTGAGTTTAAGCTCAGTATCGCCCTCTGTTGGTGGGATGATGAACTTACCAGGCTGTGGATCAACTGGCTTTGGATCTGGTTCGGTGGTCTCAACGACTTCTACTGAAGTAGGATCTGATGTTAAGTTAGCATCATTTGTTACAGTTACTGTCACTGTACCCTTGTCAATTTGATTGGGCACTGTAATGGTCACTGTTCCACCATTATCAACTGCTGTTGCACCTGGGTTAGTAGGATCTGTCCAGCCAGCTTCGCCCTTTTGTAAGGTAATTGTTCCATTGCCTGGAATTACAGCTGTGATAGTTGTGATATTTCCCTCTGGTAAGCCTACTACCAATGTTGTATCTCCCTCTGTAGGTGGAGTCACACTTGGTGCAGCTGGTTTATTATCTTCTGGAGTTTCATTAACAATTACAGGTACTGAGAATGGATCACTACTTGTGCCATTCTTATCTCTTACTAAACCTGTAACATTTCCTTCCTCAATTGGTGTAGGAACTGTTATCACTAATTTACCATCAACAAGAGCGACTGTGACTTCTGGATTATCTGTTGTCCATGTGCCGTCGTCACCTTTCTTGAGAACAACTCTACCTGTTCCTGGAATAGTTATCCAGATTTCAGTTACATTCTCTTCAGGCTGATCCAGCTTAACTTCAAGGTCGCCCTTTGTTGGAGCTGTCACATTTGGAGCAACTGGTTTTGTTGGCTGTACAGGTGTTGCAACCTTATCAAATGTCAGCGTCAAAGGTGAATTGGGGATATTTGTGTTTTCATCTCCATATGTTGCAGTCACTGTCAATGAGCCATCCTTCGTTGAGCTGACTGTTGCTGTGTACTTGCCACCCTCACCCTCAGTTATTTCACTGATATTCAAAGCTTGGTCGCTTCCTGTGAGATGAATATTATCTTTTTGACCTGTTACTGCTCCACCTTTTTTGTCGACTAAGGTTACAGTGACAGTGTATGTTGCTTCGCCGTCAGCTACTACTGGGCCAGCGCTAGCTTCAATTTTTGAATGATTTGCATCATTTTCGTTGAAGTTTGGTACACCCTTTTCCGGATCTACGGCTGCTTCTACCTCTTTTGTTGCAAGAGGAGTGCCTGTTGTTTCGTCACCGTCATACAGCTTGACTGTTGTCTTGTCTCCGGCATTACCTGCTGGGATTGAGATCTTCTCTCCTGTACCACGGTCTACGATGTTACCGTCTTTGTCGGTCTTTGCCTCTATTTCATATGTTTGGTCACCTTGAGTTACTACAATTGTCAATGGACGCTCAACTAGAGGAGTTCCTGCTTCGCCCTGTTTGGTGACCTTTCCATCAACTACGATGTCTGTTCCTTCGATTGGTTTGCTTGGATCGTCCTTTGATGGGCTCTCTGGTTTAAGTTCTAATGTTGCTTCTGGCGTTAATGGAGTAACTTTGACTGTTGTCTTGTCACTATCACCGACACCGTTGGTTGCAACTGCTGTCACATCCCCAGTACTAATTGGGTTAGGTACTGTTACTGTGATTTTACCCTGTGGAGTCATCTCTATTGTGGCTTCACCACTGGCTGTCCATACGCCCTCACCATTTTTAGTTAGGACAATTGTGCCATTTCCTGGAACTTCAAGAGTAATCTTGTTGACGTCCTCACCATTTGGTGTGACTACAACTGTCTTGGTTCCTTCGGTAGGTGGTTCTAGACCAGGAGCCTGTGGCTTCTCTAATCTAAATTCTGGTGTTAAAGGTGAACCGGAAATTTCCTTATCTTCATCTCCCTTATACACAACCTTAACACTTGGTTTACCTGGGGTTGTGGAAGTTAGATCGACAGTATATGTTCCATTCTGACCTTCTTTTTTATCACCGATTGTTACTTCTCCGCTGATCTTAGTAAGCTCTATCTTGTCACTAGCGCCACGGATTGGATCACCATATTTATTTACTAATTTTACTGTAACTGTGTGTGGGGTCTTACCATCAGCTGGGATTGGACCATTTGTCACTGTGACAGTTGACTTATAGTCACCCTCGAAGCTAGGAACATTTACTAGATCTGGGTCACGTCCTGCTATTACTGACTTACGTGTCAGAGGCTCACCCTCGGTGCTGTCTCCGTCATATAATTTAACTTCGGTTATCTCGCCAACCTTACCAGCCTTGACCTTGATTGGCTGACCTGATGTACGGTCTACAATTTCACCCTTCTCGTTGGTCTTGGCTTGGATTGTCTCTGGTTCACCAGTTCCGGTCTTAACAACAAGAGTAATATTGTGATCTGTCATCGGTTCTCCCTCGGTCTTATCTTTGATGACCTTGCCACCGATTGTTATATCTGTGCCCTCTGCTGGACGGTCAGTCTGACCTTGGGCTGGTTTCACTGGAATGAGTGTGAGTTCTGCCTTTGGTGCGGCAGGGTTCTCAACTACCTTATCGGGAGGAATGACGACTACAGTGTCATCCTTTAGTTTGACTTCGACAGAGCCGTCTGGATTGACCTTGATATTTTCTCCGCGCTCGTCCTTATCGTCACCTTTAATAACATTTGATAGATCTTCGTTATCTTTGATCTTATCCTTTATTTCTTTCTTTTCATCTTCAGTCAAGTTAGTAGGATCTTTGACCTCAGTCTTTGGATCTATTACCAAGTCTTCAAAAGGTTTGTTTAAGTCAACTAACTCACCTTGCTTGACTGCAAGTTCAGGATGTGAGAACAGTGGACGACCGTCGAAGCCGTCTGACCAAGAGGTAAGTTCTAGCTTGCTACCTGGTGGGATATTAGGCTTACGATCTGTCATTGCTGGGACAAATTTACCACCGTCTGAACTCTCAAGAACAATAGTATTATTCCACTCGTTGTAATTGGTCTGGCGTTGGAAGACCTTACCAACAACTAACTTGTAGTGTCCTTGATCATCTGCGATAGCTTCGGCAAGAGCAACATCACTTCTCTCGCCATTTGCATATGGATAAATAGCTATAACTGAATTAGGAGTTGCTGTACCCTCAATAATTTCACCGGCAATACCGAAGAATTTACGCTCTGGCAAAGTAGGAGGTGCGATCATTGGATCTGTGCCATGAACCTTGTACAAACCGTCAAATCTCTGTAACAGAGGTTCTTCTTTTCTAATAACCTCTACGCCATCTTCTTTGCCGTCGCCGTCACTATCTCTATTATTTGGATTTGAACCAAGGAAGTATTCCAATCTATCGACTAAACCGTCACCATCAGTATCGACATCCCTTTTGGAGCTGTGTAGATACTGCTTGGAATAAACACGGACGTCCTTACCATTCCAGTCATATGAGTTATATAAACCTGCGACAAAGGTTGTATGCTCTCCCTCGTAGTAGCGACCTGGGTCACGTTTGGTTGTAAACTCAAGTGTTACGAAAGTACTCTTTTCACGATAATCTTTACCTGTGTATAGATAGGTACTGAACATTGTTCCGACGTCATTCAAAATGGTCTCAGAACCACCGGTACCACGGTCAGGCTTATCATATTCGATACGGCTGAAACGGAAAAAGGCATTGTTATCTCTTGGATCATTTAGAACATTTTGTAGGTCAGGAAGGTCATCTTGTCCGAGAGTGGTATTTCTCTTTCTATCCATGCGGATAGCACCCTGAAGACGACCATTGTCAAATCCAGTGTCGTCCAACGGATCTGTCCAATAATCTTGGCTTCGCTGGGTAGTTAACTGACCCTCATATATTTGCATTCTTCCGTCGAGCTCTTCGCTATTAGGCTTACGACCCATGATTGTATATGTCGCATTGCCGACAAGTTCCAAGTCATCAGATAGGAAGAAACCAAAATAAGGGTTTGCCTTATAACCTTTGTTGCTATAATCACTTCCCTTATATGGGGTTCTTGTACCATCCATCCAGAAGTTCTTCTCGTTATAAACAATCTTCCACTTCTGCTCGAAATTTTCATCTTCATCTGTTAAAGGAACAACATATACATGTCTTGCTGCTTCTTCTTCACGATATCCATTTGTGATGTAAGGTCTTGTATCATAACGATTCAACCAACTGTTATCGAAATGACCGATAACCTGTGTCTCAAAGTCAGCTTTTGTCAGACGTTTGATTCCGTCATTTGCCACATCAGCCCTAACAGAGCTCAAACCACTAAGAAGTATGCTGCCGCCAACCAAAACCGAAACAAAGGCCTTGGAAAGACGGGACTTAGTGAACTTAACTCTTTCTGCAGCAAAATGTGACAAAGAATTTGTACTTTCCCCTGCTTGCAAAATATGCACCATCCTTTCGCATAATTACATAATTACATTTAAAATTTGCATAATAGTAATAAAAACCATTTATACGGTCAATAATTTTCGTTTTTTTTTTTTTTACAAAACACCCAAATTTTTGCTTTTATTTAAAATATTTTTATGCATATTCCAGTCAATAAATTTAATATCTCATTTTTCAAATTGTATATATTACATAGTTATGACAACCACAAGCGTGCAAACACCCTTGTAAATATATGTATATTTATTATTCATTCTTCAATTTTATACATTTTTGCATAAAATTTTTCTTTATGTCACAACTTTAACTACATATAAAAAAGCCCCATAAATTGGGACTTTTTTCTACACAAGCTAATTAATTTCAACTAATTCAGTCGCGCTCTGGTATGCTTGATGCACCCTGTTTAACAAGCTCAAGATAGCTCTTGATATCTTTTAAGCTCATACCGCAACTAATGTTAAACCGAGCGATATAGCACAACTAACAAGCAGCAAATTAAGAATCTCAAATAACACCTTTCTGCAAAATTAAATTTCCATAAAGTGCAGTTTCTCCTGTAGCAATAATCAGAGCGGACTCCCTTGCCAATTGATAAAAAGCTTGGCGCTCTACACGCACTAAATCTGACGGCTCATAACCCTCACTACACAAAAGAGCTTCAAACTCATCCCAGATTGGTGTTTCCGTTTCATCTCCTGGCACCTTATCCATTAGCATTGCCTTTGTCTCGCTATACTGATCCAAAGGTATAAGTGTCAATATTGCCTTTGCCACGTCAATAGCCTTGTGACCGTCCATACGTATAACACAGGCATTTTTTCCCATTGTCGCAGATGGAAAATTGGCATCAGCAATTACCAAACGATCTCCATGTCCAAGCTCAGCCAGAACCTTGAGCAAGTCAGGTGAAATTAAACTAGGAATATTTTTTAACATCTTCCCTCCTAAAAAAAAGGGCGACAGAAGCCGCCCCCATTCGCACGATTAATTTTATACTTGTTTATACAAGCCAAGACTTATTCATACAAGCAAGGAGCAATTTCCTTATCTTCCATGTTGTCTTTTGTATACCAGAGAGCACCAGTATCAACGTCTTCTACCTTCTCACCAGAAGCTGCGAGAGCTGCGAGACGGACAGCCTGATAACCGATCTGGACTGGATTCTGTGTAATTGAACCAACGAATAATTCTGAACGGATAGCATCGAGCTGCTTCTTACCGGCGTCAAAACCGACTGCTAGGATCTTATCCTTGCCTAACTTGTCAAGACCTTCGTTGGCAGAAATAAGAGCATTAGCTGTGAACTCGTTAGAAGCATAGATTGCAATTAGGTCTTCTTTTTCTAAGATAGCCTGAGCAACTGCAACAGCGTCAGAGTCCTTGACTTCTGCGGGGATACCGAGATCG
Source organism: Bacillota bacterium (assembly GCA_023420115.1). Classification (GTDB taxonomy): domain Bacteria; phylum Bacillota; class Clostridia; order Saccharofermentanales; family Fastidiosipilaceae; genus JAEZWR01. The sequence goes on along the minus strand of JAEZWR010000029.1, from coordinate 82,854 downwards.
ATGATTACTTTTGCATCACTCTTAGGATTGGCGAGAGACTCGTGACCTTCAACAGAAACCTTATCTTCTCCAACTAACTTGGCAAACTTCTCAATGAAGCCACGTGTGCGTTCTGAAATTGAGAATGAGTTTGCTTCCTGTGAAACAACACCAATACGAACGGTCTGTTCTGGATCTGTTACCTTGTCTTTGACAAGTTCATAGAGATGCTCAGCTGCGAGCTCTGCAGCTGCATAGTTGTTTGTTGCAGCATTAGCAACAACGGCATCCTTTGGTGCATCGGGAACACCTGAGTCAAAACCTACGATAGGAATGTTCTTCTCTTGTGCATTCTTAATTGCATCCAAGCTACTCTTCGTGTCGAGAGCTGCCAAGCAAATTGCACTTGGATCCTGCTCAATAGCAGCATTGAGATACTCAACTTGCTGGGCAATTGCTGATTCATTGTCTGGACCTTGGAATGTTGTCTCAATACCAAACTCTTCAGCAGCCTGCTTGGTTCCCTGTTCAACAGCTCTCCAGAACTGATGCTGGAAACCCTTTGCAACAACGGCGATCTTAAGATCTGGTTTAATCTTTTCTTTATCGCCATCATCAGCACGAAGTCCTGTAGGTAAGACTGTAAGTCCGAGACCAAAGGCCATTGCCAATGCAGCCAACTTCATGTGTTTCATATACTTTTCCTCCTATTTTTCAGGGGTTATCCCCATAAAATAAATTATTATTCTCTCCAAATTATCTTCGTGCTTAGCTTCTATCCTATTTGCTGAGACCCAACCTTTTACCGCATCACTTAAGTAAATACGTCTATTTAGTTCTCCTAGCGAAGTCAACTAAGCCAACAATTGGAGAATTTCAAAAGCCCTGCGGGACATTAGATTACCAACTTATCCCTAGCGCTTATCCCTTGCGGCGTTTACGATTGATGATATCCATAAATACAGCAAAGACTAAGATAATACCTGTAATGAATAGCTGATAATGTGGCTGTACGTTGATATATGGGAAACCAGTCTTGAGAACTGCCATGATGAACACACCAACTATTGAACCAAAAATCGAACCGACACCACCTGCCAAAGAAGTTCCACCGATAACTACACCGGCGATAGCATCTAATTCATTACCATTACCTGTATTAGGTTGTGCACTGATATAAATTGCTACATATGCAATACCTGATAGAGCAGCAAAGAAACCACTTATGACATAAGCCATAATTTCGTAGCGTTCTACTCTTATACCTGATAGGCGAGTAGCCTCTTTGTTTGAACCAATTGCTAAAATATAGCGACCCAATTTCGTACGATTCAAAATCAATGCCATAACAATACCAGCAAGGGCAACAAGTACGAAGCCCGTCGGGAAATTTTTCGGTAAAATTCCACCATCACCTGTAATCATAAAAAGTTCACGAAACCATGCCCCTGGGCTATCACCCTGTGGGAATGATATCGTCTTGGTCTTTGAAACAATTGATCCCAAACCTCTCGACATCATCATCGTTCCAAGTGTCGCAATAAATGCAGGCAAGCCCAATTTAGATACCAAAATACCATTTAAAAGACCGAATAACGTACCTACCGCAAGCATAATTAGAAGAACCAGAACCATAGGAAGTCCTGCCTCCATTGCCACACCTCCGACCAGTGCAGAACAGATAGCAACTGTACCTATTGAGAGGTCAATTCCTCCAGTAGCTATGACAAAGGTAACACCAATCGCCATAAAGGCAATGTAATAACAGCTCTTGGCAATATTAGTAAAAGTTGTCACTTGCAAGAACTTATTAGTCATCAATGAGAAAAAGACGCAGATCAGAAATAGGGCTATAACTACTACTACCTGCTGATTACCAAATATTTTTTTAAACTGTTTCATACGACGATACTCCTTGTCGCAGCATTCATAATATTTTCAGAATTGGCACGTTCTATAGGTATAATCTCTTCTATTTTTCCCTCACACATAACGAGAACTCGGTCAGAAAGACGTAAAACTTCATTAAGTTCAGAAGAAATCATAATTATCGACTTACCTTCTTTGATCAGTTCGTGCATCAATGTATAAATTTCAGACTTAGCACCGACATCAATACCTCTTGTCGGTTCATCAAAAATAACGATATCGCAGTCTCTCATCAGCCATTTAGCGATGACCACCTTTTGCTGATTACCACCACTTAACTTACGTAAAATCAAGTCAGTGTTCGCGGTCTTTATTCTCAAGCGCTCACGATAGTGTTCGGCAAATTCTCTCACCTTGTTGCGTTGAACCATAGGGCCTGATGAAACTTTATCAAGGTTTGGCAAAACTGTATTATCTGCAACACTTTGGTCGACGAGAACACCGTAACGCTTACGATCCTCAGAAAGATAACCGATTCCATGTTCAACTGCATCGGCTGGGGATTTAATCTCAACCTTTTTACCATTGATATAAATCTCGCCTGAATCTTTTTTGTCAGCACCAAAAATCAAACGTGCCAATTCAGTTCTTCCTGCTCCCATCAAACCAGCAAAACCTAAAATTTCACCCTTACGCAGTGTGAAACTACAATTTTGCACATGCTTGCCTCTACTCATATTTTTTACTTCGAGAACTACAGGAGCATCTTCAGGAACCTCTGACTTTTGTTTCGGTTCTTCAAAAATCGTTCTGCCAACCATCATCTTGATGATATCTTCTTTTGTTGAAGTTTTGGTCATTAACTGACCAATTGTCTCGCCATCTCTCATAACCGTAATACGATTAGTGATTCTATGTATCTCATCCATACGGTGAGATATATAAACAATGGCTATGCCCTTTTTCCTTAAACTCTCGATAATTACAAAAAGTTGATCAATTTCAGATTCAGTTAGGGCGGCAGTTGGTTCGTCAAAAACAATAACCCTTGCCTCTTGCAAGATAACCTTGGCAATTTCTACCATCTGTTGCTGTCCAACTGAAAGTCTATCCATCAAAGCGTGTGGATCAATATGAATTTTCAAAGCTTCGAATACAACACGGGCCTTTTCCTCAAGTTGTTTGTCTTTGATAAAAATACCCTTTGTATCTTCTTTTCCCAAGAAAAGATTTTGTGCAACTGTGAGATCCTTAACCATATTCAACTCTTGGTGAACAATCGCAATACCAGCGGCTTCGGATGACTTCGGTCCGTCGAAGCTAACCTCAGAAAGTCCCTGCCCCTGGTCATAAAGAATCTCACCAGAATCCTTGGTGTATATACCCGTGAGAATTTTCATCAAGGTTGACTTACCTGCACCATTCTCGCCCATCAATGCGTGTACTTCATATGGAAAAAGTTCCAAACTCGCATTTTCTAGTGCCTTGACACCTGAAAAGGATTTACATATGCCTTGCATTTTCAAGACGGCTTGAGGTGCATCTATTCTTTTAGCTTCTTTATCCGTCATACTTTTTTCCTCTGACCGTAAGTCTTAAACTTCTCAGCCATGAGTGCCATTTCTTCGTCAGGTAAAATAACTGGCTCACCTATGGATCTAGCTCTATAATAAATCTCGGCACAGTACTCAACCTCTTCAATAATATTAAAGGCATTGAGTAGATCTTGAGCTCCAGCCAAAATACCATGATTAGCTAATAGCACACAGCGTCTGTCTTTCATTCCTTCAAAAGCATTAACTGCCAATTCATGTGTTCCATAAGTTGCATATTCAGCACAGCGAACATCTTTGCCAGCGACAGCAATCATATAATGAGTGGCGGGGATGCCTTCTCGCAAACATGCTAGCACGGTTGCATATGTGGTGTGGGCATGGATCACAGCGTCAAGATCATCGCGATCACGATACTGGATTAAGTGCATTTCCCACTCGCTAGAAGGAACTCTATTTCCCTCAACAACCTCGCCTTGTAAATTCATAAGAACAATATCTTCTGGTTTGATTGCTTCAAAGGGAATACCTGAGGGGGTAATCGCCATCAATTGACTTTCACGGTCAAAGATACTTAAATTACCACCTGTTCCTTTTGTCAAGCCAACTTCAAGTAGTTTCTTGCCATATTCAATTAATTCCAAACGACTTTCATATAGTCTTAATTCTTTTGTCTCATTTTTAGAGCTCATAATTTTCCTCTTTCAGTCTATCTATCGCAACAATCACCTTAGAACTTAGCTATACACTTAAGAACTAGAATATTATCGCTACTTCCCTCACAGCGATAACTTACTAACTTCGCAACTTACACACTATGAGGGATCAGCCAATTCACTTATTTATAAAGTGGTCCATAATATGCACAGGCTCTGAAATCTTGACCTTCTAGATCTTTTGTACCGAAGCCTGTAAATGAATGTGGACGGAAAATACGCTCTTTCTTGATATTGTGGAATGCTACAGGGATACGCAGCATGGATGCCAAGGTTAGAATCTGATCACCGACGTGACCATAAACCGAAGCACAGTGGTTAGCTCCCCAAATTCTCATTACTTCATAGACTGAAGTTGCTGCTTCGTCATCTAAAATTGGAGCAAACCATGTTGTAGGCCAAGTGCGATCTGTACGTTCGTCGAGAACTTTATGTATATCATCTTCTAAATGACAACTATAACCCTCAATAACTTGTAAAGTAGGTCCAACACCCTCTACCAAATTGAGTCTAAGCATCGTCATAGGCATTTCGGCCTCTGTGCGGAAATGTGACGAGAATCCGCCACCTCTGAAATATTCATAGTTAGCGCGGCACCAGTCAGTGGCCTCGGTCAATGACTTAAGATCATCTTCGGTCAACTCCCAGAAACGCTTCATGCAGCCCTCGCCCTTTTCATTCTTTGCAGCACCAGAACCATCCAAGCAACTTGCACCAGAATTAATTAGATGAAGAACACCATTTTTGGCAACACCCTTTAACTCTTTGCCCGTAACACGTTTGACGGACTCAGGAGACCAATATGTTCTGACATCTGAGAAAATCGAAGCTCTATTTGTAAGAAGTGTTTGGAAAAGCATTCCTGCACCATTCAATGTGTCATTTTCTGTAGCAAAGGTTAATGGTGCTCTTGGTCCATTCCAATCGAAAGTTGATGACAAAATAGCCTCTGTAAAGTCACCATTTGGAAGCCAGTCTGTCCACATGCGCTGACCTTGGAAGCCGCCGGCAATACCATTTCTACCTAGTGCCTCTTCGTGCCAACCCATTTCATCAAGTTTCTTATTTCCGATTAAGATATCACGGCAAACCAAAGCGTGTTTAACAACAAAGTCCCACTGCTCATCATCTGGAATATGACGGCTCTTAGTAATAACTTCTGGGAAATCTTTTCCTTTGTTGATATCAATACCCTCGCGGCAATTCTCACGAACCCATTGGCGAGCCTTTTCATATTCTTCATGATCATAGATACCAAGAGTAATACGACGAAGAATTTCAGTCATATCGACCCACTCTGTTCGCATTCCGAGATATTTCTGGAAAAAGTCTGCGTCAACAGCTGAACCAGCTATACCCATCGAAGTTGCACCAATATTTACATATGACTTATTGCGCATTAGACCAACTGCAATTGCCGCTCTAGCGAACAACAAAATTTTCTCTGCGACATCTTCAGGTATACTGCGGTCATCAGCCTCTTGCACTTCGGTCCCATAAATCTTAAATGCTGGCAAACCACGCTGTGCATAAGCAGCCATAACTGCGGCAAGATAAACAGCACCTGGACGCTCTGTTCCATTGAAACCCCAAACGGCCTTGATTGTATTTGGGTTCAAATCCATAGTTTCTGTTCCGTAGCACCAGCAAGGTGTTACTGTAAGGGTAGCAACTACTCCCTGGGTAGCAAAATAATCTTCACAGCGCTGAGCCTCTTCTGCTCCACCTATTGTTGTCGGTGAGATAACACAACGAACGGGACTTCCATCTGGATAAAATAGCTCTGCCTCTATCAACGACTTTGCAGCCTCAGCCATACCCATGGTCTGCTGCTCTAGGGATTCACGAACTCCTCCCCAACGGCCATCGATCGTAGGACGAATACCAATCGTTGGATACTGTTTCTGACTCATATGTTTACCTCCTAGACATTGTCTAATGTTTTAATTATTTAACTATTCAAATATATGACTTATTAATACTTATCAATGATTGTTAATTAGTTTTTGCTTTGTAAATTACAGAGTCCTCTAGAGCCAAGAACCGTTCTCTGCACTTCTTAAGACAATCAAAATCACCCTCGACTCCGTCTAAATCACAAGTAATACCCTTTTCAAAATCTTCACCATATTTCTCATGTGCATACATTTGCAATGTTAAGTTACCGAGTGAAGATGTTTCAGCTGGACCTGCCAAGACCTCAACACCTGTAGCATCAGCTATCTTTTGCATCAGCAGTGCAGACTTGCTGCCTCCACCAACTACGTGAATCTTCTTGTAATTTCTCCCTGTTAATTTGGTCAAAGCAGCAAGTTCTGTGACATAACGTGCAACCAAACTATCATAAAGAACCAAGTGAGCCTCGTCTGGACTGATGCTAAGACCTTCTTCACTGGCTCTCTCGCATAGAGCTTCGTAAAGATCCGTCCTGCTGAGCAAATTAGAATCTTCTGTATCAATTAAGAAAGGAGCATTTTTGCCGAGTAAAGATTTTCCTAGTTCATCGAAGCTACTCGCCTTATCTCCAAGAGAATGTCTCAAACGCTCTATCCAATACAAACCTGTTAAATTTTTAACTGCATAAGCACGGCCAAAAGCAGCAAGTTCATTAGACAAATTTAATCCAGCAGCCTCTCTACTACAGATAGGAGCCTCCAAACCAGCCCCCAAAAGTGACCATGTTCCACATGATAAAAATGCACATTCCAAATCCGTAAAAGCTTCGCTGAGAACAAAGGCTCCAGCTGTGTCATGCCCCAGCACCGTTATAACGGGAATAGCTCGTCCAGCAAAAAGTGACTTATGTGTTCTTCCTAAATAAGTACCCGCTTGACGTTTCCTGGCAACCCATTTCGGATCAAAAGAAATAGCCTCGAGAAATTCATTTATCAATTCATGTTTCTCTTGATCGTAGAACATTGTCGTCGAGAGCATACTTTCTTCTGCCCCAAGTTCACCTGTTAGGCAAAATGCCATCAAATCAGGCATAGGCAAAAGCCTAGCGTTATTATCTGAACAAAGATTAAATGTTCTCTCTTTACGTGATGCAAGTTGAGCTAAAGTGTTGATAGATAAAACCTGATTGCCACTTCTTGAAAAAAGAGTCTCTTGAGAAAATTTTTGTAAAAGTTCTTCCAAACCTCTCTCGTGACTTGGTTCTCGATAACAAACTGGTGAATCAAGAAGTCTATCTATCGGCAATTTATTTTCCATACTAGGATCAATAGATACTAGGCCATAATCAACTCCCCAGCTATCAATACCTATAGCATCAATATGAGGTATGCTATCTATGCAATTATGTATCTCTCTATATAACCCAGCGAAATCCCAGCACAAAAGGCCATCAATAATTTTAGCTTCGTGTTTGTAGCGCAAGACTTCTTCAAGAGTAATACCTTGATCTCCAATTCTGGCAAGTATTCCTCTAATTGAGGTCGCCCCTAAATCAAAAGCGAGATAAATGGTTTCAGTCTTCATTATCATTCTCCTCACGCCACTTCTTATTTGGTATTATTGTATAAGTGGATAGGGCATTTTTCAACAAAAACAAAGCTCATTGCACAATTTGAACATCTGAATGGCTATTGTTCACTCCACTGTTCACAATAAACCCATTTATATCGTTACAATTATTTATAGTAATTATTAGAACTTAGGAAATTAAAGTTAAACCAATATGCACATTGTGCTTTTTATAACTAACAAGCACATTTGAGTTTCGAGCATAAGCACGTATACACACATTAGATATATTGTTAATAGAAGTTAAGATTGGAGGTAAAGAATGGCTAGAAATAGTAATTTGGATAATCGAGAGAAACAAATTATGACTTTTCTCAAGAAACATCCCCAAGCTAGTAATGATTTTCTCATGGAGCAACTTTTTCTCAGTCGTTCTACTCTTCGTCGCAGTCTTATAGAACTAGAGAGCAAAGGTTTAATCATCCGCTATCATGGTGGGATTATTTTAAAAGAACTCAATCTCAAAGAGGATACTTCGGATGAAAGAATGTGCAAAAATAGGCAAGAAAAGATAGCGATAGCCTCGGTAGCCAAAAATTTGCTAGACGATAATATGGTTCTATTCCTAGACTCTTCATCGACAGTGTCATATCTCGCCCCACATTTAGCAGAGCATCATCTAACAATTATTACGAATAATATAAATTTAGCAAAGGATCTAAGAAATGTACCAGAGCTAGATGTCTACTTGGTTCCTGGACTTTTGAACCCTCACTCAACTTCTACAGTTGGTAACTTCGCCCTAGATTTTGTCTCTAAATTTCGAGCAGATCTTTGCTTCTTATCATGCAGGGCTGCTAATGTAGATGGTTTCTTTGAGGGAGATGGCGAACAAGCCAAGGTAAAACAAGCCATGATGGCAGGTGCAAAGGATACTTATTTACTTTGTGATAATAGTAAATTTAATTGTAGTGGAACTTATATTACGTCCCCTTATTCCAAATTAACTGGACTCATCACTTCAGCTTCTCTACCTCAAGATATAAGCAATAGTATTCAAGGAATAGTTTGCAAACACATAGTTGCTAAATGAGTCTTTGACATTTCGCTAAAATAACTCTTACAAAGATTTATCATTGTCCCTATCTTCATATAGACTTTCAATCAATTGGTTCTCCAACTTAGCTATATCTATCTTGCCTATACTTGTTAAAGGGAAGCTATCAATATAAATAATCTGCCTTGGAACTGCATGTTTGATTAAATTATCATTACAATGTTCTCTTATATTTTTAGAAAGTCTCTCAAAGTATCGCTCGTACTCTTCATCTATTATCTCTATGTTGTCTCTATCTTTTATCTCTATATTCTTCAATTTTTCTTCAGTTTGAACATTTTTATCTTTTTTTTCGCTTGCTGAATTATCATTTTCCAGTGGCTCTGTTAATGAATTCGCACTATCTTGTTCCTGATGTTCAAAATTATCTGTCTCAATTTGCAGCTCATTTTGCTCTATTTCAGTGGCAGGCAAACTTTGGATAATTTTTTCGTTATTTGTAATTTTATCGTCATTTGTAATTTTTTCATCATCTGACTGACTCCTATCTGTAACAATCTCAACTTTAGGGACAGGCTCAAAATGAGAAAATTCATTTGTTTCTTTTTGTTCTTTGGATTCTATTTGTTCTGTAGGTTCTTTGGGTGCATTTTGTTCCGTGGGAATAGCTGTGGGAATAGCTGTGGGAATAGCTGTGGGAATAACATAAGCCTTAACAAGTGACATTTGATATTCATCTGGGGCTCCAACACAGATAGCATCTTCCACCCCTTCTACTTCTTTGATCGTCTTTTCAACCTCTGCTGGGTACACTGATATTCCTGACACTTTAATAATTCTCTTCTTTCTTGAGACATAATATAAGAAACCATCTTCGTCAAAGAAACCCAAATCTCCAGTCTTAAGATATCGTTTACCATCAATTTCTAAATATGCTTTTGCATTCATTTCATCGTCATTGAGATAACCGCTACTTATAGTAGGCCCAGACAATAATATTTCTCCAACCTCTGCATTATCTATTCTTTCTCCCGTCTTAGGGTCAGCTATAATCACATCAAGATCGGCAATAGGCAAACCAACGCTTCTTAAACGTTTGCCAAAAGTCGGAGTTATAGCAACAAGAGATGAGGCTTCGGACAAGCCATATCCCTCCCGGATAGCAATCATTGCGTGTTGATTAATAAAATACTCATCTATTTCCTTTTTCAATTTGGACTTCAGCAAATCTCCGCCACAAAATGCAGCCTTTATAAAAGATAAATTTTGCCCCTTGAGATAAGGATTATTTAGTATTGCCTCATAAAATGTTGGCACTCCAATAAGAATGTCTGCCTGCTCTTTTATAAGCATACGAGCATAAGACTTCGCTGTATATTGTGGAATAAGAACGCAGGTCATATTGTTGCTAAGGGCAGCATGCAACTCCATACATAGTCCATATGCGTGGAAGAAAGGCAAGACAGCCATAACTTTTAACCCTCTCATTTTCTCTCTACCAAATATACCTGGAGCCTGCACAGCTATAGCATTAATATTTTTTGAACTTAATACTATCGTTTTAGGTTCATCCATTGTTCCTCCACTATTCAAATAAATAGCGGGTCTATCAGCAAGATTATCATCATTTTTTCTTATTCTAGGCAGAGCAGAAGAACTTCGAAGAGCCATGAAGCTTTTCCAACTCATACTATTTACAGCAGTGTGCATCGGATCTAACTTTTCTTTTTTGTCTTTTGTAGGATAGGACTCAATTAATTCTGAAATCAAACTCAAATCGCTATTCAATTCAGACTTAAGCTCAAATCCACTAAGCTTCTTGTTAGAATTTACAACTATAAATTTGCCAAAGCGTCTCTTATTATCCTTTAACTTGCGCCAAGAGAAGCTTAATTTTGGCATAGCAAGATGACAAAGCCTAAGGCAATTTTTAAACTTACTATCGAAATTATCATAAACCGAACTTACGATAACGTAGCGAAGATTGATCATTCTAAGCTCGTCCATCTGTTTGGAGTATGAACGCTCACTTGTAAAAAGAATATAAGAGTTAGTCTTTTGCATCGATTTTGCTAGACGTTTGGGTGGTGTCAACGGGTGAACAATATTAGCAATTGCACCTAGTCTTTGGATCGCATAAAAAGCAGTCACAAACTGTATTGAGTTAGCCATACAGATAGTTACTACTTTTCCCGTAGATACACCTAATTGTCTGAGAGCATTAGCAGCTAAATAAATGTCATTCAATAATTGTTGATTAGTTTTTTTAGAAAAAGCATCCACTACAGCTATATCATCAGGGTACTTTAGTAAGCTCCTTTCAAACATCTCATATACGCTCTCGTCTTTATATTCATAGCTACTTTTTAACAAAGGATCGTAAAAAAGTGTCCATGGTCTATTTTGCATATCCGCGCCGAGCGCTTTTTGGCGCCACTGTTTATCTCTATCTAATTGCTCTATTTCCGCAGACGCGCTCTCCGATTCATCACTCTTGTCTTGAGCCACATCTCTTGCTCCATCTAGACTCTGCTCCTCATCGCCTGCTAAACTCTCATTCTTATCTCTCTCAAGCCTATCCTCTTGAAGAAGCATCTTTATCAAATTTTCACTCTCTTCTTTTGTCAGGGCTTCGTATTTATTCTCGACAAGTTCCGTCTTAATCAAGTCAGAAAGCAAATCCGCACTTTGATTATCTTTAATCTCATCACTAGATGAATTTTCGGAAATTTCATTTTGTTTATTTTCTTCATTATCGGATATTGCTTCGGCAAGCTTGTCATCAGGCTTCACTTCATTCTCTGTATGCTTAGCGAGAAATCGTCTCACTCTTTCTTTCAACAGCTCCGGATCAATATCCTCAGGTATAGCTATCTTCCACTGATCCAAAAAAGCCTCGCTGGCGATAGAGTCAGAGTCATTATCAAGATTTTCTTCAGCATCATCCACATCATCCGAAGATCGTTTAACAAGAAGAACTTCAGAAACTCCAGGTAATGAAGCAATAAAATCATGCTCCATCTCTCTGCGTTTTTTTCGATAGTCAAGTTCACTATCTTCAGAAGCCAAGATCTTCTGACTGTCTTGACTAAAAAGTTCATCCTTATTCTCTTGCTTGCCTATTACCCTATCATCTTGAACGGTAGAATTATTTATATTCTCATTACTATCTAAAGTATTTCTATCATTCATAACTCACCAACTCATAAACTCTTTTATATCTATATTATAAAATCAGCTTCTTACCTGAAATGCGCCTCTAAATCTAATAATAAATCTAACATCAACTCTGATATTAAACCTGTCATTAAATAAAATCGGTCTACAAAATTATACAAAAAAGTCCAAATACACTTTGAACATACTTTGAAACGAGCTCATTATTCTTTTTATGTTCATTGTTTCCTTGTATTAATATAAAATACATAGCTATAAAATACTTGAAAAATTGTCGTATCAGCAAAAATTTGCTGCCTCTCAGCAATCACTTATAATCTAAAAATTCCTACAAAATAGATACGACCGAAAAATAATTTATTTTAGGAGGATAGCCATGCCCTTATACATAATAATCCTTAGACTTTCACTAGCCATAATAATATCTGGAATTATAGGCTACGACCGCGAACACAAAAGTAGACCGGCAGGTATTCGAACTCATATGCTCGTATGTCTGGGAGCTACTGTCGTCGCACTTATACAAGATTATATATGTATAGAAGTCTTGGCACAGGCAAGTAAACAACCTGAATTTTCCGGTGTTCTCCGTTCGGATCCAGCCAGACTTATCTGCCAAGTTGTCAGTGGAATAGGTTTCTTAGGTGCCGGAACAATTATCGTAACCAAAAGGAGTGTATCTGGTCTGACAACCGCTGCTTCATTGTGGTCTACCGCAGCCGTTGGTTTAGCTCTCGGTATGGGATATTATGAAATTGCTATCTTGTCCTCAATCATCATTATCTTAGTTCTAGTTTTATTCCGCACAGTTTTTCATATGCCCAGTTTCCACAATCTCGAACTCAAACTAAGTAATTATGCAGCCTGTCAAAATGAAATATCAGAACTTTTCAAAAATCTAAACTTCCGTGTAAGAGGCTCAAATTATTCCTTAGTGCACAGTGGAAATGACAACACTTATTCCGCAAATTACTTACTTGAAATACCGGCAAAAGCAAAAGTCGAGGACCTGATATCCCCTCTTTCTGAAATCGCTGAAATTATTTCATTTAAGATATATTGATCAAGCGCCAAGTTCTAAGCAAAAGAGAGTTCTCATCATATGAAAATCAATAAAGAAAAATCACTAATGGAAGAAAAAAACACTAATTCAAATCTCGCACAAGATAACAATATTGTCGAAACTGAATTAGATCCTTTTGCTCGCAAACTGAATAGCCCTTTGTATAAATTATTCGATAGTCTCAGTCAATATGTTCTCTTGAACCTATCAATGCTTCTTATTTTTGTATTCAGTTTAGGTTTCCTAACTTATGCGAGTCTAGCTGCTGCTACTTCTATATTTATTAAGGATAAAAAATCAACTGACGGCATATCCTACCCCAAAGAATATCTACACCAGCTCACACAACTTCTCAAGGATAAAAAATTTCTCATCGAAAATACAATATTCTACATTGAACTTCTTCTCATGGGTGGAGGAATCGCCCTCATCTATATCAATATGCCTGAAATAATCCTAGCTATTCTTTATACCCTAGAACTTTGCATATTCATATTTATGCTCTCACAGTTATTTTTTTCAGCCCCACTTAAACACTTCTATCCACAGAAAAATATTTTTCGTCACTTCCTACTTTGCTTTGTCTTTATGATGCATAACTTCATTTATAGTCTTTTACTAATATTCGTCTCAATTCTATTATTTATATTAGCCTTCTTAATTCCTCAACTGACCATATTTTTTATAATGCCCCTAATCCCACTTATTTCTTGTCGCCTAGTACAAAGATATAGGAATAAAAAAAGCACTCTCGCGTAAATCTTCTATAACAACTTATTACAAAACCAAAGTCTTACTACTTCTTTGGTTTGTTCTCCCTTCGATGCAAAAGGAAACGAGAATAACAGCCAGGCTCTGAACCAACAATTGGCTGAGCGCCACAAATTTTCTTATAAAAATCTACGGGTCCAGGAGAACCTATAACAGCATAGGCGTAACCCTCCTCTTTCATCGCAAAAAGGGCTGCCATTGTAAGAGCATCGCCTAAACCTCGACCACGCTCTGTTTGAAGAACAGCCACCGGGCCAAATAGACCTTTTGCTGTCGCATCATAAATGGAGTATCCCAATATTTCAGCGCCTCGCAGTGCAATAAAAATAGAAATAGGCTGTCTACTTAGTGCTAGGGCAGCCTCACCATACGCATATTTCCCACTCAATTGCTTAACAAAATCCAAAACTTCTTCTCTGTCAGGAGCAAGGGCGCGAACAATCTCTATCCCCTCATTTTCAAGCGCGTCCAGTTTTTGAATATGGGCCTTATAATCAAGAGAGTAAAGAGAAACAACCATATCATCCATAAACTCACCTCTATTAAAATTAATGACTTTAACTTGTATTATAAACAGCTTGTATTCTAAACAAAATGAACACGGAAGTGCTTTTTTGTATAATGTTGTTTATAAACTATTTCCATTTTTTACGGGTAAAATTTTATGAACAACATTTTATTACACAAAGAGTCATTCAAGGGTAATCATGTCGTAATAAACGAACCATCCACAGTTCATCATTTAAATAAGGTTCTTCGCATTAAAGTAGGGAAATGTCTAACTGTTTCAGATGGAGAGGGAGAGCAATATGAGGTTAAGGTTACAAATATTGCTAAGGACTATATCGAAGCGAGTATTCTGTCAAAGTCTGATAGCAAAAGGGAACTTGAACACATTCATTTAAGTCTTTTTCAGGGACTGCCCAAGGGTAGCAAAATGGAAACTATTATTCAAAAGACAGTCGAGCTTGGTGTGAATGAAATTCACCCTGTGTATATGGAACGTTCTATATCTGTAGACAATGGCAAAGGTGATAAAAAAGCTTCTAGGTGGCAAAAAATTGCCGAAGAAACTCTCAAACAGTGCAAAGGTTCGATTATACCTACAATTCATGAGCCAACTAAATTTAGCGCTTATTTTGACTATTTGAAGTCTATGGATCTCTTAGTTTTCCCTTACGAAAACACTGACAATTACAGTCTAAAAAATCTTATTGAAGATTATAAAAAGAGCCAAACTGATCTAGTGAAAGCTAGTTCAAATTCGGCTGGTAATAGTGATAAGAAAATGGACAAGGATAAGAACGAGGACAAGATTAAAATAGCTGTAATAATCGGTCCCGAGGGCGGCTTTTCTAAACAAGAAGCTGATAAACTTATTTCGCTGTCTGCTAAACCAGTTAGTCTTGGCAAGCGTATTCTCAGAACAGAAACCGCAGCCATTGCCACCATTGCCATGCTCATTTATGAATTTGAATTATAAAGACAGTTTATTCCACGATTTAAGCAACAAAAATATCAGCAAATATATCAATATCACTTTATCTTGCCCTTCGGCATAGTTCAGCAAGAATAGCTGTGACCACTGAATTTCCTAGGGCTCTCGCCTTGTCAGATATTGTGAAGCAATTTTCATATTCACTTTCTCGTGGATCAATGTCCGCAGACTTAAATCCAGGTTTAACGCTGAACCCCGCAGGTAAAATTCCTCTCAAAACTCCTTTAAACGGAGCAGTCAGAATATCCTTTCTCCCATCTTCTGCTACTACTTCAGCGAGCAGATCACCCTCATTAAGCAAATCGCCAATTTTAGCAATAGGTGTAAAAGTCCCCACTATATGCGAATAAATAACTCTTTCATTGCCCTTGCCTGCAATTATCCCTGGAACACCTGTGTTAGCCAAAGCCTCTCCCTCGTATATAACTCTCCCTAGCTTGTGACCTCTCATCGTCTCTATAACGATATCAACATCGGCATTTGCATCCTGTCCAGCAACAAACCCAGGCCCCAAAGCAATCGTCAAGTCTGCCATACTTTTTTTTGTTCCAATATTTTTCTTAGCAATTATCGCATCAATCAAAATATATGGTTTAATCTCTCTAATAAGTTCACCATCTGGATCAATTACAATCGGAACATCCCCATTTTCAAGAACATTTCTATAGTTATGAATATCACAAAGCTTGGCTCTAAGATTTTCTACTCTTTTTTCACCATAATAAACTGCATCAGAAAGAGAGACTTCTCTGCGTATTGCAGAAGGTTTGTTAGTTTCAAGAGCAAGCACATAAAAACCTGCACTTTTTAATGCTTGAATCACGCCAGTTGCAAGATCTCCTGCTCCTCTTACAACTACGAGAGGGAATGACAAAAAATTTCTAAGTCTCTCTTCATCCGAACTCATAGTATCGTTATGCTTATCATTCAAAAAATTAAATAGAAAACTTAGTCCAGACATTGACTTCTCCTAACTTTAAGTACTATTTATCATTCGCCATTATTCGTAATCATTCGAATATAAATTTAATGTTCTGTCTCTAAACTGAAACCAGCAGAATGAACTATTTTTATATCTCTATAACCACGTCTTTTGACTCCCGACGCTAATTCATCAAGCAAATTATCCAGCTTCTCTCTACTTATGAGGTCGCTGCGACTCAAGTATAAATACAAACTCCTATTTTCTGCCTTTGAAAATGGTCCTTGAGTGCTATCAATAATATTGAGATAGACTTCAGAATCAATGAGATATTTTTTCTTAAGTCCATTACCATTTTCTTCTAAAATAATATTATTTTTAGGGAGAAAATTTTCTTCAAATATTTCATTGGCGAAGATATCCTCGGCAGAAATCTTTTCTCCATAATAATCAGCTGGCAAAACCATTATGCATTTATTGCTCTGAGGGTATATAAGCGGCTCAAATTCTCGCCACCCTTTCAAACTTTTTCTTTTCGCCCCATCCGCTTCAATAAAGAAGATATCAAAATCCCCTTTTAGTAAATCTATTTCATCAGGATCAATCGCAGAAAATTTTTCACTACCATCGAGTATTTCTGAATATGCATAAATTTTACTATTGGCATCCTTTCTGAGAGTTTCTTTCAAGTCCCCGAACTCACTAAAAACCTGTATATCAGCAACACTTGGCTTCTTTATATGTGTACTAGTTGTAATGAGTACCCTCATCTCATTTTTTACTGCTAATCTAGCAAGCTCATACATTAAGCTTGTTTTTCCCCCAGCACCAATAATTGAGACAATATCTCCATAATCAAGTTCAAAATCGTTATAGAGATCAGACTCATTATTTTCTCCTATAGCTTCGGCACTTTCTCCTAATTTGTCAGCATAAGCCACCTTGCTATCTTCTCTAAGTTCATTAAGATGTGCTACAAAATCCGGGCTAGCCTTTATACTATATTCAGTGAGTTCCTCCATTGTTATCTCAGAAAATTGCTTCTCATCTTCTTTTCGTTTATTCATTTATTCCTCTTCACCATCTATCCAAGCCTATTATTTCGATTTCAAAATTATTATCTTATTTTCTTTAAGCCTTAAATTATCCCTACTATTTATCCCTGTTATTTATCTTTGTTATTTATCCCTGTTATTTATCTTTGCTGTAGATATCGCCTATTCTTTCTGCCCTTACCTATCTACTTTTATCCTTTTTTCTAATCGGCAAATGAATACCCACACTATCTTTAAGACCTCTACCATAAGTCTTTTCATTTTCATTTATATGAATTTGCTTCCTGTGGACGGCAATAATTTCAGCGACGACACTAATTGCTATCTCCATAAGTGAAACAGCAGAAATATCCAAGCCAATTGGACTATAAATAGAATTAATCTCTGAATCTGTGAATCCATCCTCGGCCAACTTGCTTCTAACCGTCGTCAATTTCCTTTTGCTACCCATCACGCCAATGTATCTCGCACCTTTTCTCAACACCTGCTTCAGAACGATATAGTCATGCATATGCCCTCTTGTCATAATACAAACATAATCATTATCTCCCAAACAAAGCTCATCCGGTAAGTTCTCTAAATCAACTTTCCAAAGTGCTGCAAGTGGCGAAAAAAATTCTTCTTTTAGAATTTCATCTCTATCTTCTAAAATAATATGATTCCAGCCAAGCTGTCCCAGCAAGCTCGATACGGCCCTTGAAACATGACCGCCTCCAGCGATGATAACTCTAGGTTCTGTCTCAGCCATAAATACAAAGACTTTTTTGCTTAATATCTCAACATTACATGACTTATTTAATTCAACAAGTTCATCACGCAATTCCTTCAGGGGAGCTTCTTTTGACCCTATGCTAATATCAGAAATATTCTCTTCTCTCGGAGCTTCTCTTAAGTCCTCTTCTTCTAGACTTGAATCAAAGACATTGGCAAAATGAGGACCATCCTTATACAACTCTAGCTTACTGGCATCACTCGAATATTTATCATAAATACTTTTATACGTTTCTCCCTTATCCAAACATTCACAGGCTAATGTGGTATTGATATATTTAAGAAGATTCTCTACATATAGCTTCTCAAGTTCGTCATCTCCTAACTGACTCAAGTTAATATCTGGAAGTCTAAATAGCTCCTCATTTTTATTGCAGGGCAAGATATAAATTAGATTTCTTCCACCACAGACCATGCCCAAGTCTGATGCTTCTTTGTTATTAAGTGTATAAAGCACTCTCGCACTGAGATTTTCCTGAGCTAAATCTTTTGCCATCGATATGCATTTATACTCAATCAGTCCACCACCTACAGTTCCGATGAATTCGCCTGTTTCTGTGTTTATCAATATATATGCACCCTCAAACTGGGGAGTTGATCCCGACCTTTCGCTCAGAAGAATAAAATAATTTGCGTTTAGCTTCTTTCTCGCCTCAATTAAATTTTCAATATTTCTACATGCTGATTCGCATTTACGCCTTAGTTCTTCGGGTCTCATTTTCTTCTCTCTTTCTATATAAAAAGCAATTCTTGATGTTCAAATACTTTGCTATCTATACATTTTATGTTATCAACGTTGAATTATCTGCACGTTATTATATGAAAATTATCATGTTTTTTCGATTTGAAAAAGCTAAATGTCATTGAGATTTTAAGGTGTTTCTCACCTTTTCCATTCAAGCATTTTAATTTTTTTATTAAATATGACTGATTCTATAAATATTTACCCTTTTATTTGGTACAATACATATAAGATATTCTGCCGTGTATTCTATGGTGGATTAGAGGTGGAGGATTAAGCATGCTTAAACTAATTATTGGTGTAAAAGGTAGTGGAAAGACTGGTAAGCTAGTTGATAACCTCAATGAAAAGGCCCATGACCACGAGAAAAATGTCATTTGTATAGAACGTGGTCGCCGTCTGGATAGCTTCGTCAAGTACAATATCCGTTTGATTGATATTACTGAATACCCCGTTACAGGTTTTGATCAGCTTCTAGCTTTTATTGCTGGTATCAACGCCAAAGATTACGATGTAACTCATATTTATATAGATAGTATTTTCAAAGTTGCCGAGGTAGAAACAAATTACGAAGAATTAACCAAGTTCCTCGAGGCTTGCGATCAGCTTTCTCGCGATATGCATTTTGAGGCTCATGTCATTCTCAGTGCCGATGTTGCTGATCTTCCCGAATCAGTACTTCGCTATGCAGAGCAATAAATTCAGCAAATTATTTACTTGCTAAACTTAACATACTGCCCTGATAGATTCTCTAGTTTCTTAATGACTAAGTAAACTTGTAATTTTAGGTGCGAATTTTTATAAGAATTCATATTAGTAATATTAGTATGCAAGTATTTATAATATAACGATTAGTGGAAATCTCCTTTCTCAGATATCTGTCTAAGGAATTTCCACTTTTTTTGCTTTTTCTCATCCCAACTCATACTTTTATCTTGACTTTTATTTCTTTTATTTTGTATCATTTCTCGTCTAAATTTTGAAAGAAGGTATACATTTTATGAAGGACAAAGCCAAAAGTTTCTATAAATCATTTATAGACTTTATCAACAAAGGAAATATTGTTCAGCTCGCCATCGGTCTCTCCTTAGGTACTGCATTTACTGCAGTAGTCAATAGTTTGGTAAATGATATAATGATGCCCCTTATTGGACTTATTACAGCCGGCCTAGATTTCTCAGAATTATCTTTTACCGTCAACTCTTTCATCTCCGGTCAAGCTGTCACTGTTTCATATGGTAAATTTATCAACGCTGTAATCACTTTTCTAATTTTAGGTCTCTGCCTCTTTATCTTCATTAAGATTTTTGATCGTCTTTTCAAGAAACGTGAAGTCGAAGCAGTCGAGGAAGTCAAGGAAGAAGTTAAAAACGAGCCCTCAGAAGAAGCTGTTCTATTAAAGGAAATTTTACAGGAACTCAAGAAAAAGTCTTGATATTTAAAAGCTACCGCATATAATATATGTGTTTCATTTTTTTAATTCCTTTCTGTGAAAGTGCCGAGATCCCCGAGGCACTTTCTTTTTTTACTATCTTTTGTTTCTAAATATTTCTGTCTTGCTTTAATTTGTTAGAATATACATTAGCCATAAGTTAAAGGTGGAGTTTAATATGTCACAGAGTCAAGATGACTTAAATATTCAACGACAACTTATAATACTGACATTAGTTGATGAACTAAAAGATCCAAGTAAAAATGACTTGATGGAACTTGCCCTGCGTTCTATGTATATGGACTACTTTTCTTTTCAAGAGCATTATGATCACCTATTAAAATCAAAATTTATTTCTGAAAGTCTTAGAAAGTCTGAAACTCGAATCGACTCATCAGGCAAGGCTCTCATGTCTGTCGATATAACTAGCGAGGGTCTTGAGCTTCTTAATAATATGCGCGAATTACTCTCTGTCCCTGTTCGTAAATTTCTATCAGAGTTACTACAAGAACAGATTCGCAAAGATAATGACGACCACATTCTCGCCACTTACAAAGTAAGTGAACAGGGAAATTTTATTGTCCACTTAGAGTATGACGATGGGCGATACGAGCACTTTTGCTTAGAAATTAGCACCAGTAATGAAAATCGTGCAAGATTGATCTGCCACCGATTCAAAGAAAATCCAAGTTCAATTTATCTTGCAACTCTTGAATCAGTAGAAAAAGAATTACTTAGCTAAAAATTAAGTTAAACTAAAAACAAAAGGAAGTTCAGCGAATAAAAGTAGCTAAACTTCCTTTTACTTTATTTTAAATATTTTACTAACAAGTGCTAGGCATAGCTTTTATTTAATTGCACCCATAATCCCATTAGAAAATGCCTTTTGCAAGGAGAAAAATACTATAGCTGTTGGTATCGTAGCTATTAATACTGCGAGCATCACTTGACCAAAATCGGTCACATATCCCGCTACTAAGTTAGCTGTTAACATCGGTACAGTTATCGCTTCTTTTTTGTTCAAAACAACCTTTGGCCATAAGTAATTATTCCACGCTCCCATAAAGGCTACAGTCATTGCCGCGGCGTATGTTGATCTCATTGTTGGAACAAACACTCTCAAGAAGATACCAAATTCTGTTAGACCATCCATTCTAGACGCCTCAATTAAATCTTTTGGAAAAGCTCTGGCACTCTGTCTAAATAACATAATCATAAATGGGGTAGCAATCGTCGGAAGGACAATCGCCCAAACAGAATTCAAGAGTTTAATACTAGAAAAAAGTTGGAAAAGTGGAATCATAATGGCAGCAAATGGTATCATCATTGAAAGGAGCAAAATTGCAAAAAGAGTATCTTTTATCTTGTCATGATAAATTTCGAATCCATATCCAGCCAATGAACAAACGAACAAAGTCAATAAGGTGACTGTCACAGAGTTAATAATAGAATTTTTCAAGGCACCAAATAGATTCTGTGCATTCTTTAAATTATTAAAATTCTCTATTAGATTAGTTCCCGGAAAAAGCTTACCAGCCAGTATTTCATTACTTGTATTGCTCGCAGAAAAAGCCATCCACAATATGGGGAAAACTGAAATAAAAGCGATTAACATCAATATTACATGGGGAAATATCTTTCTTATTCTCAAGACCTTTTTCATCTTTTGTCACCTACCTTTAGCTGAATTAATGACAAAATAGCGACCAAAACCAAAATAAAGCAACTCATTGCACTCGCATATCCAAAATTTGGATTGTATTCAAATGCCGTCTTATATATGTAGTGACTCATTGTTATGGTTGTATTTGCAGGGCCACCCTTTGTCAAGCTAATAGACTCATCAAAGAGTTGCAAAGTACCGGAGGTAGACATAATAGTTGTCAAAAGAATTATCGGTTTAAGCAGAGGAATAGTTATTTTGCGCAACTGCGTCCATGAGCTAGCCCCATCTATTCTTGCCGCCTCATAAATTGAGTGGTCGATATTCTGAAGTCCAGCAATATAGAATACTGCATTGTAGCCAGTCCAACGCCAGATAAGAGCAACAATAATAACTGCTCTGGCATTAGCTGTCACAGCTAGCCAATTAACCTTATCTTTTAACAGACCAAGATTCATTAAGACTTGGTTCACCATACCCTCTGTCGCAAATAATGATCTGAAAATCAAGGCATAAGATACCAAACCCATTGCACAGGGCAAAAAAATCATAGTCCTATATACGCCACGTCAACGCATGGATTTTTTATTAAGCAAAGAAGCAAAAATCAAGGCTAGAAATAGCATAATAGGAACTTGAATGATCAAATATAAGAAAGTATTTACTACTGACTGTATAAATACTGTATCTTCAAACATATGCTTGTAATTGTATATTCCAGCAAAATTTATACGTGGTTCAATTCCTGTATATAACGATCTAATTATCGCCTTAAACATCGGATAAAAAGAAAAAAATACAATCAATAAAGTAGCTGGCAACAAAAATATCCAGCCTATTAAATTACGTCTCTTCTCTAAAGTCATAACTTCACCCACATTTAACGCCAATAATCATCCAATATTTCTAACTGACTCAAACAATAGAATATTAGAATAATAGGGTGTTAGAATATATGAATGTTTATATGTAAAAAGGGAATCTCTCATTTATCATTTAATTAAATTTAAGATTCCCTTTCGGGTCTAACTATTTATTCTTACAAGCTATTTTGTTTAACTATTTTGCATAAGATGCTCGATTTGTTTCTGAGCGACTTCAAGTTCAGAATCTAAGTCTCCGCCGTTAATAGTATTCTGCATAGCAGCTGAAACTGCATCACGAGCTTCATAATAGAATTTTCCAGTATTGTTACTTGGTGCTTTTGAAGCGTATTCAGTTAGTAGTTGATAAATAGCCTGATTTTGGAAGAATTCTTGAGGCTCTGCATAGACTTTGCTATCTTTCATTGGTAGCCATGTAGCCATCGCCGCTGATGATGGAAGAATTGTTTCATACAACTTGGTGCTACTTGCAAAGGTCTTGGCAAGGAAGTCAGAAGCAAGCTCTTCATGTCCAGTGCCCTTAGTTACTGCCCAAGATGAGCCACCATTATTTGAATAATTGGTAGCACCCTCTGTATCCAGCTTAGGGATATTAGTAATCATCCACTTTCCACTCTGATCTTTTGATGTTTGAATAGATGCCAAAATCCAGCAGCCATTAATTACTGTAGCAGTGTGTCCAGTTGTCATAGAACCGACATATTGATCCCAGTCATTCACTACTTCCATGACTCCATTTGTAATCATATCAATATTGATCTCTATAACTTTCTTCAAGACATCATTGCCGACAAGCTGTGGTTTACCTTCTTCATCAAATAAACTAGCACCTGCGGACTGCAGCATCAACATCAACAAATCTGGATCACTTGTCATTGTCAGAGCGGGGTGACCAGTCTTTTCTTTTATAATCTTGCCCTTTTCTATAAAATCAGACCATGTAATATCTGTGAAGTCTTCAACTTTCAAGCCAGCTTCTTCAAGATAATCTGTTCTCAGCGCTGTCATTACAGTTCCATTATCAAAGGGAACGCCGTAATTTTTACCGTCTACTACTGAGTAGTTTAATTTACCTTTAGCAAATTCATCAAACTTTATTCCCGATTCACTTAGATCGTAAAAAACATCAGGGAAACTTTGGACATTCTTCTGAAAAGCATTATCCTGCATAAGGAAAATATCCGGCAACGAATCTATATCACCAGCCAAAGCTGCTGTATTAAACTTCTGTTGCAAATCGTTCCAAGGAACTTCTTCCATTTTCAACTTAAAATTCGGATGCTCCTCTTGATAAATTTTTTCTGCTTCTTGCATCGCATATAAATTATACGCAGGATCCCAGCACCAAACACTTAACTCCTGCTCTTCTTCTGCTGACACTTTGTTAATTCCCATAGGGATAACTAAACCCGACACCAAGGCTAATGACAAAAGCCAACTGCATAACTTCTTCATTTTAGACCTCCATTTATCTATTTTGCCTAAATAAAAGGCTGTATTTTGTCTAAAATTATACTATCTTTTGTCATTGTTGCACAAGTCGAAAGCCATATATTTTCGCTTTTTAGTATTCTTTGTCTTATTTATTTGTAAATTTTCACATCCCACACTAAACTAAAGCAAGTTTTAAATAAAAAAGTCCTGATTACTCACAAATTTGTGAATACCAGGACTAATAAATATCATTTTAATAAAACTCATAAAGGATAAATTTATCACATAATCTATCTATTTCAGACTAGGAAACACTTATCAATAAATATATGAGCTATTCATCTACTCATCTGAGAATCATTAAAACACTTAGCAAACTAATCTTTCAAAATTAAACTTCGCTAAAATCTTCTTTACCTGCACCGCAAAGTGGGCACACCCAATCCTCTGGCAGATCTTCAAAAGCTGTGCCAGCCTCTACACCGTTATCTGGATCGCCAACTTCTGGATCATAGATATATCCGCAAAGATCGCATACATAACTCTTCATATCTTCGTCCTCCTATTTTCTTGTATTTATACTTTAATCTGAAGTAGTTCTCTGATGAATCATTTCTAATTAAAGTACTAGCATTATATAACAAGTCTAGGAGTTTCAAATAACATTCGCAACGCTTCACTCAAACATTTAATAATCTTTTAACCTCTTAGATAGCTTCTTAGGTTTTTTGATATCTATACATACTTTGTATACAAACAAAAAACCGCGACGCACGCCGCGGCTTTTGAACTAATTTATTTACGAGTTACTTATTTTGGCTTGTCTAAAACCTATTCACTTTTTAACGCATCACTATGTTCAGCCAAAAACGACTTGAACTCATTTTCTAATGCTGTTAGAGCTTCCTCGTCCTTGCTTCGACTTAGGTCATCCGTCTTGTTTGAAAAATAGATATATTTTAAAGTGTACTTCTCTCTATCCATCTTCATAACTTGCTCATTTAAAGATGCTAATCTATCCTCGAAGCTAGCCTCCTTTGGCTTAGACTCCTCTCCTTGTTTAATAGCAGTTGGATTCTCTTTGATAAAATCTTCAAATTCTTTTTCAACTCTATTAAGCTCATCTAAATTTTTACTTCTACTTATATCGTCTAGCTGATTTGAGAAATATACATATTTAACCGTGAAATTTTCCCTATCCATACTGGAAACCTTATCGGACAGAGCTTTGAACTTATTCTCAAATTCAGAATTATCTCCTGACTCAGAAGACTCGGCATCTTTTTTCTCTTTAATTCTTTCTTTTAATTCAGCCAAACTCTTTTCCGCATCGGACTTAACAGTCTCAAGTTCCTCAGTAGTCTTAGCCGCGAGCATTCTTTCTCTAATCTCTCTTGTTTTAGTTAGAATCTCAATATCATCCAGCTCATCAAAAGCATCTTGCATATCTACTAAAATTTGAGAAATTTCTTCTTTTAGCTCCTCATCCTTATCACGTAAATCATCTGGATTAATAGGTGTGACCTTTTCCTTATCAACATCACCGACAAAATAGGTATCTCTAAAATCTTTAAGTGAAGCTAAATATCCCTCAGTAGAATTCGTACCCCATTCAAGAAGCTCTTCAAACTGATTAAGCCTATTAATTACTTTCTTATATTTGTTTATATTATCAGCGAAATAATATCTGGCATCATCTTTTGCCTTTTCTATTTCTTCTCTAACCTTTTGTCGATTAAGTCCGGAGCTACCTTCAACATTAATATTCTTTACTGGCTCAATCTGATTATTTTTATATATTTCATATCCTTTTTTATTTCTTATTGGATAGGTATGAGTGTGATCGCCGTGAGGAACAATCATCTGTCCGTCGTCAGTTAAAGTGATATCATCAGGTTTAACGCCATGTGCTCTCGCAGCTCTTTCAAGTTCTTTTATGAATTCTGCTTCGAGTTCTGCATCTGTCTTTTTGCTATTATCTTCCTCACTTGTTTCTTTCCAATCCTCTGGAACTTGAACTGCCTTTAGGCTATCCGCGTGATGGTGGTCGAGATGTGGCCAAATAATCATATCGCCTGTAACCAAAATATCTTTTAGATTTAGGTGATGGACTTCGGCAAAATATTTGACTTTTTTCAAATTGTCATCTGACAAAGTATCGGAGCCCTCTTTAAGTCCCTGGGCTGTTGTCTTATCTGATGGAGTATTACTATCTCCCTCATTTTTATCATCTTTACTTTCTTCTGTACTATCTTCTCCCATTATCTCGGAGATAGGTACAGACACGATACTATCAAATTTTTCTCTGGAAACAACGCCATTTTTAACATATAAATCGGAAAGATCTAAACCCCAAGAATTGGCATACTTTTTAAGTGCTTCTAGTTCCTTTTCAGTAACTTTATCAGAACCTAGCTTCAAGCCCTGTTCATTAACCTCGCTAGTATTAGGGAAATCTTCATTAAGCAAGACTTCATCAAGTTTATATTCCCATTTTCTATCTCTTTTGGGGTCCTGTATTGTTACTTTACCATCTTTGACAAAAGTATCTGCTCTGCTCAAACCGATTGACTCAAGCAGCATATCAACTTTTTTAAGATCATTATCGCTCAAAGTGTCAGAACCACCCTTCAAACCTTGTGCAGTATGCTCGCTATTGTCTACCTTTGGTGGTTCAGGCAAGGTTGATACTGGATCAGCATGGAAATGATCGCTGTGAGGCCAAATAAGAAGCCCATTGGAAACTGTCAAATCCTTAAGTGCAATACCATGCTTTTCAGCAAAATATTTAACTTTTGCCAAATCAGCTTCGCTTAATATTTCTGAATCTTTTTTCAGACCCTGCTCATTAGTCTCACCACTCTCATTCGGCTCGACATCCTTACCTGGAATAATCTTTCCAAACTCATCATATTCAGAACTATCGCCTGTCTTTCCATCATCTTTTGAATCAGTTTTGCCACCATTATCTGAATCGACTTTACCTTTACCACCATTCAAAAGATCTTTCTTATAAATATAGTGGAAATGATTACCATGACGAACCACGTAACCATTTTTATCTTCCATTACAATATCTTTAGGATCAAAAACATAGCCATCATCTGTTGTATAGACTGCCTTTTTCAAATCCTCTTCTGTTAATTCCAGACCTTTGTTTTCGTCCTTTTTACCCTCTGAATCTTTATTAGAATTTTCAACGCGAGAGTGCTTTTTTTCATTATTATCGCCCTTATTAAGAAGCTTAGATTCCTTGCCCTGTTTAGGTACAAAATGGAAGTGATCCCCGTGACGAACTATGTAGCCTGCATCTGTTTCATCAACTATATCCTTTGGATCAAATACATAACCATCTTCAAACGTTACATTCATTGAGCTTAAGGCTTTTGTCTGCTCTTCCGTTAAATTTTCTTGTTTTACGAGTAATTTTTCTCTGTCGACACCCTTTCTTGCGGCGATCTTATAACTATCCTTGCCTTGAATAACAAAGAAGTTTTTTCTGACCATGATCACGTCTTCAGGCTCCCAAGCAGCGCCCTTTTCGACAACTAAATTTTCTAAAAATTTAGAATTATTTTCTGGAAGATCCTCGACAAAATGCTGATGATCATTATGGATAAAGCTGTACCCTTTATCGCTTAAGGATGTAACGACTGCGGCATATTTATCACGCATCGAAGTTCTTTTTGAACCTTGTTCATCTGCTGAAATACTTGCTAATTTCCCTGTTAAACTGCTCTGTGCCAGAATCATCACTGTCAAAGAGGCAGCAAGTGCTATTTTGGATATTTTCATTGGTGTCTCTCCTTCGGTCTATTTATATATTTTCTACATTATCTTGATTAAATATTGATTTAAGATCCAACTTAATCTTTAGCATCTATGGTCAGTTAATTTTTGTTTTAACCACTAATTTTAAAAAGCGCTCTCGCGTTATAGGTCTGTGTTGTTTATCGACCATTGCAAATGATAATCATTCTTATTTGCTTATAGATGATAAATGATACCATTTTGTGAGAATTTGAAAAGCCCTTAAAAAAAATTAATATTTGCTAAGATTTTTGAGATTCATATATGGTAATTTCTATATTTCTTAAATATTGAAGTTTGAGACTAGAAATTAAACACAAAAAAATAATTTTTCCTTGTCATTTGCCTATATAAATGTTATTCTGATTTCGTGGCCGCATATGTCAGGTACCCAATACTATTCATTTCACTTTTTATTTCCACAATAAATTTTGATTTCAGATTAGAACCTGTCGTAGCGAGACTGAATTTAACAGGAGGACACAATTATGTACGTTATTGTTGCTACTGGTGGCAAACAATACAAGGCCGAAGTCGGTACAGAACTCTTCGTTGAGAAACTGAATGGTGAAGTCGGTGACAAAGTTGAACTTAGAGCAATCGCTCTTTTTGACGGAGACAAGACTTTACTTGGCAGCGATGCAGAATCTGTGAAGGTAGAGGCGGAGATCGTCAAACAAGGTAAAGGTAAGAAAGTACTTATCATGAAGTACAAGCCTAAGAAGAATTACCGCCGTAAGAATGGTCATCGTCAACCCTACACACGTGTACGCGTCAGCAGCATAGCTGAATAATCCGTGATTAGCTGTACTTTTTACGTATCTGACTTTTCCGATTTCACGAGACAAACTCGCGGTCTGAATAGTCCAGATTTTGCAAAAACTTACAGTGATGAATGGGGAGAAGAATTTAGAAATTCCGCACTAGTTGGTTTTGAACTTAACGGTCATGCGGATTCTGCTCCATATGGCGAAGATATAGTATGTGCGGCATGTACTGCGCTTGCGATGTCAGCCCTAACTGCCCTAAATGATATCCTTAATCTTGAACCTGACTATCTAATATACGACGGTTATTTAAAGGTTGGATTATCAGACATTGAAAAATTAACCTTGAGGCAGATACAGGATGCAGATTTGATTATAGAATCGCTTTTTCTCGGTTTAAGACAGATTAATGAAAGTTATGACGAAAAATACCTCCGTCTGCATACAGACTTTTATCAGACGGGATTTGGAGGACAGAACAATGATGAAGATTAATTTACAGCTTTTCAGCTCTAAGAAGGGTGTCGGTTCAACAAAGAATGGTCGTG
The DNA here is from genome assembly GCA_023420115.1 of Bacillota bacterium. Classification (GTDB taxonomy): domain Bacteria; phylum Bacillota; class Clostridia; order Saccharofermentanales; family Fastidiosipilaceae; genus JAEZWR01. The sequence continues at coordinate 53,678 of JAEZWR010000029.1, read as the reverse complement.
ACTCAGAGTCCAAACGTTTAGGCGCTAAGAGAGGCGATGGACAATTTGTCCTAGCTGGTAATGTCTTGGTTCGTCAGCGTGGAACAAAGATTCACCCAGGTTCAAACGTAGGTCGTGGTAAGGACGATACACTTTTCGCCCTCGTCGACGGCAAAGTTCGTTTCGAGCATAAGGACCGCAAGCGTACCCAGGTTAGCGTCTATCCGGTCGCTTAATTATTTTTCTTTAATAGAAAAATATAGCTTGATAAAAGGGGAGCTTTAGCTACGCTACTGCTCCTTTTTTATATTTAAAATAATAATTAGATTGAAATGTAGATTGAACTTAAAAAGTAGCTATATTATTCTAAAAATACAAAAAGGACTAGCAAAAATTATTTCGAGGTATTAAATGTTTATAGATCACGCTACAATCATGGTCAAAAGTGGCAAAGGTGGAGATGGCTGCGTATCTTTTCACACTGCAAAATATATACCAAATGGCGGACCTGACGGAGGAAATGGTGGAAGAGGTGGCCACGTTTATGTCGTGGGCGATGCCAATATGAGAACCTTGCAAGATTTCCGATTCAAAAGGAAATTTTTTGCTCAAAATGGCGAAAATGGTCAAAAAGCTAAACGTGCGGGTGCTTCTGGCGAAGACCTGACTATTAAACTTCCCTTAGGCACAGTAATTCACGATAAAGAAACAGGACGTCTATTATGTGACATTATTCACGATGGACAAAAAGTTATGCTATGCAAGGGAGGACGTGGAGGTACAGGAAATACAGCTTATGCCACTTCAACTCGTCAGGCTCCTAGGTTTGCAAGAGCTGGCGAGGCCGGTCAGTACTTAGAATTAAATCTAGAACTTAAATTACTTGCTGATATTGCAATTATTGGAATGCCTAACGTAGGTAAATCAACATACATATCTGTTGTCACCAGAGCCAAACCAGAAATAGCTGATTATCACTTCACCACGATCACTCCTAAAATTGGTATTGCAACTGTTGATGACTATAGTTTTGCTCTAGCTGATGTTCCTGGACTTATCGAAGGAGCTAGCGAAGGTGCAGGTTTAGGCCATGACTTCCTTAAACATATTGAGCGAAGTCGTCTATTGCTCCATATTCTTGATGCCTCCGGTCACGAGGGACGCGATCCTTATGAGGATTTCTGCATCATTAATACAGAGCTAGAAAAATATAATCCTGAGCTTGCCAAAAGACCACAAATTGTCGCACTGAATAAGCTAGATATGGCAGATGAAAATAAAGTGAAAGAACTAAAAGATAAATTAAGTTCAGAGGGCTACGATGTTTATGAAATCTGCGCACCGATACATATGGGTACTGACGATCTTCTCAAGGCTCTAGCAGAGAAGCTAAAGACCTTACCTTCTGGGACTGAATTCGAAACCAGCCTTGATAGTGAATATAAGGTTTATAGTCTTGCCGACGACAGCATAAAAGTGTGGAAAGAAGATGGAGCGTACTGCGTAGATGCCCCATGGATGGACAGATTTATCCGTTCTATCAACTTTGAGGACTATGATTCGCTTCATTATTTCCAAAAAATGCTCAAGAAACGTGGTGTAGTCGACAGTTTACTTAAATCTGGTGTACAGGATGGTGACACTGTTAGAATATACGACTTCGAATTTGATTATATGAGCGAAGATAGGTCAGATGATGACTCTAATATAGATGATATAGATTACTTAGATGATGTAGATGACTTAGATTACGATTATGAAGAAGAGGTAGAGGAAGAATAATGTTAAATAGTAAACAACGTGCTTTTTTGCGTAAAGCTGCCGCTAGCAAAAGTCCAGAATTGCATATAGGCAAAGAAGAAATCAAGGATGAAATTTTTCAAGAATTAGATAATTTACTTAGAACTAGGGAGCTCATCAAAGTATCCGTGCTTAAATCAGTAGAATTAGATGTCTATGAAATGGCACAACATATAGCCACCAAGGTTAATGCAGATGTAGTTCAAGTTATTGGTAGAAAATTTGTTCTCTATAGACATTCAAAAGAGCTCGCTAAAAAGGGTAAATCAATCGTGCTTCCTAAATAAAATTTAAGATAAAATCTATTTGATAATAAACGAAGCTCAGATAGCTAATACTATCTGAGCTTCGCACTTTTTTATCTTTAAAATTATTCTTACTCTTTTAATCTTTGATAGCTGCCTCAAGAGCAATTTTCATCATATTAGTAAATGAATTTTGTCTCTCTTCTGCATTTGTTGCCTCATTTGTGACAAAGGAATCAGAAATCGTCAATAAGCACGCGGCTTCTTTATTAAGGTGTTTAGCATTAGCAAATAGGGCGAAGCTCTCCATTTCAACACAAAGTGCTTTTGTCAATTCATTAAATTTCTTATAATCAAAATCGTATCCTCTATAGAATACGTCAGAAGAATGGATAACACCCTCTGTCAATTCAATACCTAGTTCTTTGGCAGATTCAGAAATTAATCGATTGAGTTTCTCTGATGGATACATTTCACTTCCATCATAATTAAAGGCTGTCTTTGCGAAGCTAGACTCAGAATATGCTGCACTGGCCAAGACAGTATCATACACTTTTAAATCTGCACTGTATGCGCCTGCTGAACCGACACGAATAATTCTTTCAACACCATAAAATTTAAAAAGCTCATATGAGTAAATGCCGATACTTGGCATTCCCATACCTGAACCCATGACGCTAACTCTTTTGCCCTTATAAGTACCGGTGAAGCCAAACATATTTCTTACCGAATTTACTTGAACAACGTCTTCTAAAAAGGTTTCGGCAATAAACTTAGCTCTCAAAGGATCACCTGGCATCAAAACAGTCTTGGCAATTTGATTCTCACTTGCTGATATATGTGGAGTAGACATAAACATTTCCTCACAATTCAAAGTATTTATATATATTTTAATTCACTTTCAGCAAGATAATCATTAATAATTCTCAAATAGTTGAGAAAAACTGCATATAGGAGATTAAAAAAACCTGCAGGCCTTCCCTCCCCTAAATAACAAGTCCTCATTTTATTTTAACTAAACTCTTATCCTTAACTTGATAAACTTTATTTGCATAACGCATTAAGTTGTCATTATGAGAAATGATTACTTTGATATCGTCTTTGTTTTGCAAAAGTTGGGAGAAGACCACTGTTTCTGTCTCACTATCCATTGAACTAGTGATCTCGTCCAAAATTACTAAGTCGTAATCTCTAAGCAGATATCTAGCTAATAAAATTTTCTGCTTATCTCCACCTGATAAATTACCGCCCTTATTTTGAATCAATAGATTTTTTAGCTTATTGCCATCTAAGAACTTAGACAAGAATTTACTTTTAAATAATTTACTAGAATCTAGATTATCTCCGATAAGAATATTATTTTCTAAGCTGTCGTCAAAAAGAGCCGAGTTCTGAGAGAGATAGCAAATTTTATCTTTGATATCCTCAAGTTTATAATCACCATACTGTGTTCCATTAATATATAGATTACTAGGTTCAACAAAATTTAATAGAGATTTAAACAGAGAAGACTTACCACTACCCGTTTCACCTTTGATAAAGATTATGTCTCCCTTGTTTAGTTCAATATCAACGTTATCCAATAAGAGATTATCGTCATATGCAACCTTGCTATTTTTAAATTCAACTTTATTAATCTCTTCAAGTTCAAGATCGCCTGTTTTTTCTTGTTCATGCATTATTTCATTTTCGATAAATTGCCATGAAGCTACGGCATCACTGTATTTTAACGATATGCTCGAAACCAAAGACAAATTATTAAAAAACAAGTTCAAAATAATCATCAAGAAAACATATTGCGAAAAATTATTACCTGAATTCAAAGTCTGATAAGCAAAAACTAAATATAAGAAATATTGAGAAAATTCTACAAAAGTATTAAACAGATTACTAACGTTGCCAGCAAAAGCATTGACGTCTTCATTTGTCGCATGAATATCATGTACTTTTGGTCTAAGCAAAGTCAAAATTCCTTGATACTTACTTCTCGATTTTAAAAAGTCTAAATTATCAAGCAAAGACATAATGTAGCCAAAACCTCTGCCACAGACCTGTTGCAAATTGACAGATTTCTTACTCAAAGCTTCATTTATTTTTTTATAAACAAACCACTCTAAAAAGACTAGTGCTATCAAATATAGGGCAACAGCCCACGAGTAATGCATAATGATTAATACACTCACAGTCAACATCAAGATTGTCGAAATCAAATGGGGCAACATATTCATCAATAAGTTGTTGATATTATTGACTGCTATATTAATCGTCTCTAAATAGTACATTATGCCTTTTTGGTTGAGAACAGAGTACTTCACTTTGAATAATTGATTAAATAAGTCTAAGTTGAGCTCTGTTCTAAAATGAGTGCTATACCTTTTCTTGCATATGGCTAATATATATTTGAGAGTAATTATAGCGAGTGACAGACCTACAAAAATCAAAATAACCCACTTGAAATTTTGATTTGAAATTCGTTCAAGCAGTAGTGAAATACACACGGGGATTGAGAAAGTTAAGAGCGCGTTAAATATGACTAAGATAGAAGTTACAGAAACGGCTTTTGCATTATTTTTCATTAAATTTAGTACGTCTTTATATCTATTTTTCATAGGTCAAGCTCCAATTTTTCTAATTGTCTGAATGTATAGTCGGTGATATTTGAGATAAATTGATCAGGTTGTATATTTGTATTATTATTTCTGCTGTACTAGCTGTACCTTCATTAACTATAAAAATAAAGTTTTTATCATTTTTATTGTTTTCTAAAATTTTGAAATCAATAAAATTATCATTTTCACTAATTACCAATTTATAATCAAACATATCAAAAAAATTTATTAAATCTTTTAAGTTCCCACCACTATTGTTTCTAAAGTCAATTATGATTTGAGCATTTTTACAAAACCTCTGTCTTATTCCTTTATACTATTTGAAATTATCAAACACTCTAAAATTGAAATAATAAGATGGTTTAATAAAATATTTCTTTTTCTTCATTGCATAAAACTTCGCAATCTTTTTGCAAATTTTTATTCATTTTGCGGCTCCTAGATTCAAAATTACTATATAAATAGTTTTTTTGCTACAGTTTTTCTTATTTTTTACTTATACAGTTACTTTTTTATTGATTAAATAGATAAAATTTGTAATTGGGTAGTTTATATAACCTTAAATCTCACTTTGGGTATCTTTTGTGATAGGACAAAAAAGCTCGGCTGAGCTTTTTTCTACCCACAGTTTATATTACTTAATACTACACGCCTTTTTTTAGCTCGTTATAATTACAAAAATAGCATTTTTTGATTGACTTTATTAATTTAAGTCAATACAATTTTAACGCTATGCAGTATTATATTTTTATAATACTTTTTGCAAGTTTTCCCCAATGGAGGTGTAGATGAACCGCCACAGTGCACGTCTACTAAAAAATAAGTTATATGCAAAATTGACATCCAATTCCCAAGGCGACTACGCAGATCGTCTGATTGAGCGTACCGTCTGGAAAGGTGAAATTGTCGAAAATGAGGGGAATTTTTGTGAATCAATGGGTTTCATCGTATCTGGTTGCCTATCTGTAGAAAAATATTCTTCTAATGGTAACTTTGTTATGGTTGATCTGCTTGTTCCTGGTGATAGTTTCGGTGACGATCTTATATTATCTGATGACCCATATTATAAATTTTCAATCGAGGCTGCTAGTGATGCCAAACTTCTTATTTTGCCTAGATCTCTTCTTTTTGAAATGATCGCAGCAGATCCCAGTCTGAGAGAAACGTTTAATCAGTATTTATCTAAACAAATTAGTAGGAGAGATAGGAGAGTTTTGGTTCTTTCTCAGCGCAATCTACGCCAAAAAATTTCTGCCTACTTGATCACTCTTCTCAAAGAGCAAGGTGGTTATGATGAAGAAGACCTAATCAAACCCCAGCGCAAAGAGAATCAGGCTACTCTTTCTGTAGAACTCCCTGTTTCAAAGGAAGTTGCAGCACATCTTCTAGCCATGCCGAGGCCCTCATTTTCAAGAGAGCTTCTAAGAATGGAAGAAGATGGCTTAATTAAAGTCAATGGTAGGACAATTTGGCTTTCTAATTTAACAGCGCTAGAAAATGGTGGAAATAATGACGACGATGAGGACTACGATTAAGTAGTCTTTTTTATTTTTTATACTGAAATCTTCTTAAATATTTTCTTACGATTTCTTATTTTCTTATCTAATATATAGATAGTAATAATTTAGCAAGTAATATAGAATTTATATATTATTCTCAAGATATATAAAGGAGCAGAAAATGATATTTCCGAGTCTAGTTTCATCTAATCTTTGGGAAATGCTCATTAATGAGTTTCGCTCTGGAGTTCTTCTTTTTAGTAGACCTTCAGACATTTTCTTAATGGTGTTTGACGTTCTTTTCACATCCATTGTTATTTTTTATATACTTCGTCTTTTAAGTGAAACTAGAGCATGGCAAGTTATGAAAGGCTTGATACTTGTTCTTGTTATCACTCAGCTTGCCCATTTCATAGGACTTCAAGGATTCAGTTATTTAGTAGGATCAAGTATTTCACTTTTAGCATTTGCTTTTGTCGTAATCTTCCAGCCTGAACTTCGCAAGGCTCTTGAAACAGTTGGACGAAACTCTCTCAATCTTTTTCAATCCGGTAGCTTCGACAGACAGGAATACTCAACTAGACTTCAGTCTATGATCGAACAGATTGTTATCGCCTGCGACCATATGGCAGCGAGTTTTACTGGAGCCCTAATCATAATCGAAAGAAGGACTAAACTTGGTGAAATTCTTGAGCAAGGACAATCAGTAATACTTAATTCTGACCTTAGCTCAACTGCTTTGGAGCAGATTTTTTACAAGGGTTCACCTCTTCATGACGGAGCCCTACTAATTAGAGATGGCAAAATATATGCCGCTAGGTGCCACGTTCCTCTTTCCGATAATTATATTCTCCGCAAAGAGCATGGTACTAGACACAGAGCTGCTATTGGTGCCAGCGAAATAGGTGACGCAATTGGTATTGTTGTCTCTGAAGAAAGAGGTATGATATCTATCGCTATCGATGGACGTCTATATATTTTAGAAAATCCTGACGCCCTGCGAACAATACTGCATAAACTTTTGATTTCTGACGAAAATTTAGATCAAGTACGCAGTATAAAATCAATTCTAAAAACTTTACGCAACGTAGTTATAGGTGGAACTCTATCTGAACAAAAAAAGTCAGATATCAGTTCTGATATTCTCATTCCAGAAGTGGAAGAGAATAAAAATCAACCTAAATTAAGAAGACGAATGATATTACTTAGATTAACTTCACTTGCTATTGCTTTTGGTCTATGGTTCTATGCTCAGGCTAGCTCCAATCCAATTCGACAAAAGTCTTACAACACCAATTTATCTATAAGAAACATAGAGGTTCTAGATAAGTATTCTCTCTCATATAGTAAAGAAAATATTAGTTCTGTTCTTGTCTTTATTCGCGGCAGAGATAAGTTTCTCTCAAATGTTGGAAATGACAGAATAAACGCCTATATTGATTTTAACGATCTTGAAATAAGTGAGTTATCATCTTTAGATGATAGCAATAGCAAATTAATATCTCTACCAATTCATATAGAAATAGAGAATGAAAACAAAGCATACTATGCGATATATAGTCAGTCACCACAAAATATAAAAATAAATATTTTCAAACTTACTGAATCTGAATCCAAATCTAAATCAAGTTCAGATAAGTCAGATGAGGTACCATCTCCTCCGTCAGTAGATATGGACAGCAAATAATAGGCCTCTTCAATTGCAATATTTACAATGATAAATACCCTCTTAACATTAATATGTCACCATTTTCTGACTCAAGCTAAAATGAGTGACATATCAGAATCTCACTATTTTTCGTTTTTCATTTAGTTCCACAGTCAAATGATTGTGCAAAAGATGAAGTGTTCTAATCTATTTAAGTTCGTTTAGAACATTAATCCAATTATTTGGAAAACCGCAACGATATAGAGAAAATGATTTATGATGCTCTTCAAATGCCTTTAGTTCTGAAATAAATAAATCTTTTTCTTTTTTAGGAAGCAATTGTAAAAGACCTAGTGTATACGCAAAAAGATAATGATCATTTAGCTTAAATCCTTTGCATTCATTTTGGATAAAAACTTTATGATATTTTAACAAGGCAATCGAATCAGCAAAAGGACGATTATATAGTCGAGAATGATGTGCACAAATGTTACGTAGTAAAGTCAATGCTCTGAGAAAAGAAGCGAGTACCTTTTGAGATTTTATTTTTAAAAGATCAGAAATTTGTTTCTTATCTTGCGTCGTTAGTATATGGTACAAGTGTTTAGATACAGAACCGAAAGTTAATAGTTCAATTGCAATCCATATGGGTAATATTGGAATTTCTTTATTTTGTTTACTTGCATGATGCTTAACAAAAATTTCTGAACTGCGTTGAATAGTGTCATTAAGGGATTGAATTAATTTTTGATGTAGTAATGAATTGGTAAAGTTTGAGTCATCAAGATATCCATATCCACCATACTTTTGGGATAAAAAATAACTTATTTGCGTTTTTACATTTAATTCAACACTTTCAAGAAAATAAAAATAAATTCTTCTTAAAAGACGATCTTCATCAATGCGAGATACAAGATTTTCAAAAGTTAAAGGTTCGGTAAAAATATTTTGTTTGCTGTCAAAGCAATCCGTATAGTATCCACGTATATGATAGTAGTTTACATATTGCAAAAAAATTTCAGCCTCTTGAGCATTGTCAATGATCAAGCCGCGCTCCTGAAGTATTTCAACTTGCCTAGAAAAAGAGCAGTGAAATTTTAACATAACAATATAACTCCTAAAAAAAATCTCGCCCTTTTGCACCGTCGAAACAAGTGTGGCGAGAACTATTAACTACATACTAGCAGGTACAAAAGTAAAATGCAACTTTTTTTCCAGTACAAGAATTATATCTTATATGTTGCAAATATAGGAAACTGCTTAATTCACTAAACAAGATATTTACACACTAGATATTTGAATCTTAATTCACAAGAAAGATTAAATTAATCTGCACAATAAACTAAATTCAATTATCGTCCCGGATAGGAATCGAACCCATATCAGCAGCTCCGGAAACTGCTGTCTTATCCATTAGACTACCGGGACAAATAAATAACAAATACCCATTCTCAGAATCTCAAGCTGACCCTAGATCAGTTATTTTAACTATATCAGAAAGAAAATAGGTATTTATTATTCTAAGCTATAAACAAATCATAAAAAAGTCATCTTAGTCTTCGCAAACAGCAACAACTTCAATTTCAACTAAGGCTCCCTTAGGAAGATCTTTTACAGCAAAAGCGGCTCTAGCTGGACAGTCTTTGCTAAAGAAACTTGAATAAACTTCATTCATAGGAGCAAAATCTGAAATATCAGTTAACAAACATGTTGTCTTAAGCACTTTATCTAAAGAAGAACCTGCTTCTTTCAAAATAGCCTCTACATTCTTCAAACTCTGTTCTGTCTGACTCTTAATGTCGCTACCAGCAAACTCGCCTGTAGCAGGATCAATTGGGAGCTGACCCGAAACAAAAACTAGACCATTGGCCTTACAAGCCTGAGAATATGGACCAATTGCGGCTGGTGCCTTGTCTGTATTAACAACTTTTTTCATCTTTATTACCTCCAACATAATTTATCTAATTATAACTAAAAATACATATTAAAGTTTATATTTAAATATTAAAAAGCAATCCATGCAATCAATTACACAAAATTCACTCAATCAACAAAAATATACTTCTCTAACCTATCAATCGCTTCTTCTATTCTATACCTAGGCGAAGCGAGATTCATTCTAATTCCTTCAGAATAATTAAAAGGAACACCATCATTTATAGCTATCCCATAATCCCAAAGCCGTCTAACAAAATCTTCATGCTTCAGTCCATGCTGCCGATAATATTCAGAAAAAGAGGGTAGAAGCATATACGTTCCTTCTGGCATAGATAAACTGACACCATTCTTAGATTTTAAATATGAATACATAAGTCTTACATTGCTACTCAATACCTCACGCAGCTCATTTACCCACTCAGCCCCTCTTTTAGAATAAGCTGCAATCAAAGCATACATCGAAAATAAACCCATATTGTTATATGCAGATTTAGAAGCTTGTGAAACAAGTCTGTCCCTAAGATACTCGTCATAAATTATATTGTAGCTTCCTCTAATACCAGCCAAATTAAAGGTCTTACTGGGAGCATAAAGAGCAATAACTCTGGACTTTGCATCATCATTGATTGTTTGAAGCGCTATATGCTTATGATCATTAAGAATAAGATCTGACCAAATTTCATCACAGACAACTATACAATTATTTCTTCTGAAAATATCCATTGCCAAACTTAGCTCATCCCTTGTCCAAACTCTTCCACAGGGATTGTGTGGTGAACAAAAAATAGCAAGATGTATCTTATGCTTACGAATTTTCTCTTCCATATCTTCAAAATTCATCCGCCAGATCATTTCGTCATCTTGATATAGTTCACTTAAAACAAGTTGTCTGCCTGAATTCCTGATTGCACGAGTAAATCCAGTATAAGTAGGGGAGTGTATCAATACGGAGTCCCCAATTGAAGTAAAAGCTTCGACAGCCGAAACAAGACCACCTAAGACCCCATTATCGTAGGAAATATAAGATGGGAGAATATCGTCAACTTCTTTCATTTCTTTATGCCAATTAATAATTCCATTAAAATATTCCTCCCTTGGCATAAAATAACCAAAACTCGGATGCGAAGCTCTTTCAATAATCTTCTTCTGTATATCTTCAAAAGATTTAAAATTCATATCCGCAACCCACATAGGTATTGAATCAAAATTCTCCTTAGCTCTGCCTGGAGCTCCTGTATTGAGTCCAATCGCATCAACAGCTATGGCGTCATTACCCTTTCTATCAGGAATTGTTACAAAGTCATACTTATGATTAAATTCCATATATCTCTCCTTTTCACCAGGAATAATAATATATTTATTGCGAGCATCGCTTTTTATTTATTATCGCTACTAACATCACAATTGATATCTCTTATCTCATTATTATCGTCAAGATTAATATCAACATTTTTATTAGGAAGAAGCCAATCGACAAAGACTGCAATAAATATACCAAGACTAGTTGCCAAAACTCTCTGAGTAGCAAAAGCCAGTGCTGATACATCGTTAGCGTGATTTACTGCAATACTTAAAAAAACCACGCAAGACAAAACAGTTGTACTACTTTGCTCTATATACAAGGTCAAATAAATAACAAGAAGCACTGTCGCTGCTAAAAGAAAAGATCTTAAAAATTCTTGAGGTGAAATTGCGTTCTCTATTTGAAGACCGAAAAATTTTGTAAGTTCTAAAAATATCCACCCGCTAAATCCACCAATCAAAGTTGCCACTATTCTATCTCTTCCCGCAACATAGCTATCTTTCCAAGTTTTTTTCATACAAATAATGGTAGCTATACCACCATAAAAACCATTGCTATTAAGTAAAATCGGCTCTAGTAATAGGGCAAGAAAAACAGCCAATGCTGTCTTGATCATCCTCATACCAACTTTTGGCAGAGGTGGCGGAGATATTTTAAAATTTCCATGTTGCATTGAATTTACCAACCTAAGTTATATAGATATATATCCAAGCGTATGAACAAATCACATTACATAGATTAATTGGATAGGCTGAATTATAACAAAATCTTTTTACAAGATTATCTCTACAATTTAACAGTTTTAATCTATAAAACAAATATCCTTGCCATCCATTTTATTAACCCACAAAAAAAGAAGAGAGATTATAAAATCTCTCTTCTTTATAAAGTAAACTTAATAAGAAAATAATTACTTATTAATTACTTTGAAGCTGACTCAGAAGCTGATTCAGAAGCTGCTTCTGCTTCTGCCTCGTTGCTGACTGAAGCTGATTCTGCAGCAACTTCTTTCTCTTTTGACTCTACTTCGTTCTGAGCCTTAACTGACTCTGATGCTACTTCTTCACTCTTTGATTCAACAGCATTCTTCTTCTCTGTTGTTGTCTTCTGGCCACAACCTGCGAAAGCAAAAACACTTACTGTGCAAAGAGCCAAAGCCATAAATGATGTAAACTTCTTCATTTTTATTCTCCTTACATATTAGAACCTTATCAATGATTAATTCAGATTCGATTATTCATTATTAGTCATAGCAATCATTAAGCTAAAAATAATATAAATTAATCATCCGAAATCATCACAATAATGATCCATTATTTACTAATTTCATCGCCAAATAAAAGTAAAACTTTATGTCTTTGAACGATGTTGAGAACTATAGACCCGCTCGAAAATAAATTCAATAGTTTTTTTGCCAGTTGATAATTTGTTAACCAAAAATTTGTACAATGACTAAATTTTTTGAAAAATAAATTAAATAATTGTGACAATCGATAGTGGTCAAATAAGCTGATTTACCACTCTGGAACGTAGCCCTCTGTCCTATTTACGTGCTCTTGATAAAGTTTAAGACCAATATAAGTCAAAACTTCTTCTGCACCAGGAACTTCACCAGTCGTCATAAAGACATAAGCATAAGGATACTTCGAATACACAATACCAAAATCATTAATATTTCCATATGCATAACCAGTTTTATGCAAGGTCTTTGAACTATAAATATTAACAGTAGAATTATTATCTACATTGTTTGGCATAAATTCTGTCTTCATTCTCTTATATATGCCATCCTTATCCTCGTAGAGATCCTTTAATCCCAAAATAGCCCTATTTGGCTGAATCTCGTGATTAATATGATAGTTAAAACCGAAGCGATAATTTAAATCTTGCTCATAGTCATGACTTGGACTTCTGAGCACCCACTGTCTAGAAATACAACTCGTCGCGGCATTGTCTGATTGCGTCAACATACAGTACATCAGACGTTCTAAATGATAAGTAGCATAATCAGGACCTACTGAAATAGCTCCAATATCTCCTATCCAGTCGGTAGAAAATTGAACTTGAAATTTCTCATCCCAATCAAAATATCCCTTATATACCAACTCAGACATATACATACCAAGGAAGAGTTTAGCTGCCGAAGCCGCCCTGATCGAGGCATCACCATTAATAGTCATAACCTGACCAGTTGTCAGATCCATATATGCCATCGCATAAGTCTTGGGATCTGTCATATAAGAAGCAAAAGTAGAAACCATCGTCCCTCTGAGTTTCTTCATATCTGGATCAATTGGATTCTCCCATGATTTCCACATTTCTTCATATTCATCTTTTTTGTCTACCCATGGATTCTCTTCTCCATCATAATAATTAGGTATTCTCAAACTCTCCATTTCCGAGCCGTCAAAAGGATCACCTGCCAATTCGGCAGCTCTTATCTTGTCAGAAATTTCTTTTTCTTTCGTAGCCCTATCTACTTTTTTATCTCCTTTTGTATCTTCTCCCGCCAAACTAGACTCACTTGATTCTAGAATATTTGAATCGGACTGTATTTCCCCAGAACTATTAACAGCTAAGTCACTTGATGAGTCCGAGCTCAAACTTACTGAATTACTCTTAGAATTATCAGAATATGGTTTCGAATTAATACCCATTCCAGGTGTCCTACACGAAGATAGAAACAAACTCAGAGCCACACTAGAAACAACAAACAATTTTCTTTTATTAAAAAATTTAGACAAAATAAACCTCTATAATATTCTCTTAAGTCTCAAACCGGTCCTCATTTAGCCCTTAATTTTAAAAAGCTGCCGCACCTTTACTTAATAACTAATATGTACTATTTCTGTATTATACAACGATTTGGTACTTATCGATAAAATTAATTTATTGCATCTATCTCATATATTGTTAAACATATTTAATATACTGCTTATTAATTCACCTTATCATTAATTCACCCCATCTTTTTTATTTATCATTTATTAGATAGATGTTTGCGTTATGTTTACCAATTCAAAATCATTTTATTAGATAATAGTTGCAACAAAATTGAGGTGTTCTTTTTCTATGAATTTGCGTAAACATTTATCATTTATCTTATCTCTAACTTTACTGGTTAGTTTAATATTTTTAAATGAAGCCTTTGCTGCATCAGTCTTTGCTGAGGCAAGTCAATCAAACTCGAATACAGCAGAGAATAATAATGAAAATATTACAAGTGACTCATCTGATTCATCCATATCTAATTCTGAAGCTGAAGAAGATAATGATGAAGACGACAGTTTTACATATCAAACTGTAAGTCCAGAGGAAGTAGAAAAATTTAAACACGAAAGTCCAAGTTCTTCTAACTTTGTATCTGGACAGCAAAATGCTAATTCCTATCGCAATGAGCAATTAAATATCGCTTTTGACCTTCCTAATGGATTCATGCTCTACACACCCAGCATGCTAGCATATCTAATGTCAGGTGACGAAGAAGATATCAATAATGTTCCCTTTGATTTTTCATTTTTTGCTCAGTCTTATGAGTTTATCGCAATGAAGGACGGTGCTTTTCCTAAATTAACCCTTGTTGTTGAAAAGGAAATAAAGAATGACCTAAGCTTGGATGACTATGTAATGTCATACTCTAGTGCTCTTAAAAATTTAGGTTATCAAGAAAATAGTTCTGATACTTCCGATACACTCATTGCCGGAGAAAATTATCGACACCTGTCATTCTCGATAGAAGAAAATAGCGAAACTATCATTCAAGATTTCTATTTTAGGAAACTTAATGATCTTTTAATTTATTTTTCTTGTAGTTATAAATCTGGCAGTGAAGAAGAAAAGAATACACTTTTATCATCCGTTGTAACTTACAAAGATTCCAAAGAAATTGATCCAAATAGTTTAGTAAAAGACCCTGGTTCAGGAAAAGAATTTAAAAGTAGCGATTCTGACACCTTATTTAATCCCAATCGCCTAGTAGAAGAAAATATAAAAAAGGAAGAAAAGGCAAGAACCGTTGACTTTAAACTAAGTGATAGTGACTCAGAAATTAAGCAAGATTTAATTTTTGCTAGAGAACGACTTTTGATACCAGTGTCATATTTAAAAATTCAAGAAAGGGGACTTCGCTTAGCCGATGACGCTGTAGCAAATTCTAAGCTAGCTTCACATCAACAGTCAGATAATCTCCTCATTAAATCAAAAAAGACCTACCCATATTCTATTAAACTGTCTTTTTTTAATAATAGTGACAAAGAAATGTCCCTAAAAGAATGTCCTGTCTACGGCATAGAACTTGATGCTAGACAAGAATATAAGAAACTTGATGGAGATGACTTAGCTTCTATCTCCGAGATAGCATCAGATGAAGAATTAAATGAAAATTTAAAAAAGTCAGTAAATAATTCAATTTTTCAGGCTGGCTTATCTTTCACTGCAAAAGATGAAGATATTAAGTCTCTATTTGATATGTTTGCCAAAACAGAAGGAACAAAAATTAAAATAAATTCAGATGAAACTTCAACTACTTATTCCGCCTTGGATAATAAAGGAAATTTTATCCAAATGATATCTCTAAAAGATAAGGGTTTGGTAGCATATAAATTTATGAATTTTAGTTTAGATGGTCAAACAATACCAGATGATATTCAAGCGATATTTGTTTAGTATCTTACAATTTAATTTTATTTAAACGCACAAGACTCAGATTAATAAGAAAATCTCTAATTTCTCTGAGTTCTTTTTTTATATCGTGATAATCAAAGTCAGAATCAAAATTTCCCTGCTTTTCCCTTATTTTATAAATAACTATATTAAGTCGAAAAAGCAGCTCCCCTGTAAGTATATCCACATCCTTTGATTCAAAAAATATTCTTTCATTTTTTAGCTTAAGTCTATCTTCAATTGATTCAAGCTTAGAAGATATAGTATTAAGTTCAATTAGTTTAATCTCATCGCTATCGATTTCTCTTCTATCCTTTAGTAATAAGTCATCGTGACTAACAATTATCTTCAACTTATTAGGCAGTTCGCTAATAATCAACTCAAGAGACTTTCGTTTCAATTTTGCGTCCATACCTTTAAATATTTCATCAAAAATGTAGACATCTGCCTCTTTCATCAAAGTCCTTATAAGAGCCAATCTTCTCTTCATACCACCAGAAAAATTTCTGACCTTATTATTAAGTTCATTCTTCAAATTTAATTCTTCCAAAAGATAATCAAGCTTCTTCATTTCATAATCGCTAAACTTACTCTTACCAAGAGCAAATAAAATATTTCTTCTCGCAGATAAGTTCTCAATTAACCTATCCTCTTGAAAAAGCACAGACAAAGTAAAATTCTTTCCATTTTCTAAATACATTTCAAATTTGTCATTATCAGATTTTTCTAAAGAACAAATTGTGCGAAGCAAAGTTGTCTTGCCTATACCAGAATCTCCGCAAATAAGATTAATCTTTTTTGACAAAAATCTACAATTAAAACCCTTAAATATACATTTTTCACCAAAACTCTTACTCAAATTCTCTAAGATAAGATCTGAACTTATATATTTTTCCATAAAATTCGTTACCTTAACCACTTATATATTAATTAGCCTCTAAACACTTTTTGAGATAATTTAGCAGAAACTTAAGCCCTTTCTCGAAAATAATACTGAGAATAATACAGACAAAGGTCCAGGCAAAAAGTTCTTCCGTATTTAGATAAATTTTCGCTTCATAAAGCGAACTACCAATTGTCATATGTGGATTTGCTATGACCTCGGCAGCTATAGCAGATTTAAAAGCAAAAGCCATAGAATTTTCTAGAGCAGGTTTAAGTATCAAAAGAACTTGATTTATATATAAGTCCTTAAGCCTTATAAAGAAAGGAACCTTATAAACCCTCGCAAGCTCCTCTAGCTTAACATTTTTATTTTTTATAGCCGCTAGCATACTACTATACATAAGAGGCAAAATCATCATTAGAGATACAATCAAGGGTATACTCTTGCTCCTAAAAAATAGAAACAAGACAATAATTATAGATGCAACAGGAATCGTTCTGAGAGTCGATATTATAGGATAAAGAAGAATCTCAACAAGCTTATATTTTGAAGCGAGCAGCGAAAGCAGCGTAGCTGATATTATTGAAATAATGAATGCCAAAATTATTCTAGAACTGGAAGTAAAGATTATTAAATAAAATCTCTTGTCTTTTATAAAATCTAGTAACTTAAGTAAAACATCATAAGGTCCTGCGATTATAATATTGCTATTTATTTTCATAGCAAGAATTGCCCAGATAAGAAGCCAAAATATTATCGCAAAAACCTTGTATGGAAAGGCAATTTTATTAAATGAGAAAATAGAGCCTGACCTAAAAGGGGCAAGCTCTATTCTTTTCTTATTTTCAGAAATTTCTGATTCTCTAGAAGTTCCAAGCTCATTATATAAATATGAATTGTCACTATCTTTAGAATTCAAATTTTCTGATGAAACCATATATTTATTTTTAACTTTTTCTGATTTCAACTCAAGATTATCTCTTTCGCTCATTTACTCAGCTAATACTCAACCTGTCTATACGTATTTTAATATACGAAAATTTTATTATGTGTATATTACTTCATCAACAACAAACAAGTTTATATTAATAGCATAATCTTTTCAAAATAAGTTTATGCAGCGAGAGAAGTACTTTCTTCTGTTTCTTCACTTTCTGATTCACTCTCATTTGATGAACCTTCTTCTGAAGATGAAGTATCCTCTAAACCATACTCATAATAGAAATTATCCGCTGGTACTTCGCCACCAATAAGTTTGTCATTTTGTTCTTTGAGCAATTCTAAATATGCTGATAATTTATCCTTTAATTCCTGACCAGCAATAAATTGAATATTGCAGAAAGGAAGTGCCTTTTTTGCAATTGGCTCTGGAACTATATTAAATGCAGCAATATTTGCAGCTGACTCATCAACATTTGTTTCTGTCAATTTGATTGATTCTTCATATTCCTTTAGGAACTGATCTACTTTTTCTTTGTTCTCTTGGACAAACTTTTTATCAGCAATTAATACACCTGTAACAAGGGCGGACTTATCTTCAACAGCATTTTCCCATTCTTTATTGAGATCTAAAACTGTTTTGATATTTTCATTCTTAGTCTGAGCAACTGTCACAAATGGCTGGGGAAGTAGGGCAAATGAACCTTCTTCTTGTGCCATAGCAGCCAAACACTCACTATGTTCGCTCTTCCATTCAATATTGAGTTTAATTCCATTCTTTTCTACTAAGAAATTCAAAGCAGCCTCTGGGCTTGCACCTTGACCTGATGCATAAATTGTCTTGTTATCAAGGTCTTTGAAGCTACTGACATCGCTATCACCATTGTGAACAATATATAAAACTCCAAGTGTATTAATAGCTAAGACTTGAACATTACCTTGAGTCTTATTGTACAAAGTAGAAGCGAGATTTGCAGGAACTGCAGCCATTTGGAACTGACCCTTGATAAATCTTGGAACTAATTCATTTGGTGAACTCATTAATGTAAAGTTATAATCTCTTTCGGTAGACTTCGCTCTTTCTTTAACCATTAGATTAGCAGCTCCCATAGCAGTCGGTCCCTTGAGCATAGCAATATTAATTCCGTTTGGATTAATATCCTCATCTGTCTCTTCAACTACTGCTTCTTCTGATGCTGCTGAAGAAGCCTCTTGAGATGAATTTTCGCTGCTCTCCTGACCTTCTTCTGTTACTTCAGTGACTTCGTTACTTTCTGAATTTGAACTTTCTTCTGATTCTGCTGAAATATGATTTCCATATCCCAGACCCAGAACTGCCGTCATGCTAAGTGCAAGTATACTTGCCGATATTTTCTTAGTTAACATTTTAACTTTCATGAAAATTCCCCTTTTGTGAATTCATTAACTTAATGTATGTTTATTTTATCTCATTTAATTTATATTCATAATTAAAACTCGATAATATTTTATTATTTAAAAAACTGTTTAAAATTTGTATCTATTGGTAGCCTTTGCTAATTAAAATATTTATATTTAAGTATGGGAAACGCACGGGCGCTTTTATACATCATTTAAAAGTTAATAATACAAATCTCATTAAACTTGATAAAAAAATAACAATTATTTTTATCCGTTAGTGTTATAATATACACATTAATGTCCATTTATGGATAAGCTCATATTGAGAGGTGCAAAGAATGAATACTAAACAACTTGAACAAATGAGAAATGGCAAAGGTTTTATTGCAGCCCTAGATCAGAGTGGTGGTTCAACACCTAAGGCTCTAGCTCTTTATGGTGTCCCTGAAGATAGCTATAGCACAGAAGAAGAAATGTTTGACTTAGTACACAAGATGCGTACACGTATCATCACAAGTCCTGCTTTTGATAATAAGAAAGTTCTCGGTGCTATCTTGTTTGAGCAAACCATGGACCGTGAAATTGAGGGAAAGAAAACCCCAGATTATCTCTGGAATGTTAAGGGTGTAGTTCCTTTCTTAAAGATAGACAAAGGTTTAGCTCCTGAGTCAAATGGAGTTCAGCTTATGAAGGATATGCCTGAACTAGAAGATTTACTCAAGAGAGCTGCTGCAAATGGTATTTTCGGTACCAAAGAGCGCAGTGTTATCAAAGAATATAATGAAGAAGGAATCAAGGCCGTAGTCAAACAACAATTTGAAGTTGCTGAGAGAGTTATCGCTGCTGGCTTAGTTCCTATCATTGAACCAGAAGTAGATATTTATAGCAAAGACAAAGAAAAAATTGAAGCCAAGCTCAAGGAAGAGATTCTTGCTGAACTCAATAAATTATCAGACGACAAACTCGTTATGCTTAAGTTAAGTATCCCAACAAAGGATGATGAATATCTCGAACTCACCAAACACAAGAATGTTGTCCGTGTAGTTGCACTATCTGGTGGATACGAGAGAGATGAGGCAAATAAACTTCTTAAGAAGAATCACAATATGATTGCATCATTCTCACGTGCTCTTGCTTCAGATCTCAATGCAAATCAAACTGAAGAAGAATTTAACCAAGCAATTTCAGAAGCTATCGACAGTATCTACGAGGCTAGCATCGACTAATATATTTTGAATTAAGTGATTAAAGGACTGTGGCATATTAATAATTGTCGCAGTCCTTTTTTTATAAAATTAGTAATAAAAAATATCTCGCCAAAAGCAATATAAATAATAAGCCAAAATTTATTAAGGTAAAATAAATTAGGTATTTTCTTTTTTCATCTTTATATTCTATTGAAAAAAACTTATAGCTTATAAGACTAGCCATAGAAGCAATAATCGTCCCCAGTCCACCAATATTTGTTCCCAAAATTATTTCTTTGTAATCTTGAGAAAAATTTGAAATTAATATAGATGTAGGAACATTACTTATAAATTGCGACATAAGAATAGATAGTTCAAATATTCTATTATTAAACTTATTAATAAGATCTATTAGAATTTGCAAATTTGAAATATTAGAAATAAATATAAATAAACAAGTAAAAGTTAAAAGGAGCTTGTAGTCTATTTTTAATAGAATTTTAGGTGATATAATAGCGAAAAATATAGATACAATTATAAAAAGAACTTTATAATCAATTAATTTCATTAATGTAAGAACAACTAATATTGTCATAAGAAGATAGATAACCAATCTTCTTATATCAATTTCATAATTATCTACTTTCGGCAGATTAATCTTCTTTTTCTTAATTTTTAATGAAGATAAAACAATACAAATAAAACTGATAATAAAATAGGGAAAATATATTTTACTTATTTCTTCAATAGATAAATTAAAAAAAGAATATAAAAATAAATTTTGTGGATTTCCTATAACTGTAATAGAACTCCCCAAATTCGCAGCGCAACTCATCCATACAATCAAACTTATAACAAAATTAACATCGTCTAATTTCAATATTCTTATAACAAGAAGAACAAATGGAACTAAGGTAATCAACGCTACATCATTAGTTATAAAAGGAGAAATAAAAAATGTAAAAAGCACGAAGCCTAGATAAAAAGTTCTTGTATTTTTCAATAAATATATTATTTTGCTAGCTATAAGTTGAAAAATATTTATTTCTTCCAACCCTTTTACAATTGCCATTAAAGAAAAAAGTAGAACTAGTGTTTTAAAGTCTATTCCTGACAAAATTTTTCCTGTTATATATTCATAATTTTTATTATCACAAAGTGGAATAAGGAAACTTAAAATTGCTGCCCAAAAAGAAATAAATAACACAGGATCTTTAATTTTTATTTTTTTACTAAAAATTTTTTCCATAAATTTATAATAAAAAGCCCTCCCGAGAGGGCTTTTGCATCTATATGTATTAAATTAGTCTATTTATTTGCTAATCATCATTAGAAAGTTTATTGCTATCACTATCGTTATTCTCTTGATTTAAATCATTATTTAAATCGTTCTTTCCATCCATTTTTAGAAGATTCAATTGAATTTTCTCAATTCTATTATCTTCCATACTCAGAACTTTAAATTTCATATTATTTCGTCTAGCTTCTGGATGTTCATTCTCTTCTGGAATATAACCGAGACAATCTAAAACTAGACCTGCAATTGTATCGAAATCTTCATAATCATCATCATTAAATAGTGCCTCGGGAATAACTTTTTTTACATCATCTAAAGACTCAAGACCATCAATTTCATATAGACCTTCGTCTTTTTTTACTATAGAAATATTTTCATTTTCGTCATCATACTCATCTTCAATATTTCCGACAATTTCTTCTAATAAATCTTCTACTGTAACCAGTCCAGCAGTCCCACCATATTCGTCTATTACAATTGCCATGGACACTCTTTCTTTCTGCATATCTCTAAAAAGAGCATCAACATGTTTAGATTCAGGAACTCTATATGGCGGTCTAAGGATATCCTTTAAAGAAAAATTCTCAACCTTATTTTTTGCAGTATAAAAAAGCAAATCTCTAATCGTTAGAATTCCGCAAATATCATCTATATCTTCATCATATATAGGAATCCTACTATACTTCTCATTTATAGCTACATCAACAACTTCATCTAAAGAAGCATTAATATTTAGAGCAACTATATTTGTTCTATGTTTCATTATTTCAGATACTTCTTTGTCATTAAACTCAAAGACATTTTGTATCATTCTACTCTCATCAACGTGAATAGTTCCGCTGGTCAGTCCAACATCAACCATCATTCTTATTTCTTCCTCAGAAATTTTCTTGTCTGCTGTCTGAGGTGAAATTCTTAATAATTTAAGAATAATATTAGTTGAAAAAGTAAGTAACTTTGTAAAAGGCTTAAATATTGAATCAATAATTCTGAGTAAACCTATATATTTTTTAGAAAATTTCTCAGGATTATTCAAAGCTAGACGTTTAGGCACTAACTCACCAAGAACTAGAGAAATATAAGCCACAAGCAAAGTAACAATTATAACTGCAAGAGATCTAAGCTGTGGGTATCTTCCACTAGGATCAATCAAAGCCATAATTCTACCTGCAAATTTATCACCAGCAAAAGCAGAAGATAAAAATCCAGCCAAAGTTACTCCAACTTGTATAGTAGCCAAAAAAGCACTTGGATTAGAAACAAAGTGCAATATTTTTTTTGCTGCCTTGTTACCGTCTGCAGCTTCTTTCTTTAATTTTGCATCATTTAGAGTGACTATTGCCATCTCAGAAGCAGAAAAAAAGCCATTTATAAAAACTAAAATTAAAATAATTAATATATCTATCCATACAGTTCCACTAGCATTAGTCGGACTAGAACTAGCTAGATGAATCATTTTACCTTGAATAAAATTTAAGTTTTCTAACATTATTACTCCAAATATATTTCTTTAAAAAAGCAAAACTAATAAGCATATAAAAATGCCTATTAGTTTCGATAAAAAAGTTTATTTCTATTAATATAATTATTTTTCGATATTACTAAAGCAGGAGATAAGCTACAATGTCTAAAATATATTTTCTCCCATTCATTCAGAAATAGGTAAACGAAAAATTCTTTGTATATGAATTTTTTCCGTATACAAGGATCGTCGTCCACTCTTTATTTCCTCCTTAAAACAATTTTTTAATAACTAGGATATTATAAACTAAATTCAAATAAAAAATACTTATATTTTCTTAAATTAGTTCTATTTGTGTCTATTAATGTCTATTTAAAGATAAAAAGAAATATTATTTGATTAATTTAAATTACAATTATATTAATGTCCATTTATCTAAATAATTTTTCTACTTATCATTTAATCCGAAGAAATTTGCTATCGATTCTAATTCTTCCTTTGAATTATAGCTAATCACTATATTACCGCTACTCATATCTTCATTTGTCTTTAACCTAACCTTAGCGCCAAGAGCTTTGGAAAATTGATTTTGCATTTCTTTTATATGTAAATTAATTGCAGACAAAAAGTCATTTTTATCAGTTTTTTTCTTTTTGTTAGCTTTAGAATTATCCCTATATTTCTTTATTAAGTTTTCTAAATCTCTAACGCTCAAAGATGCCTCAAAAACTTTTGTAGCAAACAATTCCTGCATATATTTATCTTCAACCTGTAATAGTATTTTTGCATGACCTAAAGAAATTTTGTCATTCATTAGCAAATTCTGAGTTTCTTCATGTAAATTAAGTAATCTTAAAATATTGCTTAAAGAACTTCTACTTTTACCAATCATTTCAGATAATTTTTCATGAGTTACACTATATTCATCTAGTAATCTTTCATATGCTTTTGCTTCTTCAATAAGGTTAAGATCCTTACGCATTACATTTTCTATAACAGCTTCAAAAAGACGCTCAACCTCATTTAAATTTTTAACAATACATGTAATATTATCTTTTCCTGCTAAGCGAGAAGCTCTCCATCTTCTTTCTCCCGCAACTATGGTATATGAATCTTCATTTTCGTCTTTTACAACCGTTATAGGCTGTATAAGACCATGATTTTTTATTGATTCAGCGAGTTCTTTTAGATCTTCTTCGTTAAAATTCTTTCTTGGTTGTGATCTATCTGGATGAATAAGATTAATATTTATTTCTTTAAGCTTATTATCTTCATTACTTATATCAGGAATATAATCTTTATCAACATTATTTATATCTGATTTTTCTATATTTTTTTCTTTTTTCTTAGTATTATTCTTATCACTTACCTTATTTTTCTCATTTATTTTATTTTTTTCACTTATTCTAGTTTTTTCACTTGTCTTGATACTTGTTTTACTATTTTTTTTACTTGATATTTTTTCTTTATTATTTTCTTCTTTATTTGAGTTATTAACTTCTGATTTTTCTTTATTTATTGAAGGTAAAAGAGAGTCAAAACCTCTACCTAAACCACGTTTTTTATTCATATATTCATCTCCCAAAAAACTTTATAATGTTTAATTATTTTCGCAACGTTTAATTACTTCTTTTGCAAGCTTTTGATATGCTCTAGCTCCCTTAGAATGTCTATCAAATTCTTGAATAGTTTGACCGAAACTAGGAGCCTCTCCTAATCTTACATTTCTAGGTATTATCGTATCAAAACAATTTGAAAAGTGTTTTTTTACTTCATCCGCAACTTGTCTTGATAATTGAGTTCTACTATCAAACATCGTTAATAAAACTCCTAATATTTCTAATTTTTCATTAAAAGCATTTTTAACTCTCTCATATGTCTCAATTAATTGTGAAACACCTTCGAGTGCATAATACTCTGTTTGAATAGGAACAATTATATAATCAGAAGCAACCAGAGAATTGATTGTTAATAATCCTAATGATGGGGGACAATCAATAATAATATAATCATAATCATCTTTTATTTCACTTAGTATATCTTTTAATATATATTCTCTTTTATTTTCGGTAGATAGGTCTATTTCAGCTGCAGAAAGATCAATATTTGAAGGACATACATATAAATTTTTTCTATCTGTTTTTTTTATACAATCCTTTATTTTATTTTCATTTATTAGAGCAGAATATATTGAATTTTTTACTATACTTTTTTCATAACCTAAACCACTTGTACTATTTGCTTGGGCATCAAGGTCAATTAGTAGTGTTTTTTTACCTCTAAGAGCAATATATGCAGCTAAATTAATGCTACTTGTTGTTTTACCAACTCCACCTTTTTGATTAACCATTGATATTATCATTGAAAATTCTCCATAAAACTATATTTAAAATTGTTCCACGTGGAACAATTAATTCAATTTAATATTGTACATCATTTAAATAAGTTAAATTTTCTCTTTTTATTAAAATTTACACACATCAGTTAAACATTATAAATGCCTCTAAAATAAAATGTTCCACGTGGAACAAAAAAAAGAGAGTTTATAATCTAAACTCTCTTTCAATTGATTTAAGCTTTTTCACAAACATTATTGTTTTGGCATTTTTTAAGGTTTTATTTTTCTTTTAACAACAATTTTAATATTATTTATCACTTTTCATCATAATTTTTTTATCAACTATTTCTAAAACATAATCATATCTATTAGTTTCAGAATAATGATGAGCTATTTCAATTATTGTTTTATTAGAATCCAATAAGATATCTTTAACTATTTTTGCATTTTCTTTATCTAAGTTGGAACTTGCTTCATCGACTAATATTATCTCGGTATTTCTTAACAAAGCTCTTGCTAATTCTAATCTCATTTTTTGTCCAACTGAAATATTTTCTCCATTCTTTTCTATTATAAATTCTAATGGATTATTCTTGAAATGATTTAATAATTTTACTCTATCTAATACTTTAATTAATTCAGTATCACTATATTTATTTCCAAGACACAAATTTTCTCTAATTGTAGAATTTATTAAATAAGGATTCTGTTCAACTAAAGAAATATTACCTGCTAATGACTCTTTTTTTCCATTATTATCGAGATAAATATCACCGGAATCAAATTTTTCTTGACCCATTAAAATCTTAAATAAAGTACTTTTTCCTATTCCGCTCTCACCAATAATTAATATTTTAGAACCTTTTTTAATTTTCAAAGAAATATTCTCAAAAATAACTTTTTCCCCATAAGATTTACTTAAATTATTAATACTTAAATAATCAAACTTATTAATATTATTCATATTATTCTTGATATCTAATTCATTTGATTTATCTATTAATGAACTCACCTTTTTTCTAACTTCAGGTGTTCCCATAATATCACCATATAAATATATTACTTGCTGAAATTGTTGTTTCAAATTACTTGCGGTAGCTAACATAGCCATTAATAAAACTAAACTTATAGCTGGATTATATCTCATTAAATATATTCCTATTGCAAAGGGCAAAACATCAGCAACACCTTTCAATGGACCACTTAAACAAAATATCAAAGTTCTAAAATTCTTCAATTTATTATGTGATATTTCAGTATCTCTAAAATTGCTTATCAATTTATGGAGAAAATATTCATCAGCCTGATTATTTTTAATCATATTTTTACCTTTAAATACATCAATTAAAGTAGCCAATGACTTTTCTCTATTATCTGAATATACTTTTCCTAAGTCAGCAATTTTCTTTTTTCCTAAATATTGAGGGATTAACATTAACAATGCTCCAATAGTAAATAAAGAGCCTACTACGAAATTCTGACTTACTAAATAAATTATGGGTATTACTGATCTAAAAATATAAGTAGGTATTGATAATAAAGGTACATAAAATTCATCAATAATCATACTTACATCTTGATTAATAATTGATGTAGCTTCGTCATTATTCCCACCATAATTTTTATAATAATTCTTACTTAAATCATTAATAAACGAAATTGAAAGATCTTTTAAAATATCATTTATCAAAACTTCAGTAAAATACATTGCAAGAAAGACTAGTATATACATACCAATTCCCTTTATGGCAAACACAAAAATATCTTGTAATGTACTATCATTAGTTAAATTACTAGCAAAAGTTGTTATTGCTACAAATGAAATAGAAATAAAAGAGTTAATTATTGTAACTATAAAAAGTAGAAATAGCTTACTAATTTTTATTCTAGTAAATAAATCTTTTACTCCTATTCTATATTTATTATTCATACATTTTTCCTTTTTATCTTATAATTTTAAATATTATACATATCAATAATAAAAAATATATACACATATATAAAAAGACCGAAATAAATTTTATTATTCCAGTCTTTAAATATTCAAATTAATTAATACTTAAGTTAAATTATATTTAATTTAACTTATACTTAAATATATTCAGCAAATTGTGCATTTTCTTTTATAAATTCACGTCTTGGTTCTACTTCTTCACCCATCAATAAATCGAAAGTCTGATCAGCTGTCTGCAAATCATCTATTGTTACCTTCAAAAGTTTACGTCTGGATGGATCCATAGTTGTTTCCCAAAGTTGTTCAGCATCCATTTCTCCTAAACCTTTATATCTCTGTATTTTAGGATTAGTCCAACCTTGTTCTTCTTTTATTCTCTCTACATCCTTATCATTATATGCATAGAAAGATTTATTATTATCATAAACTCTATAAAGTGGCGGACAAGCGATATAAACGTGCCCAGCTTCAACAAGTGGTCTCATATATCTAAAAAAGAAAGTGAGAAGAAGAGTTCTTATATGAGCTCCATCAACATCAGCGTCTGCCATAATGATTACTTTGTTATATCTCAATTTACTTATATCAAATTCTTGTCCTATACCTGTACCTAATGCAATTACCACTGGTTGTAGCTTCTGATTCTTATAAACCTTATCTATTCTTGAGCGCTCAACATTAAGCATTTTTCCCCACAAAGGAAGTATTGCTTGATATTTTCTTTCTCTACCACCCTTGGCAGAACCTCCTGCTGAGTCACCCTCAACTATAAATATTTCACAAAGTGTAGGATCTTTTTCTTGGCAATCAGTAAGTTTACCAGGTAAAGATACACTATCAAAAACATTCTTTCTTCTAGTAAGTTCTCTTGCTTTTTTGGCAGCTTCTCTGGCCGTCGATGCTGCAATAGCTTTTTCAATTATAATCTTAGCTACATCAGGATTTTCCTCTAAAAAGCTAGCAAACTTATCATTCATTGTTTGTTCAACTAAGGTTCTCATCTCAGAGTTACCTAGTCTAGATTTAGTCTGACCTTCAAATTGAGGATTAGGCAATTTAACACTAATTATTGAGCAAATGCCCTCTCTTACGTCATCTGCTTGAAGATTTTTGTCATTTTCTTTTATATATTTATATTTTTTTGCATAATCATTAATGACTTTTGTAAGAGCACTGCGGAAACCTGTTAAATGAGTACCACCTTCGAATGTGGATATATTATTTGCATAACTATAAACATTTTCATTGTATGTACTATTATATTGAATAGCTACTTCTGCAAAATTTTCTCCCTGAGTTTTTGAAAAATATATCGGCTCATGCAAAGTTTCATGATTTCTATTCATATATTTTACAAAAGATATTATTCCACCATCATAATGTAGTTTCTTCTTAATTGGCTCATCTGGGCGATCATCTTTGAGAAGAATAGTTACTTCTTTATTTAAAAAAGCCATCTCTCTATATCTAGTTACCATACGATCAAAGTCAAATTCTGTCTCTGGAAAAATTTCATCGTCTGGCATAAATATAGTTGTTGTACCTGTTTCATCAGGGCTGTCAGTATTTCCTATTACAGTTAATTCTTGTACGGTCTTACCTCTTTCAAAAGTAATTTTATGGATTTTTCCATCTCTTTTGACATATACTTCCATCCATTTGGAAAGGGCATTAACAACAGATGCACCGACACCATGAAGTCCACCTGATACAGAATAAGCGCCTCCTCCAAATTTTCCTCCAGCATGAAGTTTAGTGTGAACGACTTCAACTGTTGGTATACCTACTTTTGGATGAATATCTACTGGAATACCTGAACCATCATCCACAACTTTTACTGAACCATCTTTATTTAAAGTTACATATATAGTGTCACAACGTCCAGCTAATGCTTCGTCTACTGAATTGGCAACTATTTCATAGATAAGATGGTGAAGACCTCTACTTGTAGTGTCACCAATATACATACCTGGTCTTTTGCGAACAGCTTCCATTCCCTCAAGAACTTGAATTTCTTCAGCAGTGTAAGTCTTACTATTATGAGTATTAAAATCATCAGCCTTGATTGATGATTCTTGTTCCTCAAAATTATCATCTACCATTGCATGAATATTATCAGCTAAATTTTGAATTACATCATCACGCTCTTCAAAATTTGAAATTTTATTATTTTCTTCAGAAAAATCATATTGACGTTTATTATTTTCGTCCATTTTTCCTCCATAAACTAAGTAAAAGATTCATATAATTAAAAATCAAAATAAGTACTGTTATATATCCTTTCTTTCAATGTATCTGATGAAAGAGGGGATAAATAAATAGACTCAAGAGTTATAATTATCGATCTTGGTATAGAACCATTAATTACTACAAGATTATTATCTTCTTCAGCTCTTTTTAAAAATTCTTTTGTATATTTATCTTTTTCACTCGTACAGATATCTAAATCTAAAATAGCAACAATCATTTTGACTGGAATAGATATCTCAAGCCCTATATTTACATACATAATATTTTAACACAAATTGAATATTTTTAAAATTTAACGATTAATATAATTGTTTATTTTAACTAAATTTATTATCATTATCTTTTATTTTTATAATTCTTTCATTATATTAAATGATTATTCTTCTCTTAATTTAACTATTGCATTATCTACTTCGAAAATTTTTCTTTTTTCCTTTTCAATTTCAAAAATGGATGACCAATCTTTACTTAATTGCAATAAATCTGTACAGGTAATAAAAACCTGCATATCATTAACTGATTTTATCAATGCTAATCTTCTATTAGGATCTAGTTCACTCATAACATCATCTAAAAGAAGCACTGCTTTTTTACCTATTTTTTTCTCTATCATTTTTAATTCTGCAATTTTTAAAGAAAGCACTGCTGATCTTTGCTGGCCTTGACTCCCGTAAAATTTAAGACTCATATCATTTATCAAAAATTCTAAATCATCTCTATGAGGCCCCGTACTTGTGTTTCCCCTTGATATATCATCTTTTTCATCTTTTATCAGTTTATTAAGTATTTTTTCTTCAATAATTTCTAAGTTATCTTCTTCTTTTATACTCGATATAGTCTTATATTTTATTTTTAATTTTTCTTTGCCATCAGACATCATATAGTGAAAAGCTTCAGCAAAATTTTCAATTTCTTTTATTATATTTTTTCTCTCAACTATAATTTTCGCTGAAACTTCAGCTAATTTTTGATTCCATACATTAAGATGAACTTTGTTAATATCAATATTAAAATTATTGATATTAGCAATATTATTTTTGTAATTACCTTCTTTAATATTTTTCAAAATTGTATTTCTATTCTTTAATATAATCTGCAATTCTTGAAGTTCTAAGAAATAATGTTTATTTATTTGAGAAACTAGTAAGTCTAAGAATCGTCTGCGAGTAGCTGGACCTTCTTTTATCATTAATAAATCTTCTGGCGCAAATATAACAGCATTAAATAAACCACAAAATTCAGAAATTTTACTTAATTCAATATCATTATGAAGAATTAATCTTTTTCTACTACTAAATTTACTATAAAGTTTCTTATAAAACTCGATATTATTTTTATATTCTTCATTATTTAATTCAGCAATTCCCTCAGCCGAATTAATAAATTTTAATTCTAAATTTTCTAAATCTTTATTCTCATCCTTAAATTTTATTTTGTCATCTTCTACATACTTAAGATCAATGCAATATGCATTTGAATCTTTTCTTATAATGTCTATATCTTTAGCTGTTCTATGAGATCTTGCACAAGTCATCATATATATGGCTTCTAAAATATTAGTTTTACCTTGACCATTTGAACCTAAAAATATATTTATGTAAGGATTAAAATCTAAATTTAAATCTTTATAATTTCTGAAATTTTTTAATTTTAAATTTTTAATATACATATGAATTTATTAAAAGAGAGTTGCTACTGCAACTCTCTAATTTATTTTCTTACAGGAAGTAGTAATAATAAGTATGAATCACCTTCTATTGGTGTTATTGTACAAGCACCTAAAGAACCATTGCTACTAAATTTTATTTTCTCATCAGAAACAACTTTTAGAGCTTCGATAATAAATAGAGAATTAAAATCTAAATCGATATTTTCTCCACTTAATTCAATAGGAATTTGCTCTGCCATATCTCCTACACCAGATTCTGATTTAATTTTGAGGGCATCCCCGTCATCAGTAAATATTGTAACTTGCTTACGTTTCTCAATATTATTATTAAGAATTAATGTTGATCTATCGATAGCATCATAGAAACTATCTTTATCTATTATTATTTCACTCTTAAAAGAATCAGGAATCATTTGTTTATAATCACAATATTCACCTTCAAATATTGAAGATATCAATTTAATTTTCTCATTTTCTATAAGAACTTTATTAGCAGAATAACTTATAGTAAAAATAGAATTTTCTTTGTTATTTTCATCTAAACTGGATTTTAACTCATGGAATGCTTTTGACGGGATAATTAAACTCTTACTTTCTTTGAAGTCTTCAGCAAATTCGTCATTTTCAAAATGTCTCCTTGCCAATGCAAGTCTATATCCATCAAGACCTACAACATCAAGAGTTCCATCATAAATATTAAAATATAGAGAATTAAATAATCTTCTAATACTATCTTTTGCTGCTGAAAATAAGGTCTTATTTATCATAGCAGCAAGAACACTTTCTCTTATTCTGAAAGAACCTTTTTTTTCAGATTCTTCAATAATACTTATTTCTGGAAAAATTTCTGGATCAATGTAGTGGATATTAAATTTTGCCTTGTCTGATTGAATACGAATTATATTATTATCTTCTGTATATAAGTTTATTTCTCCTTCGGGTAATTTTCGTAAAATATCCTGAAAAAGTCGAGCATTTAAAGTAAATAAACCTTCTTCAATAACATTACAAGGCAAAGAATATATAATACCTGTCTCCATATTATATGAATAAAGTTTAAGAATATTATTTTCAGCTCTAGCAAGTACATAATTTAATGCATCAGCTGTTGTCTTATTGGGTACAGCCTGTATAACAACGTTAAAGGCTTCTCTTAACTGGTTAAGTGGGCAAAGAATTTTCATAAAATACCTCTAAAAGATTATTTTCATTAATTTTATTCTATTTAGCATATTTTTCATATTAATTTATTTTAAAAAGTCCATTTTGTGCTTAATTTTTAATTTTTTCTCAAGATATTTAATTTGAATAATAATTACTTATCTTAAATATTATTAAAATCTTTTTATTCGTATTCTTTATTATGTACTGTGGAAATGTTGAAAAGTCATTTTTGTTTAATATTTAAGGTGTTTTTTGATGTGTAAAAGAAATGTAATAAAAGATGAAAATTTATGGATTAATGTATAAATTTTGGGGAATAAAAAATAATATACAATTAATCAACATAAATTTATCCACATTTGTTTATAAAATTGTGGATAAATAATGTAACTAAATTATTACTTTGTAATTTAAGTGTAATAATTTAGTTAATATTAAGAGGATATTCTTTTTCTTATTTCTTGGATTTCAAGATTGAGTTTACTATTTTCATTCATTTCTGTTTCGATTTTGCTACATGAATGCATAACAGTACTGTGATCTTTATCAAAAATTTTTCCTATTTCTTGATAAGTTAAATTTATATCCTGTCTGCACAAAAACATAACAATCTGTCTGGGAAGAGCAAATTGTCTTTTTCTTTTATTAGACATGATATCTTCTTTTGTGATTGAGTAATATGAAGAAACAATTTCAATTATAAATTCTGGGCTTAGTTTCCTGATATTATTCGGAGAAAATTTATCTTTAAGTGCTTTTTTCGCACTTTCTAAATTAAAATTTTTATTCATAGAGGCATAGGCAGTTACTGTCTTATATGCACCTTCTAATTCTCTAACATTATTACTTATGTTGTGAGCGATATATACTAAAATATCATCATCTATATTAAGTTTATTCAAATAATTTTTACTTCTGAGAATAGCCAATCTTGTTTCATAATCAGGAGACTGGATATCAACAGTTAATCCCCACGAGAAACGTGTTATAAGTCTACTTTCTAATGTTTTAAGATTTTGTGGAGATTTATCACAAGTAATTATTATCTTTGAATTATTTGTATAAAGAGTTTCAAATGTATGGAAAAATTCTATTTGCATTTGTTCTTTGGATTCAATAAATTGAATATCGTCCACTAAAAGAATATCAACATTTCTAAATTTTTGTCTGAAATTTGAATAATCATTATTACGAATAGTATTTATAAATTCATTGACAAAGTCTTCGGTTGAAATATATAAAACTTTTAAATTTGGATGATTCTGAATAATATAATTTCCTATTGCATTTATAAGATGAGTTTTGCCTAAACCACTCCCACCATAAAGAAAAATAGGATTTGTTAAAATATTTTCACTATTTGGCATATTTGCATGCTGAGCTAGATTAAGACAGGCTGCATAGGCCATTTCATTACTGGAACCAACTATAAAATTATCAAAAGTATAATTAGGATTTAAATTAACTTGTTTACTTTTTAAAGTATCTTTAACTTCTTTTTCTTTTATAGGAATACTATTTCCTTTGATTATAAATTCTATTTCATATTCCTTTTTTAGATGAATATTAAAAGCAGTTTGAATTAGCATTTTATATTCTAGAGCCTTGTTAAGATGCATATTATCTTTTACTTCAATGTAAATAGAATCATCATCCATACTAATTGGTTCAAGACGGCGTATCCAAGTTTCAAATGATAACTTGGAAAGTTCATTTTGTAAGTCTTCCAACACTTTATTCCATACTTCTTTTAAATCGCCGTTCATTTTTGGGGCTCCTATAAACAAATTTAATCTATATTAAGTTTATAACACTTAGATATAAATAAATTTGATATATAGTTTTGTAATACAATTTTAAAGAAATTGAAATATAAGGATAATGAATGTAATAAAAAAAATGAGTTTTTTTATCGTTTTTGTCTTTTAAAAATGTATTTATTTTATAGATAAACCTTATCTTGTAGAAATTAAAAAATTTCATTGTAGATATAGTGTTTTTAATAAATTACATTAAATAATTTTTTGATAAAAAAATGAAACCAAAATATAAAGAAAATAATATTGATGATAGTTTGAAATAATCATAAACTAAGAATGAAACAATGAATTTATATCTTTTGATTTGTATATATATTCTAAATATTATCTTTATAACTATTATAAAAAAGGAGCCTGCATAATGATAAAAATTAAATATTTAAGTAATAAAAAAATAAAAAAGATGACAGTTTCTTTAATAGTTTCTATTTCAATTATTGCAGGTTTAGTTAGCGTTAACAATTTAAATATTTATGGAAGTAATATTGAAAATGAAATACCTGAAATAGAAGATGAAATAAATAAAAATGAGAGTGAAATCATAAATAATGAAAATGAAGAACTTAATGTGAATAAAGATAATGATGAAATTTTGGATTCAGACAGTGAAGAAGACTTTCTAAATAAAGAAAAAGTGAGAGATATAAAATCTGATCCTGACAATCCATCTGTAACTATTGGGGCAGTTGGTGAAGTACTCATGCATTCAGCTGTATTGAATGGTGGAATGACAGATAGTGGAGAATATGATTACGATTATATATTTGATTATTTGAGAGATGATATTTCAAAATTAGATTATGCAATAGCCGATATGGAAGGTACCTTAGCAGGAGAACCATATACAGGATATCCTCTTTTTTCAGCGCCTGATGCTGTAGCCAAGGCTATAGCAGCTGCAAAATTCGATATGGCAGTCACTTCTAATAATCATATGCTTGACAGAGGTAAAGATGGACTTATAAGAACAATTGATGTCCTAAGAAATCAAGGTCTAGAAACAATTGGAGGAAGAAAATCAGCTGAAGAAGATAAATTTATAATGAAAGTTATAAATGGTATAAAAGTGGCATTTAGTTCATTTTCTTATGAAACAATAAGAACAGATGGACATAAAAATCTTAATGGAATACCTATTCCAAAAGATGTAGAAGACATTTTAGATACATTTAGCTTAGAGGAGCAATACATTCCCGACGATATTGTTAAATTACAAACTAGAGCAAAAGAAATGAAAGATGCGGGAGCAGATCTAGTTGTATTTTTTATGCATTGGGGTACAGAATATTTAGATGATGAAGATATTTTTGCAGTCAGATATTCTCAAGCCTTGGCTGATGCTGGTGTAGACTTATGTTTAAATTGTGGACCACATGTTATATGGCCTGTAAGAATGATTAAATCTAGTGATGGAAATCATGAAATGCTTTCTTTCTTTTCACTTGGAAATATAGTTTCTGATCAATATTATTCAATAGGAGATTCTAATGGTCGCTGCGAAGATGGAATTTTAGGTGTTGCTCGATATGAAAAAGATCAAAATGGAAATATGAATTTGACAGACGCAGGTTACATTGCTACTTATTGCTATAAAGTTGCGATAGGATATGATATGCATAGAAATCATATTATCCCAGTAGAGCAGGCACTAGAAAATCCAGAAAAGTTTGAAATATCGGCAGATATAGGTTTGATACAAGCTTCAAAAGATAGGACAGCAACAATAATGAGTAGAAATACACTTAATGGTTTTCCACTCCAGAATTTTAAACATTTACCAGATTCGTGGAAAAAATCAGATAATACGCATACTTATGATCCAGAAATTGATGATAAGAAAGTTCTTCCTATAGTAAGAAATGCTGAGGGTGTAGAAGTTCAAGGCCCATTTAAGATAGAATAATATATAAAGATATAAAGAAAAGATATTTATGAGGACAAAAGCTCTCGCGAGAGCTTTTTCCAATTTATGATGATAATTATGGGGGAATAATGAGATTAAGTAAAAGTTTCTTCTTTACACTTAGAGAAAATGCGAGAGATGAGGAAAGTCAGGCCTGTAATTTACTAGTAAGGGCAGGAATGATAAGAAAAACATCTGCGGGTGTTTATATGATGCTTCCTTTGGGATACAAGGCCTTAAATAAAATTATAAATATCATAAGAGAAGAGATGAATTCTATCGATTCAGAGGAACTTATGATGCCGGCTTTGCTTCCTGAAGAAATATATGTGGAATCAGGTCGTAGAGATAAATTGGGTAAATCTATGTTTTCTTTAAAAGATAGATTTGACAAGCCTTATGTTCTTGCTCCAACACATGAAGAGCTTTTTGCTGAAGCTGCTAAATTGGCAGTTAAGTCTTATAAGAATTTACCTATTAGTCTTTACCAATTTCAAACAAAATTTAGAGATGAACCACGTCCAAGATTTGGTCTAATAAGAGTTAGAGAATTCATAATGAAGGACGCCTATACCTTTGATCTCGATTATGATGGTTTAGATAAGTCTTACAATGATATGTTTGAAGCCTATAAGAGAATATTTGATAGAATCGGTTTGAAATATATTGTTGTCAAGGCTGATACTGGAGCAATGGGAGGTCTATTATCTGAAGAATTTCAAGCTATAAGTGATATAGGAGAAGATGTATTAGTAATAGAAGAAAATTCATCATATGCAGAAAATATTGAGACTGCAAAATGCATACTTGAGGGGGAAAAATCTTCTGAGAATCATCTTCCAAAAGAGAAAGTAAATACTCCAAATGCAAAGACTATAGAAGAAGTTTCAAAATTCTTTGGCAAGGATGAGAAATCTTTTGTTAAGACCTTAATATATAAAGTTGATGATAAATTTTATGCTTTTTGTTTAAGAGGGGATCACGAGCTTAACGAAACGAAAGTTGAGAAATTGCTAAAGGCAAATGAAGTTAGTATGGCCGAGGCTGAAGATGTAGAAAAATGTACAAAAGCCCCAGTGGGCTTTGCAGGTCCTATAAATTTGGATATACCAGTAATTATTGATAATGAAGTTAGTATAATGGCCAATTTTATTGTTGGTGCAAATGAAAAAGACCAGCATTACAAGAATGTTAATTTAGAAGATTTTGAATATGTCCAGGTTGCAGATATAAGAAAAATAAAAGAAGGTGATATCTGTGAAAATGGTATGGGTAGAGTAAAATTCCAAAGAGGAATAGAAGTAGGAAATACCTTTAAACTTGGAGACAAATATTCAAAAGCAATGGATCTATATTATACAGATAGCAATAATGAAACAAAGCCTGTAATTATGGGTTCATATGGAATTGGTCCTGCTAGATGTTTGGCTGCTTTGGTTGAACAGAGACACAGTGAAAATTCTATCCTCTGGCCGAAAGAAATTGCACCGATTGAAATTGCCATAGTTCCTGTAAATGCAAAGGATGAGGAGCAACTTAAAATTGCAAATGATTTGTATGATAAGCTCAAAAATAAATATGATGTACTTATCGATGATAGAAATGAGAGAGCTGGTGTTAAATTTGCTGATATGGAATTGATAGGTGCATATTTGAGAATCACTTGTGGAAGATCAATAAAAGAAAATAAATTGGAATTCAAAATTAATGATTCAAGTGAGTCGTATACTGTAAATATAGAAAATGTTGAAGAAGAAATAAATAAAATTTTTGAAAGATAAAATATTAGATTTAGGAGGGAGAATTATTTATGAATAAAATTAAATTATATGGTAAGTGTAATAAATGTAATATAAATAAATATAATTATAATTTTAAAAAAGTTTTTTCATTATTTTTCCTCCTTTTATCTTTTTTATTTTCATTTAGTTTGGCAAATGTATTTTTTGCTACTAATAATTTAATTCAGGCTGAGTCCGCGGTAGCGCTTTTTTCTAGTGAGAGTACGAGAAATCACCTAGCTAACTATATTCATATTTATACTGAATTTAATAGTGAGAATAATATTTTTAGAAGAATAAGGATCTTGTATAAAAATTCGGATGTTAGTGCTCTTACTGAGACTTCTCTTAAGAGATTTTATACTAATTCTCTTCCTGAAAATGGACAGATTAATATAAAAGATGTGCCTGAAAATGATGGAAAGAATATAGAGATTATTTTTACGGCTGATAGTCTTGATGATTTAGAAAATAAGACGCGTAAAATTCTCTGGGATGATAATTACACTATTCTTTTTCAAAATAATGAAAATGAAATTAAACAATTTCAAGAAAATTATAATTTGAATTATCTGATGGGAGATAAGAATGGTAATAATTCCTTTGATCAGAAAATAGTTTTTCCTGAAAATACAAAAATTGACTTAGTTGATGTATCTTCGAGAGCTAGTGTAAGTACAGAAGATGATAATAGGGTTTCTGTATATCTTCCTGGAAAAGATAATATAGCTGCACTTTTTAATGTTAGTATGCCTTTTCGATTCAAATCTATGGAAATAAATACTTTTTTTGATGACAATAAGGTTTTGACGAGAAGAATACGTTTCGTTACTGAATCGTCTACTTATGAAGATGCGGTCAAGGTTCTTGATTCATTATATGGTCAATTAAATATTCATAGTTATGAGATAGTTGATGAAAATAAAAATCCATATGCTGTTGAATATGAGTTTTCTTCTGATAAAAGTGATGATTTCTATAATAAAAATGCATTGTTTTTTAAGGACAACCTGACGGCTTTTGAATTTAGACAGAAGAATTTTTTTCAATATATTTTTAATTTTAAGGAGTCATTTACAGCGACTGAGCTTCCCTTTAGCTTACCCGAAGAAATTATTTATAAAATTTATTCACTGCGTAATAGTTCGATAGGAATTTTAGATTCAAACGAGACGGAAAGTTCACAGTTTAAGGGTTTGATTTCTAAAGATGAATATACAATAAAAATTTCCGCAAATGATTACAAAGAAAATATAGGGAATGAATTGTTTATAGCTAGTGTTAAATTTAAACGAAATTTGTGGAATAAATGGATATTGCCCAGTATTTTATTGGTAATTGTTATTTTGAGTTTATATCTTCTTTTTGTTTATTTAAAATCAAGAAAGTTGAAATATGTAGATTCTCTTAATCCATCTTTACTATTTGTAAAAACTCTCAGAGATAAAGAAAATTCAATTCAGAGAAATATGAATTCTTCTATTCCGGGCTTAAGTTGTTGGCAACTTGATACATCTGATGGAAAAATTAGTAATTACACTATCAAAGCAGGTGAAGATGGGAAAATAGAACAAATCGATCTGGAACATGCTTTTAAATGGGTAAAAGAGAGTTTAAGTTTGATGAATATTCAAAGATACTTATTTTATTCATTTAGCAATCCGCAAAATTTAGAACAGCCAAGAGTAGATTATTTGCAGGTTGGTGTGTACCAAAATAAGTCTATAGATGCACAATTCCAGCTTCAGATGATGATTGATGGTGAGATTATTGCTCTGACATATGAGAAAAGATTTGCTTTGAAAAAAGAAAAAGAAATTTTGAGCATTTTATCCTACGCTATTCAAAATGATGCCTTGCCAAATTATTGTGAGGATTGGGAGCTAATGATAAATTCAAATAAGGAAAATTCTGATTATAGTGTAGATATGGATAAATCTTCTTCATTAAATATAGGCTCTAATGGGTCAGCTTCTATGATTGAAGATGAAGATATATATACTGATGAAAATAACAATGGTTTCTTATCAGGTTTTATTGATGACGAGAAATAAAAATTAATTTAATTTAAACTAAAACAATCTAAATAGAAATAGAATATAAATTAATTGTCTAAAGATATAATCTTCTTTTTCTATTTTAAATTAAAAAATTACAATTTCTCGCTAAATTTATTTTAGGTAATAAAAGTGAGGATAGATATGAGTATTCTTAATAATATATTAGTGGCTATATCTACTTTTATTTATAGCCATATTCTTATCTTATTTTTAGTTTTTGCAGGCTTATATTTTACAATCAGAACAAGAGCTGTACAGGTCAGAATGTTTGGTCATATGTGGACGAATATTATGAAATCTAGAACAGTTGAAGGAGATGGTATATCATCATTTCAGGCTTTTGCGATAGGAATTGCTTCTAGAGTTGGTACAGGAAATATAATGGGTGTTGCCTTGGCTCTGATTCTAGGTGGTCCAGGTGCTATTTTTTGGATGTGGATAATAGCTCTCATTGGAATGGCAACAGCTTTTATCGAAGCGACATTAGCACAAATGTTTAAGATTCGTGCGACTGATGGAACATTCAGAGGTGGACCGGCCTACTATATTACACGTGGATTGGGTCGCAGAAGCTGGGGTGTAGTTTTTGCTTCTTGTCTAATATTCACATTTGGTTTCTCATATAATCTAGTTCAGGCAAAGACGATAGCTGGAGTTTTGCAATCTACTTTTCATCTTCCTACATGGGTGACAGCTCTTGGTCTAATTCTTATGTGCGCCCCGATTATTTTTGGTGGTATCAAACGAATTGCAAAAGCTGCCGCTATTATTGCGCCAATTATGGCTCTTACTTATATTTTTATTGCACTGATTATTATTGTTATTAATTATAGAGAAATCCCGAGGGTTTTTTCTCTTATTTTTTCTACTGCTTTTAAACCAATGTCAGTCGGTGGAGGAATAGTTGGCGGTTTGAGTGTTGCTATATTAAATGGAGCTAAACGTGGTTTGTATTCTAATGAAGCAGGTATGGGTTCTGCACCGAATGCTGCAGCGACTGCTACGGTAGCTCATCCGGTTCAACAAGGACTAATTCAGTCGATGGGTGTTTTTGTAGATACTATTTTAATTTGTTCGGCGACAGCTTTTATTTGTATTATTTCAGGGGTTTATCAAGCTGGCATTACAAGTGATTCTATGGCTCCTGTTCTCACTCAGCAATCTATCGCTGCTCAGCTTGGAGCGTGGACTAAAATTCCAGTGGCTTTGATTATTTTTGTTTTTGCTTACTCTTCAATACTTGGGAACTATAGCTACGCAGAAGTTAATTTAGATTTTATAAGAGGTGTTGGGAAAAATAATATTCCCCTTCGTTTGTTGGCAGTTTTTGCTGTTGGTTTAGGTGCTGTTTTGGAAATGGACTTAGTTATTAATTTAGCTGATTTGTCACAGGCCACTATGGCAATTATTAATCTTCTTGCCATCTTCTTGATGGGAGGCTGGGCAGTTGCAGCACTAAAAGATTATGAGAGACAATGGATGAAAATAAGTAGAGGCGAGTCTCATATATTACACTTTAGAGGAATTAAAAATCCAGATTTACCTAAAGATTTACCCGAGTCTGTATGGATTGAAGATTACGGAGTTATACCAAAGGCGTAAGGTATATTTTAAAAAAAGATAGTGTAGACATTTGAAGTGAGAGATTAAAGTGTGACTAGAAATGTAAGTGTCTGTTAATCTTTGGGTATGGTAAAATATGTGAATTATTAGTGTTATAAGCACATAAAATATAGATTATAAAGTAATCAAAAGGTACTAATATGAAAGAGAAACTTCTTGAAAAAATTGCAAAGAGAGAGATAGTTGTTGGCGTGGTAGGACTTGGTTATGTTGGCTTGCCACTAGCTGTCGAAAAGGCCAAGGCTGGCTTTAAAACTATAGGTATTGATGTAGAGGAAGAAAAAGTTAATTTAGTAAATCAAGGTCATAACTACATTGGGGATATTGTTGATGAAGACTTGAAAAAATTGGTATCTGAGGGGATGCTTCGCGCTACCTCGGATTTTTCTTCTGTAAAAGATGTTGATTTTATAGCTATTTGCGTGCCAACTCCACTTGATGATCATCAGCAGCCAGATATTAGCTATGTTTATCAATCAACTAAAAATGTAGCTAAATATATGAAGCGTGAATCAATGGTGGTATTAGAATCTACAACTTATCCAGGAACGACAGAGGAACTCCTTCGTCCACTTTTAGAAGAGGGTTCAGGTCTTCGTTGTGGAGAAGATTTTTATCTCGGTTTCTCACCTGAGCGAGTAGATCCGGGTAATACTGTATATCAAACAAAAAATACTCCTAAGGTTGTCGGAGCGATAGGAGATGATGCAACTGAAGTAATTGCTGCAATGTATGAAGCCGTATTAGATGGAGGAGTTCATAAGGTATCTTCACCAGCAGTGGCTGAGATGGAGAAAATATTAGAGAATACCTACCGCAATGTTAATATTGGTTTGGTTAATGAACTTGCCATTCTTTGTGATCGAATGAATATATCTATCTGGGAAGTAGTAGAGGCTGCCTCAACCAAACCATATGGATTTCAGCCCTTTTATCCAGGTCCTGGTTTAGGTGGACATTGTATCCCTCTAGATCCTTATTACCTGTCATGGAAGGCTCGTGAGTTTGGTTTCCATACATCTATGATAGAGTCATCAATGATGATTAACGATCGTATGCCTGAATATACAGTAGATCGTGCTGCACGAGTTTTAAACTCTAATAAAAAGGCTCTAAATGGCTCGAAGATATTAGTTTTGGGCGTTGCTTATAAAAATGATATTGATGATTATCGAGAGAGTCCAGCACTGGATGTTATTGAAATATTACGTGAGCGAGGGGCTGAGGTTGAATTTTATGATCCTCATATCAATAGTTATAAACACAAGGGCAAAATATATGAGGGTTTAAATGAATTGAAAGATGAAGATATAACTAGTGCGGACCT
This sequence comes from Bacillota bacterium, assembly GCA_023420115.1. Taxonomy (GTDB): domain Bacteria; phylum Bacillota; class Clostridia; order Saccharofermentanales; family Fastidiosipilaceae; genus JAEZWR01. The sequence continues at coordinate 10,955 of JAEZWR010000029.1, read as the reverse complement.
AGTATTAATAACTACTGCTCATAAGGCTTTTGATTATGAGAGAATTGTTCGCTTATCAAAATCAATATTTGATTCTAGAAATGCATTAAAAGGGTTTGTTTCAGAAAAAGTGGAAGTTCTTTGATGAAATATGTTCTTATAGAGAAGCGTCTTCCTTAAGTAAAAGGAGGGCGCTTTTTTTGTTACTTGTTTCAAAACTGTAAGCTATATTTTTCAATAATCAGATAACTATGATAACTAATAACTATGACAACTATAAGATAATTTTAAACGTTTTTTAGGAGCAAAAAAGGTGAACAAATTAGAATATTTCCACACTTGTCAAAGTTTTTTGTGAAGAGTAGATTGAAATAAGGTGATCGTCGATTACCAAGAAGAATGTGTGACCGAAGGAAAATTTGCCCATGAATTGTCAAATTAGACCGTTATCTACTTCTCGCTCTTTAACAGGTACGAAGAAACGAATAGTTGAAGAGGCAGCTAAACTTTTTTTTAATGAAGGATATCATAAAGTTGGTATCAGGCGTATAGCTTCCGCTGTAAATAGATCTTCAGGAACCATATACAAACATTTTGAGTGTAAAGAGGATATTTTAGATGCTGTATTATCTGATTGTTTGAAAATATTTAATGATAGAGATACGGACTATCTTTATCAATTTAAAATGCAGATTGAGCAATACAAAGATGACCTTGAGGCCTTGAGAAAACTTTTCTTCGATCCTAATGACTCAAAAAAGTGGACAGAAGTTTTTTGGACGTATAAGAAAGAGTTTAACTTTATATTTTTTGACTCAAAAGGAACTCGTTATGAGAATCTACCGCAAAAGATTATAAGTGCTGAAGCTAGTGCTTCATTTGAATGTTTGAAAATGTTCTCGAGTAGTTCAAGTAGAGCGCGTGAATTGTGCTATGAGGATTTTGAAACACTAATTAGTGGTCATATCACTACCTATGCTTCGGCAATACGCAGAAGTATAGACTATGAGAGGTTCTGTAAAATTGTTGAAACAAGCAACTGGATATACACACAACTTTTCTGGACATATGTTGTTCCTGATGAATTGTTTGAACAAGAGTTTAATCAAATAAATCACCCCTTTATCTGAAAATCATTATCTAATTTGAAAGGAGTATCATTGTATGAAGGGCGCCACAATTAATAGGATTAACAAGAAACATGATCGATTGATGAGGGATCTTGAACATTTAAATTTTGAAATTCCTTCTGAAGTTAAGAAACGCTTCGAAGACAATATTTATGCTAGTCAAGAAGAAAAGCCAATTACTATTTCTAGTTTCAATAAGGAATTAAAGGAATTAGTACCTACATATAGAAAAAGTATGCGACTTTCAATGATTTTGGCATGTGCTGGTGAAATTTTATGCTTCGCTTCTTATTTTTTTTCAGCTTATGCAGGTTATTGGATTCTGTCAAAGGTATCTGCGCAGCAAACACAATCTTTGTCACAATTATTTCTTTATGGGTTTATTGCACTAATAGCTCTTCTTCTAAGTTTGATATTAAAAGGCTTATCTTCAATTATTTCACATAAATGTGCTTTTAATACGTTAGGAATCCTTCGTGAAAAGTTGTATGAGAAGATAAATAAGATTCCAGCAGGATATTTAGTTAACCATTCAGCTGGATCAATAAAAAGTATAATAGTTGAGTCAGTAGCAGCCTGTGAAGATTGGATTGCGCATGTAATTCCTGAACTTCCTGGTCGTATGCTTCATCCTATACTCGCAACTATAATTCTCTTTATTCTAGATTGGAGATTAGGCATGAGTCTACTTGCGCCATTTCCACTACTCGCTATAGGATTTGCTATTGCTTATCAACGTGGTGAAGCGAGACAACGTTTATGGAATTCTTCGTATGCAGAGGTTAATGCGAGAACTTTAGAATTTATAAGGGGAATTCCTGTTATTAAGGCTTTTTTACACGATAACTCAATTTATTCTCGATATATTGCAGCAACTAATTTTTATCATGATTCAACAATGGCATGGTGGAAGCAGAGTTGGCCGGGTATGGCAATAGTCAGTTCTACACTTTCGGTTAGTAATTTTGTAACATTGCCGTTGGCTTTTTTACTATATTTTAATGGTCAGATTCCAGCATATACTTTTATTATGGCTCTTATTTTGCCAATGGCAATTTTACCAAATGCATATGCTCTAACTATGAGTCTAGAAGTATTCACAATGGTGACATATAAATGGAGAGAAATAAGAACTCTTCTATATCATAAAGAGTTTGAGCGTCCAGATGATAGTCAAAGAAAGAAACTTGATAATTCTAAGGGTGCTGAATTTGATGATGTTTGTTTTTCATATGAAGATGGGACAGAAGTCTTGCATCACGTGAGCTTTACAGCCGAGAAAAATAAAGTGACAGCTATAGTTGGACCATCTGGATCGGGAAAGTCAACTGTAGCACGTCTTTTGGCTTCGTACTGGGATCAAGATAGCGGATCTATTCGCTTGGGTGGACAACTTATTCAGGACTTGCCTTATAAACAGTTAATGGAGGAAATCTCATATGTTTCTCAAGAGAACTTTTTGTTTAATTGCTCAATAAGAGAAAATATTTCTCTATCCAAGCCTGATGCCACGGAAGAAGAAATTGTAGAGGCTGCAAAAGCGGCACATGCTCATGAATTTATTATGAAATTACCAAATGCTTACGATACCAATGGTGGAGATGCTGGATCTAAACTTTCAGGTGGTGAACGTCAGAGAATTGCGCTTGCAAGGGCGTTTTTGAAACCTGCGAACATGATTATTTTAGATGAGGCCACTGCCTATGCCGACCCGGAGAATGAGGTTCTAATTCAGGATTCTTTATTATCACTTATTCAAGGAAAATCTCTTTTGGTAGTTGCTCATAGACTTAATACAGTTATTGGAGCAGATAAAATAATTGTTTTAGAAAAAGGGCGAGTAGTAGGAGAAGGAAGACATGAAGAACTACTAAAATCATGTCATCTTTATGCACGACTTTGGGCTCCATTTGAAAAAAATGATAAAAAAGATATGAATTCTTTCGATAAAAATGAGCAGGTAAAAAGAAATATCTTAAATTCATCTTATGGAAAGGAGAATTTGTAATGAAACTTCTTAAGAAATATTTACATTTTGCTGGCAAGCATAAACAAAAATTGAAATTAGGGATCATATTTCTTGGTCTTTCAAATCTAGCAGCTATTGCCAGTTTTTATGCCTTTTATGTAGGCTTTCATCTATTATTGTCTAATATATTGGCTGAAAATTTGATAATCTTATTTATTATTTTACTTGGGTCAATCGTATTTCAGTTTATTTTTTCATGGTTGTCACAGATTAATATTGCAGGATTATTTTTCACATGCGCACGTGATTTTAGACTTAAAATGGGAACTCGTCTTAAGCAGGCTCCTATGGGTTTTTTTAACTCTACAAGACTTACATCTATTTTAACGGCACTCACACAAATTTTGCAGGGACTTGAAACTTATGCAACAATGCCACTATTATTTGCAATTCAGGCATTGGTATGTTCACTAGTCTTATGCTTGGGAATGTTTTTTATGCATTGGATAGTAGGCTTACTTTGCCTAGTACTAGTAATGCTTCATTTTTGGATCTATATAAAAGGTGTAAATGGCGCTCGCAAAGATACTATTTATTCCCGAAAAGCACAGGTTGAATTATCAGATGCTATTCTTGAGGGGATCCGTGGAGCTAATGTTCTTAGAGCGTATCCTCTTTTGAATGATAATTTTAAGTCTCAAGTTCATTCTCAGATTTACAATCGTTCAAGGGAGTATGCTAAGCAACAATTTGAACTTGAAAAAACTTTTGTTAAGTTTAATACACTATTTAATACTCTCATTCACATTTCATCGCTATTGGTCGCCTTGCTTAGTTGTTATCTTTATACAAAAGGTATGATAAATACTACTATGGTGCTGACGGTTACAGTAGCGGCTAATATGCTTTTTATGAGTTTGTCTCCATTAGTTAATAACACTATATTAACGAATAAAGTACCAGGTGATTTTGATTTTCTTGAAAATGTTTTGGATGTTCCTAATCTTGATGAAGGTAATATAAAGCAGTCGCCTGAAGATGAAAATAAGCGAATTTGTTTTGAGAATGTCAGTTTCTCTTATTTAGATAAAGTACCAGAGCAAATGGAAGAAAATGATTATGTGATTAAGGATATGAGTTTCTGTATAGAACATGGATCTAAAGTTGCAATTGTTGGACCATCTGGTTCAGGAAAATCAACAATTATTAGCTTGATTGCCCGTTTTTGGGATCCTCAAAAGGGCCGTATTAGTTATGGTAATCAAGATATTTCAAATTATTCTATTCGTACACTTCTTAAAGATTTGAGTCTTGTATTTCAAGATGTTTATCTATTTGATGATACCATTGCAAATAATATTCGTTTTGCAAAGCCCGAAGCTACTGATGAAGAGATAGTGGAAATATGTAAGCGTGCACGTTGTCATGAATTTATTATGGAGATGCCGCAGGGTTATAACACATATGTCGGTGATGAGGGCTCACGTTTGAGTGGAGGAGAAAAACAGAGAATTTCGATTGCGCGAGCGCTTTTGAAAAATGCGGATATCATTCTTCTTGATGAAGCTACTTCTAGTGTAGATCCAGAGAATGAGTATGAAATTATTGCAGGGCTAGAAGAAATATGTGAGGGCAAAACGGTTGTGTCCATCGCTCATCGACTTTCGACTGTGCGCAATGCTGATAAGATTCTGGTGATTAATGAGGGTCGTTTAGTTCAGCAAGGAACTCATAGTGAATTAATGAGAGAAGAAGGTATATATAAAAGTTTCGTAGAAGCCAAGGAAAGATCTAGTCGTTGGACATTAGTATGATTTTTCCAGTTTATATAAATAAACATAATTATTAATAAATATTCTTTGAACTGAATTTTTCAGGGAGGAGAATATTTTTTTGTGGAAATATTAAGCTAATAGATGATTGATTGAAAGTGAATGAAATAGTAAAATTTTATAGAGTTTATAACTGTAAAATTGTAGTGGGAAATATGTTAAAACTTAAATAAATGAGAATTCAACCTAATTTAGATAAGAAAAAGAAACCTAAGATATTTAACTACAGATTTTGATTGTGAACTAAGAGTTGTCGAATATAGAAAATACTCTCAAGATTGAAAATTTCTTAATTGATGAGGATAAGTGATTGTACTTATGCTTCCTTGAACTAAATAAGAGGCGTAATTACTTTAATATGGGTTTAGAATAACTGTATTTTAAGTGACGATCTATGTAATTGATTATGAACTTCGTCCTTGGAAAAAGGTTTGAGTAAATAATTAGATATTATTTGGAGCAAATTGGTTTAACTTCAATATTTGATGATTCTTAAGTTAAAAAATAAAGATTCAGTTCCAGTGAGTGAAATTTTTTGCCAAGGAACATTACGAATTAATATTAGAGAAAAGACACTAAGCTCGATGTTGTTTTTTTCTTTTTTTAATTATTGTAGAAAGATATGTTTGGTAGATCTTATCTAAATGTTATATGAGAAATAGATATATTGAACTTCAAGTGCTCTGCGAAAATAAGAGCACTTTTTGAATTGTAGAATGGAGAATAGTAGTGTATCAAATAAGTCGTATTCATCATATCAAGAAGCGTGTCGCCTTTGGTTTAGCGATGCTGTTGACATTGCAATTATTTGGCACATTTGAGTCAAGAATGGCTAATCAGGTTCACGCCGAGGAGCGTGCTACCCTTCCTCAAAATCTTAAGCCTTTGACCAAAGAAGATGCAAAAGCTATCTCAGAAGGTAAGATTAGGCTTAAAGGAGGCAAGGTTGAAAGTTCCTTAGTAGGACGAGAACCATTGGATCCAGATGCAGACGACGATGAAGACGGTTTGAAAAATTCAGAAGAGGTATTCACATATGAGGAAAATGGGAATACTTATCTTTATTATAAGTCTCATCCTTATTTGAAGGACACAGACGGTGACGGTATTACGGATGACAAGGATTCAAATCCACTCGGGTGGAATATGACTGGGCGAGATGCCATCATGATGATGGAACTTTGTTACCGCAATGATGACTATATTAATCGAGTACTTGATCCTAAGCCACTGAGAGAGCAGGAACTTTATAAAGGTAGTGGTGAAACTGAGGGTCGCAAAGAGTACGCGATGATGAATCGAGAACTCGGTCCTTATTGGAGTGTCGATAAGACTTGGCATTTGGATGACGATTTTGATGCGGTTTTATTTAAATATACTAACAAGAGTCTTCCTTTTTTAGATTCTGATAGTACATATGTGCTTGCGATTCGTGGTACAGCTGGCTCAGCAGATGTCACCAATGACGTGAAACTTGGTGCAGGTAGTTGGCCTTGGCAGGCAACATCGGCTCAGAATGTCGCAGATGAGCTTTCAGCACGTTCTGATATTAAAAATCTCTATGTAACGGGGCATTCTTTGGGCGGATATTTGGCACAAATTTTTATGGTGCGTTATGCTGGAGCTGATTATGCTGATCCTAAAAAAGGTTTCACAACAGATAATTTGATGCGTCACGATCCAGATAAAAAATCGAATCAGACACTCAAGAGAGTTTATACATTCCAATCTCCGAGAGTTCCTGCGTCTATTTTGGCTCCTTATACAATGGAATATGCAAAGGTCGCTGATATTATTAATACAGAAACTACTCTTACGTATCATTACCGCACCAACAACGATTCAGTATCCAATACAACAGGAGCTCCAGATAATGCGATTACTTTGCCCAATTCTGAACGTGGACATTCCTCGCGTTCTTTCTTTGAGTCTCAGTTTGATCCTGTAGCTGACTTTAGTATTGGAACAAGACAGGGTTTATCAGCTGAGGGATATCAAGATCCTATTCTTGCAGGAATTCGTTATTACGATTCGACAACTTTAAAATTTACTGATAAAAATTCGAAAGTGCTTAATGAAAAGGTTTTAGCCCAAAGTGAAGAGTCACTAAAAAAATACCATGTTGAACCTCTTGTGCCGGAGCATTATGAATTAGTGAACAAAGATCAGGCTACAATGGATTTGCCATATGGTCAGGAGACAGAAATTCAAGTTCAAGGTAAGGAAATTACTTTGACTTATCGATTTAAGGCTGTCCATGAGGATGGTACAGAGCTGAGCGAAGATGAATGGACGGAAGAGGATAGAAAGGCCTTAGCTGAAGATGTTAAGGTCAAAGCGCGTTACGCTGAAAAATATGAGCTTCCTGCTGTCCCCAGCGCAAAGAGCGAGGATTACAGATTTAAGTTAAAAGATGAGGACGGATACAAGGTTGTTCCGGGCGAAGATCTAACAGAGGACAAGACGATTAATGTTTTGTTGGTCAAGGAAGATCTATTCGTTGAATCTACAGTTACTTTACGTGATGCCGAAAGTCAAGAGATTCTTAAAACTTTGACGATTCAAACGAAGCCTAGTCAAAAGGATAAGTTGACTTTCGATAAAAAAGACCTACCCGAGAACTATAAGCTAGTTGATGGGCAAGAAGATAAGTTGAGTTTCGATCCTGGAAGTCAAGTTGATCTTAATATTGAACGAGTTACGCATCAGGTGACGATTCGTTTGCGTAAAGGGGATGAAACACTAGGTACCGTAGAGCAGCAAATAAAGCATGGCGATTCTGCAAATTTGGATATTGAGATTCCTTATGGTTATGAACTTGTGAATCCAAATGCACTTGAGACTTTGAAACAAGATCCTGCACTACAATCAGTGACTGAGGATGTTTCTAAAGATATAGAACTCAAGGTAAAGGAAGCTAAACAGCCAGTCACACACAAGGTGACTATACGCTTACTTAATGGAGAAGAAGTACTAAGCACTAGCGAGCAGACTGTGGAACATGAAGGGACTACAAAATTTGACATTACTATTCCTGATGGTTATGAGCTTGTTAACCCAGATGCGCTCGAAAATTTAAAAGAGGATCTAGAACTTCAGTCAGTAACTGATAATGTGACACGAGATATCTTGCTCAAGGTAAAAGATACAGAGGAACCAGATCCCATTACGCCACCGGTCAAACCTATTAATCCACCAGTAGAGCCATTGGAGCCAATAAAACCAGTTGATCCAGTTAGTCCTGTAGAGCCATCACAGCCAGATGCGCCAATTATTCATAAGGTAGCAATCAATTTACTCGTTGGCGAGGATGTCATAGATACCTATGAAGAAGATGTTGAGCATGAAGAAGCTGCCAACCTTGATATTACTATTCCAGATGGTTATGAACTTGTGAATCCAGGAGAGCTGGATGCTTTGAAACAAGACCCTGCGCTACAATCAGTGACCGATGATGTGTCTAAAGATATACAGCTCAAGGTAAAGGAAGCTGAACCACCTGTCACACACAAGGTGACGATACGCTTACTTAATGGAGAAGAAGTACTAAGCACTAGAGAGCAGACTGTGGAACATGAAGGAACCGCAAGTCTAGATATTACGATTCCTGATGGTTATGAACTTGTGAATCCATATGATCTAGAACAATTAAAAGAGGATCCAGAACTTCAGTCAGTAACTGATGATGTGACACGAGATATCTTGCTCAAGGTAAAAGATACAGATGAACCAGATCCCATTACGCCACCGGTTAAACCTATTAATCCACCAGTGGAACCAGTCGAGCCAGTGGAACCAGTAAAACCAGTGGATCCAGTCAGTCCTGTAGAGCCACCACAGCCAGATGAGCCAAAGGATACAGAAACAAGTGTTACTGAATCAAAAATAGAAGAAACAAGTACAGAAACAAAGCTTACTGAGCCTAAACCTTCCGATTCCACTAAGCCACTTGAGCCTAAGCCCACAGATTCAACGCAAAGTATTTCGGCTAGCACGGAGTCATCTCAAAACACTAGTGAAATGGGACAGAGTTTGGAAGCTTCAGATCAAACAGCAGCTTCATCGACACAACAATTGCCTATTACCGGAGAAGATAACCGTGTATTTGCACTTTTAGCGATATTAAGTGTAGGGTTTGGATTGCTCCTAATTAGAAGACGATTGCAAGAAAATTCAACTGAAAAAAATCAATAATATTTAATATTATGAAGATTAAAGCCGAGGCGGCTTTTGTCGTTCAAAACTAAATTGCTCTAGAGATAAATGCTCTAGGGCTTTTTATTTTGCTAGTATATCTTTGAGTCGGTATAGTATTTTTGGGATGGATTCATAAGCCAATGGTCAATAATATTTTTAGGGAGTATCCTTAATAATTGCGATATGGGTATGAGGATAGAAAGTCAATTCCTGATGCTGCAAGGATTCAAGATATTTATGATAGATATTATATTCTCGATTTGTGAGATTGATTGTGATCTGATGTCCTTTGTTGTCCTGAAATTTCAGGTGATAAAGTGTATAGCTACCAGAATGTCTGCCGACCTTGCGTTTTTCACTATCTGTACCGATATACGAAACAATAGCAGTTTGAGGGCCATGAATCAGATCGGCCATTACTGGATACACTATGCGGAAAGAAAGAAATAAAAAACTTACTACAATTAATAGCACATATAAGACACGTCCACATCTATATAGGCGCGGGTGACTTTTAGATAGAACACTTGAATTATTTTTATTCCTAAGGTTTATCAAGCTCCAGCAGAAAAAGAAGATTACGAACAGCGAAATGATCATTCCAATTATTTTGAAAATGAGAGCACGATAACCGATATATACGGCATCACAATAAAAGGATAGACATAGTATTCCAAATGTCGCTAGAATGAGGCTCCAAATACAAAGCCCAGTATGGGATTGGAAAAGTTTGAATTTTGCTTGATTGTGCTTCTTTAACATAGAGTTTCCATTATTATCTATTTTCTTAAGACGAATGAAATTTCACTGCAAATTCTCCTATATTTACATGCAAATAGCAATTATTGGATAGGACTACTTATACGAGTTTGAAACTCCTTTGCCTAGCTCGTACAAGTAAATATGAAAGAAATGCACTCTAATCATGCATGGCTAAACCTATTTCCGTGTTATTCTGTATGAAAGTGGAACATAGCTAGTCGATTGTTTAAGTTGCAAAATTTTTCTCTGTCGTATGTGGTAAAGTTTGATAGAATGATTTTGTTAATCCAAACCGACCACATACTCTTGTTACCATCACAAGAATATATACGCACCAGTATTGGAGGAAATAATGAATCTGGAAGAGTTACGGAAAGATCTTATCTTGAAACAGAAAAAAGGTCTCCCATTTATTATGACATCTGTTGCCATTTGGTTTTTAATTACGATTGTTGCAAGTTTAAATCTTCCTATTAAATTGACTAATTTATTGGCTCTAGGCTGTTCCGCACTTTTGCTTCCCATATCATGGGTCATTGGCAAGAAAATGGGCGTAGATATTTTTGAGAAAAATAATGAGCTCGGTAATTTGGCTTTTATTTTTACGATGAATCAAGTTCTGTATCTGCTAATCGTTATGTGGGTGTTTGCTTATGCTCCCGAAAAGATGATCATGGTATATGCTATGGTCTTTGGTGCTCACTTACTTCCCTATTCGTGGGTGTATAAGTCAAGAGCCTATTGTATTTTCGCTGTCGTAATTCCCGTTGTTTCTCTTATTGTAGGAACGATGTTAAGTGCTGTTGCTGTTGCTGCTGTTGGGACGGTTGTGGAACTTGTTTTTTCCCTTGTGCTTAGGCATGAAGTAAAGGGTATATAAGTATATAGGTTTATAAAGTAAAAAAGCACATAAGCCTTTATTTTAAAATATACTGGTCAAGTGAATGTCATTGAAGTCGTAAGAGAAGTTGAACTCAAGCCCAAACGACGCGCCCCCATGTCTGAATCTCCCAAGTATAGCCAGTACTAGTAAAGGAGAATGAGACCATGCTATTCATCGATATCGAAACCTTCTCGCCTACGCCA
>JAEZWR010000005.1 GCA_023420115.1 Bacillota bacterium | reverse complement strand
TTTCATTTATATATCAAATAAAAAGCGACTAAGAGTGCAATCTTAGTCGCTACGCTATAATATAGCTTTTAACGTTATTTTTTCTGTTTGTATTATTTTAAAACACAAAAACTGTTTAATTCTTTTGCCTAAAAACAACAAAGAGCAAGATGATGCTAAAAATCAAACCTACGCCAAACTTCACCCACATTACAATAGGTGAGACACTCCACTCGGGATGTTTTGCCATTGCCATATAATCCTTAACTAACAAATATGACCCAATAATAGCAGGAATCAAAGAACCAAAAATTTTTGCTACAATTTTTAAATTCATTTACACCTCCTCACTATCTTACATATGAGTTTATCTTTATCTTTCCCGACAATGTTTTATTATTAAAATTTTTTATAAGATATTCTCATTAAAATATATCTTCTAGTCTTTTCCAATTTTCACTATTCATTTCTTCTGTGTAGTCTGTATTGTTAATATATAATCTTGTATCTCTATCTCTTACAAACCCCCAATTTATTTTACGCCTATCCGCATAATCCTTAAAAGCATAGAATTTATTTTCGATCTGATTATCAATATTTTTACTTACACCTTTTCTTTCTCCACCCTTAGTTTCAATTATCCATACTTCTCCATTTTTCTTTTTGATTATATAGTCTGGATAAAAAAGATATTCTTTGCTTAAATTATTACCGTAAATAACTGATAGATATTGCCTACCTGTATCTCCATTTTTATAATACCAATCTACATCATCTCTACTTTCAAGATAGTTTTCTAAGAGTTGTTCTGAAGTTGATCTAAATCCCGATGTTGTCATAGATGTGTTGTATTCTTTATAAGCATTTTTCTCATATAAGGCTACTTCTGTTTCATACGGAAGATACTTATAAAAATCTTCTAAAGGCAATTTCCACTTTTCAGTTTTCTTATCTAAAATTTGCATTTGTCTTTCATTAGAAATTGCAGCTAAATCTAAAAAGTCATCTCTAAGTTTATAAGCATTATTTATCATAAAAGCGTACCACTCACGATTGGAAAGATTTAACAACTTCTTGCTTGATGGTATATTTTTATGGAAAAGATGTTGGAGAATTGCCCTCATTTTGTTAGATGGAACACCAGTAACTTTTTTAATCATATCAACAGCGTGCAAACAATCAATTCCATGGACGTGAGTTGATACTTCATAGGCTATCTCCCTATTTTCCCCTTGCTTTTCATCAACTATATCTTTGAGTTTTATAAACTTACCAGTTCTAAATTTAGATATAACTTTTGTACCCATTATAAAGCCATAAGACTCTAATAATTTTTCATTGTCCTTTTTAATGTTGGTTAGTTTATATTTATCTTTGAAATAATCATAAGCTCTATCTCGAACTAATACTTCGTCTACAAACTGATAGTCTTTATTTCTATATTCTTTTACAAGTTCAAAATCTTTGCACTTGTCTTTTAAAAATAACCTCTTAACTTCATAGGCATTTCCACCCTGTATAACAGATTCTTTGTATTTTTCATCGAATGTATAGAGGAAGCAAAAATCTAATAGGTCGTTGTCATAATGCCTTGCTCTTGGCATTCTCCTTATGCGTGCTATTGTTTGCGTTTCAAAGGTTTCTGTCATATTTTCGCGCAGTTTAACAAGTATCTTTGCTCTCGGACAATCCCATCCAGTTGATATAGCTTGTTTCATAATCAAGAAGTTTGACTTAGAATTTTCATCTGTAACATCAAGTGTATTTATCTTTTCCTCACTTAACCATTTAGCAAGCATTTTATTTTTATAGGTGTAACCCATATTTGTTAGATGTTCTTCCACAAAAGTAACTAAAGACTCACTCATATCTGGAAATTGTATAATGACTAATGGATTGATTTTTTCTCCTATTTTCTCATACTCGGCTTTGATTTCTTTTCTCTTTTCATCAGCTTTTTGTATTAGATAAATAGTTTCACTTTCAAGGTCGTCCATCTCGTCAGCTTCAAGACCGGGGTTTATATAGAGTGCCTTTGTGATTAGACCGGAATTTATTACCTCTTCTTCGGGTATTTCATAAAATTCTGCCATCGGGCTTTTTACAGTTGTTGCCGAAACTCGTATTTCTCTATCAGAATTAAGGGCATACAAAATATCATCTGCTTTTGAGGTGTTGTTCAAATGCTCCTCGTCAATAATCGTAATAAAAGAAAGTTGTTCCCTGTGTGCTTCTGCAATTCTTTCAAAAAGATTTTTCTTTTCACTATCTTTAAGTGCATTGTTCTTTTTATTGGTTATCATTTCCCAATTTATAAAATAAGTATAACCACCCTTGAAGCCTTGTAGAAGAGCATCGTGTATATTAGCAGATTTTGCATGAGGGATAAATTCGTCCATTTTCTCCTTTGATTGTTCCTCTAAATCTCCCTTTCCTGGAGTAAGCCAGATAAATACCTTATTTGGGTCCTTCCATAGAAGATAGTCATAAATATAAGAAAGTAGAATTATTGTTTTGCCGGACCCGGTCGGACTTTTTACAATGATTTTTCTTTTTGCATTTGGATCTGTCGTTTTATCCAAAAGATAGTTTTTGGCATCCATTTGAAAATCAAATAAATCTAACATCATAATTCGTTCACCTCTCTTAATTCTTCTGTGAAATAATAATCCGGGATAGTAACAACTTCAAGCTTTCTTTCCTCTATACTATCCTTGATTTCATTGTTAAGCAATATGAATGATGGGATATATAAACTGCCACCTTCTTTCATTTCAGAAAGTGCTATATTTAAATCTTCATCAGATAAAATTATTCTTCTACTATTCCCATCAATCTCGCACATATTTTCAAGCTCGACCATTTCCTTGATATAGTCAAGAAGTTTAGAAGATAAAATTTCCTCATCTTCTGAAAGTTTTGGGATAAACTCTGTCTTATAGTATTTAA
>JAEZWR010000071.1 GCA_023420115.1 Bacillota bacterium | reverse complement strand
CGTGCAACCCGTGCAGAAATGGCACCCTTACCGCCGACCATGACGATCTTTTGCGGGTTCAGGCTCTGGATAGCTTCACCCACCGCGGGATCCAACTTGTTCGGTGCCACTAGCAACAGCGGAGCATCATTCGCACCAGCGATCGCGGAGACCGCCAACGCATCAGGGAAGGTCTTACTCGTTGCCACGTAGACAACCTCTGCGCCATCCTTGTACATCTTCGCAACTTCCGTTGCAGTCATGTAGCGGTTCTTACCACCCACACGGAACACGCCCATACCTGGCTTGGTGGGCTCTGTCGGAGGCTCACACGCCGTCGGGTTCGCAACAACCTTAATTGGCAGTTCAACCCGATGTTCACCGTTGGTCACAACGAGCGTGTAATCCCCAGGCTTAACCGTACAAGGTACGTCCACCGAGACAGACTCTTCAGCGCCCTTCACGTGCTTCGTTGCCAAAGCCCCGTCACCAGGCGTCAAAGTAAACACCACGTCTGAATCCGGCTTAGCGCCTGTGATATCAACCGTGAACTGTTCTTTTTGCTTGACCTCAATAGACTGCGCGCCCTGCGGTGTCACGCCAAAGGCAGAACCGACAACCGTGTGCGTGACGCTACGTTGCTCAGCCTCACCACTGAAGCCTTGCGCGGTTGCAGTCGCATCCAGCGTGACCTTAGCAGAAGCAGGATCGGCACCAACTGCCGGATCCTTCGGCGCCTTTCCAGTCCACTTCAGTTCAACGCGCTGACCGGCCTCAAGGGTACCCTTCCACGTGATGACACCGTTTTCAACCGTCGGTTTCACAACGTCAATGGCGTTCTTAGCCACAAACGAAGACTCCACGCCGGGGCTGATTTCTTCCACACCAGAAACGGTGACTTTGCCGCCTTCACTTGCAGCAGCCACATTCTTTGCCGGGTTCTTCACCGGCTCACCATCCGACTCCAGAATCCGAACAGCTACATCAGCTGCCTTCAGATTCGGCGCGCTAGCCGTGGAGTTCACGGTAACAACCGCGTCCACAGCCTGCTTGGAGGTATTGTTCGTAACCGTTGCCGTGTAGTCAATCGGCGTTTGACTAGCCACGTTACCCGGTGCTGGTTCGGCGGTCAGTTCACTGCCCAGCAAGACTTTCAGATCCTTTGGCAGGATCGGAGCCCTACCGGATTTCTTCACATCAGAGGTGAACTGCGAGTAATCTCGCTCGTCCTCTGGAGCCCAAGCGCGGCTGGCGTAGGAATCTACCAACGCCGTGGAGTTCGTGTAAACCTGGTCTTCGGTTTCCATCGCAGCGTTGTCAGACCAGATCGCAAACGACGCGCCACGTAGCCATTCTGGATATGGACTATCGTAGGTTTGCGCACCCGTTGTGGGGTGGCTGGGGAACACACCTGGGTGGTATTCATTCCACACAACGTCGGGTTGAGGACGGTTGTGGTATGCACCGCCAGGGTAGTACAGCACGTAGTACATGTACTTGTCGTTGAAGTTGATGACCTTGTAACCCTTATCGATGAAGGTCTTCAACGGCGTCATGTTGCGATCCCACGCCGTCCAGTAGTCGATGGTCGCGTTCTTTGAAAGCTCTACCTTTTGCGTAGTGTCTTCACGGTAGAATCCGTCATTCCAAACACGAACATCGGTCTTACCTAGGGTCTCTAGGTGGTCGATCATTTCGTTAATGAAGGCCGTGAAACCGTCCGCCACTGTAGCAGTTCCACTGCCCGTGACTTCCTTGGCGTAACGCTTCAGATCTGGGTAGGTGTTCCACGTTTGTGCCTTAGCGAAGTCGATGAACTCATCGGCTCCCAAATGCCACGAATCAGAGGGGAATAGTGGCGCGAACTCGGACAGCAAGTCCTTCATGAGCTGGCGCGCCTCCGGCTTAGCGTAGTTCAAACCGTTGCGGCCCTCTCGCGTATCAGCCAAACGCAGATCAGGGTGAGCGTTTAGCACTTGTCGCAAGTGTCCGGGCATGTCCAAAGCTGGCGTAATCACAATGTGATACTTGGTGGCCAGCGCAATAATTTCCTTCAGTTCCTCTTGCGTAATGTATTCCGTTGAGAGGATCTCCGGGTGCGTCTTGGACTCCAGCCTAAAGCCTTCGTTTTCTGAGAAGTGGTACTGCAACGAGTTCAGCTTGCGCCATGCCAGTTGCGGAATCAGCTTTTCAAAGAATTGGGGCGAGTAGTACTTACGGGCCACGTCAATGTGGAAGGATCGTTCCTTGATTTCAGGCCAGTCGCGTACGAGGGCGTTTTGAGCGCCACCAGAGCTTTGGATGGATTGCAAGAGTGTTCGCGTACCCCAGAACACGCCGTCCTTGGTTGTACCGGAGATAACAGCACCCGTTCCTCGCGTGTCTAGCGTGTAGCCTTCAGGGGTGTCGATGCCAATGTCTGTAGTTAGGTTCAACACGATGTCGTGGGCAGCAGCATCATCTGTCGTGCCAACCACGATTTCGGGTGGCGTGACGCTACGGATGGCAGCGATTTCTTTCGCAACCAACTGTGCATCCGCGCGCAGGTCCTCGGAGGTGATAAGGATGCGCGTCTGGTCGTTAATCGTCCAAGGTGTAGCACCTTCTTCAGGCTGGTAATCACGCAAGCCAGGGAATACAGCAGGCAAACCAGGCCCAGACAGTGCGGGAGGCTGCGGGTCTGTTCCCGGATCCGTACCAGCTTGCGGTTCAGGCGCATTGCCTACAACCGATGCGATTTGGGCTTCGAAATCTGCTTGTTTTTCAACGAGCTTGTTGGAACCCCAAACTTGCTGGGAGAATGCGCGCATCCATTCTGGGAAGCGCTCAGCAATGTCTTCTTCTGTTTGTGCGTCTTGTTTGTCACACCAAATGGACATGTGGGCACCCAGCATGGGCTTGCCTTCGGGCAAAATGTAGTTCCCACCGTTGCCTGCCCGCCCCATGAAGGTGCGCGGCGTCCAGCGTTCGTAAATACCTTGCGGGTTCTTATTCGGCCCCTTGCCTAGTCCGTCACCCGCTCCCCCGTCGTTGTTGGTGAGGATGTAGTACAAGTAGTCGCCGTTGGCGTTCACGACCTCATAACCAGCATCAACATAATCAGAGGTGTTTGGCTTGGAGTTGTTCCACCGAATCCACTGGCTCAACTGGGTCTGCGTATCGACCTTGATACCCGGATTGGAAGGGTACACG
>JAEZWR010000063.1 GCA_023420115.1 Bacillota bacterium | reverse complement strand
ATGCAGACAGAAGAAAAATACAAGAAAAAGCAAGAGAGTTAGGAATAAAAATAATCTATATTAATCCTGAAGGTTATTTTGAAAATGGAGTTTTTAGAACTAAAAAAGTAGAGAGTTTAAAGGATACCGATATAATCGTAAGAAAGTGTTCTCACGAGGCACTATCAGAACTGCTTCGCATTATAAAAGACAAGAAAATTTCCTTTATCGATTAGCGAAATGGAGTATTTTATGGAAAATAGATTAATCAGTAAATTATTTGAAGACAGAGTCAAAAGTGCTCCTAATAAAATTGCGCTTAAAGAAAATACTAGGGAAATTAGCTATGAAAAATTGAACGACTTTGCTAATTGTATCTCCTATTATTTGTTAGATAATAATGTAAATGTAGGTGACAGGGTTGCAATATTATTAAACAATTCTATAGAATGCATCGCTTCTATTTTAGCAATATTAAAAGTAGGAGCAACTTATGTCCCTCTTGATATTTTATCTGATACAGAACGAAAAATATTTTGTTTAGATGATGCAAAATGCAAGTGTCTTATAACATCCAATAAATATAAAGATGAGTTTTTGCATTATGTAAAAACAATAAATGTAGATTTAATTAAGTTGGAAAAAAGAGATAATCCCAATATTACTTATACTTTTGATGACGAAGCATATATTATTTATACTTCAGGTTCAACTGGTATACCTAAAGGAGTCTTGATTACACATAAGAGCCTAAATTTTTTATTGGGAAGATTAGAAGATAAGTTTCAAGATGATATTGAAAGGAAAGTATATTTACTAAATACGTCTTTAAATTTTGATGTTTCGATATCAGAGATTTTTGCTTGGTTTTTTGGTGGCTCTTATACTCTAGTTATAAAGGACAATAGCGGTGATTTTAATATAGAAAGTTTGATAGATTTAATCGACAAACATTCCGTAAGTAGATTAAATGTAGCTCCATCTCTTTTGCATGCAATTTTGGAACACATAAAATATAATGCCGATTCTACTGATAGGCAAAGGCTAAAATCTTTAAAATATATTTTTTCAGCAGGGGAAGAACTCCAAGCTAATTTAGTTAAACTAACGTATAAATATTTACCCCATTTAAAACTATTTAATTTATATGGACCAACCGAAGCTACAGTCTATGCCACATATTATGAAACCGAAGCAAAGTCAGATATAGTTCCAATCGGGTACCCCTTTGAGGGATTGACTATAAAACTATTGGATGAGAATAATCAATTAACTGAACAAAAAATGGGTGAGTTGCTTATAGCTGGTGACTCATTAGCGAGAGAATATATAAATCAGTCTGCTTTGACTGAGAAGTCTTTTGTATATTTAAATGATGGCGGAGAGTATAGACGTTTCTATAAAACTGGTGACATAGCATACTTCGACAAGGAAGGCCGAATTATTTTTAAAGGTAGAAAAGATAGACAGATAAAAATTCGTGGGATTCGTCTGGAACTTGGAGAAGTTGAACATAAAGTTTCAAAGCTATTAAAAAGAAATTTGGTTGCAGCTACATATGAAAAATTTTCAGCTTATGATTCTGGACTTGTAATTTATATAAGTGGTGAAAAGGAAGACACGCATTATCAAATATTAAGAGATAATTTGCCGCGATATATGTTCCCGCTTCGTTTAATTCACTTGGATGAATTCCCTTTGACTTTAAGTGGGAAAATAGATTATAAAAAATTGAAAAATTCGACGAAGCAAACTTTGGGAGAACAAAGACCCCTTGAGACTGAACTTGAGAGAAAAGTTTTTGCAATAGTTAAAAATATTACATCAACTACTCTGCCTGAAAGTGATTTGGATTTCTTTGATTTAGGCGCGAATTCACTAAAAGTTGCACAATTAATAGCAGAGATAAAAAAAGTTTTTGATGTCACATTGAGATTTGAGCAAGTATATCGTTCATCGCGTATTAGTGATATAGCAAAGTATATTAAAAATAATGAGTTCTATAACAATATTGATAGCCTAAAAGATAAGATCAAGTCTCATTGTAAATCAATTAACAATATACAATTGATGAATGGAAATAAATTATTATTTATTTCTGATCAGCTAACAGACGAGGATTTGCAAAATATAAGAAAAGAATTAGGAGATAATTATTTCCCCAATATTGTTCTTAATAAAAAGGAAGAAGAATTATTCAATAATATTAATGCTGATTTTTCTGATTTAATTGAGCGTTCAATAGCTGTGGCGGATAAATTTAACGAACTAATTAATTCATATATCTTCAAGCAAGAAGACCAAATAAAATATAATTGCATGAATATACAAGACTTCTTTATTGCAAGTGGAAAAAAGGAAGTTTTGCCTTGCTCTATCAAATTAGAAAAAATTCACGATCTAAGTATTATTGATAAATTAATTGATTCTTTAATCAAACATATATCCGTATTTCATACTTATATTAGACAAGAAAATAGCAAAAATATCTTTGTTGAAAAAATATATGAAAAACTAGATTTGGGTTCTAGTGTATCTTCATTTTCAATTAATATATCTAAATTTAATTCTATTATTCAGAAAAAAATAATGAATGAAATAAATGAGAAACTCGCCGAGTCCATATATTTTCCAAAGTCGGATAATTTGCTTTATCGTATAGTTATTTATCAGACAGGATATAGAGATTATGAAATAAGCTTTTTAGTTGATCATAAAATTTTTGATGGGAAATCAAGAACATTAGTTAACAATATTGCAAGTAGAGTAATCAATAATAAAGATATCTACTTGCCATCATATGGAACTTATGTTGAAAGAATGAATCAATTAGCTACGAGAGAAAAATTTATATCATTTAAGACTAGTGCAACATATAAGAAACAGTTAGATATTCAACGAAATATAGGCCAAGTTCAAAAACTAGTATTGTCAGACAGCACCATACAATTTTTTGGTATAGAGGAATTTCAAAATAAAGAATATAAGTATGCTGATTTTTATGAGGTTTTGGCTCTTTATTTTGCCTTGCAGGTGGTGAGAGATAATTTTTCATTTGACCAAATTAATATAAGGCTTACTAATAATGCGAGATTTTTTGACCATAAATTTATTGACACAGTTGGAGATTTTCATTTTTATTCGATTCTATCTGTTGATACTAAGTGTAGTTTAGATGATTTATTTAAAGTTTTATCAGAATATAGAATCAGTATGTTTGATGAAGAAAAATTATTCTTGGATTTTATGGCACATAAAAAATTTAAAGAAGAAGATTTCGCAGGTGAAATTAGGAACCAATTTAGAACTTGTCCTTTTGCTTTTAATTTTATAGGCAATATAGAAAGAGATGAGATTGATTTATATCGACAAGCTCAGTCCAAGGCGATTGCCAATTATTACCTGATGATGGCTTTTCTCTGTGATAAGAAAATAGGAGTGATTTTACCTAATGGAGTGGAAAAATATAAAGACTCAATTCATTAATAATAAATTTTTAGCTATTTTATTATTTGGGAATGTAACAACTAAAATAGGTAATATAGTGTTTAACATCTTACTTGTTAAGTGGTTGTTAGAAAAAACTGGAACGGCCTATGCATCTGGAGTAGTAATGGGATTCTCATTATTGCCGACTTTAATATTTGGTCTTTTTAGTGGTGTTATCGTTGATACTTTTTCAAAAAAGTACATATTGGTCTTAACAGACTTTCTAAATGCCATTATTTGTTTTCTTATCGGTTTAGTGGTACTGGGAAATAATGTAAATATTCCATTGCTGTCTTTGGCAGTATTTTTAATTGGGGCAAATAATACTTTATTTGGACCAGCTTTTCGTTCAATTTTGCCTGAAATATTAGGTAAAGAGAATATGGTATCTATTAATTCGATTTTTGCACTTGCGTCACAATTATCAAGTGTTATTGCACCAATGCTAGCTGGAGTTTTGATGATTTCAGTTAATTTATCTATAACTTCTATATTTTTAATTAACGCAATCACCTTTCTCTGCTCATCTCTTTGCGAACTTATGCTTCCATATAAGAAAAGAAAAGAAGAAAAGAAAGAGATTAAGATATTTCAAAATATTTACCAGGGATTTTCATATATTAAAGGTGTTACATGGCTATTTTTTCTCCTTATTACAGCGAGTTTAGTTAATATATTTATTGCCGGATATGATTTGATGCTACCATTTTACTTAAGGGAAATATATGCGGATACCGATGGGAGATTATTTTCAATAGCCTTGACAGTCGAGGCTGTAGCAGGAATTGTAGCGGCTTTGGTACAGAGTAAGTTTGGCAAAAAAATTAATTTTGATTTGTGGCTATATTTACTTTTAGTGGGAATTTCTGCCTTTTTTATTGGAAACAATGTGACAATTTATTTATCATTATTAGGGGTGTTTTTATTTAATTTCTTTCTCGTTTTCTTTAATATTAACTTTTTTGCAAAAGTGCAAACCGAGGTTGATTCACAATTCATAGGGCGTACATTTTCAATTATTTTCCTATTGGCGAATTTGAGTATGCCATTTTCAAAATATATTTTCGCTTATGTGAATATATCAATTTTGCCTTATATTTTTACTATAATTGGCTTAGGAATAGCCTCGGTGTCATTGTTATCTAACAATAAGAGAAAAGTATTAAAAAATGACAACTTGTGAAATTTTCTTAAGGTGAACTAAAAAAGCCAGCTGACTTTTACAAATCAGCTGACTTTAATTCTTTTTCCTATTTTATGTTACTATCTTCGATTGAAACCTTGTAGAAGTCGTCTGGATCATTATCTTCGTATTTGATTCTCAGTTCTTCCATTTTAGCAAATAATTCATTTTGTATATCACTATATTCGGGTTTATCGAAAATATTATGTAATTCATTAGGATCTTTTTCTAAATCATACAATTCATAATAAATAGAATCTGAATTTTCTATATCAATAAATTTAGCGAGTTTGTATCTTTCTGTTCTAACACCAGAATGAGGGAAAACATAATGTTCTGATGGAGCATCCCAATATCTATAGTAGACAGCATCATAACCTTTGTTTCGAGCGGTCGCTGCACATTCATCACTGTTGCAGTCACTTTTAGAATGATTTTTTAGAACATTGCGGAAAGACTCTCCTTGACACTTGAGTTTACCTCTTGCTCCAGCATAATCTAAGAAGGTGTCAGCAAAATCAATATTCAGAAGTAGATCATTTACAACAGAACCAGCTTCAATTTCTTTAGGATATCTAATTAAGAAAGGCATTCTAAGCGATTCTTCATAGATGAATCTTTTGTCAAACCAGCCGTGTTCGCCCATATAGAAGCCTTGGTCTGAGCAATAAATAACAACTGTATTATCAAGAATTTTTTCTTCTTCCAAGCTTTCGAGAAGTTCGGCAACTGAATCATCTACAGAAGCAATACAAGCTGTATAATCTGCTAGATAATGCTGGAATTTCCAATTTCTTACTTCTTCTTTAGTTCCCTTGGGAATTTTCTTTTCTTTGAAATCATTCTGTGTGAGATCGTCGATACGCATTGCGGCCTTAGAGGCAGCAGGACCTCTGCTCTCGTAGTCGTCATTATAGGTCTCAGGATGTGGGAAGTTTACCTTGTCAAAGGCATTTTTATATTTAGGAGATGGTTGCCAGTTTCTGTGTGGAGCCTTGTGGTGACACATTAGGAAAAATGGTTTGTCTTTGTCACGATTTTTGATATAAGAAATGGATTTTTCTGTGACTAACTCTGTAGCGTATCCGTACTCAATGTGAATACCCTCATCTGTGATGAATCTGGGGTTGTAATATTCACCTTGATTTACGAAAATTTCGAAATGGTCAAAACCAGTTGGGAGATATGGTTCTTTGACTCCTAGGTGCCATTTTCCGATGATGGCAGTTTGATATCCTTCGTCTTGTAGAGACTTAGCAACATTTGGTAAACGACCGTTGAAATTGTTGTCTAATTTTCTTACTCCATTAAGGTGGTTATAATTTCCTGTTAATATACAGGCTCTAGATGGTGCACAAATTGAGTTGGTGCAGAACATCCTATCGAGCCTTGCTCCTTCTTTGGCTAGGCGATCAATACCGGGGGTGCTAATTGGAAAAGTAGGATTATAGGCTGTTATTGCCTGATAGGCGTGATCGTCAGACATTATAAATAGGATGTTAGGTCTATTATTTTCGCTTCTATCCATTGCTGGCTCTCCTTATAGTGATATCTTTCATAAATCATTTCCTATTTCATCTAGAACTAGAAATGATTTGTGGCAAGATTGATATTAGATTAGGTTCAAAAGCCCAACCTAGTTCATTATACACTAATCAGTTTAAGATAATTTTTACAATTAATCTTGTTAATATTTAGTCACGACAGATATCAAGATTTATAATTAACATAAATAATTATTATTTTGTTTGGAAGTTATATTGATATTATGAAGATAAAATTTATTCTTTTTATGCAGATTTTGGTCTTTCTTTTTTCTATATCTAGTTTACTTACAAAAGTAACAGCTAACTCCTTGTCTGCAAATGGTATTTTTTCTTTTAAAACTATAATTCCTTTCTTTTTTGCTGGAATTTTAATGCTAGTTTATGCCTATTTTTGGCAGATAGTCCTGTCCAAGTTACAGTTATCTGTGGCATATTTAAGTAAGGGGACGATGTTATTTTGGTCTATGATTTGGTCTGCATTTTTATTTAAAGAAAAGGTGTCATGGACGAATATTGTGGCAGTCATATTAATCTTTATTGGAGTTTATTTTATTAATATAGATTCGGCTAAAAATGAAAGTTCCAGTGAGGATATAAGTGTTGAACCAGATGACTGTAGCAACGAAGGCGGTGTACTATGAGCGGTGAACTTATTCTTATTTTATCTGCAATAAATACTGCCCTCTCTCAGGTTCTTTTGAAAATTAGTGCTAACAAAAAGTATGAGAATACTATTCAAGCTTACTTAAATCCATATGTTATTTTTGCTTATATTATGCTAGCAGGAAGTATGCTTCTTGATATTTATGCATTTACAAAGATAGATTATAAATGGGGACCGGTTCTTGCATCTTTAAGTTATGTATTTGTTGTTATATTTTCTAGTCTGTTTTTTGGTGAGAAAATAAGGAAGAATAAGATGATTGGAGCTTTTCTAATTTTTATGGGAATAATAATTTTTTCTATTAAACTATAAATTTATTTTTAAATGTTTAGACGATATGGTGATTTACGCGAGAGCGCTTTTTTGAATTAATATACTTGTGTGAAATAAAAATTTGAGGTAACGATGAAAAAGTTTTGTTTGGGATTTAATTCTGTAGAAAATATCAGTTCTTTTCTTAACGATATGGATAATAAGGGGAATGAGCTTAGTGAAGTTAAGGGATTTTCATTGAATTTTAAAAAGAGGACGGCTGCTTATCGTTATCTTGTTTATTTTATTGGTTATAAGAGAGAGGCAGAACTTACCTCGTATCTAGAAGAGCTTGATAGGAAATCAATCGAATATTTTTTCTATTCCTTTAATCATGTTAAGTCGAATTTTGGCAAGATAGGTGGGGGGAAGAGTAGAGAGATTAGTAATTATGATGATACTAGAGATTTTATTCATAGAAATGAGATTTTGATTGTCAAAGTTCCTATTTCCATGATTAATAGTAATGATGTAATTTTACAAATGGATAAAAAGGATCTTTATGAGCAGACTAATAAGTTATGTAGTACGTATAGGAGCATAGTGATAATTCTCTTTGTTTTGCTTTTGTTTTTTATTTTTATGACTTTTATTCCCTCGTTCAAACTTAACTTTTTATTTGCTGATATTTGTTTATTCATATTCACTGCGTACTATTTTAGGGTTTTGTTTTGTTATAAAAATATTATTAGTTCTTTTAAGGCGTAGTTTATAACTAAGTATTTTATATTTGATGAAGGTCGTGATTTAGATGAATATACCAGATAAAAATAGTGACTTTTCTATACTAAAAAATAAGAATATATTGCTCGGAGTATCTAGTTCGGTGGCTATATATAAAAGTTGTGAATTAATATCTCTATTAAAAAAAAGTGGGGCGACAGTCAGGGTGATAGAGACGGCTGAGGCCGCAAAGTTTATAAGACCTGAATTGTTTGAGGCTCTCACTTCTCAACCTTGTGCAAGTGATAATTTTGAAAGGACTGGCCCTTTTGAAGTTGAACATATTGAATGGGCGAAATGGGCTGATATTTTAGTTCTTGCACCTGCTACAGCACATCTTATAGCGAGACTAGCTAATGGTCTAGCAGATGATAGGTTGACCACTACAGCCTTGGCCTGTACGGCCCCAGTCGTTTTTGCTCCAGCTATGAATACTAATATGTATTTGAATCCTCTCACGCAGAAAAATATAAAGACACTTATGGAGCTTGATTGGACTAAGGTCGAACCTGCGGCGGGACTTTTAGCCTGTGGAGATGTTGGTGTTGGGAAGCTTGCTGATGTAGATGATATTTTTGCTGCGGTTATATCGGTACTTAAAAAAAGAGAAAACTTACTGACGAAAGAGGCTAATTCAGACGAACCTTGTCAAGATCTTAAGGGTAAAAAAATATTGATTACAGCAGGTCCTACTCAAGAGGCGATTGATCCAGTTCGCTTCATTAGTAATCACTCTAGTGGGAAAATGGGATATTCCTTTGCCTATGAAGCTATAAGTAGAGGTGCGGAGGTTTGTCTAATATCAGGACCTGTTAATATTGACAGACCAGATGGAGTAAGAATTATCGATGTTGTTTCAGCTTGTGATATGTATGAAGCGGTAATTAAAGAGTTTAAAGCTTGCGATTATCTAATTATGACTGCAGCGGTTTCAGATTTTAGACCTGCTCAAGTGAATAATCACAAGATAAAAAAAGATGGAAATAGTGAGAAAATTTTATCTCTCGTTAGTAACCCTGATATTCTTATGTCACTTAAGAAGCTAAAAAATAAACAGCTTGTTTGTGGTTTTGCTATGGAGACAGAAAATTTACTTGATAATGGTAAGAAGAAGCTCGTGGAGAAAAATCTTGATCTAATTTGCTGTAATTCTTTAACAGAAGAGGGGGCAGCCTTCGGGGGTGATAGCAATCACATTATAGTAATTACAAATGATGGTATGATTGATTTGCCTATGGCTTCTAAGAGAAAAGTTGCGGGCAAAATTTTAGATATAATGCTTGATATTGATAGTAATAAATCAAGCTGACCAATAAATATACTGAGAGCTAAAGTGAGCCTGAGGGGTAATTTAACTTGTATTTTATAAAAAAATAATAAATATATTTTCGTAATTATTGCGTTGTATCACCATTTGGAGAACGACAGCAGGAGGGAATATGAAAAGTTTATTTAAGCATAAGAAAGTAGGATATAACGATTTAGTTTCGGCTGATCAAAAGGCAAAAAGAAAGAAGTTGAAACTAGATCTCATTACATGTAATTTCATTGCCATTATTATTTTATTTACCTTTACTCCGCTCGGGTTTATACATTTGGGCTTCGTTAAATTGACTTTGCTTCATATACCAGTGATATTAGCTTCACTGCTTTTGGGAAGCAAAAGAGGCACTGTAGTTGCATCAACTTTTGCTGGACTGAGTCTTATTATAAATACCTTAAGCCCCAGCTTGATGTCCTTTGCTTTTTCGCCTTTTATACCTGTTTATGGGGAAGAACATGGTTCAATATTGGCTCTTTTTATCTGCTTCATTCCTAGGTTATTACTAGGATATATTCCCGGAAAACTTATCGAGATTATAAAGCTTGATATTGATAGACCTAGGCTTAGAGTTCTTGCTTATTCTATAATTGCGTTAACAGTCACACTATTACATACAACAATGGTGATGCTTATGATGCTTGCTTTTTTTCTCCCTGCAATCTCTAACCTTCGAGCGATTGGAAGAGAAGAAGCCATTTGGGCTATTGCTTTGCTCTGTTATAACAATGGACTTCCAGAAGCCTTGCTTGCGGGGATATCTATTCCTGCGTTATTTATTCCATTGAAAAAAATTCTTGATAAGGTTGTGAATAAAATATGATTGTAGCTGTAGATATAGGTAATACAAATATAGTTGTTGGATTTATGGATAATGAGAGGATATATAGTTCTTTGCGTATAAGTACTGACCGCAAAAAGACATGGCAAGAATATCTCATTATGCTTAAAGTTCATATGCAGCACGAGGGAATTTTACGTGATAGTTTGCAGGGGGGGATTGTGTCTTCCGTTGTTCCTAGTCTCAGACAGGTGTTTCGTACTTGCATAGAGGAATTAAGTTCGGCTAAATGCTTAGTTGTTGGACCAGGAATAAAAACTTCACTTAACATTAAAATGGATAATCCTTCTAGCTTGGGTAGTGATCTTGTTGTTGATGCAGTGGCTGCGATAGACCTTTATGGATCGTCATTAGCCATCTTTGATTTGGGTACTGCAACAACTATGTCAGTTATTGATAAGGATAGAAATTATGTAGGCGGTTGTATTTGCACGGGCTTAAGAATTGGAGTTGATGCCCTTTCTGGTGGAACTTCGAGTTTGCCATATATTGATCTTTCCGATCCTGGAAAAATTATAGGAAAGAATACACTTGATTGTATGAAATCTGGTGCTATTTTAGGTCATGCGGCAATGATGGATGGACTTCTAACAAGAGCCGAAGAGGAATTAGGTTATGAGCTTCAAGGAGTTGCAACTGGTGGTTTGGTTTCATTAGTACTTCCATATTGCAAGAAAAATATTAAGGGAGTACCTGATTTGTTACTTCATGGTCTCAGACTTCTTTATGAAAAGAATATATAGGTATAGGTGATTATTTATTTTTATTTCTTTATAGAATTTTATAGAATTTGTTCTTGATAATGAAAAGTTCCAAGCACATCTAATCATAGTGTTTGGAACTTCTCATTTGTCTACTAAATTAAGTAAATATTTTTTAGCTAACTTTATCTATAAAAGCATCTATACTATTCCAATAAAGATCTGGGTCAGCATAAATTGCGTCGGCATGACCGGCATAAGGTATAGCTAATTTCTCTTTTATTTCTGAACTACATGCATTATAGTTTTGCTCCATCATGTCATATGGAACAAAGTCATCTTCCAAGCCGTGGATAAATAGCATTGGAAGTTTAGTTTGAGATAGGGAGTTAATAGGATTAGTATTGTGGAAATCATACCCGGCTCTAAGTTTAGTTATTAATTCGCAAACGTCTAAGAGAGGAAAGGCTGGGAGCGAGAAACGTTTATCTAGCTCAGAAGCGAAAATATCATATATTGATGTATATCCGCAGTCTTCGATGATCAGTTTGACGGAGGCTGGAGTAAGTGCACTTACATTCATCGCTGTACTTGCGCCCATTGATACACCGTGGATAATAATATTTGCTTGATCATCTAATTCACCAACTTTGTTTATCCAAGAAATAACATCATCTCTATCTTTACTTCCCATACCAATATATTTACCTTCGCTCTTACCATGTGCACGCATGTGCGGTATGAGAACATTGTATCCTTTGCCAAGGTAATGAAGAGCGTATTTATGCATAGCATCCACTGATGAATGGTATCCATGAAGTAAAATGACATAAGTTTTGTCAGACTTTAATCTATTTGTGTTCTTACTATCATTATTGCTGGCATTTGAACTGCTAGATTTAGAATTTTCAGACTTGTCTAAGCTCAGAAAACTATTGTCTTCAGATTTATATAATTCTGCAATCAGAGTGAGCCCTTCATTATTCTCAAGGCTAATTTCTGTATTATTCAAATTGGCATTTTCAAGTTTTTTTGCTATTTTTTGTTTATTTATGGAGATAAGCTCTAGTTCGGACTTGTTATTTAGCGCAGTGTCAGACTTGTTTTCGACTTTTACATTTCTCTTAGCTCCGCCACCATTTCTGCTTAAAGCATAATTAAAGAAATAATTTCCTGCGAAAAAGAGAAGGGTAATTAATACTACTAGTATTGTGGACAGAGTAACAAGTACTCTTTTTAATATTTTTTTATTTTTGTTATTTCTGAAAGTTGTCATTTTTACCTCTATATATGATTGAAATAATTGTATAAATTATATAGTAGATATAATTATTGTAAATTAGCATATTGCCTAAAATTATAATTAGTGGGTAGATAAGACTATTCAGTCGATTGACTTATCAATTTAGTAGAAAGAAAAAGATGAGAATTGTGCATATAAATGCTTGATAATATTTGGATAAAGTTTTAAAATTCAATAGACTGAAATAGATATTTAGCAAAGTAATCAGTCAACTTTATTGACAGAATAAATTAACTTGTGTTAATATCTCCAACGCCTGTTTTACGGGCTTTTATTTTTATGTCAAATTTTTGGGCGTGAACGTCCTGGATACGGAGGACCTCTTATGGCAAAAAAGACTGGCATGCGAGAGAAAATTTTATTGGCATGCGATGAATGCAAACAACGTAACTATGCTACGAAGAAGAACAAGGCAAATACAAAAGATAGACTAGTTCTTAAGAAGTATTGCCCATTCTGCCGTAAGCATACAGAACACAAGGAAACTCGTTAAGTTTTTCATCTGTTACCAGAAAGAAAGGATGAATTATGGCTAACGATAAGCGTAAGAATATCAAAAATGAGAAAGAGGGTTCCAAGGTTCAAAACTTTAGTAAAAAGACAGGAAACTTTTTCACTGGTATTCGAAATGAACTGAAGAAGGTTGTATGGCCGAGCAAGTTAACTCTTAAGGAGACAACTTTGGCAGTTTTGGCAATCTCCATCGGTGTTGCCATTTTAGTATTTGTTGTTGATTCTCTTATGATGGGATTGTTGAATTTAGCTGGTTTCAATAAACCACATGTTCCAAGAACAACAAGACCTGCAGCACAGACTGAGACCGTCAGTTCCGAGTCAGAGGGAACGGAGACAAGTTCTCTTAGCACTGAAAGTAGTGATAGTGTAGCTTCTGAAAGTGAAACTGTCAGTGAAAGTAACGAAGGTACTGCAGCAACAGGTGAGACAGAGAATACAGCTTCATAAAGTTTATGTAATCTGTATTGGTCTCAATAATTATTTAGTATAGATTGAATAGAGGATCCAATGGCTGAATATTCTAAGCAAGAGCGTGATTACGAGCCTCGTTGGTATGTAGTACACACCTATTCCGGTTATGAGAACAAGGTCAAGGCAACTTTAGAACAGGTGGTAGAGAATAGAGGAATAGAAGATTATATCCTTGAAATCGAAGTACCAACAGAGGAACAGGTTGAGATACGCGATGGTAAGCGTATTACTAGTAAGAAAAAAATATACCCTGGTTATGTTCTAATTAAGATGATTATGACCGATGAAATGTGGTATATAGTTAGAAATACAAGAGGTGTTACTGGGTTTGTAGGACCGAATGGCAAACCAATTCCACTGGCGGATGAAGAGTTGGCTATGATGGGTGTAGAGACCGAGTGGGAACCAATTGTAGATTATGAAGTTGGTGAGTCAGTTAAGATCATCAACGGTCCCTTGGATGGATTTATCGGACAGGTTAGTGAGATTAATATGGAGAAGAAGAAAGTCTCTGTTATTGTCTCAATGTTTGGAAGAGAGACACCAGTTGATCTTGAGTTTACCCAGGTTTTAAAAATCTGATGTATGCTTTCTACCAATAATTATATTGTGAATTTATTAATAAAATAGAAGTGGTTACATACCATATTACATAAGTGGAGGTTAATTCAATGCCTAATATTAAATCAGCAATGAAGCGTGTTCGTGGTACACAGAAGAAGAGCGCAGTCAATAAGCATGCCAAGAGTGAGATGAAGACAATTATTAAGAAAACTCGTTTGGCTATTGAGAATGGTAGTGAGACTGCAGCAGAAGAGCTTCGCAAGACAGAGAAGCATTTGCATCATCTGGCAGACAGAGGTCATCTTCATAAGAATACAGCAGCTCGTTGGGTTTCAAGAATGAGAAAGGCCTTAAACAAACAAGCCAAATAATTGAGCTTCTATTAATGAAAGAATAAGAAACAGTTCCATATCAGGTGGAGCTGTTTTTTTATTTGTCAAAAAGTTTATAGACTCGGTGAAAATAGATATTAAGTTTGATTGAGCCTAAGTTTAGTGTGAACTTTTGCCAGAAAAGTCGGAAAATTTAAATTTTTGTCCTAAATTCGTTAAAGAGTTAATTTGACATTTTGTATCATCTAGCAATAAACAAATGCTTTTTTTTATAACAAATGCATAGTTTGAATGACTTTATGGAGGGGAAATTTATGAAAAACTTAGGTAAATTAGCTACTTTTCTTATGGTATCAGTTTTTACCTTAAATCTTGTTGCTTGTGATAAGAGGGGAAATAAAAATGTAGGAAAAACAACAATTAGATTTTCTACATGGGATAATGCTGAAACTCTTCAATTCCAAGAGGAAATGGTTGAAAAATATAACAACTCACAGGATAAAGTTCATGTTGAGATTGAAGGTTATGGAAGTAATTACGATACCAAAATTACAGCAGGTATAGGAAGCAAAGATGCTCCAGATGTTATGTATATGTGGAATTACCCTAAATATGGAGATGCTTTGGAAAATTTAGATCCCTATATTTCGAAGCAAGGAGATGATTATAAAAATGATTTTTATGAAGCTCTGTGGATATATAATCAAGTTGGAGGAAAAACTCTCGGTATTCCGGTAGGTTATACAACACATGTTGTTTACTATAATAAATCTTTATTTAAAGAAGCCGGACTATCTTTTCCAGAAGGGGAATGGAGCTTCGACGAATTAAGGGAGGCTGCTAAGAAGATATCTGATCCATCTAAGAAAATTTATGGTCTTGGTCTTCCGATAAAACCTGATCCTTATGATTTTGAAATGTTTGCGTGGAGTAATGGGGGAGCCTTTGCCGATAATGAAGGTAAGTATGATCCGATTATAGCTTCAAAAGAAACTACGGAGCCATTTCAACTATTTCAAGATATGATAAAAGAAGGTTCTGCAATCTCAGGGGATTCTATGGGTGAAGATGCCTTTAAAATGGGGACAGTCGCTATGTTTATTAATGGTGCGTGGTCTCTTCAGAGTCTAAAAGATAGTGATATTGATTATGGGGTTGCACTACTTCCTAATTTTTCTGACAAAAAGTCCGTTAGTATTGTTAGTTCGTCGGGCATTGCAATGTCAAAAGATAGTAAGAATAAGGAAGCCGCCTGGGATTTTATAAAATACTGGACTAGCGCAGAAATGAATATTGCTCGTTTAAATTATGAGCTTCCTGTACTTAAGTCAGTTGCAGAGTCAGAGAAATTAACTACAGATCCGATTCATGGTAAATTTTATGAGATGCTAGAAAGAAGCACTGAACATGTACCCTCGTCTTTTACTGTATCAGATTGGACTAGTTTGTCGGATAAAATAAGTCTTGCTCTTGAACAAGTATTAAATATCAACGAAGCCAAGGAGGCATCGAACGCCTTTGGAGAAATTCTTGAGTAGGAGTTTGGGCTTATGTTCAGAATGTTGAGATTACAGTCTAAACGGAATGTTGTTCCATATTTATTTCTTCTTCCTTGGATTTTAGGTTTGCTTCTATTTACCGCGGGGCCTCTGCTAATGTCTCTTGTGATGAGTTTCTTTGACTGGCCTGTTATAGGTGAGATGAAATTTAGAGGTTTGGGTAATTTTTATGAAATGTTTGTCAAAGATAAACAATTTTGGAGTTCACTTAGGATTAGCCTTACGTTCACAGCGATCTTTGTTCCTCTAAAAATTGTAATAGCTTTGTTCCTTGCTCATATTTTGACTAAACCACTAAGATTTTCGAATATATTCAGAACAATTTTTTATTTGCCGACAGTTGTTTCAAGTGTCGCTATTGCGATAATATGGTCTTGGCTCCTTAATACTGAATATGGGATAGTTAATTATGCGTTAGAAGGATTAGGGATCCAAGGTCCAGATTGGTTGAATAATACAGAGGCTGCTTTTGCTACTCTTATGTTAGCTTCGGTTTGGGCTGTAGGTGGACTAATGTTAATTTTTTATACTGCTATGAGGAGTATTCCATCTGAACTATATGAAGCGTCACTTGTTGATGGCGCTGGTCCAGTGAGAACATTTTTTAAAATAACTTTGCCAC
The DNA here is from genome assembly GCA_023420115.1 of Bacillota bacterium. GTDB lineage: Bacteria > Bacillota > Clostridia > Saccharofermentanales > Fastidiosipilaceae > JAEZWR01. Next base: position 102,629 of record JAEZWR010000063.1, on the reverse strand, counting down.
TCCTTGGACCTACATTATTATTCAACATTATTACTTCAGTTATTGGCACTTTACAGAGTTTAGACCTTGTAATGCTTCTTACAAAAGGTGGCCCCTTAAACTCAACCTATATGTATGGTTTGTTTGTTTATAACAATGCCTTTAAGAATCAACGATTGGGATATGCTGCAGCGAACGCATGGTTCATGTTTGTCGTTATAGTGATACTCACGGCAGTGCTTTTTTATACATCTAGATATTGGGTGTATACGAAGCGTGATACAGGAAGGGGGAACTGTTAATGAGAATGAGTTTAAAAGCTAAAGTGATTTATAGCGTTTTTTCTATATTCTTTGCCTTTTTATTTCTTTTTCCTCTTTTTTGGGTGATTCTTACTGCCCTCAAACCTGAGAATGAAGTCCTTAGGTATCCAATTAAATTTTGGCCTAGTAATGTAAGATTTGATAATTTTACAAAAGCTTGGCAAAGTCAAAATTTTACAAGATTTACCTTAAATACACTCATTGTGGCATTAGGTAACTGCTTTGGCCAATTTTTTTCTGCTTCCCTTGCAGCTTTTGCTTTTGCAAGATACAGTTTCAAAGCTAAAAGGTTTTTATTCGCCCTATTATTAGCGACAATGATGCTGCCTTGGGATGTGACTGTTATTCCTCAGTATATGCAGTTTAATCTCCTCGGCTGGATTGATACTCTTAAGCCTCTGACTGTTCCTGCACTTTTTGGCTCGGCTTACTATATATATTATATGAGACAATACTTGGAATCTACTCCAGCAGATTTTCACGATGCGGGGCGCATTGATGGAGCTAGTGAGTGGAGAATATATTTAAATATTTATTTGCCAATAATGAAACCGGCACTAGTGCTTGTTGTTGTTCAAACTCTAATTGGGGTTTGGAATGACTATCTTGGTCCGTTGGTATTTTTAAATAGTAGGAGCAAATATACACTAGCACTTGGTCTTGCTAGCTTCAGAGGGCTTCATACTCAGGCGATAGTACCGACGATGTGTATTAGTGTCATTATGGCCTTGGTGCCAATAATTATTTTCTTCTTTGCACAGAAGCAGATAATAGAAGGAATCAGTGGCGGATTGAAAGGATAATATAGTTTTGGAATTGAAAAGTGAGTTTTGGCAGTCGATATCTGATAGGCGATTGGGTCAGGTAAAAGATAGTACATTTGTTTTGCCTTATGCGAGTTTCGATGAGTTTTTGCTCGGCAATGATACTAATTTATCTCCTATTTTAAAATCTACTCGCATTATTCCTTTGAGTGGAAAATGGGATTTTTATCATACTGAGGATGCGGACGAGCTTGATAAGGTTGATATAGACTATAAGGAGATAGAAGTACCTTTGTCTTGGCAGATGGCTGGATATGGTAGGCCTCATTATACTGACGAAGCGTATCCATTTCCAATTGATCCTCCTTTTATCTCAGGGGCGAATGAATTTGCTGTATATCGCAAATTTGTTTATATAGATGATAAGGAAAATTTTAACTATTATATTCATATTGAGGGTGTAGAGTCCGCATTTGAATTGTTCGTCAATGGACAAAAGATAGGACATAATATTGGAAGCAGGATGGTTTCCATATTTGATCTTAGTTCGCATTTGAAATTTTCTTCTATAAATGAGATAAAGATTTTCGTTTATAAATATTCATCAGCATCTTATCTTGAGGATCAAGACCAGTGGTGGCTAGGTGGAATAATAAGAGATGTATATCTGTCGATTAGGCCCAAATCTCATATTTTGGATCTTGTATTTGATAGCGACTTTGAAGCAGGAAAAGGTAGACTTATAATCAATAAACTCTTAGTTAATGCCAAGGATCTGAAGCTTAAGTGGCGTCTTTGTGATTATAGTGGAACTGTAATTAATGACACTAATACTATAGGTTCAACCCCTCCCTTTTTTGATCTTGTAAGTGCCGATGGTTGGTCTGCTGAAAATCCAGAGATTTTTTATCTTACAGTAGAGACTGAAGCAGAAAGTAAAGAGCAAGTTGAATTTTTATCTTATCAATTTGGATTTCGACGCTGTGAGATTAAGGGTAATGAATATCTTTGGAATGGCAAGAGAATTTTTTTTCAAGGTGTCAATCGCCATGAATTTCATTCGTATCGTGGAAGAACTCAACATTATTTAGATTGTTTGCGAGAACTGACTATTCTTAAAAATATGGGAGTAAATGCTATACGTTGTAGTCACTATCCTAATCAAACTTTTTTTTATGAATTGTGTCTGAAATTAGGGTTTTATGTAATTGATGAATGTGATTTGGAAACTCATGGATTTGAAATTGCAAAGGTTCCCAATGAATTGCTAAACAAGCCTGAATGGGAAGAAGTATATTTAGAACGACTTCAAAGAATGTATAGTTATCATAGGAATTTTTCCTGTATTGCGCTATGGTCTTTGGGGAATGAGTCATCATATGGTGCCCATTTTGCAGCTATGTATCGCTGGCTAAAGAGCCAGAATCAAAATGCACTAGTTCATTATGAGGGTGATCAACAATCACTGACTGTAGATGTGAGCAGCAGTATGTATACGCGTATCGGTTCCTTGCTTGAAAAGGATTTAGATTGCGTATGTAATAAACCACATATACTTTGTGAATATGGTCATTCTATGGGGAACGGAGCTGGAAGTTTAAGAGAATATGATATAGTCTTGCGTTCTGGGAAAAGACTTCATGGAGCTTTTATTTGGGAATTTAAGGACCATGGTATAGCGAAAGACGCTGTAAGACTTTGGCTAAGTGATTGGAATAGACGAAAAGATGCAGGGCAAAAGCTGATTCCAGAGCATATAAATAGAGAAATTTGTAAATATATTCTTGAAGATGATAGAACTTCCTATTTTGCCTTGGCTGAAGCACCAAGAGAGATATCAAGCTCGGATGCTATTTTATATGGTGGTGATTTTGGAGAAGAATTTCATAATAGAGCCTTTTGCCTTGATGGGATTTTTTCGTCTAATCTTGATCCTAAAGGGGCGGCATATGAGCTCAGGGAGCTTTATTTCCCTGTGAGATTCTTAAATATTACTTACATAGAGCAAAAATTGTCTTTTATATTAGAAAATAGGGGAGAATTTTGTCGCAAGAGAGATCTAGTATTAATAGTAAAAGCAATAAAGAATGGTGAAGTTATAGATCTACAAAAAAGAACTATTGATATATATGCGTTTAGTGAAGGCAAATTCTTAGAATTTGAATTCGATTTGGCAGATACCAAGGTAAAAGATGCTGAACGCTTGGAATTAGAGTGTATAGAGTCAAATAAATTTGATAAGTACATTGAGGAGATTTCTTCGTACGCATATGAAGAGATGAACCGAACAATATTACCTCTGCTCGGTAGAGATAGTATAACTATTTCTAAAGTTGAAATTGAGGATAAGTCTGATAATGAAAATTTGTCCAATAACTTATCTTATGAATACGTTGGTAAATTGAAGAAGAAAATAGTTTTAAAGTCAAGGCAAACGAGGCTAGAAGTAAATATAGCTGAAATGAAAATCATAAATTGGTCACATAAGGGGGAACTTGTATTTAGGCAAGGTCCAAGATTAAATTTATCGAGGGCATATACAGATAATGATGTGTATATAGCAGCTATATGGAAAAAAGCTCATCTGGATTTGCTTGCTAGCAGGATGGAGAGCTGGGAACTTTTCGAGGATAATAACTTTATAGAACTGAGAATCAAAGGTTTGTCTATGTTTATGGATAGATTATATAAATTACCCTTAGAAATGATGCTCAGGCTCAATAGTGATGATTCGTGGTCTCTTGAAGTAATGATAAATACAGAGGAAAGACTGGATTTTGAACTTCCTAGAATAGGTCTAAGTTATGAAATTTCCAAAGATGTACTAGCTGATAATGCATTTTTGTATTATGGATTAGGACCATATGAAAATTATGTAGATAGAAAAGAAGCGGTGAGAGAAGGTTTATGGAGCTATAGACCTGACGAGCAATATGAGTATACCTTCCCACAAGATTATGGAAATAGAGAAGGTGTTAAATATCTAAAGTGGAAGCTTAATAATGGTGATTTAATTATTTGTGGTAAGGAAAATTTTTCTTTGAGTGTTCATCCATATTCACAAAAAGATTTGATGTGTAAATCGCATTTTCATGAAATGGAGAAAAATGAGAATGGATACTATATTCATACCGATATATGTCAAGCGGGGTTGGGATCTTCGAGCTGTGGTCCGGAGCCATTAAATTACTATAAGATAAAACCAGGACAATATTCACTGACACTCAATTACTGTATAAAGGAGGATAAATGAATAATTTAGACCATTTTAGTAGTGAAATAAGAAATAAGCTTTCTGATGAAAGATGGCTGTATATAGAAGATGAACTTTTAGAAGATAAGAACCTTGCTCAAGAGACTTTATTTACTCTCTGTTCAGGTAAAATGAGTTCCAGAGGTTGCCATATAGAAGGTCAGGCCAAACCCAGTTTGCCAGCTCATTATATGCATCGTATGTTTGATAGATCAGAAGCTCTGCAAAGAGAATTAGTTAATCTTCCTGACTGGTCTAAATTATCTATTTTTTTGTTGAGACATCCAATTAGTCCACAGAGCTCAGAGAATTTAGAAGGATATGTAAGAGTACTTGATCTCAAAAAGGGATTTTTAGCATGTCACTATATACACACTGACAAGGGTGGGAGACGTACTGAAGTTGAATATATAAAAGTGCTATCTAGAGAATATCCAGACTGTGCGGCTATTCAGTTAAGTATCAAAGCACTTAACTATGATGGGATCATTGAGTTTGAAAATATAATTGACGCTACTGTTACAAATTTTATGGACTATCCAAGGTTTCGAGTTAAACATTTTGAAGTCAAAGAGATAAGGTCTTTGGCGGGAAATGGTATAGCGGTAGATGCTTGTACAAGAGACTTCCTCGAAGCTTTTTCTGTACAGACAGCAGTTTTGGCGTCTGATGAGAAGGATAATGATATTCAGCTTAATAGACAATTTAAACCTTATGGAGAAAGAGCCGTGGAGTTTTTCGACCTTAAGGTGAAAATGGGAGTCGAATATAAAGTAACTAAATATGCATGTGTGAGAGCTGCTCACCAAGGTTTCGATTGTCGCAAGGAGGCTTCGGAATTACTTAATGAGGTGAGAGCAAAGGGGTTCGAATATTTAGTTTCAGGAAATGAAAAAATATATGCTGAAATGTGGAAAACAGCATCGCTGAGTATTATTGGTGATGAAAGAGCGGAGCTCGCATTAAGATTGAGCATATTTCATTTAATGAGTACGCCAAATCCCGATGATACTTTGAGTAATGTCGGTGCCAAATTATTACATGGTGAAGAGTATGGTGGGCATGCTTTTTGGGATACTGAGTTATTTACTCTTCCGTTCTATACATTATGTCTTCCTAAAATTGCAGGAAATTTAGTCAGATATCGTTATGAATTACTACCTGCAGCAATAAATTATGCAAAAGAAAGTTCCTATGATGGAGCTAGGTACCCTTGGGAATCTGCTGATACAGGAGAGGAGGAATGTCCTCTTGAATCTGTATTATGGGACGGTAGCTCTGAACCTTGTGTAGTTGGGGAAGAAGAATTACATGTGACTTCCGATGTAGTCTATGGAGCTTATCAATATTATAAATGGACATTAGATGAGGACTACTTTAAGAATGCATTTTTAGAAATTCTTTGGTTAAGTACTCGCTTCTGGTGTTCTAGGCTGGAGTGGAATGAAAAATCAAGTAGTTATGGCTTGAATAAAATAATGGGGCCTGATGAGTGGCACGAATCCATTTCAGATAATGCCTACACCTTAGAACTCATTAGATGGCAAATGGATCTTGCCATATCTCTATATAAAGAATATAACGAAAAAGTGCCTAAGCTTGTCTCAAAATTGAAGCTTACTGCTTCTGAAGTTGACAATTGGATAAAAATAAAAGATCTTATTCGAAAGCCTAAGTTAAATGATAAGGGAGTAATAGAAGAATTTGACGGATATTTCTCTTTGAAAGATGCAGAAATAGAAGAGTTTAATGAAAAGGGGATGCCAATTTATCCTAAGTCGCTAAGAGATTATCATTTCTCTGAAACAACTATTATTAAACAGGCAGATGTCCTCATGCTTCAATACTTATTAGATGATATGTATGATTTTGATAGTAAACGAGTTAACTTTGACTATTATCAGAAACGTACTTTACATGGATCTTCATTAAGTCCGTCTATTCACTGCTTGATGGGCTTGAGAAGTGGTGAGAAAAAAGATGCATATGAGAATTTTTTAAGATCTGTACTTATTGATATAGATGATAAGCATAGAAATACTAGAGAGGGCTACCATGCTGCAGCAGCAGGCGGATCATGGCAATGTGTTGTCTTTGGTTTTGCTGGTATGAAGATAAATTCTGATAGAAGTCTAAGTTTCTGTCCAAATCTGCCTGAAAAGTGGCGAGAGTTAAGATTCTCATTTAACTACTATGGAGAAACTCTTGAAGTTCATATTAGAGATGAAGAAGTCTTGTTATACACAGAAACAGATAAGCAAATAATGTACAAGGTGAATGGTAAAGATTTTAAATCACGTTTGAAAATATAAATACTAATATGAGATGGGAGTTTTGATGACTTTGAAATTTATGTCTTCCAATAAATTTAAATCTGCTTCGCCAAAGGCGCTTTTGGCATTAATATCAGTGTCTATCATTTGGGGTTCAGGTTTTATTGCTACAGAACAGGTTATAAGAGCAAATTGGTCAACAGGACTTGTTATGTTTAGCCGTTTTTCACTCGCCGCACTAATAATGGGTTTAGTTCTTAGGAAGAAATTGAAATTTAGCAATAAAGGGGAGATAAAAGCAGGTGCAATCGCAGGCTTGTTATTATTTTTAGCCTTTTTTAATCAAACGAAAGGTCAAGCTGGTACCACAGTGTCGAACGCAGCGTTGCTCACTGCTTTGAATGTACTAATAGTACCATTTCTAGCAAAGATATGGCTCAAAAAGAATCTGAGTTTTGCCGTTCTTGGATATTGCTTCTTGGCTTTTGTTGGTATGCTCGTGTTGAGTTACAGCGAAGGTAAATTCAGTTTAAATCCTGGAGATTATTTAGTTATTTTATGTGCTTTTTTATTTGCTATGCATATTACTGCACTAGAAAAATTTTCATCGGGTACAGATTCATCTAGACTATGTTTCTACCAACTTTTATTTGCTGCAATATTTTCTTTTCTTACCTATATTGTAAATCCAGAGAAGCAGGTAGGTTTTTCTTTTGGCGATGGTTTTCTTTCCGTTGTCTATTTAGCTGCTATGAGTACTTGCTTATGTTATTTTCTCCAGACTTGGGCTCAGCAGTATCTCCCCGCTTCGTTGACGGCCGTTGTACTTTGCTTGGAGGGTTTATTTGGAAGTCTATTCTCTGTAGTATTAGGGTACGAAGTTTTTAGAATTCAATTGCTAATTGGTGCCGTTTGTATTATTGCTGCTGCGGCTGGAGCGTCAATTATGGAAAGTAAACAGGACAAAGCGCAACGCGTGAAGCTTGATAAAATTGTCTAAAGACTTATAAAGGAGTAGAAAGGTCTAAACCGTGAAAAGACTCAGTCCATATATACGTGAAGCTGGAATGCAAGGAAGTGATGACTGGCCGCGCCAGTTCAGACGTATATATGATTATCAATTTTTATTTTGTTTTAAGGGCCGGGGAGAAATTCAAATTGAACAAAAAGTCTTTTATTTACGGCGCGGTAGCTTGGTAGTAATTGAACCAAACAAAGCACATCGATACTGCCGATATAAAGATAATCCCTGTGATTGTTATTGGGTACATTTAGATTTTTTTGAACGTGATGACTATGAATGGCCACTAAATTTTTATAATAATACAGAAGACTATCTTAGCTTGTTTTCTTCGGGACTTAGTCATACTGAGCATATTAGAGAAAAGATAGATTTAAATTATTATTTAGGCTTCGAACAGTATAAAGAAGTGTCTGATCCTGATATTTTTGAAACTTGTTTTGCGGAAATTCACAATGCGTATATAGGAGCTGGAAGAGCTTGGCAATATAAATCATTAGCCGCCTTTTATACCCTACTTAATATTTTAAATAGTGAAAATAAGTCGTCTATATATCAACTGGATACTAAGTCGCTCAGAAATGTCAATTTGATGAAAGATTTTATTAGGCAAAATTATTTTCGAAAAATCACAGTGCCAGAGATTACAGCAGTAACTTGTTTTAATTCAGATTATGCAGCTCGTGTGTTTAAAAGACTTGTTGGTATGCCCATTAGTGAATACCTTTTAGAATTTCGTTTGAGAAAAGCAAAGCGATTATTGATGGATCTTGATTTAAAGATATCAGATATAGCAATCATGTGTGGGTTTCAACATGAGAGTTATTTTTCTTCAGTTATTAGATCAAAAGAGAATATGACACCTAAACAGCTTAGAGAACATATATTAAATAATATTTATCAGAATGAGGATGACAGATGAAATGTGAGGCATTTATTTTTGATTTGGATGGGGTGTTAGTGGACAGTGCTAAGTTTCACTATTTGGCATGGAAAGCAATAGCGGATAAACTTGAGATCAACTTTACACTTAAAGACAATGAAAGGCTCAAAGGTGTGAGTAGACGCGAAAGTTTAGAAATATTGCTGTCGCTTAAACCGTTAAATATAACGGAGGCAGATAAATGTAAGCTTATGGAAGAGAAGAATGCACTTTATTTAGAATATATTATGAAAATGACAGAGCATGATATTTTGCCAGGTGCTAGAGATTTTTTGTGCGAAGCTAGAAATAGGGGGCTTAAAATATCCTTGGCTTCAGCTAGCAAGAATGCTTCTCTCATTCTTAAACAAGTAAAAATTATTGAATTATTTGATGCTATTATAGACGGTAATATGACTTCCAGAACAAAACCAGATCCAGAGGTTTTTATCAAGGCTGCGGATGCTTTGAAAAGTCCATATGAGCATTGTGTAGTTTTTGAAGATGCAGAGGCTGGAATTGAAGCTGCCTGTAGAGCAGGAATGTTACCTGTGGCAATAACTGAAGAATTATTTCAAAAAGCTAAGTTGCAATATAAGAATTTGGCAGAATGTAAGATAGACGATGTACTTAGAGCGGTGGAAGCAAATTTCTAATAAATATTGATATAGATAACTATTTCAAAGGGCCGTTTGTGATCTCTAAGTGCATATTTACTTTAAGTCTACGATTTAATCAAGTAAATAAAAATATAACCTTATGATTTGTTTCACTTTACTTGATTGTTCGTTTGGCTGGGTCATAGTATGGGTTAAACGCTGACCTATGATTTTTATTTGAATTTTACTTAGCCAATATAATGTTGTGTCTGCTTATATGTACTGACTTTAAGTCTTTTAGAATCTATTAGCAAGATAAAATTTTGGATAAATACTTGACAAATGAGTAAAGTTTGTTAAAGTTACTGAATGTGCCAAAGACAGCAGGTACCTTCGGGTTCAAAGGGGAACCACCTGCCGAGGTAAGGAAATATATTTTTTTATTATTCCTCCTTGTGTCATGGCACGGGAGTTTTTTTGTAAGGAGGAAGTGTAGATGCCAAGTGCAAAAGTTCTTGCCGAGAAGCAGGAAATAGTCAAGCATCTGAGTGAGTCATTCAAGAATGCCCAAACTTTAGTCCTAGCAGAATACCGTGGTCTGACTGTTGAACAGGATACTGAATTGCGTAGTGAGATGCGCAAGGGAGGCGTCACATACCAAGTAATTAAAAATACTATGGGAAGACTAGCTGCCAAAGAAGCTGGTTTAGACGAATTAGCATCTTTATTCGTTGGTTCTACTGTAATTGCTCACAGCGATACAGATCCAGTATCACCTGCAAAAATTTTAAAGAAATTCGCAGACAAGTACGAGCCACTCAATATTAAGGGTGGTGCAAGTGCTGGAAAGGTTATGACCTTGCCAGAATTAATGAATCTTGCTAACGTACCAGACGTTGAAGTTCTTTATGGACAGGTTGTCGGTGGCTTGAGTTCACCTATCCGTGCATTAGCTTGTTACCTCAAGGCAATTGCCGATAAGTGTGAGGAGCAGGGTGCAGAAACAGCGGCTGCTGTTTATCAAGGTGCCAGCTCAGAAGCAAGTACTGAAGAAGTAACAGAAGAGAAGACAGAGACTGTTACAGAGGTTAGTGAATCAGCAGAGGCTGAAGTTTCAGCCGAGTAATACTTAGGTATTAAATCAACAATTACGTAAATTTATGGAGGATTAAATTATGGCTAGCGAGAAAGTTACCAAGTTTATCGAAGAAGTCAAGACAATGACAGTTCTTGAACTCAATGAATTAGTACACGCACTTGAAGAAGAGTTTGGCGTAAGTGCCGCTATGATGGCAGCACCTGCAGCTGGCGCAGTAGCCGGTGGTGCAGCTGAAGAAGAGCAGACAGAATTCACAGTATTCCTTAAGAATCCTGGTGCAGGTAAGATCAATGTTATTAAGGTTATTCGCCAGATTACAGGTCTAGGCCTAAAAGAAGCAAAGGCTCTTGTTGACGAAGCTCCTTCAAAGGTTAAAGAGAATGTCGAAAAGGCCGAAGCTGATGAGATTGCCAAGCAATTACAAGAAGCTGGTGCTGAAGTCGAAGTTAAGTAATTTAATTTCGCTAATTGACAAAGGGATGAGTTTATTTAGACTCATCCCTTTTTATTATTTGTAGGATAGACTGAATTTTATTGCATCAAAAAGTAACTTCAATCTTTTTAAATATTGAAGTGTCAAGCAATAATGGAAAAGAAAAAAGTACAATTAACACTATTGACAGAATCAGTCTTTATAATTAATATATTCAAGGCTTAAGAGCGAATTGATTGCACACGGCGGTATAGCTCAGTTGGCTAGAGCATTCGGTTCATACCCGGAGTGTCATTGGTTCGAATCCAATTACCGCCAGAGTGGCCCGTTGGTCAAGCGGTTAAGACATCGCCCTTTCACGGCGAAGACAGGAGTTCGATTCTCCTACGGGTCAAAGGTCTCAGGTTTTCTGAGACCTTTTTTTATTTCTAATAAAAAGTATAGATATAATAAAATTCTAATAATTCCATAAGAATATTAAAAATATATTTATTTAATGGTATTTGTCTTGTGCTAATATCATTTGAGTGTGGGAATGTTGTAGGCATGATTTATGCTGATTTTATTTATTAATAATATTTGTGATTGTTATTCCCTGAAATTTTTAATAGGCATATTGCCAAATGGAGTTATTATGAAGCATCGATATTCTTTCAATTATTTTAAATGTATTGCTCTGGGCGTAGCTTTTTCACTTCTGCCTCTTTTTTCTCAGTCAAACCATACTATTTTCGCTGAACCCAGCTCTTATAAGGAAGTAATGGACTGGGGCAGTCTTTTTGGTATGAAAGATGAAAATACAACAGGTATTGAAATTTATGTAGATGATAAAAATGCCGATGCTGGAGATAAATTGATGACGATTCTCCATGTGCTGAAGAATAATTATTATCGCGACCTTAGCACAGACGAGTTGCTTGAGGCGATGAGTAAAGGTGTGGCAAATTCTCTGGATAGTAAGTATACGTACTATTTAACTCCTGAAGAAAATAAGGCTATCGAAGAAGAGATGGCAGGAGAGTATTATGGGATTGGGTGTACTATTACAACAAGAAAAGACAAAAGTTATGAGATTGTTGAGTTGACAGAGGGCAGTCCAGCAAAGGAAGCTGGTTTACTTCCTGGGGATGTCATTATAAAGGTCAATGATAAGGATGCCAGTGAATTTCAAAGCAGTCAGGAATTAGCTACAGAAGTGCGTGGAGAATTAGGAACATCGGTTTCAATTACAGTATATAGAGCTTCTGATGGCAAGACTCATGAATTTAGTATTAAACGTGATAATGTTGTCACGCAGCAAGTAAAGTCAGAGAAAATATCAGAGGATGTGGCAATAGTTCAAATAAGAGAGTTTTCTAATAATCTTTATCCGCAATTTGAAAAAGAGATGAAGTCATTAGTTGATTCTGGAGTTAAGAAAATAGTTTTTGATATGCGTAATAATCCAGGAGGAGATGCAGATAATCTAAAAAAATGTTTAGATTTACTACTGGATGAAGGTCCTATCAGTGCGATTAAGGGACGCCAAAATGGACAAGAATTTATCGAAAAGTGGAGAACAAATAAGGGGAAAATTGCGGAAGATATGAAATATGCAATTTTGGTGAATAAGAATTCAGCTAGTGCTGCTGAATTGTTCTCTGGTTGTCTGAGAGATAGGCTGGGAGTTCCTCTGATTGGAGAGAATACATATGGTAAGGGTTCTGGAACTTCTTCATGGACAATGCTTGATGATTCTGCGATAAATGTAACAATTTTTGAATATTATCTTCCAAAGGGTGAGGCCATAGAAGGGAAAGGTCTCAAGCCCACTTTTGAAATTGAAGATAGCAGAATTAATTCGACTTTAAGTCAGTCATCACAAGAAAGTACTCCTTCCACATTAGATATAGAAGAAACAGAAAAATCTACTACAACTAGTTCGAGTTACAATGAGAGTCAAGTAAAAGAAGACAGCGAAGCATCATCATCTGAGAGCATAGCTTCATATTCTGAAAAAACTTATAAATCAGAAAGTGAAGTTACTTCTAGTGACGAGAGCAGCGTAGATACTGAAAAAGAGTCCAAATCTACAGATGAAAAATCCCTTTATAATAAGGATGATGCTCAGCTTCTCAAGGCTATAGAGTATTTAAATAATTCAGAGAAGCAGATTGATGATACAACGGAAGTTGATGTTAGCGGAAATGATGAGAGTGAAGATTTAAGTGGGGTTATTTTTAATAAGGTTTCCCATGAGTTTACGCTTCTTTTTGAGCCAAAGTCGATTGATTTGACTGATTTATGATAGGTGCCAGATTTAATATATAATATAAACATTGGTGAATAATGCGTGCTGTGCACGCATTATTTTTATGGACATATTTTGTCAGTTTAAGCTAATTTTAATATGACGGAATTAATATGTTATTTTTAATTGGATATTGTCATTCAGTTTGTATTAAATATTAGCCAATAGAGGCTTCGACAATTTTTGTTGTTCTTTAAGAATGACTGAATTTTATAAAGTGATTTCTAGACTAGAATGGTAAAGAATATTTATGAATTATAATGACAAAGAAGAAATGAAATTTACGTATAACGAAATAGCAGATATTTATTCCCTTTGGCAACTTGAGCAGATAAATTACAAGGAATATACCGAGAATCTTTTGAAGCTAGTTTTCTTATATGCTGAAAGAAGTATTGATAATGAATTTAATAATTTCAGACACGACTTATCTTGTAAATATCAGGAGCTAAAAGTACTTGAACTGGGTTGTTCTTCTGGATCTATTGCTATGGAGTTAGCCAAGTTATCTTGCCACACCCTTGGTGTTGACTTTTCAAAAAAGATGATTGAATTGGCAGAGTCTACTCGTGATACGTATTTATTAGATGGAAATAAAAGAATAGAGCTCGAGTATTTGTGTGCAGATTTTTGTGATGATGATTTTGTAGAAAAAGTTAAAAACTTAGGTTTTGATGAGTTCGATATTATTATTGCTAGCCTTGATACTTTGAATCATATTCAGCCGTCCAGATTAGCTAAGTTGTTTTCTAATATAGAAAAGTTGTCCAAAAAGGGAACCACTTTTGTTCTTGATATTCTCAGTGAAGAATACTTTTATAATGTTTTTACTCATCCTTATGTTAAAAATTTTGGAGATCAATATCTTATTTGGGAAAATGAACTATCTGAAGAGCCATTAGTTAATCATATAACAATTACGGCTTTTAGGAAGATGGATGTAGAGATGTCAGAAGAGGACTTAGGAGAGCTTGATAAAGGTGCGAGACCGCTTTTTTTTAAGAGTGTTTGTAAAATGAAGGAATATTTTCATGAACCTTCTGAGCTTGAAATGGTGGCGATGAAAACGGGTTTTGAACTTGAATTTTTGGATTATACAGTAGATTCTCAGGCGTTTGAGCTTGCCGAAGATTATATTTTAGAAGCTGACGAGTTAAATGAAAGCATAAATGATTTTAATTCGTTTGAGTGTGATTGTGATGCGGAAACTATTAGACAATATTTTGTAGATAATCTTCCAGAGCGTTTTTTGTTGATTTTTAGTAAAAAAGCTTCGCAGAGTTCTTTAGGAGATAGATAAATGGTAGTTTTTAATGATATAAGAGATGAAAAAAATATATATCCACAGGGCGACCACTTGGTGAGAGCGGCAGCTTTTGATTCTAAGGTTAGGGCAATGGCTATTGATTTGACCGAGGCTGTTAAGATGCAACAGGAGGCTTTGGGGCTAAATTTGTTAACAGCTAGTTTAGTGGCAGAGACGATGATGGGGGCGGCATTTTTGGGTGCTGATCTTAAAAATGATGACGCTAGGTTGTCGGTTACTATTATGGGGGATAGTGCAGGTAAGAGAATTAGTGCTTTTTGTGATGCTAAATTAAGGCTAAAGGCAACTTTAGATGATAAAAAATTCATGTCTGATCTGCTTGGAGATTCCTTAGATGAGAAACAGAGGCAAGAGCTTGAGAATATATTAAGTGATGGCAGTGCTGACCTGGCTAAGATTATTGGTAAAGGAAGAATACAGGTTATAAAAAATCTCAAAGATGGTAAGCCATATACAGGCTTAGTTGATACTTTGAATGGTGATGTCGCTCAATCTTTTGTTTATTATTTAGCCCTGTCAGAGCAGAGACATGGCGTGATGATGTTTGGCTTAAATTATAAACAAGGAAAAATATCGAAAGTGACTGGACTTTTTGCAGAGCTTCTTCCTTTTGCAGAGGAAAGTGTAATAGCTAAGCTTGAGGCAAGGGTAGCGTCTTTTCCTAAGTTGTCAGACCTCAGTGCGGATTTTATGCCAGCTCAGATAATAGATCTATTGATGGGAGATCCTGAAATTAAATATTTAAGTGTAGATGTTCCGAAGTTTTACTGTAACTGCTCAAAAGATTATTTTGCTGAAAAATTAATGACATTAGGGAGGGCTGATTTAGAGCATTTGGCAGAAGATCCCAAAGGGATTGAGATAAGGTGCGATTATTGCGGAAGCAAGTATAAATATAGTAATGAAGAAGTGCTAGGATTGATAAAGTGAATTTTGACTAGTGAAGAGTGAAGTGCAAATAAAGAGACAGTGCTAATGGAGAAATAGTGCAAATGAAGCAAATTATGCAGATGAAGAGAATAATACAAATAATGGGAATCGATTATATATAGTGGGAAGATTTTATAGGTGACTGGAGTTTAGTTGAGCGATATAAATTGAGAGACTTTGCAATGCAGGGGTGCATAATTAGCTGGTAGAGTGCTAGTAGATATATGATAATTTGAGCTTAAGTTTATGATATTGATTTGTTTGAAAATTTTACAGGCGAGTGAATGTATCTTGTGCAAAGTGACGAAATTTTAAAAAAGCTTAATTAAGTTCAATATTTGCTTGCAATACATATATATAACGTTTAAAATTTTACGAAGCGTCAGAAATATGATGCTATGTGATGAAGTTTGAGATTGCTGAATTAGCGACTGCGGCAAATTCAGGTAACTTAGACTGAGCATGTTGAAATAAATTCAACGACAGGTTTTTGCCTGACCGCAGGGTGTCTAGTACACAATTGACCCGGAATAAAGTGCGCCGGGTTTTTACTTGAAAAAGTGCGAAACACCCGGAAAGACAGAGACTTGAGCAGAAGCCATAGGAGGATAAAAAATGGCCAGAAGTCAGAAGATTAGAATCCGTTTAAAGGGCTATGATCATGAGATTTTAGATCTCTCAGCTGCCCGTATTGTGGAAACTGCAGAACGTACTGGTGCTTCGGTATCAGGACCAATTCCTCTCCCAACTGAAAAGGAGATTACAACAATTCTTCGTTCCCCACATAAACACAAGGATTCACGCGAACAATTTGAGCTTCGCACACACAAACGTTTAATTGACATTTTTGCACCAAACCAGAAAACAGTGGATGCCCTTACCCACTTGGATATGCCAGCTGGTGTAAACATCGAAATTAAACTTTGATGAGATTAAGTTAAGTTTGCTTAGCAAACCAATAACGGAGGTAAAGTCATGAAACAGTACATGATGGGCAAAAAGGCTGGAATGACACAGCTTTTTGCAGAGAACGGTGATGTAATTCCCGTAACAGTCATTGAATGTGGACCTATTACAGTAGTCCAGAAGAAAACAGTTGAGAATGACGGTTATCAGGCAATCAAGTTCGGTTTTGAAGAAAAGAGAGAGAATCTTGTAAATAAGCCTGACGCCGGACAATTCAAAAAGGCAGGCGTCAAGCCAATGAGATATCTGCGTGAATGCAGACTCGACGATATTGATAAGTATGAATTAGGTTCAGTTGTCACCGTCGGAGATATGTTCCAAGTAGGAGATCATGTTGATATTACAGGAACAAGTAAGGGTAAAGGTTTCCAAGGTAATATTAAGAGACATGGCCAAAAGGGCGGACGTGAGGCACACGGTTCTAAGTATCACAGAAGAGTCGGTTCTAACGGTGCATCAGCTACACCAAGTCGTGTTATGAAGGGCAAGAAAATGCCTGGACAGATGGGTAATGTTAGAGTAACAGTCCAAAATCTTGAAGTGGCTTTTGTTGATGCCGAGCGTAATATTCTCGCAGTGAAGGGTGCCGTTCCTGGCAATCGTGGTGCACTTATTGAACTTAAGACCACAGTCAAGAATAACGGTAACGCGTAGGAGGTAGTTCGAAATGGCAAAAGTTGACGTATTGAATAAAAAAGGTGAAGTCACAGGATCGCTCGAATTGAACGATGCCATTTTCGGCATTGATCCGGATGTCAATGCAATGCATCTGGTTGTACGCCAGTTACTTGCAAATCGCAGACAAGGTACATCCAAGACTAAAGGTCGTAGCGAGGTTCGTGGTGGTGGTCGCAAACCGTGGCGCCAAAAGGGAACTGGTCGTGCTAGACAAGGTTCAATCCGTTCTGCTCAGTGGGTAGGCGGTGGAGTTATCTTTGGACCAGTACCACGTGATTATAGCTTCAGCGTAAACAAAAAAGTTAAGAGATTGGCACTGAAATCAGCATTCAGTTCCAAATTAGCAGATAAGAATCTACTAGTTATTGATGATTTAAATCTTGAGGAAATCAAGACCAAGAATATGGTAGAAATTCTTAAGAATCTAAAGGTAGAGAGAGCTTTTGTAGTTGACTCTGAATACAATAAAAATCTTATGCTATCTGCTAGAAATATTGTTGATGTAAAGACCGCAAGTGTTGGTGAGGTAAATGTGTTTGATATCTTAAAGTACGATACTTTACTGATGACACGCCAGGCAGTTGAAAAAATCCAGGAGGTATACAGTAAATGAGAAGTGCAGAAGAAGTCATCCTCCGTCCGGTAATTACTGAGGCCAGTACAGATGCCGCGATGAACGGCCGTTACACATTCCAGGTCGCAGTGGATGCTACTAAGCCAGAAATCCGCAAGGCTTGCGAACAGTTATTTCAAGTCAAGGTTTTAAAGGTTAATACCCAGAACATTGATGGAAAGAAGAAGAGAGTTGGTCAGCATATTGGTCGTCGCTCTTCATGGAAAAAGGCAGTTGTAACAATCGATCTTGATCCAACACCCGAAGCATATCTCGGCAAGGGTGGAGAGAAAAAATTGGTCAATCGCAAATATAAAACAGAAATTGAAGCCTTCGGCTTGAATCTCTAATTGTGGATGAGATAGGAGAAAAGAAATGCCAGTAAAAAATTACAGACCGACTTCTGCTGGCCGTCGTAATATGTCAGTAGCTGACTATTCGGTCATTACAAAGAAAGAGCCCGAGAAGAGCTTAGTTGTTACTAAGAAGAGTTCAGGTGGACGCAATAATTATGGGCGCATTACTTCACGTTTCCGTGGAGGTGGAAATAAGAGAAAAATCCGTCTCATCGAATGGAAGCGCAACAAGATTGGTGTAAATGCTAAGGTAGCAGCAATCGAGTACGATCCAAATAGAACCGCTTACTTAGCACTTCTACATTATGTAGATGGAACAAAGTCTTATATACTACAGCCAGCCGGATTAAAAGTTGGCGATATCGTAGTTGCAGGTCCTGAAGCTGATATTAAAGTTGGAAATTCACTTCCACTTGAGAATATCCCAGTAGGTACAGTTGTTCACAATATCGAATTGATCCCAGGTCGTGGTTCACAGATGGTGAGAACAGCAGGTGCCGAGGCTCAGTTACTAGCCAAAGAAGGCAAGTATGCTCAGCTTAGACTTCCTTCAGGTGAAGTGAGAATGGTTCCAATTTCATGTACTGCCACAATTGGTACTGTTGGTAACCAAGAGCACGAAAATGTTCACGTTGGTAAAGCCGGTAAGACAAGATACAAAGGTAGAAGACCACACGTTAGAGGTGTTGTCATGAACCCGAACGATCACCCTCATGGTGGTGGTGAAGGTAAGTCACCAATCGGTAGACCGAGCCCAGTTACTCCTTGGGGTAAACCAACACTCGGTTACAAAACACGTAAACGCAATAAGAAATCAAATAAATTCATTGTTAAGAGAAGGAAGTAAGGAGCTGTCTGATGAGCCGTTCAACGAAAAAAGGTTATTTTGTTGCAGATCATCTCATGAAGAAGATCGAAGCACTGAACGAAAAGAACGAAAAAAGCGTCGTGAAGACTTGGTCCAGATCTTCTACGATTTTCCCCGAAATGGTTGGACACACAATTGCTGTTCATGACGGACGCAAGCACGTGCCAGTATACATTACGGAAGAAATGGTCGGACACAAGTTGGGAGAATTTGCTCCGACGCGTACATACCGCGGTCATGCGGGTAAAAACGAGAAGTCATCTCGTTGAGGCCAGGAGGTATAGACATGGGTAAAAAAGTCATGAGTAAAGAATACCTGCAGGCACATCGCGATGAGCTTCGCGATGCCTACTACAAGCAGAGTAGAAAAAGCAAAAAGGCCCCTCTCCTCAGCAAAAAAGAGAGAAAAGAGTTGGGCATTGGTAAAGAAGTCGGCAAGGCAAGTGCTAAGTACGTACGTATTTCACCAAGTAAAGTAAATATTGTTCTCAAGCTTCTCCGTGGTAAATCATTAAAAGAAGCCGAAGCAATTTTGAGATACACAAACAAGGCAGCCGCACCGATACTTGAAAAATTATTGCAGTCAGCTGCAGCGAACGCAGTCAACAATAACGAACTGAATCGCGATAACTTATATGTTGCTGAAGCCTATGCAAACAGTGGTCCTACACTGAAACGCTTCCAGCCAAGAGCACGTGGTAGCGCAGGCAAGATTCTTAAACGCAGTAGCCACATTTCCGTTGTCTTAAAAGAAAAAGATAACGTTAAGACGGAAGCATAAGGGGGCAAGTATGGGTCAGAAAATTAATCCACATGGTATTCGTGTTGGCGTTATCAAAGATTGGAGCACCAAGTGGTACGCTGATAAGAAAACCTTCAGTAAGTATTTAATTGAAGATAATAAAATCCGCAAGTTCGTTAAAAAATATTGTTTTGCTACTGGATGCAGCCGTATTGATATCGAGCGCAAGGGAGATGACAAAACAACATTAACAATCTATACAGCTAAACCTGGTATGGTCATTGGACGTCAGGGTGCTGGAATAGAACAGATGAAGAAAGACCTAAAGAAAGTTTTCAAAAAGGACTTCTTCGTCAATGTAAATGAAGTTAAGTCACCTGATACTGATGCACAATTAGTTGCAGAAAGTATTGCAAATCAGCTTGAGAGACGTATCTCATTTAGAAGAGCTATGAAACAAGGTATGAGTCGTGCACTAAAGGCTGGTGCTAAAGGAATTAAGACTCAAGTATCTGGTCGTCTCGGTGGTGCTGATATTGCCAGAAGTGAACATTATCACGAAGGCACAATCCCCCTACAGACATTACGTTCTGATATTGATTATGGTTTTGCCGAAGCTAAGACAACTTATGGTCAGATCGGTGTTAAGGTCTGGATTTACAAAGGTGATGTCTTTGCCAGCAAAAAAAGTACTCGCAAAGGAGGAGAAGCTTAATGTTACTCCCTAAAAGAGTTAAATATAGAAGAGTTCATCGCGGTCGCATGACCGGTAAGGCCAGTCGCGGTAATAAAGTAGTATATGGTGATTTTGGTCTTCAGGCCACAGAACCATGCTGGCTGAGAAGTAACCAGATCGAAGCTGCCCGTATTGCAATCAACCGTAGAATGCGCCGTGGTGGTAAAGTTTGGATCAAGGTTTTCCCAGATAAGCCAGTAACTAAGAAACCAGCTGAAACCAGAATGGGTAGTGGTAAAGGTTCACCTGAGTTCTGGGTAGCAGTTATCAAACCAGGTAGAGTTTTATTTGAAGTCCGTGCAATTAACGAGCAGATAGCAAGAGATGCATTGAGATTAGCTCAATATAAACTACCTTGCAAAACCAAAATCGTAAAAAGAGAAGAGGAGGTGCAGGCATGAAACTCTCCCAATTGAGAGAAAAGTCACAAGAAGAACTTCTGCAGGAAGTTCAGGAATTAAGTCAAGAATTATTCAAACTTCGCTTCAAGCATGCAACTCATCAGCTCGAAGATAGTTCACAACTTCGCGAAGTAAAGAGAAATATCGCTCGTGTAAAGACAATTTTACGTGAGCGTGAGCTCGAAGCTGAGCGTAAGGCATAAGTTGGGGGTCATGATAATGGAGAGTAAGACAAGAAATCTTCGTAAAGTACGTACAGGTTTGGTTGTCTCAGCGAAAATGGACAAGTCAATTGTCGTAGAAGTAACCGAGATGGTAAAACACCCCTTGTACAAGAAATATAGTCGTCATTCAGTCCGTTTCAAGGCTCATGACGAAGAGAACACCTGCAGAGAGGGTGACACCGTTAAAATTATGGAAACACGTCCTCTCAGCAAGACAAAACGCTGGCGCTTACTTAGTATCGTTGAGCGCGCTAAATAATCCAGTCGGGATTGGAGGTAAATATGATTCAAGTTCAAACTTTGCTCCGCCCCGCAGATAATACGGGTGCACGCGAGCTCATGTGTATTAAAGTTCTTGGCGGTTCATGGAGAAAGACAGCTAACATCGGTGATGTCATTGTTTGTTCAGTGAGAGAAGCTGCTCCAGGTGGCTCTGTAAAAAAGGGTGACGTGGTCAAGGCGGTTGTTGTCCGTTCCAAGCGTGGTGTCCGTCGTAAAGATGGTTCATACATCAAATTCGATGAGAATGCTGCTGTTTTGATTAAGGATGACAAAAATCCTGTAGGAACACGTATTTTTGGACCAATTGCGCGTGAATTGAGAGACCATGAATATATGCGTATCCTCTCTCTGGCGCCTGAAGTGCTTTAATTAGGAGGAGATAGTCGTGGCAAAAGTTCATGTTAGAAAAGGCGATACAGTCTACGTTTTGAGCGGTAAAGATCGTGGCAAAACAGGTAAAGTATTACGTGTATTACCTAAAGAAAATAGAGTAGTTGTTGAGGGAGTCAACGTTGTCAAGAAACATAAAAAGGCAACAAGCCCAACCCAACAAGCAGGTATCATTGAATTTGAAGCACCTATCCATGCAAGTAACGTTATGTACGTATGTGATAAGGCCAAAAGACCAACCAAGACTTGCGTTAAGGTTCTTGAGAATGGCGACAGAGTGCGTTATTCCAAGGCAGGTCAGGTAGAAATAGATACCTTAAAGAAACATTAATGGAGGAGTAGAAAATGGCAAGATTACATGATAAATATAAATCAGAAGTTGCTCCTGCCTTAAAAGAGCGTTTCAATTACTCCTCTGTTATGGAGATACCTAAATTAGAGAAGATTGTTCTTAATATGGGTGTCGGTGATAAAGAGAATAACAAGAGTATTGATAACGCTGCTGGAGATATGGCAATTGTTGCTGGTCAGAAACCAGTTATAACCAAGGCTAAGAAGTCCATTGCTAACTTCCGTCTCCGTGCAGGTATGAGCATCGGATGTAAGGTTACACTACGCGGCGAAAAGATGTATGAATTTTTAGACAGATTTATCAGTGTCGCAGTTCCTCGTATCCGTGACTTCCGTGGTTTAAATCCGAATTCTTTTGATGGACGTGGAAACTATGCAGTCGGTATCAAAGAGCAGTTAATTTTCCCTGAAATTGACTACGATAAGATTGATAAAATCCGTGGTATGGATATTATCATTGTTACCACCGCAAAAACAGACGAAGAAGGTCGCGAACTGTTGACTCAGCTCGGTATGCCTTTCGCACATTAATAAGGAGTAGGAAATGGCTAAGAAGTCTCAAATTGTTAAATCACAAAGACAGGCAAAATTCAGCACACGTCAAGTTAACAGATGTAAGATCTGTGGCCGTCCACATGCATATATCAGAAAATACGGCGTATGTCGTGTGTGTTTCCGTGAATTAGCCTACAAAGGCGAAATCCCTGGCGTTAAAAAGGCCAGTTGGTAATTATAGGGACAAGGAGGAAATATTATGCAGATTACAGATCCTGTTGCCGATATGTTAACAAGAATTCGCAATGCTTCCAGCGCCGGACATGAGTCGGTTGATGTCCCTTCATCAAATTTAAAAAAGGCAATTGCTGATATCTTGGTAAATGAGGGTTACATTAAAAGTTTCACTGAGACATTCGAACACTCAGAAGGTACTTTACATCTCAATCTTAAGTATCGTGGCAAGCGCCCAGTTATCTCTGGTTTGAAGAGAATATCACGCTCAGGTTTGAGAGTTTATAGTTCAGCAAGCGAGTTGCCGTCAGTATTGGGCGGACTTGGAATTGCTATTGTAACCACAAGCCAGGGTGTTATGACTGATAAGGAAGCTCGCGCTAAGAATATTGGCGGAGAAGTCCTAGCATTTGTTTGGTAAATAACTCTGAAAAGGTCAAAGACCATAATTTTAAGAGCATGGAGGAAAGACTATGAGTCGTATTGGCAGAAAGCCAATTGCTATCCCTGATGGTATCAAAGTTGATATCAATGGTAAGCACGTAAAGGTCACAGATGGTAAGCAGACACTTGAAATGACTTTTGCAAATGGTATTGATGTAAAAGTTGAAAACAATGAAGTTGTCTGCACTCGTGTAAATGATGAAAAAGAGAATAGAGCTCTTCACGGTTTGACTAGATCATTGATTGCAAACATGATTCACGGCCTAAAAGAAGGCTATGAGAAGAATCTTGAAATCAATGGAACCGGTTACCGCGCCCAGAAGCAAGGTAAGAAGTTAGTTCTAAACCTTGGATATTCTCATCCAATTGAGTTTGAGGAACCAGATGGAATTACTCTGGATGCACCTGCTGCAACTAAGATTTCTGTCAAGGGTGCCGATAAACAATTAGTTGGTGAGACTGCTGCAAGATTGCGTTCACTACGTAAGCCTGATCCATATCATGGTCATGGTATTAAGTATGCTGATGAAGTCTTGCATCTCAAAGAAGGTAAGACAAGCTCAAAGTAAGGTAAGAGGTGTGAAGAATGATTAATAAAGTTTCTAAAAATGAAGTCAGGAAGCGCATCCATGCAAGAGTACGCCGCAAGATTAGTGGTACAGCTTCTTGCCCTAGACTTTGTGTCTTCCGTAGTAATAAGCAAATCTATTGCCAAATGATCGATGATGAAGCCGGCAAAACACTTTGTGCGGCCAGTTCATTGGACAAAGAGATCAAAGGCGATCTTAAGAATGGCTCTAATTCTGATGCAGCAAAGGCAGTGGGTACTTTGATTGCTGAGCGTGCTAAGAAATTAGGCTTAGAAGATTGTGTATTTGACCGCGGTGGTTATATTTACCACGGCAGAGTCAAAGCATTAGCAGAGGCTGCCCGTGAAGGCGGACTGAATTTCTGATCGAGGAGGAAAAGATGCAGCAAGATTATATTGATCCTAATAAGCTTGAATTAGAAGAGCGTGTCATCCACATCGGTCGCGTCAGCAAAACCGTTAAGGGTGGTCGTAATTTCCGTTTCACAGCTCTTGTAGTTGTTGGTGACGGTAATGGTATCGTTGGTAAAGGCGTAGGCAAGGCCGCTGAAGTTCCCGATGCAATAAGAAAGGGTATCGAAGCAGCCAAAAAGAACTTAATCCGTGTTCCACTTTCTGGTACAACTATTCCTCATGAATATATCGGCCATTATGGTGCAGGTAAGGTTCTCCTCAAGCCAGCTGTTCCTGGTACTGGTGTTATCGCTGGTGGTCCTGTGCGTGCAGTGTTAGAGCTCTGTGGTGTTCGTGACGTTCGTACAAAAGTTTTGGGTACCCATACTCCAAACAACGTTGTTAACGCTACAATGGAAGCTCTTATGGCACTCCGTTCACCTGAGGAAGTAGCCGAAATACGTGGTAAATCAGTTTCGGAAATTCAATAAGGGGGACATTATGGCAAAAATTAAAATTACCCAAGTTCGTAGTAAGAATGGTTTATCTAAGAAGCCATTGCTAACACTCAAGGCTCTTGGTTTAGGTAAGATTAACAGTTGTAATGTAGTGGAAGATACACCAGCTATTCGTGGTATGGTCAATATCCTTTCCCACATTGTAAAAGTTGAAGAAGTGACTGGAGGCAATAATGAAGCTTAATGACTTATACCCTAACTGGGGTTCAGCTGAGAAGAATTATCGCAAAGGTCGTGGCGTTGGTTCCGGCAACGGAAAGACCGCCGGCCGCGGTCACAAAGGACAAAAGGCTAGATCAGGCGGTGGTGTACGTTGGGGCTTCGAAGGTGGTCAAACACCTCTTTTCCGTCAAGTCCCCAAACGTGGATTTAACCACAAGGCTTTTGCTAAAGAAGTAGTTGAAATTCGTTTGGCTCAGCTAAATAATTTTGAAGATGGTGAGACTGTTAATCTTCAGACCGTAAAGGAGAAAGGTTTCATCAAATTCCGCAAAGCCACACAAGGTATTAAGATTATCGGTGGTGGTGAATTAGAGAAGAAATTAAATGTTGAAGCTGTTGCTTGTACTTCATCCGCCAAGGAAGCTATTGAAAAGGCCGGAGGCACGGTGAAGGAGGTGTAATGTGGCGAACGTCAAAACTACACTGGTTAATGCATGGCATACACCAGATCTCCGTAAACGTTTAATTTTTACAGTTATGATGATAGTGGCATACCGGATTGGAGCTTCAATTCCGGTGCCATTTATCGATAGAGTGGCATTCACCAATCTTTTAAATAGATTTGGTTCACTGGGAAGTATGATGGATATTATTTCTGGTGGTGCATTGAGTTCAGTATCTATTTTTGCAATGGGTATTCAACCATACATTAATGCGTCCATTATACTTCAGCTTTTGACTGTTGCTATTCCTGCACTCGAAAGATTGAGTAAAGAAGGTGAAACAGGACGTAAGAAGATTCAGCAAATAGTTCGTGTTGTAACTGTTTGCTTGGGTCTTATGCAAGCTTTCTTTTTCTGGATGGCAACCAAGTCCGCCTCAACAACAAGTGTATCACCCTTGTTTGCAGGCCTTGTCGTTATCGCTTCATTCACGGCTGGTACAGCTGTAGTTATGTGGATTGGTGAGGCGATAAACTTCAATGGTGTTGGCAATGGTATTTCGATTCTAATTTTCGTTGGTATCGTAGCAAGATTGCCACATATGCTGCTGATGGGTCGTCAGTATTTTGAAATTTGGAAAACGCAATCCAATTTCTTCCTCAGCGCAATTTATGCAGTAGTCATTGTTGTTGTAGCTCTTGCTTTACTTGTATTTGTTGTTTTCGTTCATCAATCTGAACGTAGAATACCAGTTCAGTATGCTAAGCGTGTTAAGGGTCGTAAGCAATATGGTGGACAGAGCAGTTATATTCCGATTAGGGTAAATCAGTCATCTGTTATGCCAGTCATCTTCGCTATGGCTATCATTCAGATACCATCTTTGATTGTGACATTCTTCTTTATTAATTCTGATAGTCCAATTGTCAGATGGTTTAGAGATATATCTGCGAATCCAGTTTATTATTTGATTGAAGTTATACTGATTATTGCATTTACATTCTTCTATGCATCCATTCAGTATAACCCACATGAGATTAGTGCCAATATTCAGCGTAATGGCGGTTTCATTCCTGGTATACGCCCAGGCAAGCCTACTAGTGATTATATTCTTAGAACATCACATCGCCTTTGCTGGGCTGATGGTATTTTCTTAAGTATTGTTACAGTATTACCTGGTGTTATTGGTGCCATAACAAGAACTCATGGACTATGGTTTGGAGGTACTGCTATTATAATTATTGTTGGCGTATGTCTAGACTTGGTCAATCAGCTCGAGTCTCAGTTGATGATGAGATACACTAAGGGCTTCCTTAACAAGTAATTTAAGTTATTTATTATTATTTAAGCACGGTTATCACAACCGTGCTTTTTTTATTTATTGATATTTTAAGTTGTGAATATTTGAGTATAATATTGTTGAGTGGGTTATTTGTTTTAATTTTTATCACCCGTCTTAAGATTGGAGGTTATTATGAATATATTACTACTTGGCGCTCCCGGTTCTGGAAAAGGTACAGCTGCTACTTATTTAAAGGATACGTACAATCTTGTACATATTTCAACAGGTGATCTTTTTAGAAAAAATATATCTGAGGGAACTGAACTTGGTAAGCTTGCTAAATCTTATATCGATGCAGGTGACTTGGTGCCAGATGATGTTACTTCCGGAATGCTTGCTGAGAGAGTTAAGGAAGATGACGCTAGAAATGGTTTTATTCTTGATGGCTTCCCCAGGAATATGGTTCAGGCTGAAGTTTTGGATGAGCTTCTGGAAAAATTGGGACTTAAATTAGATTTGGTTCTTTTTGTTGATTTAGATGCAGAAGAGATAGTAAGACGTTTATCAGGTCGCAGAGTATGTCCAAAATGTGGAGCTTCCTATCATCTAATAGTAAGTCCACCCTCGGTCGATGGTGTTTGTGACCGTTGTGGAGCTGAAATTATACAGCGTAGCGATGATAATGAAGAGACAATTAGAGTTCGTCTTCAATCATATGAGAAGAATACTAAACCTCTTTTAGATTTATATGATGGCAGGGGAATTCTGCGTAGACTAGATAACAGCGGGTCGCTTGATGACTGTCATTCCCAGCTTTCTGCTATTGTTAAGGAAGTGATGTAAATGTTTCGCAGAATTAATCTAAGATCAGAGCAAGAAATTGCGAAGATTGCTGCTTGCGGAGAAATAATTGCCGAGCTTTTTGTATACATTCAGCAATTCATACGTGAAGGTGTTAGTACATACGAACTTGATAAAAAATGTGAGAAATTTATGAATGATAGAGGAGCAACTTGTCCTTGTATTGGATATGGTAATCCTCCTTACCCAGCTGCTACTTGTATATCAATCAATGAAACAATCGTTCATGGAATTCCCAGTAAAAGAAAAATACTTAAGAATGGCGATATAGTTACGATCGACGTCGTATGCGGTAAGGATTCATATATGGCTGATGCATGTCGAACATACGCTGTTGGGGAAATAAGTTCTGAGGCTTCAAGATTAATAACTGCTACTGAGACTTGTTTTTTTAAAGGTCTAGAGGCGATACGAGCCGGTGCTAGAGTCGGTGATATTTCTAGCTCGATTCAAAGGTATGCTGAGGATAATGGATATTCTGTTATAAGAGAATTAACGGGCCATGGAATTGGTAGAGATATGCATGAGGCTCCCGATGTTCCTAATTATGGCAAGCCTGGACATGGAGCCAAGCTAGAAAAGGGAATGGTTTTTTGTATTGAACCAATGATTGCATGTGGAAGCAGAGAGATTGAACTTGCTTCTGATGGTTGGTCTTGCATTATGGCGGACTCTAGACTCTCTGCTCACTATGAAAATACTATTGCTATAAGAGAAGATGGCATATCAATACTTACAATGAGTAGAGAAGATCTAGATGAAACTAAGAAAAAATATCCAAATATAGTTTATAGCGAAAAAAATTAGAATTTGAAAGAGAGATCCATTTTGGAAGCTGCCCAGATAACTTTATCAAAGAATAAAAGAAAAAGTGCTCTATATAATCATTTATCCGAGTTGGAATCTCAAGGTATAAGTTTATGTAAGGATACTGCTTCTGTGTACAAATGGAGTATACTCTATGATGACGATTGTCTTGAAATTTATATAGCAGTTGCTAAATCAGGCAGTAGAAAAGGACAATTAGGTTTACTCTTAAGTTCAACATATTTTAATGGGGATGGAATTTTTTTAACTTTTATTAAAGGAAAAGGTATTCACAAAAAAGTAAAGAAAGTTAAAGAATTCTATTTTTTATCTGAAGCTCTTTTCGATGAAAAAAGTCAAAATGAATTTTCTAGAATAAATGATAGAATTTCAGAAGAACTCGATAACTCTAAGGTAAAATTATATTTTCTAATCCTTAAAGAGTTATATTTAAGGAGAAAATTTATTGATAATGACTTCTCTTTCTGTTATCTAAATGACATAAATTCAAAAAAGAAGAAATATAGAAAAGGAAATATCATATTATCTAAAAAATCGAATACTATTGCTAATTTTGATTGTAATTTAAAAGAAATATCGAAAGTTGAATCTTTTTTTTGGGCGAAAATATATAGATATGTTAGAACAATAAATAGAGTAATAGATAAAAGGATGAGCTGATTGCTCATCCTTTTATACTTGGGAAGATAATATTATAAAAAATTAAATTTGCACTATAATCAAAAATAAGATAATTAATTACTTGATAAAATTAATATAAAAAAGTAAAATTTAACAATATGGAAATTTTTAGATATAGAGAGGATTTATATGTCAAAAGCTGATGTGATAGAAGTTGAAGGTATTGTAGAAGAAGCATTGCCCAACGCAAATTTTAAAGTCAGACTTACAAATGGCCATTTAGTATTAGCACATATTTCAGGACGTTTGAGACAGAACTACATTAAAATTCTACAAGGTGATAAGGTAACTTTGGAACTTTCACCATATGATTTAACTCGTGGAAGAATTACGTGGAGAGCAAAATAATTAAAATGATTTGGGGCAATTCAGATATTTGACATACTAGTAGATTGACCAAAAAATGTTATGTGTAATACATATAAATAGACGTATTGTCAAATGCTTATAAGTTGCCAATGAATATTTACAAAATGTTAATATAAATACTTGCTACAGCTTAATAACTCATTTAGAATTATTAGATGTCTAATTGTGCAAAATTCGTAACATGACTGCTGATAAATGTTGTTTTAAGTACAATTAAATTAGACTATGTTAGTCGACTTGAATCAATTTTAAATTTGAATTCTGACTACTTGTCTATGGTAGATTACAAAGTTTGTTGCCTTAAATTAAGGAGGTATATATATGAAGGTTAGAGCTTCAGTTAAGCCTATGTGTGAGAAGTGCAAAGTTATTCGTCGCAAAGGTAAGGTAATGGTAATTTGTAGCGATCCTAAGCACAAACAACGTCAAGGTTAATAATAGGCGTTCAATGAACGCCTATTATTAATCTATTTATAACTATAATGTTTTTATTCAGCGATATCCTGCGATAGCGGCTGTACGATATTCGCAGATTTAATATATACATAAAATTACTTAATTATGGAGGTTGAGAATGGCTCGTATTTCAGGTGTTGACCTGCCCAACGAGAAGCGCATTGAAATATCTCTGACATACATTTATGGTGTAGGAAAGACACTTTCCAATGAGATTTTGAGAAAATGCGATATTAATCCTGACACACGTACAAAGGATTTAACAGATGATGAACTCACCAAAATTCGTGAGCTTCTAGAAAATGAGTATAAAATTGAAGGTGACCTTCGTCGTGAAACATTGATGAATATCAAACGTTTAGGTGATATTGGATGTTACCGCGGACGTCGTCACAAGGCTGGATTGCCAGTTCGTGGACAACGTACTAAGACAAATGCACGTACACGTAAGGGACCTAAGCGTACTATCGCAGGAAAGAAGAAGTAAGGAGTGAATAAGCATGGCTAAAGCCGCAGGTAAAAATAAAGTCACGCGCGTTCGTCGTAGAGAACGAAAGAATATCGAACGCGGTCAAGTCCATATTCATTCGTCCTTCAATAATACAATCGTTTCAGTGACGGATATGGAGGGCAATGCAATTGCATGGTCAAGTGCAGGTGCTAATGGAATGAAGGGATCTCGTAAGAGTACACCTTTTGCTGCACAGACAGCTAGTGAAGCAGCAGCTAGAGCTGCAATGGAGCATGGTCTCCGCAGTGTAGAAGTATATGTAAAAGGTCCTGGTTCAGGACGTGAATCGGCAATCCGTGCCTTGGGCAATGTCGGTCTTGAGGTAACACTAATTAAAGATGTTACTCCAATTCCACACAATGGTTGCCGTCCTCCAAAGAAGAGAAGAATGTAATTTATATTGTTAATATAACTTGCGAGAGCTTACTAGATTGGCGCAGTATGCGCTTCCGGGAGGATTAATTAATGTTAGAAGTAAATAGACCCGACATCGAGACGGTAGAGCTCACTGAAGATAAGTCGTATGGTAAATTTGTTGTTGAACCCTTACAACGAGGATATGGTTTAACTCTTGGTAACTCATTACGTAGAGTTCTTTTAAGTTCACTTCAGGGTTCTGCAATAACTGCATTAAGAATTGAAAATGTTTTTCACGAGTTTTCAACGGTTGATGGTGTTATTGAAGATATGACTGAGATTATTCTTAATGTCAAATCAATCAGAACCAAAATGCATGTTGATGGACCAAAGACTGTATATCTTAACAAGCCAGAGGGTTATGTTGGTGAAGTCAAAGCCGGAGATATTGCTACTGATGATGAAGTAGAGATTCGTAATCCAGAGCAAGTCATCTGCCGCATGAATGGACAAAGTCGTCTTTTCATGGAATTTACCATCAGCAATGGAGTTGGATATAACACTGCAGAACAAAATAAGTGGCCTAATCAGCCGATCGGGGTAATAACAATTGACTCTATTTTCACACCAATTAAGAGAGTTAATTTTTCTGTTGAGAACAGTCGTGTCGGTCAAGTTACTGACTTTGATAAATTAACAATGGAAATTCTCACTGATAGGACAATTGCTGCAGATACTGCACTTAGTAGTGCGGCAGCAATCTTGACAGATCACCTAAAGACTTTCATTGGCCTGTCAGAAAAAATTGCTTCTGAGAGAGAAGAAGCAATTGATAGTGATGAAGAAACAGATCAGTTACTCGATACACCGATTGAGGATCTTGACTTTAGTGTTCGTACGTATAACTGTCTCAAGAGAGCTAATATAAATAGTATCGGTGATCTGATTGTGAGAAGTATTGACGATATGATGAGAGTAAGAAACTTAGGACGTAAGTCTTTGGAAGAAGTTATCGTCAAACTTGAAGAACTAGGTTTGTCTTTGGCCGCAAGCAAGGACGCATAATAATAGACCATTAAGGAGGAAATATAGATGGCCCAGAATCGTAAATTGGGACGTAGGACGAGCCACAGAATGGCCATGCTCAATGGTCTCGTCGCTACCTTGTTCATGAATGAATCACTTGAAACAACAGTTCATAGAGCAAAAGAAGCACAGCGCATTGCCGAGAAGTTAATTCGTCTTGCTGTTAAGGAACATGCCAACTATGAGACCAAGGAAGTAGTTGTTTCTCATGCAAAATTGGATGGAAAAGGACGTAAAGTTCTCAGCCGTAAGACCAGTGCTAATGGTAAGGAGTATGACGTTGTTGAACGTGAAGTAACAACAAAAGAAGTTCGTGTGGATAGTCCATCAAGACTTGCTGCTAGACGTTATATTCTTAAGAGTATTCCTACAATTCCAAATGGTAGCGGTCATAGATTGAGCCCAGTTGTTAAACTTTTCGACGAGATTGCACCAAGATTTGAAGGTGTTAATGGTGGTTATACAAGAATTACCAAGTTAGGTGCTCGCCGTGGTGACGGAGCAGAGATGGCTAGACTTGAACTTACAAAGTAAGTTTCAACTATTCGTTATAATAGATATCAATAGCAATCCGGATGAATTGTCATCCGGATTTTTTTATACATTAATTAAGATAATCATAAATTTATGAATGATAATAAATTGAAAACTGCTAACAAATTGACCTTAGTGTGCGTATATTTATACGATTGAATTGAATCTATGTTATATAATAGACATTCAAAAAAGACCTATAATTGCAGGACGGAGTCGGTTCTTTATTTCAATGACAAATTCTTTTTTATTATCAGAAATAAGCAGTACGAGCGATATGGCTATGATAGACGTGCAGAATCTATCTTTTACTTATGACGAAAGTGTAAGTGCCTTAGACAATAGTAATTTGGTTTTAAATAATGTTTCCCTAACTATTGAACGTGGTGAATTTATAGCGATACTTGGTTCAAATGGATCTGGGAAAAGTACTCTTTCCAGACATTTTAATGCTTTGTTACAAGGACAAGCGGGCAAAGTCTATGTTCTAGGAATGGACAGCGCTGATATATCAAATCATACTGATATTCACCGTCTATGTGGCATGGTTTTTCAAAATCCTGATAATCAAATTGTTGGTACTACAGTGGAAGAGGACGTCGCTTTTGGGCTTGAGAATCTTGCCATTCCTCCTGCTGAAATTAGACAAAGAGTCGATGCATCTCTTTCTTTGATGCAATTAGATAAGTTTAAGACTAAGTCTCCTGAGGCACTCAGTGGCGGGCAGAAGCAGAAGTTAGCTTTGGCGGGGATTATCGCAATGAATCCTACGTGTATCGTGTTAGATGAATCGACAAGTATGCTTGATCCTAACATTAGAAGTGAACTTATTCATTTTATTAAGAATCTTCAGAGACAGACTAAGCTTACTGTTGTTTTAGTTACACATTATATGGATGAGGCTTTGCAGGCCGATAGAATTTTCTACATGCACAAGGGTGAAATTTCTAGGTCTTTTACTCCGGAAGAATTCTTCTTAAATGAAGATTTGAGCAGATTGTCATTAGAATTGCCCTCGTCTATTGCCCTTTGTAAATGTCTACAAAATTTATATGATGCATATGCAAATTATAACGAGGAAAGCTTATATTCTATTTTTTGGGAGCTTCTGGGAGAGAAGTTTGATAAAGATAAACTAGAATTAGCTTTTTTGAAATATGGGCTTCTCGAAACTTTCAAACTTGATAGGAAATTTTCTGATAATAGAGATATATTTGAACTGTCTAGTTTGAGTATTGAGAGCCAGACTTCGTTCGCTTGTGATATGTTGCGTAGAATAAATAAGTTAGATAAAATTTTCGATTTTTTGCCTAAGTTTATTACTTTACTTGAAGAGATGAATTCGGACTTTGATATTGAAAATCAAGGTAAAGAAATTGTTTTGGAAGTTAAGAATTTGAATTATCGCTACCCAGATGCTAGTGAAAATGAGAATGATGCTATTTTGGATATTAGCTTTGATCTTCGTAAGGGTGAGTGCTTGGCAATAGCTGGCAGCAGTGGCTCTGGGAAATCAACTCTAATTCTCCATTTAAATGGTTTAATTCAGCCTCAAAGTGGTTCGGTTAAGGTATTAGGCCTAAGCACCTCAGATAAGAAGAATTTTAGAGAGATACGCAAGAATTTGGCCCTTCTTTTCCAATATCCAGAACATCAATTGTTTGCCGAAACTTTGCTAGAAGATATAGCTTTTGGACCTCTTGCGCTTGGGTATGAAAAAGATGAGGCATATAGGTTGGCTAAAGATACAGCGTATCTATTGGGATTCAATGACGATGACTTAAATAAATCTCCCTTTTCTTTTTCTGGTGGGCAAATGAGAAAAGCAGCTCTCGCCGGTGTGCTTTCGGCACAGGCGGAGATACTTGTTCTTGACGAACCGGCGGCAGGCTTAGATCCTGCTTCCAGAAGACATTTTATGGCTATTATCGAATTATTAAAGAAAAAGGGAAAGAGTATCATTTTGGTATCTCATAATGTTGATGAAATTGCTGAATATGCAGATAGATTAATAATTATGAACGAAGGTAAATTGATGCTTGATAAGAAGATTCGCGAAGCTTTGAACGAACAGAAATTTCTAATGGACAATTCACTTGATTTGCCTTCATCTCAGTTATTTGTTAATAGTGTTTATGAGTATATGAAGAAACTTGATTGTGTTGAATCCGGAAATTATATTGAGACTGCTTGTAAGGACTGCGTATCACTAAATCAGGTAGAAGCTTTTGTAAAGTTACTTAAACTTGGAGAAGTTTGTGAGTTTAAAAATAACTATGAAGAGATTAAGAGTCAGAGGTGAGTATTAAATGAAAATGACTTTGGGACAATATATACCTGGTAACTCTTTAATTCATAAGCTGGATCCTAGAGTAAAGTTACTAATATCATTTTGCATAATGATTATAACTTTTATGTTGACAAGACCAGAAACCTTATTGCCTTATGCGTTGTTTATGGCGGCTTCTATTTTTGTTGCCAGACTACCCTTTATCAAGTTGCTTAAGTCGATGAAGGCAATTCTATTTTTGAGTATTTTCACTTTTATATTTAATGCCTTTATGGGAAATGGTGATGTTTTGCTTAGTTTTTTTGGACTTTCCATTTATAAAGATGGCCTTATTTTAGCGATATTAATGGTATTAAGATTGGCCCTTCTAGTCATTGGTACTTCTGTATTTCTCACATATACAACCTCTGTATTAGTTATGGCGACTGCTTTTGAAGATATTTTGAAGCCACTAAATAAAATTGGAATCAATAGTCATGAAATTGCGATGATGATGTCGATTGCTCTTCGTTTCATTCCAACAATAAGCAAAGAGGCAGATAAAATTATCAAAGCGCAAAGTTCTAGAGGTGCAAACTACGATGACGGTAATTTTATTTCAAAGGCAAAGGGGATGGTCAGCATACTAGTTCCACTATTTGTTCATTCTATTAAAAGGGCTGAGGAACTGGCGTTGGCTATGGAATCTAGGTGCTATGACTCTGATAGGGAACGCAGTCGCATGAAAGAACTTAAATTGACCAAGGTTGATATTGTAGCAGGCATAGCAATAATAACTTTTTTTATTCTTCTCTTGCTTTTACAGTTTCTTCTATAGAATTGTTTTTTCTTTTTATGATTAATCTAAATAATGAGTAATGAAGCTTTTTATTGCGAGAAGTCAGCAAAATTGAGTGTATATAGGTATATCAGCGAATAAGCTATAAATGGGAGATATAGAGAAGATGAGACGTATTGCTATAATATGTAGCTATGATGGAACGAATTATTCTGGTTTTCAGATTCAGGCAAATGCAAGCACGATTCAAGAGGAACTAGAGTTATCTCTCGAGAAGCTTTTTGGTAAAAGAATTTGTGTTCATGGTTGTTCTAGAACAGATGCCGGTGTTCACGCCATGGGTCTCGTGGCTCATTTTGATCTCGATAATAGTATTCCTGATGCCAAAATACCTCTTGCAATGAATAGTAAGCTCAGGGAGGGTATTAGAGTTCTCAAGGCAGTTACTATGCCTCAAAATTTCCACTCTAGATTCGACAGTATAGGTAAGACTTATATCTATAAGATGCAAATTGGAAATACTTGCACAGCTTGTGAGGAAAAATATCAAGCTTTTGTCCCGACATACAAATATCAATTTGATGTCGATAAACTAATTTTGGCAGCTGTCTACATAATTGGCGAAAAGGATTTCAAAGCCTTTCAGGCTGCTGGTTCTGATCTTAAAGGAAGTACCATTAGAAAAATTGATAGAATAAAAATATCTGTCAGGCGGAGCTTTTCATTTATGAGAGCGAAAAAGGATAATTTTATTTCCAAAAAATTAGCTGACAGTAGTCTATATTGTATATCGGAAGCATCATATTTGTTGCTGGACGCAGTTATGCCAAGTGCTGGGGAGCTTAAATATTTTGAAGATAATGAAGCATATAAGTTAATAAATAGGACTGCAATGCTTAAGCACTATGTAGATACTGAATTGAATTTAGACAAATACAATGATGAAAAAATTTTTTGTTGCATGAGTTCAGCTTCGGCAGTGAATGATGTCATAAGTGCACCTTTTCAGTTAGAGATAGAAGTGCATGGAAATGGGTTCTTATATAATATGGTGAGAATTTTAGCTGGTACTTTATTGTACATTTTGGAAGGTCGACTAAATATTTCAGACTTGATCATTGCTGTTGAAAAAGGAGATAGGACAGGAATAGGCAAGACGATGCCAGCTAAAGGTCTTTATTTAAACAAAGTAGACTACCCAAGTGAAGTAGAAAATATTTTATATAAGTATTAGTATGACTCTTAATATTGTCGCAGCTGTTTATAGATAGTACTAGGCACAATACTTATATAAATGTAAATGTGTTTGCTTAGATTGGCACTGAGGTATAAGAGCATATCTCGTTTGTAAGATGTAAAATTCACATGAAACATTATATAATTATGCAAATATCTTATTTGAAATTGAAGGATAATTAAATGACAGCTATTAGTAATTATAAGTTGACGATGCTTAGTGACTTTTATGAATTGACAATGTCGCAGGCTTTTTTTAGGCAGGGAATTCACGAAAAGACAGCATGTTTTGATCTTTTCTTTCGTAAAGTCCCTGAGCAAGGTGGCTTTGCCATTATGGCTGGGACGGAGCAACTTGTAGAATATATTAATAATCTTCAATTCGATGATGAAGATATTGAATATCTTAGAACATTTAAAATATTTGATGAGGACTTCCTTTCTTATCTTAAAAACATGAAATTTTCTTGCGATATATATGCAATTAGGGAAGGTACTCCACTTTTTCCGCATGAACCGATAGTTAAAGTTAAAGGTCCTCTTCTTCAGGCACAGCTAATAGAGACTATGCTCCTTCTCACAGTTAATCATCAGAGTTTGATCGCAACAAAGGCTACCAGGATCACTAGAGCTGCCGAGGGAAGAAAAGTTATGGAATTTGGGGCAAGGAGAGCCCAGGGCGCTGATGCATCTGTCTTTGGAGCGAGGGCTGCGTATATTGGTGGTGTTGATTCCACATCCTGTACTCTTGCTGGAGAACTATTTGGAATTCCACTTTCTGGAACTATGGCGCATAGCTTCATTCAGAGTTTCCCATCTGAATATGAAGCCTTTAAAGCATATGCAGAATCTTTTCCCGATGAGTGTGTTTTTCTTGTTGATACATATAATACATTGAGTCAAGGTATTCCAAATGCTATTAAGGTACATAATGAAATTCTCAAACCCAGAGGTTCATATTTAAAAGGGATTAGAATAGATAGTGGCGACTTAGCATATTTATCAATTAAGGCTAGGAAGATGCTTGATGAAGCAGGCTTGAAAGATTGCAAGATTATCGCTTCTAACTCTCTTGATGAAATGATTATTAGAGATCTAATGAGACAAGGGGCAAGAATTGACGCCTTTGGTGTGGGAGAGAGACTTATAACATCTAGGGCGGAGCCTGTATTTGGTGGAGTATATAAGCTAGCCGCAATAGAGGGCGATGATGGTCTTGAAGCCAGAATGAAAATTTCAGAGAATATTGAAAAGGTAACAAACCCAGGAGATAAGAAAGTATATAGATTTTATGATCGAGATAGTGATATGGCTTTGGCTGATCTTATTTGTTTAGCCGACGAAGTGATTGATGAGAATGAGCCATATGAAATTTTTCATCCTGTCGAGACATGGAAAACTAAAGTGCTTGAGAATTTTTATGTAAGAGACTTGCTTGAACCGATATTCATAGGTGGTAAATGTGTGTATCAGGGCGAAGATATACATAGTATTAGAAGTTTTGCGGCAAAAGAGCAATTGAGACTATGGGATTCTGTTAAACGTTTCGAATATCCACACATTTACTATGTGGACTTATCTAAAAAATTGTGGGATATGAAACAGAATTTCCTCAAGACTCTTACAAAATATAGTAGAAATAAAATAGATGAAAAATAATTTAAAGATAATTTGATTAATTAGTATTTAAAATTCATAATAAGATTAAAATACATATAGATAGGGAGAATGCATATGAAGACAATTCATGGCAAAATTGAGATGCTTGAAGGTGGAACAATGGCTTTTGAGCTTTATCCAGAAATTGCTCCTAACACAGTTAAAAATTTTACATGGTTAGCAAGTCAAGGTTTTTATAACAATTTAATATTTCATAGAGTTATTTCTGGATTTATGATTCAGGGAGGAGACCCAACTGGGACTGGTACAAGTGGTCCTGGTTGGAATATCAAGGCAGAATTCAAAGGCGGTCAACCTCCTTTCCCTTTGAGACACAAAAGAGGGGTTTTATCAATGGCTAGAGCGTATCACCCAGACTCAGCTGGTTCTCAATTCTTCATTATGCATCAAGATGCCCCTCATCTCGATGGTCAATATGCTAGTTTCGGGAAAATTTATTCTGGTTTTGAAATACTGGATAAAATTGCCAATTGTGCTACTGATATGGC
This sequence comes from Bacillota bacterium, assembly GCA_023420115.1. GTDB lineage: Bacteria > Bacillota > Clostridia > Saccharofermentanales > Fastidiosipilaceae > JAEZWR01. The sequence goes on along the minus strand of JAEZWR010000063.1, from coordinate 64,097 downwards.
AGATAGACCACTTGAACCCCAGATAATCAAAAATATCGTGATAACAGAGCCAAATTTTATTCCTGAAGAACCAGAAAAATTATAAGAATAAGAGTATATGTGCTGTGTGATTATTAGAACTATGTGATCATCATTTGATTTAATGAGAATAGATTAAATAGTTCTAATAATTTTATTATTAAGAAAAATTAAACTCAATAAAAAATGAAAGACGTTGATTTAGAATGAGCAAAGAAGAAAGACAAAAATACTATATAACGACTCCGATATATTATCCAAGTAATAAATTGCACATAGGTAATGCATATACAACAGTTGTTGCCGATGTTCTAGCTAGATATCATCGTATGTTAGGTGAGGACGTTTTTTTTCTCACAGGTATGGATGAGCACGGTCAAAAGATACAGAGAACAGCTGAGGCACTTGGTCAAGATACTCAAGAATACCTTGATAAAATGTCCATTGATATTAAGGAACTCTGGGAAAAATTAAATATCAAATACGACGGATTTATTAGAACTACTGAAGAACACCACAAAAAAGCTGTCCAATATATTTTTGATAAATTATATCAACAAGGTGATATATATGAGTCGTCCTATGAAGGTCTTTATTGTACGTCTTGTGAGGCCTTTTGGACAGAGAATCAAGCAAAGGATGGACTTTGTCCAGATTGTGGTAAGAAAATTGAGGTCGCAAAAGAAGAATCCTATTTCTTTAAATTATCGAAATATGGACCTAAAATTTTAGAGTATTATAAATCTCATCCGGATTTTTTAAGACCTAAAATGAGAATGAACGAACTTATTGCTAATTTCCTCGAACCGGGATTAGAGGATATTGCTGTATCTAGAACTTCTTTTGATTGGGGAGTAAAAGTTCCCCAAAATCCGAAACACGTTGTATATGTGTGGATAGACGCTCTCAGTAATTACATTACAGCACTAGGATTTCCCGAAAATCAAAATGAGCCTACAGGGAATTTTAAGAAATTTTGGCCTGCTGATGTTCACCTAGTGGGCAAGGATATTTCAAGATTCCATGCTCTTATTTGGCCAGGAATTTTAATGGCATTAGGTCTTGAGCTCCCCAAACAAATTTTTGCACATGGTTGGTTATTGATGAATGCTGGGGAGAAAATGAGCAAATCCAAAGGAAATGTTGTATATGCAGATCAGTTGGCTGACCGTTACGGCGTTGATGCAGTGAGATATTATCTGATGAGAGAGATACCCTTTGGTATGGACGGAAAGTACTCTGATGAAAATTTCTTCGAGAGACTAAATGCAGATCTTTCTAACGACTTAGGTAATTTATTAAGTCGTTCTACAGCAATGGTCAGTCAGTATTTTGATGGAATTATTCCAACAAAGGACGAACAGGAAAGTGATGATATTGATTCTGAATTAGAGCTAGTTTTAAATGCATCTATAAAAGATTTCAAGCATCAAATGGAGGAAATGAATTTCTCAAAAGCTCTATCTAGTCTGTGGGTATATATTTGTAGAGCTAATAAATATATAGATGAAACTTGTCCATGGATATTGGCGAAAGATCCAAGTAAGAGAAGAAGATTAGCCAAGGTTTTGTCAAACCTCCTTGAGTCACTCAGACAAATGTCAATCGCCCTTAATCCATTTATGCCAGATAGCACGGAGAAAATACGACAGGCGCTAAAAATATCATACAGCGATGATGAAATTGAAGCTGAATTTAGAAATTTAGGAACGCTGGGCGCTTTTGAGTCTAATGGGACTATCGAAGCTTCTAAACCTCTTTTCCCAAGATTGGATATCAAGAAAGAATTAAGTTACTTAGAAGAACTAGCTCGCACGCAAAATAATAAGGAGGAATCTACAGGAACTGAGGGTAGTAAGGAAGCAAATAACAATTTAGCCAAAGGGGACGAGGTAGAGCAAAAGGTAAAGACCAATATATCTTATGATGACTTCACTAAGCTTGATCTTCGTATAGCTGAGGTTGTTGCTTGCTCCAAGGTGAAAAAAGCAGATCGCCTGCTTGAGATTAAACTCAATCTCGGTTCGGAGGGAGAATGTACTGTTGTATCTGGAATAGCAGAAGCCTACAAGCCTGAAGAACTTGTTGGGAAAAAAGTTCTTTATTTAAAAAATCTAGAACCACGCAAAATCCGTGGAATTGTATCTACGGGTATGATTCTTTGTGCAGAAGGAGAGGATGGAAGCTTATCTCTTCTTAGTCCCGAAAGAAGCGTTGAAGCAGGTTCGGAGGTATCATAATGTTATTTTATGATAGTCACTGTCATCTGAATGATGAGCAATTTAATGATGATTTTTACGAGACAATAGAAAGGGCCGCTTCTGCTGGGGTTAATAGGATTATGCTAATTGCGTACGATAAGGAGTCTTGCTTGAGTATGCCAGACTATGTTGTACGCCATCCCAATTTACGCGCAGCTGTAGGAATTCATCCTCATGATGCCAGTAGGTATTTTATAGAAAATTGCGAAGCTGACCTTAGAAGACTACTCGATTCTAAGCTGGAAAATAGAATATTGGCATTAGGGGAAATCGGCTTAGATTATCATTATGATTTTTGTCCTAAAGATCTTCAAAAAGAAGTATTCTATGCGCAAATAAAATTGGCTCATGAGTACGATTTACCTATAATTATTCATGATAGGGAAGCTCACCGAGATTGTTTGGATATTCTCCAAGAGGCCAAGAGAGAGGGATTACTCAAGAATACTGAAGCTGGTGTTTTTCACTGCTACTCTGGTAGTCCAGAATTACTAGATGAAGTGTTAAGTCTAGGTTTTTATATTGGCTTCGATGGACCTCTGACATTTAAAAATTCTAAGAACTTACCTCAAGTCTTATCAAAGGTCAGAAGAGATAGGTATCTTATTGAGACTGATTCGCCTTATCTAGCTCCTGTTCCTTTTAGAGGGAAGAGAAATGAGCCAGCATATGTTGTAAAAGTTGCAGAAAAAATAGCAGAACTTTTGCAAATAGATTTAGAAACAGTAGCTGAAGAAAGTTACCAGAATACAGTTAGATTATGGGGAGACTAATTTGTTTTTCTATGTTGATCTAATACTTTGATATTATTAGCTTGATTTTGAGTATGTATGATTGAAGGTTGTAAAATGCTTAATTTTTTGAATGATTACAGTGTACTATGTCACGAGAGTGTTTTTTTGAAGTTAAATGAATATAAAGAAGAGATGAACAAAGCCTACGGGCTTGATTATCATTCAGAAAGAGCAAAGAGTTTGATACTTGATTCTTGTTCATCAAATGAGTCAGAGTATGAGATATTTTTCTTTAATGGTGGAACACAGGTAAATGCTTGTGCCATCAATTCTTTGCTCAGGCATAGTGAGGCGGTAATTGCTGCAGATAGTGGGCATATTGCTAATCTTGAGGCAGGTGCTATCGAACAAACTGGTCACAAAGTAGAGCTTATTAAGGGTAGAGAGGGTAAGATTGTCTCTGCTGATTTAGAAGAATTTATGAAAGTTAGAACAAATTCCGAAGCCGCAATGCACATGGTCAATCCAACACTTCTTTATATTTCTCAAAGTACAGAGTATGGAACGGTTTATACTGAAAAGGAATTACTTGAGCTTAGAGCCGTTTGTGATAGATACGATTTGAAAATGTATATTGATGGGGCTAGGATGGCTTCTGCTACTATGGCAGTTGGAGCTGCTACACTTGATATTATCGCAGAGGTTGCAGATGCTTTTACTATTGGAGGAACCAAGGCTGGTGCAATTTCTGGTGAAGCTCTTGTTATAAAAAAGGAAGCACTTTATAAAAATTTTCGTAGTATGCAGAAACAGCTAGGAGCCTTGGCTGCTAAATCATACTTTTATGGTTTGCAATTCGAAGCACTTTTTGAAGATGGACTTTATTGGAGAATAGGCAAGAAAATGAATGAGCAGGCTAAAATGATTGCTGATGGCTTGCTTTCTTTGAATTATTCTCTATATGCTGAGACTGTAAGTAATCAAGTTTTTGTGAGACTCAATGAAAATGAAGTTGAGAAGTTGAAGAAAGATGTCATATTTGAAATCCATGATGATTTTGGACCTAATGACAAAATCGTTAGACTTTGCACTTCATTTGCTAGTACAGATGAAGATTGTAAAAGTTTGTTAGAGATTTTTAGTTTAATGAGAGCTTAGAGAGTTGAGAAATACAGCTTAGCTAGATAAGTTTGGTTTAAGTGCTTAATATACAAATAATACATATTTAAATAACGCAAGCTAAAAATGTGTGTTTTTTAGAGTTTATTTTGATTATCAGCCAATTGTAGACAGATTTAGCTCAGCATATATATTAATTTTTTCTATATTCTTTTAGTTTCTCGGCTGAATCTAAACCAGCAAGATAGCCAGTGGAAAAGGCTAAAAGTAGATTATATCCCCCTTCTGGTCCATCAAGATTTAGTTGATCACCTACAAAATAAAGATAAGGTATAGATTTACTTTCCATACTTCTTGGGTCTATATTTTTAAGATCTAAGCCACCTCTACATTGCATACCACGATCGAAATTAGGAATTTCGATATCATTAATTTTGAACTTCTTAAGTCTCAATACTACGTCCTTGGGACTTAGATTGTCATCAATAAGATAATTCCTCAAACGTTTGGGTATTTTATTTTTAATAAAAATATCTGTGGCAGAATCAAAAATATCTGCTTTTTTATCACTATAATTTTTTGAATCTAATTCAGGAATAAAATCAATTTCAATTTTTTTATCAGTATCCTCTTCTCTTATTTCACGTGAGATATTGAGAATGGCTGGTCCACTTAAGCCAATATGAGTGAATAATATGGCTTCTTTCTCTGTAGCAATCAGTTTTTTCCCTGAATAATATTTGATTTCAGTATTATCTACTGAGATCCCAGCCAAATTATAGCTTGCGACTGACTTTGATTTAATGGGAGCTAAAGCCTGAGAAAGATTAATAAAAGGGAGTCCAAAAGTTTTTTGAATAAAATATGCTTCTTTCTTAGAAGCGGAAATTTTGGAAGATGCTGGACAGCCACAGGCCGAAATAAGTGCGCGGGAGAGATATTCTTGTTTCTGATTATTTATCAAATTAATAGCTTCGAGACAGAATAATTTAGTAGAGCTATTCTCTGAGTATTGCTCATCAAGTAGTCTAATCGATCTAGCAAGTGATGATAGACATATATCTATTTTTTTCTTTTCTAATTCTTTATAAAAAAGATTCTCAAGATCTATTGCCTTGATTCCTAAAGGGTATATTCTACCTTCATCATTGGAGTAAGTTTCAATTCCTAGCGTATGGAAATAGTTTATAAGTTCATTAGTAGAAAAAGTGTAAAATGCAGGATATAGAAATTTTTGTTCTCTATGATATTTGCTAATCAATTCGTCTGGACTACCTACATGGGCGATATTTCCACGTCCACCAGCTGTATATCGTAACTTGCCTCCGATCCTATCTAATTTATCAATGAGAAGAATTTTAAGACTTGGATTATGGATTTTAGCTGACAATGCGGCAAAAATACCTGCTGGTCCTGCTCCGACAATAATTAAATCATATATCATAAATTTTATTTTCTATTCCTTTATTAAATAGCAAAAGCACTCTGCGACAGAGAAATTAGCACAGTCGTATTTTAAGGGAATTAATAAAAAGATGGAATGCTAAATTATTTTAATTTTAAAGCTATAATAGCAAATAAAAAAACAAAGTAGTCTAAGGTTCTACTTATAGTATAACGAGAAAGGATTAATTACATTATATGAGTTTTTGTGAGGGGAATGCTTATGATGAGCTTAAATTTTCTGAGAATGAGGAAATCATAAGTCTACTTTATTCAGATGATAAGTATTATGTTGAGCGTATTACTAGCTCTGGACAGCAGAGTGACTTCTATATTCAAGATGAACTTGAATTTGTTGTGCTTATGCAAGGACAGGCTAAGCTTTGGCTTGAGGGTAGAGGGGAGAAAATGTTAAGGGCTGGTGACTTTATTCTGATTGACAGGGGACTTAAGCATAAAGTTACACACACTAGTGAGAACTGTGTTTGGCTTTGTTTCTTCATACGATAATTTGTAGATTCATATATTAGTATGTATATCTTGCAAACATTTAATTAAAACAGGAAGAATGTAAGATTTTGCTAAGAAAGATTTTATATCCACTGTGATAAAATTAGCGCAAATATAATGATTATTTTTTTAGACAATAGCTTATGAGGATAAATTATAGTTTATTTTTGATTTGTACTTAATTACAAATAATAAATATTGTATTTTTATAAAGGAGAAATGATATGAAAGTAGAAGCAAAAGTTAGTAAAAATTCTCTTAAAACTGAGGTTAAAGTAAGAGAGTTTACATATACCTTAGATCAGAAATTAGAAGATGGTGGAGAGAATCTCGGTGCGAATCCAGTACAAGTTTTAGCCACTTCACTTGCCGCTTGTAAAGTGATGTTTGCCAAGTCATATGCTGATAAAAAGGGAATGAAGCTTGATGATTGTTCTGCAACTGTTGAGTTTAATCCTGATGAGCTAAAAGAGAATGGAAGACTTAATTTCAAGGTCGACTTAAAGGTCAGTGGTGAATTGAATATGGAGGAGAAGAATAAGCTGGAAGCAGCTGTTGCCAAGTGTGCTGTAGCTAAGATTTTAAGTTCCGAAAATATCATAGAGCAGAATATTAAATTTGAGTAAGACTAACTTCAATCTACTATTGCTCACATAGTATTCTTGAGATCGAATATATTAGTAAAAGTAAATGTAACGATATATTTTTGATTAAATATAATTGAATATATAGTTTATACAATATATAATTAGCCAGGAATGGGAATGAGGTCTCCCAAAGTATTTAAAACTTATTAATACTTAAACTGTCTAAAAGACTGATGACTTCTGCATTATTTTTTTTCGTGCAGAAAAGTCGTCGGTCTTTTCTGTATCTGGGAGGGTTACATGCTATTTTCGTTAGGTTTAATTTTTATTTTTTGTTTAAGTTTTGCTTATATTTTCCGAAAGTTAAAACTACCTAATATCATTGCATATATAATAGTTGGCATTATCTTAGGTCCTAATTTATTATCTATTTTAGATCCTAAATTTCTATCGATATCAGCCGAGCTAAGACAAATAGCTCTGATAGTTATATTATTGCGAGTCGGTTTTAGCTTAAATATACAAGATCTTCGCAAGGTGGGGCGACCAGCTATACTGTTGTCTTTTGTGCCAGCTTCTGTTGAATTTATAGCATACACAGTTCTAGCGCCGATATTTTTTCCAATTAGTAGGATAGAGGCGGCTCTTTTAGGTGCCGTGATTTCTGCAGTATCTCCAGCTGTTGTTGTTCCGAGAATGTTAGAGCTACTTGACAAACGTTACGGAGTACAAAAAAGTATCCCCCAAATGATATTGGCGGGAGCTTCTTGTGATGATATATTTGTTCTTCTTGCTTTTGCAATTACTTTGACTATGGCGCAGGGTAACAAGGCCGAGTTCATTGACATTTTTGATGCTCCTATATCAATTATTTCGGCATTAATTGTTGCTTTTGTAGTAGGTCTAATTCTTGCTGCATTTTTTAGATATTGCCACCAAAGACAATCTATAAGAGATAGCGTGAAGCTATTAATAATTATGTCTATAGCTTTTTTCCTGACACAAATTGAAGTACTAGCAAAACCATATTTTGCTTTTTCCTCGCTTCTTGCTGTGATTGCTACTGCCGCCATAGTAAAAATAAAAACATATCCATCATTGTCTTTGGCTATGGCAAGTAAGATGGGAAAACTTTGGATTGTAATGGAAATAATTCTTTTTGTCTTGGTAGGGGCAGCAGTGGATATTCGTTACACTTTTGAGGCTGGTATTTCTGCAATTGGCTTAATTTTTATTGCTCTTATATTCCGCTCTTTGGCAGTATATATATGCCTTACTGGTACGGGTTTAGGCTGTTCAGAAAAATTATTTGCAATTATATCTTATCTCCCAAAGGCTACTGTCCAAGCCGCTATAGGAGCTGTACCTTTATCTTTGGGTCTTAATTCAGGCAGGATAATTCTTTCTGTGGCTGTTCTTTCGATACTTATAACAGCTCCATTAGGTGCTATTTTGATGGATAATACTTACGCAAAATTACTGAATAAAGATGAGAATTAATAAATAACCATAGCTCATCCGAGCTATGGTTATTTAACTTAAATCTAGATTATCAATATCGCGATGCTCTAAACTGACATTGAAAGAAAGTTTATCTAAGTGAGCGCTAAGAAGTTCAGCAAAGGTAACAGATCTATGTTTACCGCCTGTACAACCAAAGGCTATTACAAGCTGGGATTTACCTTCGGCTCGATAAAGGGGAATGAGAAATTCAACCATAGAGATTAATTTTTCAAAGAAAATCTTAGTACTTTCGTTCTGCATAACATAATCTTGAACGTCCTTATTGAGGCCGGTCTTGGACTTAAGCTCAGGGACATAAAATGGGTTAGGGAAGCATCTAAGATCAAAGACTAAGTCGGCATCTTGGGGTAGACCATTTTTGTAACCGAAGCTGAGAATACGAATATTCATATGCTTCTCGAAGCTGGGTGAAAAAGTTCTTATGATTTTATCTTTTAGTTGGCTACTTCTTGTGCTGCTAGTATCAAAGACGTAGTCGGCCTCTTGCCTAATTGGCATTAGAATCTTTCGTTCTTCTTTTATTGCTTCCTCAAGTTGACCACTGTATCTGTTGGCGAGTGGATGCCTGCGTCGTTGTTCTTTGAAACGTTTGAGAAGAATTTCATTATTTGCATCAATGAATAGAAGTTTAACTCCGTCTATATTTTCCTTAAGCTCATTAAAAGTACTGAGAAATTGCGAGAAGAGTTTACCTGTTCTGATATCGACAACTACTGCGATATGTTCAAGACCTACTTCGGACATCTTACCTAACTCAGCAAATTTGCTAATTAGAGGAGCTGGGACATTATCAGCACAGAAATAACCAATATCTTCGAGTGCCTGTATAACTTTGCTCTTACCTGCACCACTCATACCAGTAACAATTAGTAAACTCATTTGAAACCTTCTTTCATAATATCGATATCTTAAACTTTATCATAAAAGTTTGGCTACTTATGAAATTTAAGCAGAGCATGAACTGTAATAGACTTGCTTAAAATCACTGATGTACAAGTAATGATATACTAAATTCTAACTATAGGATAGCGATAAGATTAGAAGGTCTTGAAGAATGTATGGTCCTTGACTATATAGTCAATAAGAGTCTTTTTTATATTTAAAAGTTGATGAGACAGGAGTAACAAATGGACAAACAATTTTATCTGAAACTTACTGAAGATGATCTTATATATGTGTCCCTCAGTGGAGATGAAAAGGGTTTACCTATATTGCTATTTCATGGGGGACCAGGCGACGGCAGTGGCAAGTCCAGTTTGAACTTTTTCTCAAAAGAGAATTTTCTCATTCAGTTTGACCAGAGAGGGGCGGGAAAATCCCAAAAATTAAAAGGGGATATATTAGAAAATAATAATACTCTTGAATTGGCGAATGATGCGATAAAAATTCTTGATTTTTTAGGACTAGAGTCGGCAATTTTTTATGGTTCGTCATGGGGTTCGACTTTGGCTCTATATACAGCTTGTACATACCCTGAAAGGTGTAGAGGTTTAATATTAAAATCAGTTTTTTTAGCTGACAATAAACAGGGTGAGTGGGTTTATGAGAATGGAGGAGCAAGTACTTTTTATCCAGATGAATATAAAAAATTCTGTGACTTTCTCGAGCAATATCGCCAAAATGGGGAGAATAATAGACAGGTAATGCAAAAACTCATCTTAAGACATGATGAATATGCTTATCAGCTTGCATCAGTGATTAATACTTATGAACTCAGTCTTTTGGCACCAATTGATCTTCTTGAATATTGGTCAAAAGAGGATATGGGTTCAGACAATAAAGATGACTTTGAAGATGAGAATGAAAGTCAAGCTGATTTAAATATATATACTTATGTTAATAATTATAAAAAAGACGAGATTATAACTCAGAATATGAATAGGTCATTTGTTGGAAATTGCCATTTACCTGAATATACTTTTCTCGATAATCTATATAGGCAGGTGCGAATATCGCTTCATTATGCAGCTTCTAATTATTTTATTCAGGAAGAATCAATTGTGAGAAAAATTGAGAAGCTCAGAGCCGATATAAAAAATAAGTTCATAAACATACCAAGTTTAATTATTCATGGAAGAATAGATATGCTCTGTCCTATATATGCTGCATATGAGCTAAACAGAATCTTACCTAACTCAGACTTACATATCATCCCTTATGGTTCTCACTACTCAGTAGCAGAAGTAGAATTAGAAGATGTATCAAGAACAATTGAAGCTTATTTGAAAAATATCTGAGATTTTCTGATCAATATTAATATATAGTGATAAGACATAAAAATACCGACCTCCAATTGTTAGATTTTTGGGTCTAAGTTTTGGTGGTCGGTAAATAACGAACTACCTTTTTTATATCATATTAAACTCAATTTCTTTTTTCTAAAGAAGTGGAAAAGAAGCGTTAAAATTAGACCTTTAAGTATTGTTGATATTGTGATTGCCCACCAGATACCAGAAGCGGCAAGTGTTGTGGAACTCAAAATGATAGCTAGTGGAATTCGAAGTAGCATACATGAAACAACCACGATTGTAGGGATGATAGTATTCCCTAGGGCAGAAAAGGCGCCGACAAGCATGATTTCAACATTCATGAATATTTGAGATAAACTCAAAATGCGAAGGTAATTACTAGCATGGGAAATTGCCTCGGGTTGAGCTAGGAAAAGTGAGGCAAATAGGGGACCAGCTAAAAATAAGAAAAGGGTTGTGAAAATAGAAAAAATAGAAATAAGAAGATATCCTGTTCTATATATCTTTTCACTGCGTTCGTAATTTTTAGCACCATAATTTTGTGCTAGCATAGAGCTTAATGCTAGGGTGAAACCCTCTGCTCCTGCATAACTAATAGACTCAACATTAACACCTATCCTCTGTGCCGCAATTGCCATATCTCCGAATGAAGCGACAATCCTACTTACAGATATTGCTACACCAGAAAAGAATACATTTAGTATTGATGAGGGAATTCCTAATTTGAGTATAAGCTTGGATTGAGCTCCGAAACGCCATCTAAATACTTTGATTCCCTTATAAAGATCTTGCTTGTGACATATTATGTAGTAGGCAAGAAGTTGTAGAGCTTGAGATAAAATTGTGGCAAAAGCAGCTCCCGCTGTTCCCATATTAAAGACAAGAATAAATAGGGGATCTAGAAGCATATTGGAAATAAGACCCATCGCTGTAATTTTAAATGGTGTCTTACTATTACCACTTGCAGTCATAAGAGTTGAGAAGAGCATAGGTAATGAAGATATAGGAAGAAATATAGATATTACCCATAGATAATCACTGGCTGCCTGCCTAGTTACTTCTTCATTGAGTGCGAATATAGACAAAACTGGGTGGTGAAAAATGAGCAGTATAAGAGTTAGAATAGTTGACATAATAAGAGTTAGTCTTATAGAGGCTGTGGTATATTCCTTAGCTTCAGCAAGATTGCCTGCTCCAAGCTGCTGGCCAGTAAAAATTTGGCCACCAACCTTTGGGGCATTTAGTACACTCTGACAGAACCAAATGAGAATACCTACAGTTCCGACAGCGGCTACAGCCTGATCTCCCAGTCTTCCAACCCAAAACATATCAGTCATTGTATAACAAGTTTGGAGAAGAGCACCAAGCATAATGGGAGCTGCGAGAGCATACAAAGTCGGTGTAATTTTAGCAGTCAATAAGTCAAGATTTTCAGTTCTTTTTGACATAAATTTCCCTTCAGTAAAAAATAAAATGAGATTATAACAGGAAAAAATATTACAGTATCGTAATACTTAGTAAATATAGCGAAAGAAAAGTACTAAAAGCGAAATAAAAGTACTAAGTATTACGATAATATTAATAAAATTTAGAAGAATTTCGATAAAACTCTAATCATCAAATCTTGGTCTTTAGTACCAGCAGATTCGGTAAATGAGTGCATAGACCATTGAGGATTGCCAATATCAGCGACTGCGATTGGAACTTGCGGGAATAAGAGAGGTCCAATTGCTGATCCACCCCTTAAATCACTGCGGTTTGTAAAGGTCTGGCAAGGCACATCAGCATCAAGACATAATTTTTTGAAATAGGATGCAGCTTGAGCATCTGTTCCATAGGAAGTAAGTGCATATTTAAGAACTGGCCCATAATTTAACTTGGGAATTGTGCCATTTGCGGCATATGAGGCATAATTTGGATGTAATCCATGTGCTTGATCGGCAGATAGAGCAAAGGACTTTGCATAAATATTAAGTCTGTCTGCGTCATCTATATTTTCAGCGGACATCAGAAGATCAATAAATGAACTCAAAATGGCAGATTGAGCTCCTTGTCTAGTTCTACTACCAATTTCTTCGTTAGAGAAGATAAGAAGAAGCGATACCCCTTCAAAACACTCATCATAATCATTTTTTTCAACAAAGGCACTTAATCCAGCGTGAACCATAGCTAAATCGTCAATTCTGCTTATTGAGAAAAATTCAGAATCTCTGCCGAAAAATTGTCCTTTACCAGGATTGTATGTGAAAAGATCATAGTCTAGTACAGCAGTTTCATCGCAGGACAATTTCTTAGCAATTAAGCTGTTGAAAGATATTTCTTTTTTATCATCGTCCTCTGCTGAAGCATAGACCAAGCGAAGCTCAGTTTGTGCTTCGATCTTATGACCACTATTGACGTCCCTGTTAAAATGTATGGCCACATTTGGAAGATAAAAATATTCGTCGGATAAATCGACCAGTTTCATTTCAATTTCATTCGTTTCTTTATTAAGGACAAAAGCGCGGCCTGCGATAGCCAAAACTCTATCAAAATGAGTATTTAGAATAGGCCCTCCATAAACAAGAGTTTCTGCGAGATAATAAGAATTTTGTCTGCTCATAGGACAGGGTTTAATTTGAAGAGAGGGAGAATCGTCGTGGGCAACATAAATCCTCATTCCGGCCTTTATTCCTTTGCTACCTCTGCGATAGGCAAAAACAGCCGAATCGTTCCATGTGAAAAAGGCTTGATTATTCATCTTCACCGACTCAAGAGTCATATCATTTTTTTCTAGCTTGGTGAATTTATTATCTTCGAGAATTGAAGATATTTTATCTGCAGCCTGGTAGGCAGTGGGGCAAGAGGAAATAAAATCCATTAAATCCTGCGTGCGTCTCAATTCAGTCTCAGTGATTAACATAAATAAAACCATCCTTAACTACAATAAATATAGTTATTCTATATTTTTTCTAAGCCACTGTATACAAAAATGCTCTCGCGTTTTAATTCTCTATTTTATATACTAAGTTAAGTTAAAATTGAAGCAGAGGTGAGATAAAGTGAATATTGAATCACTAAAGAATAAAGTTAGAGAATATGCAGAGAAATTGCAAGATAGAGCAAGGACTTGTGGAGCTTATAACAAAGATATAAAAATTCCGGAAGCATTAATCAAAAGCCTCCCAGGTCTTTATGCGAATACAATGGAGACAACTGTCCAGATAGAAGAAAATAATAGAGCCTTTGTTATAACAGGTGATATCGAGGCCATGTGGTTAAGAGACTCGAGTGCTCAAGTTTATCAGTATCTTAAACTCGCTAGTGAAGATGAAGAACTTGCTGAATTGATATATGCATTACTTAATAGACAATTTGATTGCATACTTTATGATCCATATGCCAATGCGTTTAATAAAGAAGAAAATGACAGACATTGGGAGATAGATGAGCCCAGACAGAAGCCTGCTGTTTGGGAACAAAAGTATGAGATAGATTCACTTTGTTATCCGCTGGCATTGGCAAGAAAATATTATCTAGCTACCAAGTCAAGAAAATTTTATGATTCTGAACTTTTCCATAAAGGATTAAAAGAAATTATTAACGTCTTTTATACTGAACAGGATCACGAAAATCGCTCAGACTATTACTTCATTAGAAGAAATACAGTGCCACAGGACACACTGTCCAATGATGGCAGAGGGAGTAAAGTTAGACCTTGTGGACTTATATTCTCCGGATTTAGAGCCAGTGATGATGCTTGTGTGTATGGATACCATATTCCTGATAATCTTTTTGCCGAGGCTGAACTTAGGAAGCTTCTTGAATTGAATGAAAATGAGCAGCCAAAAATCTTGAGTGCTGAAGAAATTTTGAAGATAAAAGAGGTTCTCATTCCACTACAGGAAGCTCTCAAAGAAGAAGTGATAATGGAACTTGAAGATTTTGGAAAGGTGTATGCTTACGAGTGTGATGGATATGGCAATTATTTATTTATGGATGATGCCAATGTCCCAAGCATATTATCTTTGCCTTATTTAGGAGTGTGTGAAAAAGATAATCCCTTATATCTAAGAAGTAGAGCCGCTGTGTTAAGTGAAGCAAATCCTTATTATTTCGAAGGAGAGGCAGCGAAGGGAATAGGTAGCCCTCATACGCCAGAAGATTATATTTGGCCAATTGCTTTGTCTATTCAGGCGTTGACTTCTACTGATTCTGACGAAATAAATAGACTTCTAGAAATGTTAGCAAGGTCTCAAGCGGGAACTTCATATATGCATGAAGGGTTTCACAAAGATAGGCCAGAAGAATACACTAGAGATTGGTTCGCATGGTCCAATTCACTTTGTGCTTATCTTCTTGAGAAATTAATACTTGGATTGGATGAATTAACTTGATATTTAATTAACTCAAGGTTTTGGCTTATTGCCAATTTGTGATGATGAATTTATCTATTAATTAATATAATAGGAGAGTAGGTCATGTGCTGACTCCCATTCATTAGATTATTAGGTCTGAGTTTTGGGGATCGCTAGGGCTTGTCTCTCTTTTTTATTTTTACATATTTGAACCTTTTTTGGCTCAGGAGGATATATGTTAATTGAAGGTCAAAGTGGCAGTGGAAAGTCTACTATGCTTTTGAAAATACTCGTAGATATATATTCAAAATATAGAGATGTTTATTCCTTTGTCGGTTTTATAACTCTATCGAGGGAAGTTCTTGACACAAGAGGACATGCTAGACAATTCTATTTGACTGATATTTCGATATATTTAGATTATCTTAAAAGAAAATGTGAGGATTTGGAACGTATAAATAGTGATGAAAATGCTCAGAATAACTTTTGTGAACAAATAAAGATTTTAAATTCAAGTGATATTAATAAATTCTTAGCAGACCTTGATTTAGATAATAACTCGATTTTAGAGAGGACAATAAAAGAGGATATAAGATCTTGCTCCCCTTTATTAGCCACGGAGATAAGAGCGGTTCATCTTCTTCCACCGAGAAAAGGACCTGACAGGGAGGTCTTTATAAATGCGATTAAGAAAAAGCTTGAAGAAATAAAAACTAAAATAGAAGCTGCTAATAAATATGACAAAAAGATTTTTCTTGTTATGGATGAGATATTGGGTGTCGAAGTAGAAGATGAGAGAGTGTGTTGCTTATATAAGGATATTTTTGAGTTGACAAATAAAGATGAACGCTTATTAGTAGTTAAAAGTTTAGAGCATAGACGCTCACTGGGGGTGAATGATAAAAAAGTAGATTTAGTAATGCGTGAGCTGTTTCATATATTAAATGATGAGGTGATTTCACTATAGATTTTCATAAAAAGAGATCTTCTCCTTGTACACAGTGTCAGCTTTACAAATAAAATGTAAGAAGATAAACTTTATATATTCGGCTGTGTGCCATCAGACTGTTCTGATTATGTGGACCCGCACATTGTGAGCAGTTGTTAAATAAGTGGTATGTAGCTATGGAATTCGGGAGGGAAAATGAATAAGAAAGTTCTTTATCTTGTACAGGCAGGCTTGATTGCTGCTATCTATTTTGTGCTAACATTCTTTTTGGCACCGATATCTTTTGGCATTATCCAGCTTCGCCTATCTGAAGCGCTAATGCTTCTTTGCGTTTTTATGCCTAGTGCTATTCCAGGGGTGACAGTCGGTTGTTTCTTAGCCAACTTTCTAAGTCCAATGAATCTTGGTCCAATTGATTATTTTGGTGGTACTTTGGCAACATTTTTAGCGGCACTAGTCACATGGAAATTGGCCCAGCACTTTTTTGGCAAGGCTCAAGAGAAATTGATTTCTGGACCTGCTATTTTAAAAAATCCATCATTCTATCTTATGCCTTTGCCAAGTGTTATTTTTAATGGATTGATTGTTGGGGTGTATTTGACTCCGCTACTTTCACCAGCTGCGCCACTCACTCTTTATTTGAGCAATATGCTTATTTTTTCTTTGTGTGAGCTGATAGTTGTATATGTGTTCGGCTTAGCGCTACTATATCTTCTTTTGCCTTTTAAAAATAATTTAAAGACAATATAAGATTGATTTGAGCTGACACTGGTATTTTAGTAGAATACTTGGTTTACATAAAGTGTAAAGGGATCTGTTCAGGGTGCAGGTCCTTTTTATTATTTGAATAATTTATATATTTTTGGCAAAGTGCTATGAACTTATTAAAGTGTCTCATTTATAAGATTATAATACTCCTTAAATTATTTACCCCTAGGTTTTAAGCCGTTTAAATTTGCTTTGAACCCATTCTGAACCCATTTTTATAAATTGTTAATATGTCTTAAAAATGCTATTTAGGTCATTTTTAAAGTTCTCAAGGGCAGTTAATTCTGCTCTTTTTTCTTCTTCTGTCATTTCCAACTCGTGAACATAAATAGCTTCAGTATTCATATTTTTAGAGTGTCCATAATACTTTTTTAATTTATCCAATTCTAAGTTACTGTTTTTATGCGTATGCGTGATATATGTATGTCTTAGTTCGTGGGGAGTAAAATTTTCGTCAATTATATCATTTGTGATTTTTTGTATTCTTTTTAGAAATGAACCTCGACGAATCACTTCCCCTTTCTTGTTGGGAAAAAGGGGAGCTAAAGGTTCATCAGATAAAACTCCTAAATCTTTTATTACAGTTCTATATTCTTTTATTGCTTTTATAGCCACGGCAGGGAGTGGAATAACTCTTTGCCCTTGTTTCGTTTTTGGCTCTGTTCGCTCGTTCAAAACATTTAAACTTCCCTTTACATATATAACACCTATGTCATAATCGCAGTCACAGTTACGCAAAGCTAAAAACTCACCAAGCCTTAGCCCCGTGGATAATAAGAAGCGTAAGCAATGAATATAATTATCGTCCGTGCTTGCAGTCATCACTTTTTTGAGCTGTTCACGGCTCATTGACTTCTTTTCTTTTTTCTCGTCGCTTGCCGTGGACAAGTCAAAGTATTTAGGCACTTTGTCATCAGATATGTAACACTTCCCAGCACACCAACGCATAAAGCAAACAATTGCACTAATATATAATTTTATTGTATTTTGCGTTCTGTCCTTACTCAATTCATTAATCTTTTCTGATATATGTATCTTTTCTAGTTCTTGTATGTGCATAGAAAGAAAAGGAGAAAGAAAAAAATGCAATTTAGGTACAGTGTTCTTAAAAGTTGATTTTTTCAGTGTTCGTTTTAAATAATCAATATATTCATTTAAGCATTCAGATATTAGTTTGCTTTGTAATTTTTCATCTTCTAATTCTTGAAGCCAAATTATAGCTTTTTCTCGTACTTCTTCTTTTGCTTTTTTAATTGATTTTTTAGATGAGTAAAAAGCCTTGCGCTTTCCATTCTTTTGAACTCTTAATCGCCAGCGATTTTGTTTTTCTATGTACTCAGGCTCTGGAAACTGATATAATATAACTGTTCTCAAGGAAACCTCCTGAAATGTTTTTTGAGACTTGTTTTTCATGTTTTTTTGTTTTCTCTTGAAAGGGGAGTGAGTGTGGTGGCTCACTCTTCTTTTTATTTTTAATTTAAACATATGTTTATTTTTTAGTCTATATTTACAATTCTATGATAAAAGTCTAAATTATTATAAACGTTTGTTCGGTGCGGTAAAAAGGAATTGGACACGAACATCGAGGTGAATATGGATTATAAATTTGAAATTATCAGAATTGTAAGGAATATCAATAATTTGAGAACTTTAAGATTAATATTATTATTTATTCGTTCTCTTGTTTAATGTTATTGTAATTTTCAATAATACGGTTGGTTAATTCTTCTAGCTTTTCCCATTCAGTGGGTGAGAGTTTTAAAAGAGAGTTAATCAGCCTTTTTTTATAACTATCTTCCTCATCTGATAATAAGCTACCCACGAGCGTTGTGAGTTCTTCATCTAGTGTTGAAGTCTTGAACATTTCGCCCTCGCCTGTCAACAGCCAATCTTTGTTAACTCCAAATTCTCGACAAATTAATTCCAATATCGCAGATACTGGTTCTCTTACCCCTGCCTCGTATGAAGCAATTGTATTTCTTTTTAAATTAACACGCTCCGCAAATTCTGTCTGCGAAAGTCCTGTTGCTTTTCTTAATTGTTTAAAACGTTCGTTCATATATACCTCCGTACTAATATAATAGCACAAATGCACACAACGAGACAATAATAATAAAACTATTACAATTAAAAGCGTCTCGACGTGTTGACAATCACACACAATGAGACGTATAATAGTCTCATCAAGTGCAGAAGCACAACACCTAACAGAAAGGAGTAACAGCAATGAAGCGAAGCAAAGAACAAGACTACAAGCAAGACTTGAGAGTTATCGAAGCACTTTGTACCAATATAAAAAAGATGAATGCTTTTGATAAGGGCTTAATCTTGGGCGTAGTGGAAGCAAGTGTTAGACCTATCCACGAGATAGGGAAGCAGAGACAAAAAGAAAGGAGTTAAAAAAATGTTAGACAAATTGAAGAATATCGAATTTGCGAATGGTCAAAAATTTGAAGAACTATCTGAAATAGACCAAAAGCTGGCAGGATTCATATTCAACCTTGGAGCAATCTACGCAAGGAGTGAAGAAGTAGAACAAAGAGCAATGGAATTTGCTCAATTCGTAAATTATTCACCTAAAACGACATATAAGACTCTAAGACGGTTATTAAAGCAGAAAAATATAAAGCTCGGGCAGGTAGCTGAAAGGTTAGAGATAAGCCCCCAGACACTATCGAAGTGGCTCGACAACGGCGAATGGCAACACAAGGCAACATTGAAAATATTAGAAATGCTTGAGTTAGATTATATGTTCTTGCCGTGGATATTCCCAAAGGACAAATATACAAAAGACACAACTAAAGAAAGGTATATAAAAGAATGTTTGCGAACGATGGCATCCGGATAAGTTACAGGCTTGATATCTTAATGGATTCTGTTTATCAGATTGAAGAACTTGCGGAGACCCTAATAAATGAAGAAGCTTCTACGCCTAGGGAAGCAGATGAGATAGCTTATTACTTGCAAATAGTAGCAGAGAAAATCAAGAAGCTAAGCAAGAAAGCAAACAAGAAAAAGAAAGAATTAATAAAAGAAATGGAGTGAAAAAATGTATGAACTATCTGAGTTAGCACGGAGATTCTCAGATGCAGATATGAAAGCGCGTAATAAATTGGCAAAGGCAACAACAAGAGGGGAATATCTTGACGTATTAGGAAGGGTAAAAATCGTTGCTTCATACTTGCAAAACTTAGCTTTATACTTGCAAAACTCAAGACAAGAAGCAATGAAAGAGCTGAAAAAGAAAAATGGAAGCGGAGAAGAAGATGGAAACGAACGATAAAGTATTTGAACTTATGGTCGCATATGCATACGACGAAGTTAAAGCAAGAATCTCGTTGGAAGAGACGACGAAAAAGGAAGATTATTTTAAATTAATTGAATTTTTAACAATAGCTCGTGACGACTTGACAAAGCTAATCGAAGAAGCAAAAGATGACTGGAGCGATGAAAGAGAAAGGAGAAAATTGTGAATAAAATTATAACTACTAGCGAAGCATATAAAGAAGCAAGAACGGCGATAAACACTACAACAAGTTGTTTATATAAAGTGTATGCAAATATATCTGAACTTGATACAGTTGCAGAAGTTAAGAACTTGCAAGACTTTTTGGCAGATATGATTGATATAGCAACAACAACCCTGAATAAGCTGGAACGGCGTGAAAAGAAGCTGTTATATACTCAAACTTATAGATAAGTGTACCCAAAAAAGGAGGAAATATGAATATTTTTGAAATTAACAAAGAATTGCGTGAAATGCTTGAGCTTTTCGAGCTTGAAAGCGAAGAAACAGGAGAAATCAGCGAGGATACATATCAGCGAATTAAAGAGCTGGAAGTCGCAAGGGATAAAAAGATAGAAGGCATCGCTCTGTGGGTAAAGGAGCTAAAACACGAAGAAGAAGCGATAAAAGAAGAAGAACAGAAACTCAGAAAAAAGCGACAAGCAGTTCAAAACTCACAAAAGTATTACAAAAATTTACTTATGACAGAACTAGGCGGAGAAAAATACAAAACACCATTGGTATCTCTAAGCTTTAGAACTGTTCCAGTCGTTAATATTCTTAGCGAAGAAAGTATTCCAAAAGAGTACATATATGAAACAGTCGAGAGACACATATCTAAAGAAGATATTAAAGAAGCTTTGAAACGTGGCGAAGTCGTTGACGGTGCAGAGCTGAAGCAAAGCACGTCACTAATTATAAGATAGGAGGATTAAATGGAATTTAGTAGCGGAATTGTTAAAAAAGAACCAGTTCGATGTGTGATTTACGGCGTTGAAGGTATAGGTAAAAGTACTTTGGCAAGTATGTTCCCAGCCCCAGTATTTATCGACACTGAGCACGGCACAACCAGGCTAAATGTAAAAAGAGCAGTGCCAGCAGATTTTTCAGATATGGTAGACGGAATTCAGAAGCTGGCAGACGGAGAAAACACTAAGACGATTATTATTGATTCTTTAGACAGAGCAGAAGTATTACTTGAACAGTATGCAGTAGATTACATCAATGCAACTCAGGCAAGAGAGCCTGTTGACGCTATTGAAGATTTGCCGCACGGGCGTGGATATGTCGCATTAGACAAAGCAACCTTAAATTTTATAAGTGTTCTGAATGAAGCCTGGCAAAAGGGTAAAAATATTGTTCTAGTTGCTCACGCAAAAGTGGACAAATATATCCCAGTCGGAGAACCCGAAGGTTATGATAGGTATACCTTGAAGTTACGAAAAAGAACACAACCATTTTATAAAGAATGGGCGGATATGGTTTTATTCGCAAACTATAGAACAATAGTAAAGAAAGACCCTAAAAACAAAAGTGCGAAAGCGATTGCCGTGGGTAATGAAAGAGTTTTATTTACAGAAAGAACGGAAAACTTTGATGCAAAGAATAGGTATGGATTGGCGCCAGAACTACCTCTCGACTATGAAAGTATAAAAAATGTAATTGAACAAGACGAAGAATAAAAAGGAGATTAGAAAAATGTCAAGTTTTAAAACAAATATGGATACCAATAAAAAATATTATGACCCAATGCTAGAAGAAGGACTACACAAATTTTACATAACTGATTTTGAGTGCAGATATACAAAGAACGGCGACCCAATGATATTCACAGAATACACAACTGAAAAGGTCGATAACTTTGGCGAAAAGCGTACTTATTCTATTTACGATTATATCGTTCTAACCAATACCTACGCTAGCACAAAAACGAAGCTACAAAAGTTATATATTTTGTTAGGGTCACCATTTGGAGAACAGGCAGAGGTCGACTGGGAAGAAATTGAAAACAAGCAAATGTATAAAAACAAAGTTGCATATGCCGAGGTTATGCATACAACAAGAAGTGACAACGGCGAGAAACAGTGTCGAATAAAGCATCTATTAACAGCTGAGGACGTGCAGAAAAGAGCAGCAGGTGAGAGAGTTGCAAAGGGCAAGGCTATAAGAGCAAACAAACCGAGCAAACAAGACATTGAAAAAAGTCTTGAATTATTCGGGGAAACATTGAAGCAAGAGAAGAAGCAGAAAACACAGGCAGCTGAAACAATAGACGATACCGACCTACCATTCGACTTATAAGGAGTAAACAATGGCACAATATAGAGAATATACAAGTGAACAAATAACAAGAGCACTACAATATATTGTGCCAAGTGCCCTTGACTATAATCAGTGGCTATATGTCGGAATGGCGCTAAAGGACAAAGGGATACCATTCTCAACGTGGGATGACTGGAGTAGAAATGATTACAGATATCATCCAGCAGAAATGAGAAGAAAATGGAACAGTTTCACCGGAACAGGAATTAAACTGGGTACACTTTTGCAACTTGCCAAGGCTTACGGCTTTGACGAGAGAGCCGAAGAAGAACCACGGCAGGAAGTACAGCCGAGAGCTGCACAGCTATCCACAGCAGAGCAAGAGATAGACGGCAATTTTAAGAGAGTTATAGAAAATGTAGAAAAAATAAAACTCTTAGAGTTACCAAAACTGAATCTTGCAAGCTGGGAGCAAACTACGGAATTTATAAAGTCGCTCTATAGCCCTGATGAATATGTAAATGTTCAATACAAATCACAAGATAATAGCGGCAAGCATACGCCAGTGGGTAAAGGCGAGAACATAACTACCTATGACTTTGTAAAATTTTTACAAGACGAAGAAACGTCAGTGCCTGCAAAGTTCGAAGCCGATTACAACCCTAGTGCAGGGGCGTGGATATGCGTAAATCCGACTAACGGCAAAGGCAGGAAGAACAGCGACATCACATCATATAAATATGCTTTGATTGAGTGTGATTGCTACAGTCTAGAACAGCAATATAGCATTATAAAAGAGTTAAGATTGCCGATTAAAACCGTTGTGAAGTCTGGGAAGAAAAGCATACACGCAATAATTGAGATAGGAGCTGAAACGGCAGAAGAATATAAGAGCCGTGTGGAGTTACTGTTTAAAATTTGCAAGCTCAACGGCTTGCCGATTGATGAAGCGAACAAAAACCCTTCGAGGCTTACAAGGCTGGCAGGAGTAGAGCGTGAAAATAATTTACAAGAATTAATTGAGTCGGAAAACTACCCAAATGAAAGAGCGAAGGCACCTTGTGTTAATTTCTTAGACTGGCTGACGTGGGTAACAAAGCAGGAGGATGACTTGCCTGAAACAACCACGGCAACGCAACTAAAATATAACTTGTTGCCGTTAAACGCTGAATTAATAGATGGCGTGTTACGATTAGGTCACAAAATGTTAATAGCGGGTCCGAGCAAAGCGGGTAAATCGTTTATGCTTCTAGGCTTAGCTCTTGCAATATCCACAGGGGGCAAATTCTTAAACTCTTATCAGTGCAAAAAGGGCAGAGTTCTATATATAAATTTAGAGCTAGACCCAAACAGCTGTAACCATAGAATAATAGATATATCTAGAGTTACAGGAATGGAGCTAAACAACAATCTAGAAATATGGAACTTGCGTGGGTATGCTGTTCCTATGAACAGGCTGAAAGAAGCAATAATAAGCAGATACAAATATCACAATTTCACAGCGATAATCATCGACCCAATTTACAAAGTAATAACGGGAGATGAAAACTCAGCCGAAGAAATATCAAAATTTTGTAACTGTTTTGACGAACTTAATACGGAGCTAGGATGTGCAGTCATCTATTGTCATCATCATAGCAAAGGTGTACAAGGTCATAAAAATGTAATGGATAGAGCGAGTGGTTCGGGCGTGTTTGCTAGAGACCCCGATTGCATTATGGACTTGACTCCGCTCGAGATGACAGAAGAAGCAAGAGAAAAGCTAAAAGAAGAAGTAATAAACAAGTTGCCTTTTGGCTCAGATGTAGAAGCAGAAACGAGAAAGCTAGAATACGCAACCGCCTACCGTGCTTCGTTTGTCCTTAGAGAGTTCGCAACGCCTCCGCCGATTGATATGTTTTTTCTGTTTCCTATCCACGAACTAGACAGAACTGGAATCCTGGCAGATTTAGACCCCGTTGGAATGTTCCCAAGAAAGAAGATAAAAGTAGAAGTCAAGGAAGAACGACTTGAACAGTTAGACGATGTTTATAACAAGTTCAAAGACATAAACGGCGTTGTTACTGTTAATAATCTTATGGACGTTTACGGAGTTGCGATTGACGGCGTACGCAGATTAATAAGTGACAGTAATAATTACTTTATCTTTAATGGCTATATATACTCATATGCAGACGGTAGAGCACTAGGACTAGACCCGAATAAAGACACAAAAGCAAATAAAAAAGCGTTAGCAATTAGAGAAGCTGCGAGAATTGTAGAAACCTTAAAATTTGAACAAAATGGAATTGTAAAAGTTCAAGACATAATTAATAAAACAGGGTGGAGCAAGGGAACGGTGTACAACAGATTGGAAGAATTAGGCTATGCAATTTTTGAAGGTATAGTCACAGAAAAAGAAGAAATGTAAACAGCAGACTTACATAGTCAGTCAACACGCAAGCACCTTATATATATATAAGTAATTGCTTGTACGTGGACAAGTACCAGCACTGCTTACGTCCACGGGTAGGCAGGCTTAGAAAATTGCCTGCCATACCCTAAGACTAAGCTAGCAGTGCAACCCCTAACCCCTTAAAAAGTTAAAAAGGAGAATTATAAAAATGGAAAATGAAAAAGAGCCATATACATTGCTCGAATATACAAAGAGGCTAACTCAGAAAGAATTGAAAACTATTAACCCTAAAATTACAGATAAGATACTTTGGTGGGTATACAAAGAGTTAAATAAACCATACCAGCGCCCACAAATGATAGCAGTTGAAGTTCTTCTTGGTCTAAGTACCAGTAAAGCGAGAGCATTTATATCTAGCTCAGAAACGTTTGAAATAAAAAACGCTACGCTTGTTTTGCAAAATAAGAGCTTAGAAAAAGGAACGCTGGAGCAATTATCTTTATTCAAGGAGTAAAGCAATATGACAAAAAGGTCACTTAACGCAGAGAGATTCGAATTATTAGACATAAGACTTCAGTGGCTAGCAGAACAGAAGATTTTAAAGCAAGATGGCAGAGCCTTAAGACTAGATAAACAAAAAATGAAAAGGCAGTGTGACAAAGAGAAGCTTCAATATTTTTTGCACGATAAAACACACGATTTTAAAAGTTTCTATATTTGTCCTAATTGTCTTAAATTTGTAACAACGTCGTCACTGATAGGGAATAGAAAGTGTGACAATTGCAGTTATGAATATCATTTCACCAAAAGAGATATGGCAGAAGATTTATATGTGCTTATACGCCGACATATCGAAGATACAAAAGGGGGAATGAAAAGCAAAAGAGATGGAGCAGATTTATTAATGCGATATTTACCTTTGTTTACTGAAAATGAGAAAAGGAGAAAAGATGAAGCGCATAGAAATAGAAATAAACGGAGAACCGCCAAAGGCAACAGCACAGATGAAAAAAGCAATGGTGCAAAACGGTAAGATACAGGTTTATAACCCTAAGCGAGTAAAAGAAGCGAAAAGTTATTTTTTAACAGAGTTAGAGAAGCACAGACCCGAAGAACCCTTTACTGGAGCAATTGCTTTATATGTAACTTGGAAATTCGCACACAGAAAGAACGATAAAAATAAAGATACAGTTGCAAAAGTGACAAGACCTGACTTAGATAACTTGCAGAAGCTTTTAAAAGATTGTTTAACTCAGTGTGGGTATTGGCTTGATGATTCGCAGGTGGTGTTCGAAGAAGCTCAAAAATTAAGGGGCGTTAATCCGCATTTAAAAATTGTTATCAGAGAGTTAGATGTTATGACTGATAAGAGGTAGCGTTATGAATTACAGTTATATAGGGGATATGATAGATGATTATTTAATTGCTTTAGGTCGGAGGATATTAGAGCAATATAATCCGAACAATGGAGAAAGGCAAAGAATAACGTCTAAAATTTCAAATATAAACAAAAAGCTTGAAGCGGTGAAAGCTGGAACAAATGACGGGATGCCAAAGGGCTACGGCATAAACGTAACCGAAGAAGCACTAATTGCACTATTAGAGAAAAAGCAGGAGCTAGAAAGCGAACTGAATTACATAATTGATATAAATTCATTCGTGGGTAGTGTAATGCGAAAGCTAAGCAATCAAGAAAGAAAGTTAATTTATTTACATTACCTAGATGACAAAGACTACTATTCAGAAAATGAAGAAGAGTTAAAAAGTGCGAAAAGTGCAATATTAAAATTCACAGTAGAAGCAGTGAAAAAGAATTATAGAAAATATTAAAAACACTCTTGCAAAATTCTTTAAAAATGATAAAATTAAGATGTCCACTGGTATACCAGTTTGACGGAAATAAATTTTATAAAATAATATGATGTTGCTCTTTGTACGACAGGGGCAACAAAAAGAAGAGAGTGTGCGAGCATTCTCTTTTTTTATGCTCAGAAAGGGAATCAGATGTTAAAAGTTGTGTGCGGAGCTCCGTGTTGTGGAAAGAGTAAATATATAAACAACAGGCGCAAAGATGGTGAGCTAGTTTTTTCTGTGCACGATTTTTTACATTCAGTTACAGGGCAGTGGATAGGAACAACGCCAAGCGAAGCAAGGAAGCTTGTGCGAGTTGTGTTGGATACGTTTCTGACGCTGGCAGAAAATGACCTTGATAAAAATTATTGGCTTGAATGTATTTACATATCTGATAACCTAAGAAGCAGAATTGATACAATTGTAAGGGACGAGCATAATATCAAAGCTAGTCGCAATGCTTTATTGCTTCAGGCAGAGACGGACGAGCAAAGAGAAAGAATAAATGACTACTTTGACAGTTCGACCAGTATCAGAGAGTTTTACAAGACAAAGACTTGGAGAAAGAAAAGATTGTACATACTAAGGCGTGATAAGTATCTGTGCCAAGAGTGTTTACGATACGGCAGAAAGATAGAAGCTAAGGAAGTGCACCATATTACTCCGCTGAAAGAAGATTATGATAGGCGTCTAGATGTTAATAATCTTATAAGCCTATGCGGAGATTGTCACAAAAAAATGCATTTAAAAGGAAGTGGAGAGCTAAGCTTGGCAGGGATAGGCTTAAAGCGCAGAAAATTAACAAGTGTAAATAAAAAATGACCCCCGCCCTTTACAAATGTAAATAAATATACAGGGTGACCGGCGGTGAGGGTAGCCTTTTCCCTCTCCATCAATATTTTAGAAATTTCTAGGAAGCTTATAGGCTTCTTTTTTTATATCTATGAAAGGAGTTCGTGTGCCGTGGATAGTGATAAAGTTTTGAGCGAAATAAAAAGAGATTGCAAGAAGCTAGGAATATACAAAATAGAATTTTTAAAAGCGTACAAAATGACAGCCGACCTAATTGTTCAATATGAAACTGCAAAGGAACAATTTAAAGAGTCGGGATATCAAACGGTCGTGGTTAGTGGCGATAAATTCCAAAAAAACCCGATTATTAACGTGCTTGAAAGTTTGAGAAAAGACATATTGAACTATCTGAATGCGATAGGATTAACGGCTTCATCATTTAAGAAATTTGACGAACTCCAAACAGATAGTGATGACAGTACTCTAGTAACAAATTTAGCGAAATTATTGAATAAGTATGACGGCAAAAAATAAATTCAAGACTAGCCACGGCAAAGACGTAAACACTTATATAAAAAATGTTTTGACAGGCAAAAGGAACGCAGGCAAATATGAAAAATTGGGGATTAATAGATTTCTTGAAGATTTAGATAATAGTGATTTTGAATTTCGAGAAAATTCGGCATCGCTTGTCATTGATTTAATCGAAACACAGTTCGTTCATTATAAAGGCGAATCAATTGATACAACTCCATTAATGGGCAAGCCCTTTTTATTACAGCCGTGGCAAAAGTATATCGTGTTTAATTTGTTTGGATTTTATTACAAAGGAACACCCGAGCGAAGATATAAAGAAGCTTTTATATTTGTTGCGAGAAAGAATGGCAAGACTTCATTTATTGCCGCTCTTGCTTGGGCGTGTGCGATTCTTGAAAGACGAGGTGGTTCGAACGTTTTAATAATTGGCGATAACTTGAAACAGTCAATGCAATCTTTCGAGCCTATAAAGTCTAATTTGACAAAGCACTTATATAAGTCCTTGAAGAATGCGCAAAAAGCAGGCTGGCGAGTATTGGATAATAATATGGCTCACTTGGTAGAAAACTCTAGCTTTGCAGACGGAACGGTACGAATTGAAGCACTTGCTTCAAACCCCGATGGGCAAGATTCGTTAAACTCAAACATACAAATTTGTGACGAGCTTCACGCATATAAAACGCCTAAGCAGTACACAGTTATAAGAGATGCTGGAAAAGCGTACACGAATAGACTTTGCTTAGGTATAACAACGGCTGGAATGAGTAAATTAAGTTTTTGTTATAAGCACTTAGAAAAGTGTCAAAGGGTATTAGACAAGACAGACGAAGATGAGAATATTTTTATTTTTATTTGTAAAGCTGATGAAGATAAAAATGGTGATGTAGATTTTACTAACCCCGAAGAAATTGAAAAAGCAAACCCGAGCTACGGAATAACGATACGTCCTAGGGATATTTTAAGAGACGCAATTAACGCAAAGAACGACCCACAGCTTCGTCCCGAATTTTTAGCAAAGTCACTTAATATATTCACGTCTAATATTCGCAGTTATTTTAATATTGATACTTTTAGAGTGTCAGATGAATTATATAGCTGGAATTTGGACGAGTTAGCAAAACTCCCGATAAAGTGGTACGGCGGTGCAGATTTATCAAGGCTTTACGATTTAACCGCCTCGGCACTCTACGGGAATTATAAAGGCGTGGACATAATAATCACTCACGCATTCTTCCCGATAACACAAGCGAGTGCAAAGGCTGAAGAGGATAAGATTCCAATATTCGGCTGGCGTGACGATGGATGGCTAACTATGACGAACACACCTACAGTTAATTATATTGACGTGGTTAATTGGTTTATTGAGATGAGAAGCAAAGGCTTCAATATTTGCGAAGTCGGATATGATAGAAAATTCAGCAATGAATTTTTTGGCTTAATGCTTGATAACGGCTTTAAAATGTTTGACGAGCCGCAGCTCATATATCACAAGTCGCAAGGATTTAAGCGAATCGAAAAACAAGCGATTGATAAAAAATTATATTACTTGCATTCAGAAGCATATGAGTATTGCGTGCAGAATGTTCACGCAGTGCCGATAGCTGATGACGCAATGAAATATGAAAAGGTAGCCCCCGAAGCAAGAATTGATTTATTTGACGCTTCGGTGTTTGCGTGTTTGAGAATGCTAAACAGTAACAACAACGAGGACAAGGTAAGAGCGTGGCTAGATTGGAGTAGCGACAATGAAAATACTTGATAGATTTATGAAGCGTTCAATGCTTCCAGCTGGAAGCGAGAGCGCTTTTGATTTTTTTACAGGGTGCGGAGATTATGCACCTTATGGATATGTTCGGCTGTCGGACGTACCCGAGATAAAGACAGCAATCAATAGAATTTCTGAATTACTTGCAATTATGACAATTCATTTAAAAGAAAACACAGAACACGGAGATAGGCGAGTGGTTAATGGATTGTCGAGAATTATAGACATTTCTCCAACCCCTTATCTAACAAGACAGACTTGGGTACAAAAAATTGTGCGCGATATGCTTGTCTATGGAAATGCTTTTGCGTTGCCAAAGTATGATAGTGATACAGGACATTTATTAGAAATAACCCCGATAAGTTCGAAAAAAGTTACATTAATAGAACCTGGGCGTGTTGAACTTTATGAGATAGAAATAAATAGAAAAAGATACAGCCCGACAGATGTACTTCACTTTGTCTTAAACCCTAGAAGCGATTATACAAATTGGGGCGAGGGCTACAGTGTTGAATTGCAAGACGTAAAAGAGAATTTAAAACAGGCATCTGTAATTCGGAAAAGATTTTTGAGTAATAAAGTTTTGCCACCTTTAGTTATCTCAATGAACACAAGTTCGGACATTTTAAGAACAAAAGAAGGTCGGCAAGCTGTTTACAAAAATTACTTTGAAAGTACTGAAAGGGGCTTGCCGTGGATAGTACCAGATGACACCTTTAATTTTAAAGAATTGAAGCCGTTAACTCTTAAAGATATAGCAATAACAGAGACTATGACATTAGATAAAAAGACAGTATCCGCAGTGTTTGGTTTACCGTCTTTTTTTCTTGGGGTTGGAGATTTCAAAAGTGAAGAATTTAACAGCTTCGTTCGAACTAAATTATTGGTATATGCACAGATAATCGAACAAGAGTTAACTAAAAAATTACTATTATCGCCTAATATGTATTTTAAATTTAATCCTTGGGGGCTTTACGCATACGGTCTCGAGACCCTTGCGAGAATTGGCACAGAACTAAGGTCGCAAGGAGTTGTGACTGGTAACGAAGTCAGAGATTGGGTCGGTCTTGCGCCGATTGACGGTCTTAACGATTTAGTAATGCTTGAGAACTATATACCAAAAGAAAAGATAGGCGAGCAAAAAAAACTGAGCGAAGATAAACAGAAAGGAGATTGAAATATATGAGCGTAAATATTAGACGTTGTCCAAACTCCGAAATAAGAGCGAGCGAAAAACGTGATTACGGCGTTACAGACTTAATAATCGAAGGTTATTTTGCAGTCTTTGATACGGAGATAGAAATAGACAAGAGATGGTACGAATCCATTAAGCGAGGTGCATTTCGTGAGAGTTTAAAAAATAACGATGTTTGTTGCTTGATTAACCACGAAACTGGAAGAGTGTTAGCAAGAATGAGCAATGGTACTCTTGAACTGGAAGAGACAACCAAAGGACTTTGGGGCAGAGCGGTACTAAATAGCAGAGACCCCGAGGCGGTATCAGTCTACGAAAAAATAAAAAGGCAGGATATAAAGGGCTGTTCGTTTGGGTTTACATACAAGGAAAACGGCATCGTGGTTGAAGAGACAGAACGAGGCACTGTTGATACTTTGTTAAATGTAGACTTGTTAGAAGTATCTGTTACCCCGTTCCCAGCCTACCCACAGACAGACATATCCGCAAGAGCTAAGTACGCAGGGCGGAATAAAAAGCAAGAATTCAATAAAAGAATTGAAGATATAAAAAAGAAAATAGCAGAAAGGAATTAAAGAAATGGATAAGCAATTTTTAATCAAGCAAACAAGAGCGAAGTTGGCAGTTGCTAAAAATTCAGAAGAAGAACTTTTAAAGCGTAGCAAAGAAATCAATGCAGAGTTCGAGAACTTGTCGAGCGAGTTGGATAGCTTGGAAGATTCTGTTGACGAAGAAAAGTTGGCAGACGTTGAAAAGCGTGCAGAAGAACTCACAGCAGAAGAAGATGAAACAAAAAGAAAGTTAGAAGAAGTTAGCAGATTAATTTCTGAGCTTAGCGAGACTTTAAAAAAGTTCACTGAAGAAGTTGAAAAAGTAGAAGCCGAGACAGAAACAATTGAAGAAAAAGAGCAGGCAGAAAAAAGCACAGACACAGAAAGGAAAGAAAGAACTATGAACAAGGAAGTAGAAACAAGAAGCGAAAGAATTAGAAACATTGAGCAAGATGAAAACAAGGCATTCTTGCGTTCTATTGTTTCGATTGTAAAAAGAGAAGCCCCAGCCGAAGTATTGAAAGGCACAGAGTTCTTGATACCACAATACTTTGTTAATCGCATCAATCAAAAGATTGGCAATTATTCAAAGTTATATGACAAAGTTACAGTTTTAAGAGTTGGAACACCATCAAGAATTGTTTACAACGCTGGCGGCTTTAAAGCAGTATGGACGGAGAAGTGCGCAAGTCTCACTGAGATGAAAGGCGCAGAAATTAAGACAGTCGACCTTGACGCTTATAAACTCGGTGGATATGTCTCTCTTTGTCGTCCATTAATTGAGACCGATACCTATGTATCTATTGCCGATTATATCGAGAATGAAATCGCAAGAGCAATGGCAAAGGAATTAGATAACGCAATTTTAAACGGTACAGGGGAAAAACAACCCACAGGTATCGTTAAGGCATTGGAGAGTCAAAACGACCAGAAGGTCACAGCAAATTCAGTCCTTGCCTTGCTTGGTGCGTTCGCTAAGATTGGCGGTGACGATGTAGAGATTGATAGCACTTTGGCAGTTATGAGTCGTGAAACTTTCTATACTCATATCTTGCCCGAAACCTACGGCAAGAATCACGCAGGTGCATTGGTTGTTGCAAATGAAGATTCTTTTGTATTGCCTAACGGTGCGAAGGTTGTATTGAGTGACAAGACAGCAAAAGACAGCGTTGTTATTGGCGACTTTAAAAATGGGTACGTACTTGCGGAACGTCAAGCAGTCAGACTTGAGAAATCTGAACACGTGAAATTCATCGAAGATAACACTGTGTTTAAAGGTACAGCACTTTACGATGGAAACATTCTCAATCCTAAGTATTTTGCAATTGTAACAATGCAAGCACCAAAGGCAGTTCCATCAAGGGGCGACCATTAGTAGCAAGTAGAAGTTGATGAAAGGAGATAGCTTGGATGCTGGAACTAGTAAAAAATAAATTAGGAATTTTAGGGGATAGCAGAGATAGTTATCTCCTTGAATTAATCGAACAAGCAAAAAAAGAACTTGAATATATTAACGGAGTCCGAGCAGATGAAAGCAATGGTGTGATTCGCGATTACATTTGCGACCTTGTTGTGTGGAAGTTCAAAGAAAAAGGAGCAGGTGAGAGACCTAAGTGGTTAGCTTCGAATTTGCGAGACCTAATGATTAAGGAGACGGCAAATGGAAGCAACTGATATTCTTTATTTTACAGATATAAGCGAAAACGGCACAGACGAAGATGGCAATATTCAGCGAATAGAAACAACACGGGCGGTTTATTGCGATGTCCAAAGCGTGAATCGTTCAGAATTTTATTATGCTTCTAAGTCTGATTTTAGACCACAGTATATTGTTACTGTTCACAGCTTCGAATATTTAGGCGAGTCATCTTGCAAATTAAGGGGCGAGAGATACAGCATAATAAGAAGTTATTCAACTGTAAAAAATGGATTTAGAATTACTGAACTTACACTTCAAAGAAAGGCGAGTGATGTAAATGATAACGACTAACAGACTTGAAGCAGTATCTCGAGAAATTCTTCAAAAGTTCGGAGACGAAACAAGACAAAAGCTTCGGCGAATTGCTAAGGAAGTAGCCAAAGACGGAGTGAAAGAATTAAAGCGAAGTGCGAGCAGTTTGTTCCAGACGATGAATAGCAAAACAAGACCGCAATATCGCAATTCGTGGTCGGTGTTTGAAGAAAGGAATCTTGATGACGAAATGACGGTTACTATTTACAGCGTAAATTATTGGCAACCGCATTTGTTAGAGTATCCGCATATTGTAGGTCGTCACGGATTTTATCGTGGTCGTTCGCACATAGAAAAGGTCGAGAAAATGGTACAAGACGAAGTTGTTAAAAGATTCGAGGAAGATTTTAATGATTAGGAATTACACAGATATAAAAAATATTTTAGAACCGCTTGGGTTGCGTTCAGCGGTTGGAGCGTTCGAAAAGGCTCAAGAGCTTCCATTCGTGTGGATAGAAGATGGCGAGCCGATAGGCTTCGGGGCAGATGATGTCAATTATTTTTGTTTCCCAGTCTTTCATCTTCACGTTTGCACAGAAAGCAAAGACAGCAAATTAATAAAGCGAATCATTAAATCTTTCACAGATAACAAAGATTTTTGCGAAGCGGGCGGAAGTCAATTTATATCAAGTGAAAGAATGTTTGATACGATTGTGACAGTTTATTAAGAAAGGAATTAAAAGACTATGGCAAAGACAGCGAATAAAACGAATAAAAACAAAGTTAATTTTGGTTTTTCTGAAACTTATGTCAGCAAGTGGAATGAGACAGAAAACAAACCGAAAGGCACACCGATACAGATACCTGGTGCGGTAAATTTAAGCATTGAAGATGTATCTGAAGAACTTAATTTTTACGCCGATAACGGAGTATATTATACAGAGATGTCTTCGACTCATAAGACTGGTGAACTTGAAATGGCAAAGTTCCCAGATTGGTTTTTAATTAATCATTTAGGCTACAGACGAACGACCAAGGGTACACTTGTTGAAGTCAAAAACGCAAAACAAAAACCCTTTTGTTTACTCTTTTCAGTCAGCGGTGACAAGCAAGAGATTCGCCACGTGTTATATAACGTGTCAGCAGGGCAGATAAAAAAAGAATATAAAACAATAGCAGGAGGCAAAGAAGTAATAACAGAGAAGCTGCCTGTTACAATTTTGGGTGACCCTAAGACAGGAGTGTTCACGGCAAGATATACCCCCGATGATGAAGAGTATAAAACGCTAACCACCGCCGAGTTCCCAGCAATTACGCTGGCAGACGAAAAGGACGAGAATGAAGATGGTACAACAGTTGAGGCAGGAGTTGGAGCTTGATAAATGTTAATTAATATGAATGGAAAAGATTATAAATTAAGCACAGGCGTGACGGTATTACATAGATACGAGATGGAGTTTGGCGAGAAGCTTTTAGAAGTAATCGCCCCTTTTATTGAGAACAACGAAAACACTACCGTGGTTAATTACGATATTAACGGAATTTATAAAATTCTTTTTTGTATGTTCACGGAGGGTGGGAACGATGAATATGCAGGCGACTACCTTGGATTTTTAAGATTCTTAGGAGATGAGCCACCCACCGTTGATTATCTTACCGAGAATGTAATATCGAAATATATATTTTCTTTGTTTTCAAAGCAATAACCCCCGAACACGAACAAACAGAATCAGGAGCAGAAGCCGAGTTGGATATTAATGTACTTATCCACTTGGCTTTTTCTTTTGGTCTTAGCTATTCGGATTTGCGCGTGTTCACATTAGGGGGCTTATTAGATTTTTTTAAAGCTAAGAACAATATAAGCGAAAACGAACAAAGCGAGCGAACAGGAACATCTGCAGATATGCAAAGGCTGTTCGGATAGAAAGGAGGTACGCTAGTGGCTAGAAAAATACAAGGGTTAACAATTCAGATAGACGGCGAGACCTCATCTTTGGCGAAAAAATTAAAAGAAATTAACGGCGATTTCAGGTCTTTAGGCAAAGAGTTATCAGAAGTAAAAAGAGCCTTGAAATTAGACCCAAAAAATACAGAGCTTCTGGCACAAAAGACAAGCCTCTTAAAAAAGCAGTTTCAGGAAGCTAAAAACAAATTGAACGAATTAAAGAATGTTCAAAGTTCAATGGACGAAGATTTTCGCAAAACAGAAGAAGGTGAAAAGGCTTATAGAAAAGTAACAAGAGAGATAGCAGTAGCAAAGCAGGAAGTCGAAAGGTTATCGAAAGAATTAAAAGAAGCAGAAAAAGCAGGCTCGAAGTTTTCGAAGATTGGCGAGAGTTTTAAAAGCTTCGGGAATAAATTAAAAGACGTAGGCAAGAAGCTTGCACCGATTTCTGCAGGATTCGCTGCGATTGGCTACGGAGCGAAAAAGGCTTGGGAAGAAATAGATGAAGCCCTTGACGGTGTAGCAATTGCGACAGGCGCGACTGGTACAGACCTTGAAGATTTGCAGAAGTCTGTGAAGAACGTAGCACAGGCACTCCCGACAAGCTTCGAAGCCGTAGGTTCAGCAGTTGGCGAAATAAATACGCAGTTTGGCTTGACTGGTGACCAATTAGAAACAGTATCAGAATCTTTTTTAAAGTTCTCAAAATTAACAGGCGTTGAAGTTTCTGAAAGCGTGCGGAACGCTAAAGCAATGATGGAGAGCTTCGGTCTATCCACAAAGGACAGCGATAGTATTTTGGATAGTCTTTTGAACACAATGCAATTAACAGGCGTTCAGAGCGGAACTCTTAACACGAGCTTAAGAAATTCAGCTCCGATAATAAAACAGTTGGGATTGAGCTTTTCCGAGGCTAGTATGCTAATAGGCAAAATGGAACAAGCTGGAGTACAGTCATCAAAGGGGCTTAACTATTTATCTTTGGCAAGTGTTAAGTTCGCAAAAGATGGATTGACCTTGCGTGACGGAATGCAGCAGCTAACAGAGTCATTAAATAATGCTACAACAGAAACAGAGCGAGTTGCACTTGCAAGCGAATACTTCGGAACACGCGGAGCCGTGTTTATGCTGGATGCATTGGACAAAGGTGTATTTAACTTTGATGAATTAGCGACGTCGGCAGAAAATGCAAGTGGCAAGGTATCTGAAACATTTGAAAGTACTCTTGACCCAGCCGATAAGATGACGCAAATATTCAACAGTCTGAAAGTAATAGGAGCAGAATTATTTGACAGTTTTCAAACCATAGCTTTGCCGATACTTGAGAGACTTGTTGAAATTATGCGAAGCGTATCAGAA
The DNA here is from genome assembly GCA_023420115.1 of Bacillota bacterium. GTDB lineage: Bacteria > Bacillota > Clostridia > Saccharofermentanales > Fastidiosipilaceae > JAEZWR01. Next base: position 27,709 of record JAEZWR010000063.1, on the reverse strand, counting down.
GCATTTACAAGTTTAGACCCGAGCATTCAACAGTTTATTGTTGGATTTATTGCAGTCGGTGCAATTGTTGCCCCTGCTGTCATTGCGTTCGGTGCAATTGCTGCGGCAATTGGTGCATTTATGTCCCCTATTGGATTAGTAATTGCAGGAGTGGCGGCACTGGCAGGTGTAATAATTGCAAATTGGGGAACGATAAAAAACACAACTATAACAGTTTGGAACGCTGTATCGAGTTTCTTAGCAAATTTTTGGAATAATATAAAAAATACTTGTTCTAATGTATTTAACAGCTTAAAAGATTCAGTTATTAATTCTTGGCAAAGTGTAAAAAATGGAGCGACTAATATTTGGAATGGTATAACTGGAGCTGTTTCTGGAACTATCAACAACTTAGCGAGCAGACTCTCAACAGCTTGGAGCAATATTTCTAATGCAGCGAGCAACACTTGGCAGGGAATTAAGAACGCTATCAAATCACCCATTGAAACGGTTGTGAATTTCATATCTGGTGCTGTGGGTAATATAAAGAAATTGTTCACATTTCAAATAAAGTTGCCTCACATACCTTTACCGCATTTTAAAGTTGACAGCGTTGATATTGGCTTTGGCGTAAAGATTCCCAAAATTGGAATTGAGTGGTACGACAAAGGGGGAATATTTTCAAAGCCGTCTATTATTGGTGTTGGTGAAAAACGACCCGAATTTGTTGGAGCATTGGACGATTTGCGAAAGATAGTCAGAGAAGAAGCAGGAGCAAGCACAAGCAACAATAATATTAATATTACTGTTTCGCAGTTAGTAGTCAGAGAAGAAGCAGATGTTTACAAGATTGCAGATGAGCTAAATAGAATTAGTTTGAACGAATTAAGGGGAGTAGGTGTTAGAGCGTGATTAAGATTATTAACAATGATAATTTATTTATTTACGGCAAAAGCGACCTCGGCAAGATTGTAAATGTTAAAAGAGTAACAAGAACATTAACTCCTGCGAAGAATTTAAGAACTGTGCAAGCCGTGGATGGTGTTCTATTTTTAGGAGCAGAAACAGAAGCGAGTGAAATAACAGTTGATTGTACCTTGATATCTGAAAACCGAGCAGAACTCTCTAATACTTTGAATTATTTAGCTTCTTTAGTGAACTATAAAACTCTGCAACCTTTAGTCTTGCGAGACTATCCACAAACGCAGAACATAGCAATACTAAGCAGGGCGAGAGAGATAAAAAGAAACAATACTTGGGCAGAGTTTTCTTTGACCTTTTATTGCCCAGCAGGAGTAAGGGAAGAGCGAACCGCGACCGTGGTTAGACGGGGTGAAGAAAAAAATGGGATAAGGGTGCAGGCTAACACTATAAATATCAGCACTTGGGAAGCGTCTGCATCCTGCAGTCCTATAATAAAAATAGTCACAAAAGCAACTAAAAATATAAAGCTTGTAGAACGCAATAACGGCAAAATTGAATATTTTACGATGCTAGAAAAAAGTAATTCGCAGAGTTTTACAAGTGGCGAAAAAATAACAATAGATTGCAATAAAAAGATGATTTTAGCTAACGGCGAGCAAAAGCCCGAGTGGCTAACATTAGAGAGTAAATTCTTAGAGATACCGCCAAAAATAGGCAATGAACAATATAGCTATTCTATTGTTTTAAATTCTGCAGGTGGAACAATTGAAGAATGCGAGGTGGTGCGAAAGTGGATTTGATTATTTTAAAACCAAAAGAGCAAACACTCGGATTAATAGAAGCATTTGATGTTACATTAAAAGAAGCATTGCCGTTAAATATCACTTTATCTTTTAAGACTCTTGAGAAGATAAGCGAACAGACGAGAGTATATATCCCGATAGAAAGTAGCGAAAAAAGATGTTACGAATTTATTGCGACTAGAGTTATAAGAGATGAAAAAATTAGCCGTGTTGATTGTGAAGCATCCATATATGAATTATTCGGCTATTTCGTTGAAGATAAGAGGACACGAGATGACAACGGTCGAGAGACTTTTGAAAAAATATTGTCGGGTACACGTTGGCAAGTTGACTACAGAGCAGAACAAGCAACAACAAATTCTTTAAATTTTTACCGCACAAGCGTAAGAGAAGCAGTTCAGAAAGTACTAGAGACTTTTGATGTTGAGGCTTTGCCGATTGTTACGATATCTTCAAACAGTGCAAAAACTGTAACTCGCAAACTAGAGATACACAAGAGAATAGGTCGAGACAACGGTAGGAGATTTGAAGCTGGCAAGGATTTATTGAAACTAACTAAAACAGTAGATAGTACTGATATTATTACCGCCCTTTATGGATTCGGAAAAGGTGAATCAACACAATCAGGCGGATACGGCAGAAGATTAGACTTTGCAAGAGTTAACAATAATAAAATGTTTGTTGAAAATTCTGAAGCCAAAAATATATATGGTGTAAAAAACGAACAAACAGGAGCAAGGGAGAATATTTTCGGAGTTAAGATTTTTCACGATGTCGAAGATGTCAATGAGCTTTTAACTAAAACAAAAGAAGCACTTGCGATATTAAGTAAGCCTAAAATTACATATAAGGTTGCTGTTGCCGTGGATAGCAACGAAAAAATAAAAGTAGGGTTGGGCGATACTGTTACTCTTGCAGATGACGACCTCGGCAATTTAAAGGGCAGAGTTACTGGTAAGGTTACAAATTTAGAAACTCTTGAAACTAAATTAACAATCGAAACAAGAGAAAACGCAACGCAGATGAAGCAAAGAGACGAGCGAAAGCTTCTGAGCGAAGTGAGCGAAAAAATAGCCAATTGGGATAATCCCTCGAAAAATATTAATCTTAACGAAGTAAAAGGATTTGTTGAAAAATTAAACAACGATTTAAACAGTGGTTTGAATCGTGGAAAGATTGAATATTTTACTGGAGGTATTCGTTTCATTTCAGAAGATGGACGCTCAGCAATGGAACTAAGTCCTCAAGGCTTAAGAATTGCAAAAGGTAAACTATCCACAGGGGCTTGGAACTGGACAGTTTTAAGCACTGGAAACGGACTTGGAGCGAATGTTGTTGGAGCTGAAAACATAAAAGCTGGAGCAATCAAAGCAGACCATATTGAAGCAAGTGTAATAAAGTCAAAAATAGGCAAAATAGGTGGCTTCAGATTTAACGAGAACTATTTAGAAAACAGCAACAGCAAGAGAACGTTTTACCTAAGTGGAGACACGAACAATAATTTTTTACTTGCGAAAAAAGCAGGAGAAAGCGAGCCTCTTTTCAAAGTCGACTGGAACGGTTATTTAACGGCGAAAGATGTAAATATAAAAGGCAATGTTGAAGCTTTGACTGGCAGAATTGGCAGATTCTTAATTAAAGATGATATGATTTATTGGGAAGATGTCGACAGGACAATGCTGATGAATTGCAAGGGTACTGGCAATTTTTTAGCTTTAAAAATGAAAGCCGAAAACGACACACGCTTTTCGGTAAGCTGGGATGGCAAACTCCGAGCAATGCAGGCAGATGTAAGAGGTTCAATCACAGCAGAGCGTGGCAGAATAGGTGCTTGGGATATCACAGATAATATGATTAAAAGTGAAGATTCTAACAGAGTCTTGTTTTTAAATTGTACTGGCACTGGTTATTTTTTGTACGCTAAAAAGAAAAGCGACAAAGAGCAGGCGTTTTCTGTCGACTGGAACGGAGAGATGGTTTGCAAGCGTGCCATAATTGACGGCAAAACAATAACAGGCACGGCAAGCAACTTGAGAGGGACAGTGTACAGAATGGGAGGTAGTGTATCCTCTGTCAGTGGTTCGGTCAGTGGATTGACTGGTTCAATTTATTCAATGGGCGGAAGTGTATCAAATTTGTCTGGAACGCTTGGAGGAGTTTCTGGAACAGTCGGAGCGTTAAGCGGTGCTAATGCAAGCTTTTCAGGTTCAGTCCGCTCGCAATTCGGCACGCTTGGTAGCCTTGATTATAATTCGCGTCCAGGCGTTTTAAATTTCACTGGGGGCTCGGTATCTGCAAGAATTAACAGCTCAAGAATAGACGTTTCTTCGCTTTATGCTGGCTCAATTTACTATTCTGGAACTTTGCAAAAGACCTCAGATGAGAATCTAAAGACTAATATTCAAGACGTTAGCGAAGAAGAGAAGGACGAAATTTATAACATAAAGATTAAAAGATTTAGTTATAAAGAGACCCCGAATCAGACACAACTTGGAGTAATTGCTCAAGACGTCATCAAGGCACTACCCACAGCAAGGCAAAGGGAAGTAATAAAAGAAAATGAGCAAGGATATTTTACAGTTGATTATGAGCAGTTATTCATTAGTTCAATTTTAGCAATTCAAAAATTAAATAATAGAATTGAAAAATTAGAAAAGGAATTAAAGGAGATTAAAGAAAATGTTGGAAACGATTAACATTGATACAACGTACAGGAAGCCGAGAGTGACGGCAGTCATCGATGGCAAGTTCAAAGAAGTAGACACAGATGAAATTCTAGAAGAGCGAATCAATGACATTATTAGCATAGTCGAAAATGTTCGAACCCCAGAAGAAGAAACAAAAGCAAGAGTCGCTGAACAATTAGCCTCAGCCTTGCCTCCGTCTGAATTGGTAAAATTTATTGATATGATGTTAGAGTTTAAAGTTGGTGAGTTCGTAAAAGCTGGAGCAATAAGAAAGTATAAAAATAGACTATACAAAGCAACAAAAGAGCATAGGACAAAAAGGGGTGAGAATCCACACGACTCTGATAGATGGGAGCGAGTGGATAAAGATGAAAAGCCAAAGAAATATGTAAAACCTTTAGATATTGATAATATTTATCAAATAGGCGACAAAGTATTATTTGGAGTTCCCGAAAAAACTTATATTTGTGTATCTCCAACAATGCACAGCCCCGAAGAATTTCCTGCGAGCTGGGAAGAAGAAAAAGAATAAAGCTATTGAAAATTGTTGCTAAAATGTTAATATATTTCTGTTGCTTGAATAAAGTAATTATCAATTCAAGGGGGAATGATTATGAGCAATAAAGCAAAAATCAAAAAGTTAGACAGAAGAAACATTTTGTACTTAGTAGCAATTTTATTAACAACAGCATATTTTATTTATATGTTTGTGTACCTGGGCGATACAGCTGCAAAAAGCGAAACGGACAGTCAAGCAATAGGGCTTGGCTTAGCTATTGTGGCAATGATTCCGCACCTGGTTTTAGTCGGTATTGCTTATATTTTTAACTGGGTAGCATACGCATTGAAAGAGAATTGGGCGGGATTAGTTGCCGGAATACTATACTCCGTTTCTATTCTGTTTATGTTTATATATGCGCCTTTTGTCTTGATTCAGTTAGTATTGTGTTTTGTTGCATATGCAAAGGTTAAGAAAAGACGAGAAGAGTTAAGATTAGGCACACAACAGACAACATATGAATAATTAATAAAATAAATTATTAAATTTACTAAAGAGAGTTCGAATTGCGGACTCTTTTTTTTATTTTCAAAATTCGAAAGGGAATAATAAAGTACATATATAAACAGAAAGGAATTAAAGAGAGTGTAAAAACTCTCTTTTTTTTATTATGAGTATTTATTTAAACAATGGAAAAATAAACAAACCCTTTGCATACATGGGTAGCAAGCGACTTGTTATTGATAAAGTATTAGAAACAGTTCAAGAGCTGAAAGAACAAGGAGCAACGAACTTTTATGATATGTTCGCTGGAAGTGCGTTTGTTTCTATAAATGTAAAACATAAACTTCCTGACTTACACGTTGAAGCAGATTTTTGCGATAAAGCTATGAAATGCGTGTTTTTAGAAGATACAATTAATATAACTGATGAAATATTAAAGGTTAAAAGAGTATTGTGTGACGCTTTAAATTTACCAATTACCGCAAAGCTGGACACAAGAAAAATGCACGCAGAATATAGAGCGAAGCAAAAAGCAGGAGAAGATGAAAACAATACAGACTGGGCGAAAATAAAGCGAGCGTATAAAACAAAGATATTGAATAAAAAATATTGTGAATGCTGCGGTAGATTGCTACCAAAGACTGGGGAAGTAAGTGAAGAAATGTATCTTTTTTATAACCTATTCTTTTCAATAAGGGGAGGCGGAGACAGCCTCAATGTTTCACCACCGCTCGACAAGGCTCAAGATTTAGAACAATATAAAAGGGAATTACATAAAATCGATGTAATACGCCACAAGGAATTTACTGGAGAAGAAAAGCGAGAAAACACAATATTCTTTTTAGACCCACCGTACCTAAATAGCATTAGAACTGGAGCAGTTACAGGTTCAGCAATATATCTCGAAAAAGCGCCCCCATTTACCCACGAGCACGGAGCGAAGCTATTAGAACTAATTGAGGATAACTTGGGAAACGGTAACAGCTTTTTTATATTTGGTAGCCGTGGCGATTATTTAGATGAATTTGTGACAGGGAATAAAAGAATTTCAGAACTTTACAAAGTAGAAGAAATGGACACAGGTAAAAAGCGTAACACTTGTGGTATTACTTATAAAAGTAAGGAATACGGATATATATTAAAACCAAAGAAATAGGCTCTTTTTTATTGCTCAAATTTTATTAGAAAGCGATAGCTAGTTTTATGAACTATGAAATTAAGGCAGATAAAGGCAAGTTGAAATTATCTCTTGTACCTACTCAAATTATTAAAGATATAGCAATGGTAAGAGAGTACGGAGTTAACAAATATAAAACTACAGATAAATGGAAAGAAGTAGAAAAAGAAAGATATAGAGATGCTGCATTTCGTCACTTTTTGGCATATATAGACAATCCTACAAGCAAAGATAAAGAGTCGGGAATCAGTCATTTATCTCATTTAGCATGCAATATAGCTTTTTTGTGTGAATTAGAAAAGGAGGAAGAGAATGAAATTAGTAATTGATGTTTCACAGTGGCAAGACCCTAAGTTAATTAATTATGACTTGCTGAGTAAAGAAATTGACGGAGTTATGATTCGAGCTGGGTTTACTGGATACGGTGACGGGCGAAGTACATATATAGATACCCACGCAAACACACATTACGCAGAGTTCAATAAAAGGGGCGTTCCTTGTGGTTTTTATTGGTACAGTTGTGCAGTAGATGAAGCACAAGGACAAAAGGAAGCAAATGAATTAATTAAGTTCGCACAAGGGAAAGATATAAAATTACCTTTAGCAATTGACGTTGAAGATGGATATTATCAGTTAAAAGCCTATCGAACTGAATTGACTAATGCAGTTATTGCATTCTGTAAAACAATTGAGAACGCAGGATATTTCGCAAGCATCTACAGTTCCACAAGCTGGTTTCAAACCAGGTTAGACGATAGCAGATTGCAAAAATATGACCATTGGTTAGCTCATTGGACTTACAACCCTAGTACCGACCCACCATACAAGGGAGCAAGCATTGGTCTTTGGCAGTATTCAGATAAAGGGCGGCTGAATGGATATAGTGGAGATTTGGACTGTAACAAAATGATAAAAAACTACCCGAGCATAATAGCAGGAAGCAAAAGGGAAGAAAAAAGAGATGATTTCAATTACAATTGGTGGCAGTCGGCATATTCAATTTTTCACAAGAAAAATGTAAAAATTACTTGCCTAATTGACCCGAGCAAAGTGCAGGGTGGTGAGTTGTCAGAGATAACGAAAAAATATAAAGCTGGTACATTTGACACAATAAGATTCCCCGAAGCCTATATTGGACACATTGGCGTGGATAGTGCAGCAGAACACAGAGCACCTATTTTTGCAGGGATAGACGGTACTGTTATAGAAGTAGGATACGGACACGCTTTTAACGGTAACTATATCCAAATTAGTAACGGAATTTACAGAATCTTGTATTGTCATCTTGATGAGATAACAGTAACAAAGGGTAGTAAAGTAAGTAGCAATGCACAGATAGGCTATCAAGGCACAACGGGAAACAGCACAGGAAGCCACCTACACGTATCAATTTGGGAAAATGGTCTATTAATTGACCCACTTGACTATATTTTAAGCGTTAAAAATTTCAATGGAACGCAGGAAACGCACGAAAACACGCCTAAAACGCTTGATTATCCAAATGGTACATATATGACCTTGGTAGACCTTAATGTGCGAAATAAGTCTATAGCTGATAATTCTGTGGGGGATGTCGTGGGTATATTAAGAGCAGGGTCAAAAGTTTCTGTTATTAATCAGCAAAAAGACCGAGGCTTCGCTGGTGCTTGGGTGCAATTGGACACAAATTTATGGATTTGTGCTCAAGATAAAGGAGATATTTATATAAAACCTTGCAAGCTGGAAGATACAACAGATGAAATTATCCACACTGTGCAACTTGGTGAGACGCCTTGGAGCATAGGGCAAAAATACGGAGTAGACTACAGGCAAATAGAAAAACTCAATAATTTAATACAACCATATATAATTACAGTTGGACAGAGGCTTAGAATAAAATGATAGGTGAATACCGGGAACATTTTTTGAATTTTTTGTCTACACTTTCAGTGGTTGGCTCTGCACTTATTCTAATATCCTCAGTAGTTGGAGCAGTAGGTGTACTAACGAGCAAAGGCATCCTGTTCAAAAAGTGGAGCGAAAGGAGAGCGAAGAAGAACAAAGCTCTTAGTAAGCTAGCAGAAATAGCCGACAGCGTTGTCGATTTAAGACACATTCAAAACATTTCAGAAAGTATGTCAGCTATTACCCTGCACGTGGATAAACTGGAAACAACTGTAAAAGATTTAGAAAAAAGAGATATTAAACAAAATAAATTAATTGAAGATATCTACGCTGAAAATAGTATATTTTGCGAAGCCTTGCTCGGACTACTTGACCACGCTATTAAAAATGGAGCAAATGGAACAGCGCACAAGGCAAGGAATACTTTAGAAAAACACATTAATGAAAAAGCACACAGAATAAAGTAAAAAAAAGGAGATTAAAATTATGGACTGGAATTTATTCATCATACCGTTAACGGCTATCTTTGTTCAGCTATTGAAAGGCTTTGAAGTAGATAGGAAGTTGTTGCCGCTTTTAGCAGTAATCACTGGTGGTGTTTTAGGATTCGTTTTTGCGATTAGTTATAACCAAGATTACATTCAGCACATAGTTAGCGGAATTATTTACGGAGCCTCGGCGAGTGGGATTTATGATGTTGTAGCAAGCAATAAAGCAGAAAAGTTTTAACAACTGAAGAGAACATAAAAAGGGGAGTAGGCAAATGCTTACTCCCTTATTTTTTGTCTAAATTTTGAACCCATTTTTTGAACCCATTAAATTAGCACTTTTTAAATTGCTTTTTAATATTTAAATTCAAAAGTTAAGCAATTCAGCCGTTTAAATTAAATTTATAAATTGCTTGAAAATGTAATTTGTGCTATGGTAATACTCCTTATAGTACTCATTCTAATAAGTATATAGAGATTTGCGAGGGTGTAATTAGCATGAAAAATAGAGTCGATTTTTGGAATGATAATCTAAAGGAAAATTATCAGAAGTTCTCAGGTGCTAAGTTAGGAAATAATTGCGATTTTAGCTATATTTCTGAAATTTATGATAATAAGGACTTTGCTGTTTTTAGAATAAAAGCTAATGAGTTTTCAGAGAAAGTCGAAGCAAAAGATAGAGAAGTTTGGGTTGGAGGCAGCTGCTCGATGTCCCTGGACTTTTCATCTAACAATTATCTTGTGAAGCAATATACAAATGATAATGTTCCAGCACTAGATCTCGCTATTTCTTTTGATAAGGGAGATAAGTTTTTGCTTAATTTATCATATCTTGATAAATATGATGAGGCTATTCTAAGGAATGCCAAATTTAATCACCCTGATATACCGATAGACGACTATAATAAAAGGCCACTTATAGGAGAGCAAAAATCTGGAGACAATGTATGGCAACTGTCTTTTGAACTTGACAAAAGTATTGTGGTTTATGGTCTTGGAGATTTGATGATGCCCTTAAATAAACGTTCATACCAAGCTAAGATGTGGAATACAGATGATCCTAGCGTACAGCTTGAAAATAGGCAGTCTCTATATAAGTCAATTCCAATTATTTATCTGATTAAACCGGAAACAGATGAAGTGTGGACCTTATTTTTTGACAATCCAAGTAGAGCGTATTTTGATATTTGTCACAGTCAAAAAGATAGGCTAATTTATGCTGTAGAAGATAGTGAATGTGTGATTTATATTTCATATTCTTCTAATCTCAAGGAGGCCTACAAGAAACTAACGAAGCTACTATCTTTTCCATCTGTTCCCAAAAGAAGTATTTTAGGTTATCACCAATCTAGGTGGTCTTATTATTCTGATAGGATGATTGATGATTTGTTAGAAAATTTTGATAAACATAGGATTCCTATTTCTGCAATTCATCTGGATATTGATTATATGGATGGGTTTAGAAATTTCACATATAACGCAGAGGCTTTTTCTTCGCTAAAAAATACTTCTGATAGGCTGAAAGATAATAATATTGATTTGATTACAATCATAGATGCTGGTCTCAAATATGATGAGGCATATCCAATTTATCAAGAGTGCGTCGAACGTAATATACTTTTACCAAGTGAAGCTCGTTCGCAGTCAATACTTGAAGGTAAGCTCGATATTAATCAATTGCCAAGTGACAGTGGAGATGAAAGTAGAAAGAATCAAGTGCAAGATAATATCGATATTGCTAATAATGATAAGGAAATGGAGATAGCTAAAAAGAATTATTACTTTGGCTGGGTTTGGCCTGGGCACACAGTGTTCCCTGATTTTGAGCAGAGTTCTTGCAGGAAGTGGTGGAGCGAAAAAATAAGAGATTTTGTCGAGACGAATGGACTTTCTGGAATTTGGCTGGATATGAATGAACCTGCCAATTTTAATGGGGATCTTCCCGATAAGTTAATAACTTTATCACAGGATGACGATAGATCTTTACCTATATTTCATAAGAATTGGCACAATCGTTTCGCAAACCAGATGTCTATGGCTACTTATGAAGGATTGAAAGAAGCAAGGCCCGATAGCCGACCCTTTGTATTTAGTAGGGCAGCATATGCAGGTTTGCAAAAATATGCAGGTGCATGGACTGGTGATTCTATGAGCATATGGAGTCAACTTAGAATGCAACTGTGTCAGATATTAACTCTATCGATATGTGGAATGGGTTTTATTTCAGCGGATATTGGAGGCTTCCTCGCTGATACGAATAAGGAATTATATCTTCGTTGGTTAGAACTAGGAATTTTTTATCCCTTTGTTAGAAACCATTCTGAGATAAATTCTTCATATCAGGAGCCATGGGCTTTTGATGAAGAAACTAGTGAAATCAGTCGCACTCTTATTGAATTGAGGTATCGAATGATTCCTTATATATATGATTCAATGATTAAGGAAAACTTGAGTTCTGGACTGCCACTATTAAGACCTATGGCACTTGAGTTCAATTCAGATCCTTTTATATATACGATAAATGATCAATTTATGTTTGCTGATAGCATACTTGTAGCCCCAATTTTAGATCCTTCTACTTATGCTAGAGCGATATATTTACCTGCTGGAGGTTGGTATTCATTTCATAGTGGAGAATATATCTATATGGACAAGGGGGGCTATATTTTAGAAAAAGCGAGTCTTGGACACTGTCCGATGTTTGTTAAAGAGGGCTCTATTATTCCACTAGCCAAGAGAGAAGACAGAGCTGATTTTAAAGAAAGAAATAAGACAGCATGCGACGAGCTCGTCGTGAGATATTATGTAAATAGATCACAAAGTAAATATTCAGATTCAGAAAAGTCTGATGATTGTATTAGATATAGACATTATCTCGATTCTGGAGATGGATATTCTTATTTGAATGACAGGACATCTATTTATGATTTTTACCTTGAAGCTGGTAAATTGACTTATGATCTTAGAGTGGGAGAAGAGCAACTTAGATACAAATCGATTGAAGTGGAGTATATTGGCAGATAATAATTTGCTTTGATATAATTTCTCAAAATTACAGGGGGAAGCTGATGGAACACTATTTTTCAAAGGACAGCCTAACGCTAAGCAAAAGAAGAACCTTTGGCTTCGATTTTCGTGGGGAGCATTTTGACTTTGTCAGCGACAATGCCGTCTTTTCCAAGAATCAGGCTGACCGTGGTTCTCTTCTTATGATTTCTGAGATTATTGATTTTCTCAGTGCTAGGGGAGTGAAAAATGGACTTTTCCTCGATTTTGCGGCAGGCTATGGACTCATCGGTGTCATACTCAAAAGATTTTTCCCTGAAATGGATATCTATTTTTCTGAAATTAATAGAAGAGCACTTGAACTTTGTCAAATTAACGCCAGTGCTGCGAATATACCCAAAGACCATATTATTGAGTCTGACGGAATAGGTAATATAGGGAATATAGATTTTGATTATATTAGTCTTAATCCGCCGATTAGGACGGGTAAAGAAACTGTGAAGCGTCTTATACTAGAAGCTGGATCTAAACTTAAGGATGAAGATTCTTATTTATTTACAGTCATAGGCAAGAAACAAGGTGCCGAAAGTTATGCAAAATTTCTTGCTACTGAATTTCAGTCCGATAGGCTTACTTATGACAAAGGTTTTGAGGTCAGATTGAGTTCTAAGAAATAAATAATGGATAAAATGAACTTTTGTCAACATAATTGAGAATAAGTATTTTCTACACTCTCTTTGATCAATTAAAAAAGGTAGAGCTGATAGAGATATTTAACTATTTAATTTGATTTTGTCGGAGGATTTTATATGACCAGAAGTATGACAGGTTATGGCAAGTCGGATATTGCAGTTCCACAGCTTAAAATTTCCTTTGAACTCAGGTCTGTAAATAGCAAATATCTCGATTTGATTGTGAATATGCCGAGTGAGCTTTCTTATATGGAGATGGATCTTAGAAATGAAGTTTCCAGTGAAATATCAAGAGGTAGGGTAGAAGTAAAGGTTAAGCTTCTTGACAGGAGGGATAGAGGTCTTAGAGTTAATCCTGATATTTCTCTTGCTGAAGAGTATCGTGAGGCGATAGAAGATATGGGGAGAGTTATTAATAGGCCGGATGTTCCATCGGCACTAGATATTATTGGCTTGCCCGGTGTCTTAAGACTTGATGAGATTTCATATGAGGACGATGAGGAACTTGTCCAAATTTTTAATGAGGCCTTATCCCAAGCACTTGAAAATTTAAATGCGATGAGGGAGAGAGAAGGTACAAATCTTTTTGAAAAAATTAAGGTTTATCTTGCTGAACTTGATTATCTAAAAACTAAGATTGAAGAGATTGCTGAATTCGAACCCGAGAGGGCTTTTAATAAACTTGAACAGCGTATAAAGAAGATTCTGGGAAATGATATTGATTCTTTTGATGAGGCAAGACTACTTCAAGAACTTGCCATTGTTGCTGATAAGAGAGATATTTCTGAGGAACTTGCTAGACTGGACAGTCACATTGAGGCTTTTTATCTTTTTGAAGATAAGTCTGGGGCTAATGGTAAGGAGATGGATTTTATTGCTCAAGAAATGATGCGAGAAGTTAATACAATGGCCTCAAAGACTTCCGATACTGAATTGATTAGGTTAATAATTCAGGCAAAAACAACAGTGGAGAAAATAAGAGAACAGGTTCAAAATATTGAATAAACTTGGACTTGTGCTTAATGTTATATAAAGTTGGATTGTAATTGAAATGAAGAGTGAACATAGATTTGTAGATATAGGTCATGGCAACAGGGTTAATCTAGCTAGGATTCTTGTTGTTACAGGAGTTGATAGTTCTCCTATTAAGAGAATGATTTTAGATGCCAGGGATAGAGGAACTTTGATTGATGCTAGTTCGGGCAAAAAGACAAGGTCTGTCATAGTTACTGATTCAGATCATGTCATCCTCTCTGCACTAGAAACTGAAGAACTTATGGCGGCTGTGAGTGAGCTTGGTTGAGCTTTTTTGATATTTTGCAATTTTAAAATTTGTGGCGCGGTGCATTGACACTTTAATAAAATGTAATTGTTTTATGGATAACAATTATTAGAAGAGGTTTGTATGTGTAACTCTATTGATGAGGTGATTAAGTCTTCAATGAAAATTGATGAAGAGAGAAAAGACTCTATTTGTCGCAAGGGTATTTTACTTTGTGTATCGGGTCCTTCTGGAGTTGGAAAGGGGACTTTGATAAGTAAGGTTTTGAGTATAAGACCTGACATGAGACATTCAGTTTCTATTACAACACGCAAACCGAGACCTGGTGAAATTGAAGGTGTCAGTTATTATTTTAAGAGCAGAGAGGAGTTTTTAGAGCTCCTAGGTCAAAAAGAAATTCTTGAGCATGATGAATATCTAGGAAATTATTATGGTACTCCGCGCAGGCCGATTGAAGAAAGAATGGCTCAGGGTAAGGACACGATTATGGATATTACTGTTCCAGGAACACTCAATACTATGAAGTTGATTCCTGATGCTGTCAGTGTCTTTTTGCTTCCGCCGTCACTTGCTGAACTTAGAAGACGTTTAATTACAAGAGGTACTGAGACGGAAGATGTTATTCAGGAGAGACTAAGGGTGTCGCTTGAAGAAATAAGAATGGCTAAGTCTTTTGATTATCTTGTCGTAAATGATAATATAGACAAGACCTGTGAAACCATACTTGGTATTTTAGAGGCAGAACAGCATCGTTGGAAAAGAATGCAAGGTATAGAAGAAATCTTGAGTGAGGATAATAGCAAGAGTGACTTTTAATATGGAATGACAAAAGCCGCGACGGCGGCTTTTTATTTTTATAAAAATTGGTATTAGCAAGGAAGATAACATATGATTTATTTAGTCCAAATTTTTTCTTTATTATTGTCTTATGTCTTATTTCGTTCAGATTATATTTTAGCGAAGTTATCTAGGCGAAATAATGAGGCGAGACCTGGTTTGGAGAGATTAAAAGATGAGTCGCTTTTTCCGAGGCGATATGCCTTTTCACATGCTCTTAATATTAATATTATTGTGACCTTGCTATTCATTTTTGCTGCTGGAAGATATTTATATCGCTGGCAGAATTCTTTTGTTATTTATTTGGTATATATTTTGGCGGTTTTTGTAATTACTGAATTATTGCTTCTTGCCAAAGATTTACTAAAGAAAAAATTTGAAATCATTAGGGAAAATAAAAGATCATATGGACTGATGATATTCTTTGCGATTTTTGGTGGCTTGAGCTTATTTATTGCGGCTTTGGCCTATTTTATTCCTACCTGGTTTTACAATTATTTTGGCAACTTAACTGCAGATCAGTTTATATTCTTAATCTCTGATGGTAGCGGAGATGCGACAGCAGATGCCAATGCTCAGGTTGCTAATTTTATGATTGCACCTTGCCTAGCCTTTGCTATTTTGGGCTTGAAATATGCTATTTTGCCATCGAATATTATTTTTAAGAAAAAAGGAAGTTCGGATAAAGAAGTCAATAATGTTGATTCTGTTAAATTGAAGAAAAAAGACCTTGTTTTTGGCAGAACTTTGCAACTTTGCTTAAAGTCACTAATCTCTATTGTCTTAGCAATCTCTTCTATTGTTTACGCCTTTCACACCTTGCCTATTATGACAGTTATAAAAAGTCAGTTTAATCCTTCTACATTTATCGAGGATAACTATGTTGATCCCAGTGATGTTCTTGAATTTCCAGATAAGCCGAGAAACCTTATTCACATATATATGGAATCAGTTGAGAATTCTTACTATGACAAGTCTATAGGTGGTTATGGAGAAGATAATCTAATGCCGGACTTGGCAAAACTTAATAAAGAGGCTGTTCATTTTTCTAATAGCGATAAACTTTTTGGTGGGCCACATCAGACATATGGAGCAAGTCATTCTGTAGCGGGTATGCTAAATATGGGAGCTGGTATGTCGATGAAAACTGCCGTCAAGGGTGGAACTGCTAAGCCGATGCTTTATCCACATTTTCCTACAGTAGGTGATATTCTTCATAAGCAAGGATATAACACAGAAATTATGCTCGGGGCTAGGGCTGCTTGGGGAGGCTTGGGAAATTATTATATTGAGCATGGCGATTTTAAAGTATTTGATTTGGATTATGCCAGAGAGAAGGGATATGTAGATAAGGATTATAAGGTCTGGTGGGGATATGAGGATGACAAACTTTATGAATTTGCCAAAGAAGAGTTATTGAGACTCTCTTCTGAGAATAAGCCTTTTTATTTTATTTTGGAAAATGCCGATACTCACTTCCCGGATGGTTATGTTTCACCCAAAATGAAAGACAAGCCATTTTCAAGTCAATATGCAAATGTTATTCACTATTCGCAGGCCGAGGTGGTTAAGTTTGTCGATTGGCTTAAGAAACAAGATTTTTATAAGGATACTACTATAGTTATTACTGGTGACCACCAGTCTATGGATAAGAAATTTTTTAAAGATTGGGATAAGTCTTATGAACGAACTGTGGTCAATATGTTCATAAATAGTGCATTGGACAAGCCCAAAGAAGATAGAATGTTCAATAGGGATTTTGCACCTTTTGATATTTTCCCAACTACCTTGGCTTCGCTTGGAATTAAAATTAAGGGCGATAGAGTTGGTCTTGGAACAAATCTTTATTCGGATAAAAAGACTTTAGTTGAGGAGTATGGACTTGAAAGGGTTAATGATGAACTTTCGAGACCTTCATTCTTCTACACAAATTATAGACAAAAGTAAGATTACTTAGGTAGTGGGTTATAAGCTATAACATAAATGTAAATCTTAAATATTTTGGCAAATATTTTTGATTTGAGTGAGGAACTAAATGGATGAAAATTTGCATTGTTGGTTTTAGTGGAGCTGGGAAGTCTACTCTGGCTGTTGCTCTTGCGAAAAAATATCAATTGGACTTGCTTCATCTAGATAAAGTGCAATTTCTTCCCAAATGGGAGGAGAGAAAGGATGAAGATAAGCTAAAAATAATAAATGAGTTTTTGGATACTAAGTCTAATTGGGTAATAGAAGGGAATTATTATAAGCTAGAGTTTGTTAGGCGGGTAGATGAGGCGGATTTAATAATAATCAAAAAAGTCAACCGTTTACTTTGTCTATATCGTTGCTTCAGGCGTTATCTTAAGTTTCGTAATAAGACTAGACCGTCTATGGCAGAAGGTTGTTTTGAACAATTTGATTTTGAATTTATTAAATGGATTTTGTATAAGGGGCGAAATCCAAGTGTCTTGAGTTACTTAGAAGCTTATCATGATAAATCTAAAATTATTACTTTTAGAACGAAGGATAGTATTGAGAGTATCCTAGATAAGGTTGACAAGAGATTTAATCCTTGATTTTTGTGCCAGCTTATTAAATGTGACATCCTAATCTCAAAAGTAAGATGAATAATAAAATGTCTCCCAGCCATCTGAACTCTATTTTTGTCCAAGTGCTGGGAGACAAGTGTTATATATACAAATTATCGATCTTTTGTAGATAAGCCAAACTAAGATATATTAATTATTATTCAGAGATGAGTTTTACTCTTTTGCTAATATCTTCCTTTTCTTTAGCTTCGGCAGGAGCCAATATTTTTCCAAAGGGCATCTGTGCATCAAGCTTCCATGTTTTTGGAATGTTGAAGAGTTCTTGAACCTTTAAATCAATTACTGGATTATAGTGTTGGATATTGGCACCTACATTATGTTCTGCTAGTAGAGTCCATACATTATGCTCAAGCATGCCAAGAGCTTGACTTGTCCAATGAGAGAAGTTCTGTGCGTAGAGGGGATAGGCTTCTTCTAAACCTTTTACAACCTCAGTATCGGTGAAGTAGAGAATAGTTCCTTGGGCATTTTTGAACATATCAATCTTTTCTCTATTAACCTTGCCATCAAAGGCTTCATATATAGTGTCCCAAAGTTCATCATGTTTCTTACCATATACAATTAGAACACGGGCGCTCTTCATATTAAATGCGTCAGGTGTTAGCTCTGTGACTTCTTCGACTAGACTATGAACTTTTTTTATCTCTGAAGCATAATTTGAACCGTTATCAGTATTTTTATCAAATTTACCTAAGGCATAAATGCTTCTTCTTTTATTCATTGATTCTAATAAAGACATACATCCTCCAAGACCTTTTTTATTATATATTTTTAGTGTAGTCATATATTACGAATCTGATTTTTTACCGGAGCAACAAATGAAACAATAAATATTTTCTTTTTAATTTTTTTCATCTTGTTTAACGAAATTGAAATATTAAAGAAATAATTTAAAAATTCTAATAGTTGAGATTGAAAAGCGTATATTTTCAGTGTGAAACTATAATATATTTGTATGTATATTCTATAGCTTTTACTTGCTTATAGTATTTTGCGTTGATGTAGGGTTGAATTAGTGATTAAAATATCTGGAAAAATAAAGAATTTTAATTTATGTGAGCTTCAAGTAGTAGGGAGTATATTTCTTAAGAGATAAATTTATGTATGGATTTGTGAGACCAGCCAAATCAGAATTAAGATTAAGAGAATTTGCGAGATATAAGTCAATTTATTGTTCTCTTTGCCATAGTCTTGGTGAGAATTATGGTGTTTTGCCGAGGTTTACTGTCAATTATGATTTGACATTTTTACTTTTATTGTTGAGGGCTTTTGATAGAGATGAGCCGAAAGAAGTATTTTCAAGGTGCGAAGGTATTTTAGGCAAGAAGAATTTGACTGCGATAAGAGGGGAAGATAGTAAATATTGTGCGGCCCTTTCGATTGCTTTTGCTTGTGCTAAATTTAAAGACAATATTGAGGACGGGGAGCATATATTTTTGAGCAAACTCGCGGGAGGCGCTTTTTTATCTGCATACAAAAAGGTTAAAGATGATTACCCAGGTCTAGTGGAAATTGTTGAATCATATATGGAAGAGACCTTGCTGGCTGAAAAGGAAGATGCCGAGCGCAAGATTAATGAATGGAAGCAAGAAATAGAAAAGGTTTTGAATGAAGTAAAAAGTACTAACTTGGGGAATGAGGGCGGCGAAAGACGCATTTTGCAATATGATAAGTCGATATATCCAAGGGCGGCTAATATTTTTGCGGATACACTTGCATCTTTGTTTCGGGAAGCGGCAGCTTTGAAAGGTTTTGATGAGAGTTTATTGCAGCGATTCTCCGATTTGGCTAGACCTCTTGCGAAGTGGATATATACTATAGATGCCTTTGATGATTATGAAAAGGATAAGCTAGAGGCCAAGCACAATCCTTTTTCATCATTTGAAGATAGAGAAGAAGTGGCTAAATATGCTGTTGTTTTATTGCAACTTGCAGAGGCTGAATTTGATTATTATTTATCTTCTTTGGAATTTTGGAAGGACGCAGAGATTTTTCATAATATAGCAAATTTTGGTTTGCCTTTGATGAGGTATTCGATTTTGCATGGAGAGAAAAGAAACAAGCTGTAATTGTTGTGATAAAATTATATGGATTGTATGTCGAATAGACTAGAGAAGATATAATTTTCTTGAATTTGATTTAGTAAGTAATTGCAATTAATAAGTTGGTATACTTAGTAAGTAACTTTAATTGAGTTTTGAGAATATAGGTGGAAAAATGCTTAATAAAAATCCATATGAAGTGCTAGGAATTTCTGAAAGTGCTTCTGAAGCAGAGATAAAAAGTGCATATAGAGAACTTGTCAAAAAATATCATCCTGACAATTATAGGAATCATCCGTTGGCGGATCTTGCCGAAGAGAAAATGCAAGAGATAAATCAGGCTTATGCGATTCTGACTGATCCTAAGATGAAGAATTCTTATGGTCAGGGTTCTGGATATGGAACTTATGGCGGTAATAGAGCCAGTGGTTCTTATTATAGTAATGGTACAGGATATAATTCTTCTGGTAATACAGGATCTTCATTTAATGATGATAATCCATTTTCGAATTATTATAGAAATATACCGAGAAATAATAATTACTATTATCGCAATGGTATGCGTAATGGTGATTGCTGTGACACTCTCTGTACCTTGTGGATGTGTGACAGTTGCTGCGAGTGTATGGGTGGCGATCTCTGTTCATGTATGTGATAAGTTAGGATTTAATTTGTAAATATGAATGTGCTGAAGATGAAAAATAGAAAAATATCCTTCGGGGCAATTTTAGCAGCTCTCTCGGGCTGCTTATTTTTATTAGCGAGACTCAGTCCTTTTTCTGACATATGGATTTATTGCTTGGTTTCTCTATGTGTAGCTTTGTTTTGTGATCGATATGGAATTTCTGATGCTATTAATTTTTATATAGTCTTGACTATTCTATCTTTTTTTCTGCTCGCCCCTTTTATGAATATGGCTTTTGTCTTATTTTTCGGTCCTTGGCCTATTATTCTTGCATATCTTGGCAGGTATTATCATAGTAGAATTAAATATTTTTTACTTAAGTATGCTTCGGCTAGCGTTTTGCTAAGTTGCTTTGTGCTGCTTTTCTTTTTTATTTTCCCACATGAGCTTAGACAAAGAATGTTAGCCTCCATTGATAAGCTGGCAGTTCGTTTCGATTTGAAAGGATTTATATATCCTATATTAGTTTTAGCTTATTATTTTGGGATTAATATATATCAATATTTACTTCTAAGATTACTTAAACAGGCTAAAGGCTTGATATCTGGGATATTGAAATAGTGTTTTGAGTTTGTTCTAGGACTTAGCTTTTATTTATAAGTATTCTTTTTCATTAAAATGTATATGAATTTCAATATTTTATATATAGTTAAAATTATAAGTACGAAGATCAGGGCAATGACGAGAATACTTAGACCCTTGTATTTATCATATATGGGTATAAGTTCATCAAAGGGGCCTCTCGCTATCCTATAATTTCCTTTGGCATACAAGTCGATATCGATGAATTGATCATTAGCGAAGGTGATTTTGAGTCTTGCCAGTTTGTCGCCATTTTTTATTGGTAGCCTGATATTATCATCAAGCAAAGTTAAGTCTTGATTTTTTACATAATTTATTTCTTTTGGATGTATGTAATATATGTCACTATTAAATTTTAATTTTATATCAAAGGGACTGACTTTGATTGTTTCTGAATACTCTTCTGCATTTGAAAAGAGTTTACTATTCACCCACGCATTATTGATACTTTTGTAGAGAGAAGCTATTTCATTTATGGCATCCTTTTTATCATCAGATAGTGCCGAAATCAGATTAGGTGAATGGATTGTTTCAATATTTTCAGCATAAGTTCTCGGTTGATTACTACCATTGTTATTCCTTGTTAAGATGATAATACAGTCGATATTGTTGAAATTCATATTGCAAATGAAGCTTGAATTATGCTCGTCTTCATATGAAAGTGCACTCTGAATTTCATCAGGATAGATACTCCATATGATAGAAAAAGGATTTGTAAATAGTCTCAATATATTTTGAGAATAGTAGCTATATTCAGGGGCCGATAAGATGTTCTTGCCGATATTTTTGTTAGAAAGTGCCCTATAAATTTTGGCCAAGTCGTCGGGAGTGCTAGTAACGGAATATGGAGACATTTGCGTATTGCGACTTATAAGATATTGTTCATCTATCTTATCTCTATGTGTTGGATCCATTAAGTGTATATAGTTGAATTGGGTATTATTAAGTTTTAATAACTCAACTTTGCTATTTAGCATATCAAGTAGGTCTGCTTCGTTCTTACTAAGGGCTCTAGCCAAGCTTATTACAGCTCTATCTGATTGTTTGGCGAGAAGTCCGTAAAGAAGGTAGTCAAGAGGATATTTTCTGTCAGAGCTAAGAATAAAGTTGTCATCTTCGAGAGCAAGTGCGTCTTGGCTAATAGAGACTGACTCGGTTTCAGATAGTTTATCTAGTGCACAAAGTGCTAAAGTAAGATAAAAAGCCAATGGCGAGTTATCGGACTGTTCAGGATTGAGAGCGTAAAAATATGTCAAGTGGGATTTGTCAAAAGCGAGGGATGAATCAAAATTAGACACAAAATTAGTGTACTTATTACCTGAATAAATGGGGCTATTGTCTGGCACACTTTCATCTGAAATTAAATTTTGCTTATTGCCATTTGCTATTGAATCAGTATTTTGGCTATCGTTGTTGGGATTTTCTTGAATTTCTAGTGGCTCAGAAGAAGCGACAGAAAGCTCGCTTGGTTCTATTGAAATACTAGCATTAGTACTATCGCTATTAGATTCTGCCAATAAATTTAGAGGATAAGTTATATTAGTAAAAAATGAAGATAGTAGTATTAGGCATAGAAGTAAACGAAGCCTATTAGCGGAACTTCTATTATATTGGCGTTCCGATTTTCTAAGGATGATTGTACTTGAATTAAATAGTTTAGGCATTGTCGTATTGTTAATTATACTAATCAGTTAATCTAAAAATTATTCTTCATCTATGAATTTATTATATTACAAAATGTGGGGGCTAGAGAAATCTAGTTCTTGTTAAGAATTGTAAATATTCTTTAGTAGTAGGTTCCAGGAGACTGCTTTTTTATTCATTTTTATGTGTGAATTGATTAAGGAGGTGAATCAATTTTGATAGATAAAAAGAGTTGATTGATGCTAATTATGATAGGCTTAAAATATGTAAAAAACCATCTATTTACATATAAGAGCGAATGGGTGTATTAAGTGGTTATGAACGCTATATGTAAAAAGAGTTTACACGTAGCATATATACCAGTGCTTCTACAAGCAAGAGATGCAGTTGTAGTAAACCCACCAACAGAGCCAACAACGACAACAACAAAAGAGGAAGTAACTACAACAACAGAAGGCACGACAACAACAGAGAGTGCAACACTTGAGAGTAAAGAGACAGATTCAACAAGCAAGGTAGTAGCCAAACGCAGCAAGGGCAAAGGTGGAGCAGGAAAACCTGGAAAGGGAGCAGGAAATGTAGCTAAGACAGGTGAGAGTGAAAACCTAGCATATGGACTAATACTACTCGCAGCAGCTTCAATGCTAGTTATACGCAGAAAGAAGCTAAGCAAATAAAAGATAGTAAAATGTCAAAATGAAAAAGGGAGTTGACCTATTATGTCAGCTCCTTTTTTTAGATATAGAATTAGCTACTTAGTAAATAAAAGTTAAAAAATATTAGAATGGATTTTCGTGTATAATTTATCTACATTGAGATTGGAGACGATAAATGTTTCGACTTTTTAGAACAAAATCTTTTGTATATAAATTTAGACGTGTTTTAGCTTTTTTTATGGTGCTAGCTCTAACGCCTATGCTAATTTCATGTGGTGACTCGGAGTCAGATGAGAGTTTGGCTGATTATGGCGATTATGGTAAGAATATCGCGGAGAGTATAGCAGCACTAGGTGCGAGACCCGCTGGTTCTACTGCGGAAAGTCAGACCGCAGATATTGTTTTTTCGGAATTGGAAAATATGTTATATAAACCAGAACGTCAGGCCGTCACTCTAAGTTCTGGTGAGACAGTTTATAATATTATTTTGCGTGTTCCAGGAACAGGCTTTAGAACAGATAGTGGTGTGGATATAGATGATATTTTCCGTGATGAGGAAACTCTTAAACGTGAGGCTGCAAAAGAGACATTTAATAAGTCTGTAATTATTGCAGCAAGAATGTGCACTGAGGCCAATGAGAATTTTGATTATTCTGCAATGGACGGGATATCTGATAATGCGTCTGGCGTGGCAGCACTTCTGACTTTTGCTAAAGAACTTAAGAATAATCGCAGTGGTTATGATATTATTCTAGCTTTTGTTGCTGGTGGTAATGACAATTTTGCTGGAACTAGACAGCTCCTTGCTTCAATGACCGATGAACAAAGAAATAATGTAGAGTGTTTTTATGAAGTTAGAAATATTTATGGTGGTACAAGGTTATATGCAAGTGCTGGGTGGTCTGCTATAGGACTTGAGGATAAGTATCCTTTACGCAAAAAGGCATACGCTGTTACTGACGTTTCGATAGAGAGTGGTCTATTTTATAATATGGGTCAGGATATTCTCCTCAATGAGTCTAATTATACAATTAATAGTCCTATTGATCAGAGTACTGTTTTGTTTAGAGAGTTCAGTCTTATGAATTCTGATTATAGGGTTTTTGATGAACAGTCAATTCCAGTTGTTTTGATTGAGTCTTATGATTATTCGGCAGATAGTGCGGAGAATCTTCTTGAAAGTAGAAGTCCAAGTTTAGCAGAGACGTCTGGTGTAATAAGAGGTACGAGCTTTGATAATACAGAGAGACTGGCTTCAATGGTTGAGAAGAACCAACTTAGGGATAGAATTAATGCGACAGCTTTTCTTCTAATAGGTGCGATGAAGAGAAGTCCTTCGAGAAGTGTGGCTCTTTCGGAATGATCTGAATATTTGGTGTATTGAAAGGAATCTTTTTTATGAGTTTACTTAAGGGAATAAGGGAAGATGATATTGTGGCGCTTCTACAGAAGCAAAATATCGAAAATATTGATACATTTATTGTGGTTAGAAAATATAATAGTTTCTGGAAGGAAATATTTAAGTTGTTAATCTCTAATCTTTACTATGTTATGGATAGTACAAGTCTTAGAGTTTTGCTTGCGACACAGGATGAATTGGTTGTTATTGATCCTAACTGGACTTTAAGTGGTGATTATAAAAATCTTAATCCTAAGTACACAAAGAAATTTTCATGGAATGAGGTTTCAGATTTTCGAGTTGAGGATGGAGCCCGTGTCACTAAATTGATTTGGACGGTTAATGGCAAAGAAGAGACGTGGTTGATTGATGTTGCGAAACCGGGTGTTTGGACATTTAATCCAGAGCATTTAAGGAATTTTGTTAGTATAGTGTCAGAGAAGATAAAGAAATGAACTAGCGCATCTATATACAATTTAAAAAGTTGACAGAAAAAATCTGTCAACTTTTTTTGATTTAATTACACCAAAGAGTAATTGTTGCGTTCTCACATATACAATATTATTCTTAAATCTTTCGTAATTCTACACATTAAGGTATAATTATGATGTATATTTTATCGTATGATTTATGTAAGAGCTAAGGAATGAAAGGAGAAAATTTATGATTCAACCATGGGTGATTTGGCTTGTACTTTTGGCAGTCTTTTTAATTTGGGAACTTGTGACAGTAGCCTTGGTTAGTATTTGGTTTGCAATAGGTTCACTTGTTGCACTCATAATGAGTCTTTTGGGTGCTTCTTTCATCCTTCAAGCAACAGTAATGATACTTATTTCCGCTATTTTAATGTCAATATTTTTTATATATCGCAAGAAAAGAAAAAAAGATGGCAATCTATATACAAAAACTAACTGTGATCGATTACTAGGAAAAAAGGCTGTAGTTACACACACAATAGATAATATTAATTCAAAGGGACAGGTAGTGGTAGATGGTCAAGTGTGGTCTGCACTGTCTGAGAACGACGAGACAATAGAAATTGAAGAAGAGGTAATAATAAAAGGAATTAGAGGTGTTAAGTTATTAGTTTCAAGACTAAATTAATTTATCAACGCTTTTGTTTGTATTAATGTAGCAATATTTGCTATTGGTGATTATTTTTGGTTCTTTATTAGAACTATTTGGAAAGGATTTATAGTATGTTGAATTTTTTAGGATTATTTAACACAACACTCATTAATGATTTTATATTGAGTAGAATTGATGGTACAGATCGCAACGTAGTCTATTTCCTCGTTTTAATCTTGATTATATTGGTTACGATTGCTAGATGTATACGTATCGTACCTCAAGCCTCAGTTTTTATTGTTGAGCGACTTGGTGCATATAGGGCTAGTTGGGGTACGGGTATTCATGTAAAAGTACCATTTATTGACAGAGTTGTTCTCAAAGTGTCAATTAAGGAGCAGGTGGCAGACTTTCAGCCACAGGCCGTTATTACAAAAGATAATGTTACGATGCAGATAGATACTGTCGTATTCTTCCAAATTACCGATCCTAAATTATTTGCCTATGGTATAGAAAATCCAATTCTTGCTATTGAGAATTTGTCGGCAACTACGCTTCGTAATATTATAGGTGACTTGGAATTAGATGATACTTTAACTTCGCGCGATATTATTAATACTAAGATGAGAATGATTCTTGATGAGGCAACAGATCCTTGGGGAATTAAGGTTAATCGTGTTGAACTAAAGAATATTCTCCCACCAAGAGAAATTCAGAATGCCATGGAAAGACAGATGAAGGCAGAACGTGAGAAGCGTGAGAAGATTCTTATTGCCGAAGGTAAGGCTCAATCTGAAGTTCTAGAGGCAGAGGGTGAGAAGAAGAGTGTTATCTTAAGAGCCGATGCTAAACGAGAGTCTGAAATTTTAGAGGCAAAAGGTAAGGCCGAAGCTATTGCCATGATCGCCAAGGCCAAGGCCGAGGCTCTGAGACTGGTAAAAGAAGTTGAAGCTGATCAAAAGGTGATTGCTCTTCGTGGGCTCGAAGCTCTCGAAAAGGTTGCAGATGGCAAGGCAACTAAACTTATTGTTCCTAGCGAGCTTCAGAATTTAACTAGTCTTCTTGCTTCAGCTAAATTGACTCTAGAAGACGATAAAGAAAATAAAGAGTAAATAACTATTTTTTTATACTGATATCAACGTGTAGTTCATAAAATATGGACTACACGTCTTTTATAATAATGGATTTATTTATTCATTTATTTCATTACTTAGTTTTGATACTTTAAAATTTATTTAAATTTGCTTTGGGCGATATGAATAAAAATTAGGTATTGTCTAAGACCTAGGGTATTCAATATTTTGTTTTTGTCATCATTGATGGTGACTAAGGAGGATATGTGAAAAAAAATCAATTTGCTAAAGTCGCTTTGTTGACTTTAAGTATAGGTTTATTAGTTACAACTAAATCAGTACAAGCCGATACTAATATTGAGGCGACTCAGGGCCTTGACTTTTATAATGACGGAGTAGCTGAAGAAAGTTATTTGGATTCAGACCTAGTTAGTGAAGAAACTCCTAGCGTGGTAGATTTAAATAAGAATGTGGCTTCTACTGGTGAGGCTTTGCTTAACAATAGTGATGATATTAATAATCCTATTTCTAGTGTAAACAATGATGCTCAAGATGAATTGGGAAAGGTAGAGGAGAGAATAGAGTCTACTGGAGAGTCTGAGACTCAGATAGAAGAATCGAGTTCTCTTGATAATAATCAAGGAGAATTGACCTCTGATACTGCCACTTCAGAAATTGAAGAATCTAAGGCTGATTATAATGAAGAGCTTAATCCTAAATTGGAGCCCGATAGTAATATTGTCAGTTTAGATAATTATGGTAATAGAGCAGGCTTAGAAAGAGCTAGCCGTAGCCGTTCAGCTAGAGCCGCAGGGGGCTGGCAAAGAATAGATGGAGCTATCTATTACATCGATCCAAGTAGCGGGAAACCTCTTTCTGATGGAGTTAAATTTATTGATAGTATTCCATATTTATTTAATGAAAAGGGCCAATTAATCAGTGGTTGGTATACCAATAGCAAGGGAGATAAATCCTACGCTAAAAATAATGGTGTTGCCTATGTTAAAGGTGGATACACCTTAGATGACGGCATTCGTTATGTTATGGATGAGAATGGTGTACTCGCCAAAGGTAAGTGGGTGGATGAACCAGGATATGGAAGATATTATGGCGATCCCAATACTGGTGCCGCATATATTAATGGTGGTTTCACTGTAAGTGGTGGTATTCGCTATGTCTTTAATAGATATGGTTTATTAGCCAAAGG
>JAEZWR010000059.1 GCA_023420115.1 Bacillota bacterium | reverse complement strand
CCCCCCCCCCGAGGCCCCCCCCCCCTTTCTGATGCATTTGCAATCGCTAGGATTAGCCCTTCACAGCACCTGCTGCCAGGCCGGACTGCCAGTACTTTTGCAGACCGAGGAAGAGGAAAATCAGCGGAACCACACCCAGTAAGGCGCCCATCATAACCGCGCCTTTCTGTGGTGCGAAGTAACTCATCATGCCGTATAGACCCAATGTCACGGGTTTGATGGAATCGGAAGAAACCATCATCAACGGCAAGAGGAAGTTGTTCCACGTCATCACAAAGATGAACAGGAAGATCGTCACCATGGCCGGAGCTAACAGGCGCAGCACCATCGTAAAGAAGATGCGTGCTTCACCAGCGCCGTCAATACGTGCAGCCTCAATGAGTTCTGTGGGAACTGAGGAATGGGCGTAAACGCGTCCTAGGAACACACCAAAGGGTGACACACAAGACGGGATGATGATAGCCCACATCGTGTTAGTCAGACCCAGCTTGTAGAACATGAGGTACATGGGAATGGTCAGCAGTGCAATCGGCAGTAGCAGGCCGGACATGATGATACCCATGGTCAAACCCTTGCCAGGGAACTTGAACTTCGCCATCGCATAACCCGCCATGACGGAGATCAACGTGCCAACTACGCCAGCAACAGTGGAGTACAGCAAGGAGTTACCCACCCAGCGCCAGAACATGCCCTTCGTCCACGACATGAGTGCTGTGTAGTTGGCCTCTAGGTTCAGCTTGTCAAATACGAACCCATTCGTAGAAGACAACTGGTAGTTCGTCTTCGTCGCAGCCACGATCACCCAGTAGACGGGGAATAGGAAATATACTAGTGCGACGATGAGCAGGATCATGGTGATCCAGCGCGCCATCTTCGACGGCGCCACAGACCGCATGGGTTGGCCTTCAATGGAAGGAACGTATTCGCGCCCATCAGGAAGTTGCTTAGTTTTCAGTGCCATTACTTATTCACCTTCCTGTCGACGAGGGCGTAGAGCACGGCCAAAACACCCGCAATCAAAGCCATCACAATGGACACAGCGGAGGCCGGGCCATCACCAGACGGTGAGAGCGAGCCCATCATCGTGTTATACGCCATCATCATGGGGGTGTAGTCCTTACCCATCCAAGCATTGGCTGTGGACAAAACGGTCGGCTCGTTAAACAACTGGATTGTACCGACAATGGACAGCAATACGGCTAGCAGCGCTGCGCCGCGCACCATGGGAACCTTGATCTTCGTAACGATCTGCATGCCCGTAGCACCGTCTATGCGGGCTGCTTCTTCCAACTCGTGTGGAATAGCTTGCAAAGCTGCTAAGAAGATCAACATGTTGTAGCCGGTGTATGTCCACGTCGTCATGTTAGCCATGGAGGCGAGCACGGTGTACTTACCCATGAAGTCCACGTTGAATCCCCAGTCGCGCAGGGTTTGCACGATTGGTGAGATCTCCGGCGTGTACAAGTACAGCCAGATCATCGCGGCAACGATGCCGGGAATAGCGAAGGGGAGGAAGTACCCCAAGCGGTAGATCGTCACGTGACGGGTTAGGTAGGAGTCCAAAACCAAAGCCAAGACTAAGGCCAGGATGATCATGATGGGCACCTGCACTAGGGTGTATCCCAACACGCGCAGGATGCCCTTCCAAAAGGCGGTGGACTGGATGACGTAGGCGTAGTTTTCAAAGCCAACGAATGCTTGTGAAA
The DNA here is from genome assembly GCA_023420115.1 of Bacillota bacterium. Lineage (GTDB taxonomy): Bacteria > Bacillota > Clostridia > Saccharofermentanales > Fastidiosipilaceae > JAEZWR01. The sequence continues at coordinate 945 of JAEZWR010000059.1, read as the reverse complement.
GTTCACCGCCACCGTACAAGCCGCCACCACCGGAGACGGTCTTAAAGAAGGATGAATAAATTGATAGGAAGATCGGGATAAGGAACACGAGGACAAACGCAATGGCAAAGGGCGCCATAAAAGCCCAGCCTGTGCGCGCGTCGTGTAGTTCCCTTGTCCGGTTATTCTTACGTCGTTTCTCGGGCTGCTCCACCGAGGTGGGAGCGACGACGCTCGCAGGATTAGCAGACACGATTCACCTGTTGATTCCAATAAATATCTGGGATTGCGATTCGCAGATCGTTAGAAGGATCGCCAATCACTATATAGATACTGTATGACAAAACGGCAGTTAGCTAAGCCGTTTTCAAAAGCCGTTTTCATTCAGTCAGCATTGTAAGGAAACAATTGGGGGGCATCCCCTTGCGGTGGATGCCCCCCTCGTGATTAGAAGTTATCTATACGATTGACTTCGATAGCAGATGAGATTACTCAGCTACCGGCAGGTTCATCGACTTCAAGGTGTTTACAGACTCAGTCTGTGCGGCCTCGAAGATGTCCATGACCTTGCCGTTACCAGCAACAACGTTGCCAGCGACTTCGTTCATCTTGGAGCCCACAGCGGAGAAGCCGGGGATGTAACCGAAGTCAGCGGATAGGGTCTCATTAGCCTTGGCTAGTTCAGCAAATACGTCCTGGCCACCGAACTGCTTCTTGACCTTCTCCGGGGTTACGACGTCGCCCTTAGCGGCAACGACGAGACCCTGGGTAGCGAGGTCTTCAGTCTGGGTGTTGAACCAGTCGTTGAACTTCATAGCCTGTTCTGGGTGTTCACAGCCCTTCATGACTGCAACGCCGGAGCCGCCGTCAGGACCGGTTAGCTGGCCAGCGCCCATGTCCGGTAGCAGAGCTACCTTCCAGGTGCCGTCTTCGCCTTCAGGTACAACGCCATCTAGCATGAAGCCA
>JAEZWR010000070.1 GCA_023420115.1 Bacillota bacterium | reverse complement strand
ACAAGCAGAAGAACGAGAACAATTATCTTCGTTTTTTGACAGGCTCGACCGCCTCATCACCCTTCATCAGCGTAAGCAATAGTAGAATAATGGTGATTGATCATGATGTTATTAAGAACAAAGATACACATACAAAGGATCTCATAAACAAAAGGAGACACTACGATGACATTTAATAAAGAAACAGACTTTGAAGAAGCTTTGATCAATATCTTAACCGAAAAAGGTTGGGAAAAAGATGTCTTGAAAAATTATACAGAACAACAATTATTGCGAAATTGGGCAGATATACTTTTTGAAAATAACAGAGATAAAGATAGATTAAACGATTATCCTCTTACAGACGGAGAAATGCAGCAAATATTAGAGCAAATAGAAGCCCTTAGAACACCATTAAAATTAAATGGATTCATTAATGGAAAAAGTGTTTCTATAGTTCGTGATAACCATGACGATACCTTGCATTTTGGTAAAGAAGTAAGTCTTAAAATTTATGACCGTATGGAAATTGCTGCAGGCTCAAGTAGATATCAAATAGTTCAGCAACCTAAATTTCCTACCAAGTCAAAAATATTAAATAACCGTAGAGGAGATCTAATGCTCCTAATTAATGGTATGCCTGTCATTCACATTGAACTCAAAAGAAGTGGAATGCCAGTAAGCCAAGCCTATCACCAAATTGAAAAATATGCTCAGGAAGGAATTTTTACAGGTCTATTTTCACTTATTCAGATATTTGTTGCAATGGAACCAAATGAAGCAGTATATTTCGCTAATCCTGGACCTGATGGCAAGTTTAATTCAAATTATTATTTTCACTGGGCAGACTTCAACAATGAACCGATTAACGACTGGCATAGGGTAGCGTCTACTCTTCTTTCTATACCTATGGCTCACCAGCTAATTGGCTTCTATACAGTAGCCGATGACTCCGACGGTGTGCTAAAAGTTATGAGAAGTTATCAATATTTTGCGGCTAGCGCTATTTCAGACAAGGTTGCCAAAGCCAAATGGGAAGGAAATAATCAGCTCGGAGGTTATATATGGCACACAACTGGGTCAGGCAAAACAATGACGAGCTTTAAATCTGCACAACTAATTGCTAGCTCAAAAGATGCAGACAAAGTTATATTCCTAATGGATAGGATTGAACTTGGCACACAGTCACTTAAAGAATATCGGAGCTTTGCCGACGAAAATGAAGACGTGCAAGCGACAGAAAATACATATGCACTTATAAGCAAACTCAAAAGTTCTAACCCTGCCGATACACTAATAGTTACTTCAATTCAGAAGATGAGTAATATAAAAGATGAATCTGGAGGATTAAATGCACATGATATTGAACTTATAGGGAATAAACGTATCGTATTTATTGTGGATGAAGCACATCGCTCGACTTTTGGAGATATGCTTATTACGATAAAGGACAATTTCCCAAAGGCCATGTTTTTTGGCTTTACAGGTACGCCTATTCAAAATGAGAATAGTAAAAAAAGAAACACGACCACAACAGTTTTTGGCAATGAATTACATCGATATAGTATTGCAGACGGAATCAGAGATAAGAATGTTCTTGGCTTTGATCCTTACAAGGTTCTGACATTTAGAGACAAAGATTTGAGAGAAGTTATCGCACTTGCGAGTGCCAAGGCTCAAACTGTATCTGAGGCTATTAGTGACCCTGCAAAGAGTAAAATATTCTATAGATACATGGATTCCAGCAAGGTACCTATGGCAGGATTTCGAAAAAATGGGGTGTATTTTCAGGGAATAGAAGATTTAATTCCTAATATTCAATATCAGACAGAAGAACATACCGAAGCAGTTATAAAAGATATAGCTGAAAATTGGGAGACTCTTAGCAGGGGGAGTAAATTCCACGCCATATTTGCTACAAGTAGCATAGCAGAAGCAATTAATTATTATCGTTTAATGAAGCGGGAGCTTTCTAATCTTAAAATTACTGCACTCTTTGATCCGAATATTGATAATAATGAAGGGGCAAAGTTAAAAGAGGATGGTCTTGTAGAAATTATTGAAGACTATAATGCGAGATATGGACAAGACTTCACCATTCCTACATTTCAAAAAATGAAGAAGGATATTGCCGCTCGTTTATCTCATAAAAAGCCTTACGAAAGAATCGAAAATGAACCAGAGAAGCAAATTGACCTACTGATTGTAGTTGATCAAATGCTTACAGGTTTTGATTCTAAATGGATAAATACTTTATATTTGGATAAGGTTCTGCGCTATGAGAATTTAATTCAGGCTTTTTCCCGTACGAATAGGTTGTTTGGCCCAGAAAAGCCTTTTGGCACAATAAAATATTATAGGAAGCCTCATACAATGGAGCGAAATGTCAATGACGCCGTCAAGACCTATTCAGGAGATGTTCCTTTTGGCTTGTTTGTTCCACAACTTGTTGATAATTTGAAGAACGTCAACAATTATTATGCTTGTATTCGTGAGCTTTTTGCGATAGAAGGAATTTTAAACTTTGAAAAGTTGCCGAATGATATTCAGGCGTGCAAAAAATTTGCGTCTAGTTTCAGGTATTTAAATGGTCATTTAGAGGCTGCGAAAATCCAAGGGTTTAAATGGAATAGATCTATTTATAAGGATGAAAAGACAGGGGAATTTGTCAAGGTTGATATTGATGAAAATACATATCTCATTTTGGTTCTTCGTTATAAGGAACTTGACAGGAGACCAAAAGACATTGATCCAGAGATTCCATATGATTTGGATGGACATATTACGACAATTGATACTGGTCTGATAGATTCTGATTATATGAATTCTCGTTTTGAAAAGTACATCAAATTGCTGAATAAAAATGGAGTAAGCGAGGATGATATTGAAAAGGCAGAGACAGAGCTTCATAAGTCTTTTGCAATACTGACACAGGAAGAACAGAAATATGCAAATATATTTTTGCGAGACATTCAAAGGGGAGAAGTGGAAATTGTTTCAGGCAAAACACTGCGTGATTATATCAATGATTATCTAATTCAGGCTAAGAATGATCAGGTTAACCGTATTTCAACTTGTCTCGGAGTAGATGAAAAGATTCTGAGAGCTTTGATGAACCTAAAACCTAATGAAAATAATTTAAACGAATTTGGCAGATATAATGAACTTAAAAATACAATAGATAAAGAAAAAGCGCGTAGCTATTTTGAAAAGTTAGAGGGCATAAAGATAATACCGCCAAAAGTTGCAATTAGGGCGGATAAGCTTCTTAGAGATTTTATTTTAAGCGGTGGGTTTGATATAGAAGAACCAAGTGACGAATTACAATAGGATTACAAACAAATTACAATAAATATGTTAATGAGCCAATTTAATCGTTGGCTCTTTTTTGTTGGATAATAGAAAATTAAAGCGATTGCTTTTATTCTTTGTATTATTGGCCTCAATTCTAAACTCTTCATCAGCGTAATTTATTACTCAGAAGAGGGAATTATGTTGAATAAAATAGATAAAAATGACTTGTTTTACGAGTATTACACACAATGGATTACAGTTTATAAAGAAGGTGCAATAAGAAGTGTCACTATGAAAAAGTATATTTTGACACAGTCGTGGATAAAGAGATTAGCTCCTGACTTGAGGATTGGTGACTTGTCGAGAATAACCTATCAAAAGTTGTTAAATGATTATGCTGAATTGCACGAAAGGCAGACAACGATGGATTTTCATCATCAGTTGAAAGGGGCTATTTTGGATGCTGTCGATGATGGTCTTATTGAAAGAGATCCTACACGCAAGGCTATTATAAAAGGTAAGCAACCGAGAGAGAAGAAAACGAAGTATCTCAATCAATTTGAACTGCATAAGCTATTGTCTGATCTTGATTTGGGTCAAGAGCTTAATTGGGATTGGTTTATTCTTTTAGTAGCTAAGACTGGAATACGTTTTTCCGAGGCTTTGGCTGTTACGCCTAATGATTTTGATTTTTCTAAGCAATCGTTATCGATTAATAAGACTTGGGATTATAAGAGTGGTTATGGGTTTATGCCAACCAAAAATCAGTCGTCAATTAGAAAAATTCAAATTGATTGGCAACTTATTGTACAATTCTCAACTCTTGTGAAAAATTTGCCTAATGATGAGCCTATTTTTGTTTCAGGTAATATATATAATTCTACGGTTAATGATGTTTTGTTTAGGCATTGCAAGCGAGCTGGGATACCCATTATTTCTATTCATGGTCTTAGGCATACTCATGCGTCTTTGCTCTTATTTGCGGGTGTTTCTATAGCTAGTGTGGCTCAAAGGTTAGGGCATTCTAGTATGACCACTACGCAAAAAACTTATCTCCATATCATCAAAGAGCTTGAAAATAAAGATGTTGATTTGGTTATGCGTTCATTATCGAGTTTGAATTAATGATAAAAACTTACGCTGATGAAGGGTGATGAGGCGGTCGAGCCTGTCAAAAAACGAAGATAATTGTTCTCGTTCTTCTGCTTGTGTTGGTAGCTGAATTACAATGTCGATCATTACATTATTCATCAATTTCGGATTGCCAACATAAGACACATATCCTTTCGCCACATTATTCAAGGCTTCCGCTATCATCTGATTAGCGTTTACTTCATTTGAGAGCAAAACACCACAAACATTGGTACAATAAAATTTCCCCGCTCTATAATTAACTGTTCCTGCGTTAGCACCATCAGTTGTCCAAGTAATTGCATCTTCATAAAGAAAATCTTTATAGTATCCCATCAAACCGTTATCTTTGGTCTGTGAAGAATAGACTGGATAAGGCTTTTCATCCGTTTTTGTTGGCTCTGTTAAAGTTGCTGCAAGGACATATCCACGAGTAACTTTGAACAACTCTGATACCTTCCGCTGTTCCCAAGCGTCAG
>JAEZWR010000050.1 GCA_023420115.1 Bacillota bacterium | reverse complement strand
TCCTCAATTATTACAACCAAATATTGTGAATTATGCAAAATTATACATAAACTTAACAAGATAAAATTTTGCTATTAGCTTCTAAGTTCACTAGCTAAGTAGCTTAAATAAAAAAATCCCCTTACAGGGGAATTTTTAAAATACAGTTACGAGAATTATTATTCACACAAAACACGGCTATTATCAAGAAGATTTCTTTTTTATTTCATTTTTGTTACGAAATTTAAGCCAAGTAATATAAGACAAATAAAAAGCTCTCTCGAGTTTAAGAAATTAATAGAATTCTTTATTATCAAAGAATCCTAGCCGCCTCCTCTAGTCTAGTCAAACTATACGAGAAGAACTTCTTATAGGAAGCACAGAATCGATTATCACCAAGCGGAGCCTCACCTTTATTATCTCTCTGTCTCCTACAACCAGAACGACATATTGGAAAAAACTTACATTTATGGCAGGCCTCTGGAAATACCAAACTGTCCTCCAAAAACTTAATCTCGTCTCTCTTTTGTTCGACCATTTCTGGTTTTTCAAAAACAGAACCTATTCTATATTCATCCAAGCAGTAAAAATCACAAGGATATATGGAGCCATCTGCCTCAATAACGTTCTGTACTGTACAGAAACCTTCCATTCCGCAGGACTCTGGTCTTTGACCTCGGAGCATAAGAATCAAATTGTCAAAGTATCTGATTGAAATATAATTCCCCCTCTTAAGGTCTGAATACCAAAGATCAAACAAATCACATAAAAACTGGCCAAAAACTTTTTCATCAAGTGACCAAGGATATTTCTCATCTTCACCAAAGGGATCAAGACAAGGTATATATTGATGATATTTGAGACCTTTTTTAACAAAAAACGGATAAATTTTATGTATATTTTCTGCTACTTGCCTTGTAACCACAGTGAGTATATTAAATTCAACCTTATGTCTACTTAGAAGTTCAACAGAAGAAAAGACTTTTTCGAAGCTTCCATCACCCTTGCTATCTATTCTAAACATATCTTGATATCGCCTGGTTCCATCAAGAGATAAGCCAATAAGGAAATTATTCTCCCTAAAAAACTCACACCACTTATCATTAAGAAGTGTACCATTAGTTTGAAGAGCATAATTTATTTTTATATTTGGAGGAGCTAACTCTTTGACCGTATCAACTAAATCTTTAAAAAATTGCAAACCTCTGAGCGTAGGTTCTCCACCTTGAAAGGCTATAACCAAATGATCACTCTCTACCTTAAATGCGTACTCTATCATTTTACGCATCGTTTCGTAGCTCATCATTCCAAATGATTCAGTTTGTCTGATTGCGGTTTCTGCACAATAAAAGCAGTATGGGCACCTGAGATTACATTGACCTGAAGCAGGTTTAACCAGTAAATTCATCATTTTGTATGTTAATACTCTTTTCTAAATTCTAGGTCTTTACACCACTTTAAATTATTTATAGGACATTAAGACATATTAAATTATTAAGGTGATTGATATATAGCTTCTCGATAAATATTTTGGGCAAAGGGTATTAAATAATGTGAGCCAGGAGAATTTTCAAGGATCATAGTTAGTGCATAAGGGTGATTGTCGTCATACAAATAAGTATTAATCAAACTTGTATTACCATCTTGCCCATCAACTTCTGCAGTACCTGTCTTTAGACCAAAAGTATATCCTCCAAAAGTTAGTCCATTATACACAGCTGCATTTTCCATTAGAGTTCTTAAGTCAGCTGCTGTTTCAGATGAAAAAATCTCTCTGTCGGCTTCCACACTCATTTCTTTGACTTTTCTGCCTATCGGATTACTAACCGATGACACGAGATGTGCTTTCATCCTTATTCCATCGTTTGCCACAGCGGAGGCGTACATACAATGTGTCAAAGGTGTAATATTAAGAACGCTATTTGCTATAGGCTGCCCTATTGAGAACCACGCAATTGTTCCTGCATCATCAACTTCAATATCTGCTCGTTGCCGTCTGACACTTAATTTATCAATATATATTGGCTCTGAAAAAGCGAGACTATTCAGATAATTTAAAAAATAATCCTTTCCCATCATATATCCTACTGAACCAAAAAATACATTACATGATGAACTAAAAGCAGAATTAAGATTAATAATTCCGTGACTTAATCCATTAAGATTCCCCGGGCCATTAGGTACCAAAGATTGACCATGACATTCAACAGTATAATTGGGATCAAAAGAATCAGAATCTAACCATGCTGCGGAAGTAAACATCTTAAATGTTGACCCAGGAGCATATGAGCCGGATAAAATTCTATTATATAGTGAACTATCTTCAAAATCTCTATAATTAATGAGACTATCATACGACGGTGCAGGATAGCTGACAGCAGCCAAAAGTTCTCCCGTTTTCCAATTCATTAGGACAGCTGTTCCCTTGTACCCAGTATATCTCATCTGTTCTGCTAAAACCTGTGAAATACCATTATGTAAAGTTAGTTGAATATCGCTCCCATATATTCCTCGTCCAGATATATCTAATAAGAATTGCTCAATTATCGACCTATCACTACCCATAAGCGTTGACTCATAAGTACTTTCAATTGTATTAGCTATATTATGAGTATAATCACCGACAAGGTGGATATAAGGATCCGAGTATGGTTTGTCAGGATAAATACGTTCTCCATTAATACTTTCAGCTACAGCGAAGCCGTCTTTAGTAGTTATTCTTCCCGCAAACTTACCATACCTTTCGGCTAGAGCAACCTTATTTTCACCAGCTACGGCTAATAGTTCCTCCTGACTTCTTTGTTCCTGAATAAATAAGCCAGCAAGCAAAGCCAAAGAAACTATGATAAAAAGCACCAAGACCACTCTTAAATTCTTTATAATTTCTTTCATAATCTACTAGTTCCATTTATTTCTGTGATTTCATATTCCCATAATACTTATATAAATATTAATTACTTCATAATCTATTAGCGCCAGACTCTTGTCTGCCTAAAAGACCAAGTAAAATTGCAACCATAAGCCACTTAGCTAAGATTGAGCTACCACCTCTCGCTATAAAAGGTAAAGTCGCTCCTGTCAGAGGTAAAAGACCGGTTGTTCCACCAATAACAACAATTGCCTCAATAAATAACATCGTACCTAAAGTTAGGATCAAACTCGCTGAGAAACCATCTCTTGCTAGTGCTGCTCCCCTGCCGGATCTAAGCCAAATAACAGTATAAAAAATTACAATCGCCAAACCGACAAGAAGTCCAAACTCCTCACATAAAATTGAAAAAACCATATCTGAATTAAAAAGTGGTATTCCCCATGGATTTCCATTAGTTAAGCCTCGGCCTAAAAGACCACCTCTTGCTACAGCCTGCAATCCATAAATAATTTGTGCATTGCGCGGGTTGATTTCCACCCACAAACTTGTCCAGCCAGAAATTCTCGCTTGAACATGGGGAAAAAGCGCATAAGCCATAACTCCTGCGAATGAACTAGCCAAAACTATTAATAGTCCTTTGAAATACTCCGACGTCATAATCACAAAGACAATAACAGTTGTAGGAAGCAAAATCATAGCTGAACCAAGATCAGGAAGTAACATAATCAAGAAGAAAACCATAGCAGCCCAAAATGCAAAGAAAATCTGCATTCGAAGTCTCGGCCTATTCTTAAAAAAACTCGCCAAAACAACAGCGTATGATATTTTGGCAAATTCTGTAAGCTGTAAAGATATCGGTCCTATATTTATCCACAAGTCCGCACCATTCTCTTCCATTCCTCGGCCTAAGACCTTAGTTGCAATAAGAAATATGGGTGTCAATATAAAACATAAGATCGTTAGAGACTCCAAAAATCTCGTTTTTTTAACAATCAACGCTACTACAGCCAAAATAACAAGACCTAGCAGGACAGCGCCCGCCTGAACATAAAATCTCATCGCCATAATTCTGATAGCATCCTTAAGAGCCTCAGAATCGCCCAACTCTTTCTGCCCTACAAACCACGGGTTTCTAAAGAAGCAAAAGCGACACTGTATCAAAAGTCCTATCATCGACAAATAACAAACTGCCAAATGAAGAATTTTATCTCCATAATATAATAATTTTGACAAAATCAGATAGTAAAAATCAGAAATAACTAGTGAAGCAAGTAACACTCCCGTAATGATAATGACATGTTCGTCAAAATCTGTAGGCAAAAAGTAATAGATCAAAAATATAGCAATTAATGAGAATATGTTATATGCGAGAAAAGCCAAGTTCGGTCGCTTGCTACTAATCTTGAGTGCTTCTTTAAAATAGTTATCATCTATCCTAGCAGCAGAATAATCCATGCCAGCTTGCTTAGCTAGACTTCTCTCATCAATAAAATCAAATCTTATCCCTTCAACATCAATTTGATCTCTATTTCTTAATTCTGTTTCTGAATCAATTTCAATACCATTAATTTTCACGTGAGCAAAACTAGATTGAGGCCTTATAAACCAATCTCCATCATATCTATATATTGTACAGTGGCGCTTGAGAATTTTTTTGCTCTTAATTTGTATATCACAATTTCTCCCTCTTCCGATAATAGTTGTCGGATAAAGAGCCAATGTTTGCATTTTAGTTCTAGTGCTGTGACTTCCTCTATTTAACTCGTAATTAGATATTTCTTCTCTTAATTTAAGCTCATGGTCATTTGCTCTCTGAATCTTTTCCTGATATGCTCCGTCAAGTTGCTCCGTATATGTTTGTCTACTCATGGAGCGACTCATTCTATCGCTAATATCAGCCTTTTCTCGTCGCTCCTGATAAGCAATAAGAAAGTATCCACGTGCCGGTCTGAGTGCGTGATTAAGTCCCCAACGAAACTCGCGTATAGCAAGTCTAATCAGCTGAACCGCCGACAGACAAATAAGTACAATAAACAGGTATCTAAGTAAATATGCAGTATCCTGTAAATTCATAGCACTCCTCTTCTAGTAACACTAAATATATAAGTTAAAAAGTAAAATTATCATGTTAATTCTATACTATGTAATAATTTTTTGTTTTAACTTTACTTAAATGTATTTTGCTCAAACTCAGCATTCCCTATTCAGGTATATTAGCTAAACAAAATTGATTCTCTGTTATAGTATGTATGCATTCATAGGGTAACCGGTTAATACACCTTTCCATCTCCGACCATTTAATATCTACCTAATATTTAAGCAATAAACTAATTAAGATACTAGTTTAGCCTACTGTATAATATATAGCATATGAAAATTTATTTTCGTGGAGGTATAGTATGCCAGAACTTCCTGAAGTTGAAACAATACGCAGGAGTCTTGAGACTCTTATTTTAGGTTGTTATATCGAAGAACTAAGACTTTATGACCGCAGGGCGCTTTTGCCTGAAGATAAGAAAGATATTTTACTTGGTTCTAGAATGAAGATACGAGCTCTAAGACGAAAAGGGAAATATTTACTAATCGATGCTGCAGATGATAATTTTGACCACAGTTGTACCTTCCTCGTCCATCTTAGAATGACAGGACGACTGATTGTGCGTAATTTAGATGAATTCCCTGACTATAAAACCGGTCTTTCTATTCTTCTATCAACATCTGATACATCAATTCCCCCACTTCCTAAGTTCTCGTCAAGATTTAACTACATTGGTAAATACAACAGAGATTCCAATAAGCAGCTATCATTAGACACAAGAAAACTTTTATTTATGTCTAGGGACGAACTCGCCTCACCTATTTTCAGTTCAGTAGACGGAAATATTGTTGCGACACTTTCCGATTCATTGGATCAATCTGATATTGAGTATTTTAATCAGATTAGAGCAGAAGCTCTAGACAATAATACAAAAGTTCCCCTTGACGCTAGCAGTGACTATTTATTTTTAGATTTTCAAGATACCAGACGCTTCGGCTCTTTTCAGATTTTACCTTTTCAAGGGGAAGAAGATAGTAAAAGTTTCAAAATTCTTGGCGTAGATGCAGTGTCAGATGAATTCACTCCAGCTTATTTCATTACACATGCTAGGAAGCATCCTAAATTGAATATCAAGGCTTTTATTCTCAATCAATCTGTTGTGGCTGGCTTTGGTAATATCTATGCAGACGAAACCTTGTTTAGGGCTGCTATTCTCCCTACCCGATTACTTTCTGATTTAAGTGATAGCGAGCTTGAAACGATTGCCATTTTAGGTAAGGAAATTTTATTAGAATCTATTGGGTTTAGAGGCTGCAGTTTCAGAGACTATGTTGATGGACTCGGAAATAAAGGACAATTTCAATATGAACTCAAGGTATATCAGAGAGAGAAACAGCCCTGTGTCAAATGTTCTACCACGATAGAAAAAACTGTTGTTGCAGGAAGAGGAACCAGATTTTGCCCCAATTGTCAAAAATAGCATTTTCCTTGATTAAGCGGATGCTTTTTATTTTCATTTAAAATTACTATTCAAAAGCCACTTGCTCTCCTAAATACCCCTCACAAATATAAATATTACATTTTATATAAACTTAATAAGTTCTTTCTGCGATTTTGCACAAATAAACCTCTATTACCGCTTGATTATTTTACTTTTACCATAACTGCATAAAGGATATTTTTGCTTTATAATAAACTAGTTAAAGTAATCATTACTGCATATGCTTAGTAATGTTGATTACGGAGCGCAATTATCTAATAAAATTCGTTTAAGGTTGTTCAAGGAGGATCTATGACAAGTAAAAAATCTTACTTATCTATTCTATCTATTCTTCTCTGCATACTTATGGCAGTTCCCTTTGTTACATACAATGGGTTTGTGTTCTCAGCAGAGGCTGCTGAAGGTGCAGAAGAGACACCAGAGGCAGTTAAACAGTGGCTAAAAGAGAATAGCGACAGGTTGGAGCTTTTAAAAAGTCAAACCAAACAATACGAAGCCGAAGATGGCAGTGGTGAAGAATTCAAGCAAAGAGTCAATAATGCAGTTGACGATGCTCTCAAGGGTCTTAAGGAAAATGCCCCCAAGACAGACGAAGAAGTACAGACGAATGGTCAGAATATCATGGATGCTGAACTAAGAAAGGTCACTGTAGCTCTAGCTGGAATCAAAAATGATGCTAATAGAAAAGCTGAAGAAAGACTCGAGCAGGTTTTTGAGAAGGCCAAAAATAGTGCAAATTCTCAAGAGGCCAAAGATTTAATCGCAGGACATCTAGGAAAGGCAAAAGAAGATCTTGGCACTGTATCAACATTCAAGGAAAAGGTCGCTAAATTACAGAAGCTTGAAAAAGAGACTAATGTCTTAGTTGGTGAAGCTGAGAAGCAAGTTGCTATTGAAAAAATTCAGGCAGAAGTCGACAAAGTCTTTGAGGAAAATGAAAAATTAGAAGCAGACTCCCGCTATACCGAAGAACAAAAGACTGCTATTACAGAATATGTTCATGCTGAAACAGATAAGATTGGAGAGCTAGATCCAACAAATCTAGAAACTCTTCGCACACAGCTCGAAGAAAAATCAAAGACCATTCTCGAAGAAGTCAAGAAGATGCCAGCTGGCACAGCCAAGGAAGATGAAGTAAATGAGCCAGCCCCAGGCGAGCCAGTTGCGGTTGAAGACAATGAGGACGAGCCAAAGGAAAATGAGCTGCCTAAGGAAGAAGAACCTAAGGAAGATGAGAAGCCAGTAAACGAGACTCCAACCACTGTAAAACCAGTTGACGAGAAGCCTGATGTTGATACTCCAATTGTAGATAATAAGCAAGCTACAGATGAAAAGCCAGTCGAAAGTACCACAACTATTACTGAATCACCTTCAGACATGAGTACTACAACTGCAAAGGACGATAAGTCTTCTACAGATAAAAAGACTGTATTAAATAATAAATCAACTAATAATAAGGGAGCTGCCAAGGCAACAAAAGCACTACCTAAGACAGGTGAAACCGATACATATACTCTTGCTATATTAGTTCTTGCTCTTATGTCCGCTACAGTAGTTTTAAGAAAAAAAGCATCAGAAAACAAGTAATAATTAGAGCAAGCTAAACTTTAAAAAATTATTTGAAACTCCCTTTTCCCTTTACTGGGAAAATGGGAGTTTTTACTATCAACAAGTCGAATCTTATTTATATAAAGGTATATTAAGACTTTTTTTATATTTTTTTGTGCAAATATTTTTTTCATGTAGTATATTAGACTTGTATTTTTGTACACAAATGTCTTTACACTATTTTGCTAAAGTTATGGATAAGTATCCATACAATTGCAAATTGCGAAACTTATGAATTTACAATAGACATTTAATATATTTTTACTTATTTTTCTGAACATTGCGATAGCTGCCTATCCTTATGTTCAACTTGAGTGGAGTGAACTGATGAATTCTGACAATAGAGATTTTAACGATAAAATTTTCTCTGATAAGTCCCTGCATAAGTCAAATAAGACTTATGACAGCCAGAAAATTCAGGCGGGAGAGCCGCTTTTTGATAACAACATGGGCAAAAATGTTAGTTATGAAGATGCTGACGGTGGTCTACTTGGTCCTTTTATGGAGAGGGTCGAAGAGAATTCACAAGACCCTAATATCAAGCTACGAGAGTTGCTCCAATCTAGGCTAGACAGACAAAGTCCAAAATCTATAGATAGTATTTCATCAGAAGAGCCTGCTAGTTCTGATAATAGCTCCCTGTCATCAGAATCTGATAGCGAGCAAATCCCCGAGGCTCCAATTAAGGTTCTCAAGGAAAAAGCTGATGAAATAATCGATAAAATTGACGACGAGAGCAATTCGTACGAAGAAGATAAATTGGCATCACTTCAAAATGAAGATGATAATAGTAGCAAAAGTTCCATAAGCAAACCTCAGGCTGTTGCCAAGCGTTTATTTAAATTTATTCCCGAACAAAATGTTCAAAAAAATACTTTTGGCTTGAGTCGAAGGACGCTTGCAACTTGCTTCTTTTCATTTCTTTTCTTAGTTTTTGTTGCAATATTGGTTCTCGCTCTAGATCAATTACGCAATGAGGAATCTAAGACTTTCGTTCAAAATTTTATGTCTATATCTGAAACTGATAGTAAAGATATCCCCAGCGTCAATCAGTTTGAGGAATATGATAACTCTGTTCTTAGAATCCGTAAGCCAGTTTTTTCTGATGAGTATTTAAATAAAATTCTTAATATTTACTACAACAATTACATCAATTCTTTTGTTTATGAACAAAATCAAGGGAATTTCGCTCGATCTAGTGACAAACCAACCATAGCTATTGACTATATATTTAGTAATTACAAAAATAGACTTCTTTCTATTGTTTTAAAAATAGATACATGGGATTATAGTTCTGATACTAATAGTCAAGAAAGTAATGAAGCTAAGGACAAACTATTCAACGCTGGATACAATTCCGACGGCTCTATAGTAGAGTCAAAAGCTACTGCTAATTTGAGATATAAACAAAAATTTATTCAACTTTTCTATGACCAGCATCTTAGACGTCTAATGAGTCCATCAGAACTTATGGACAGTAGCACTGCAGACGGTTTCTTGCGTGAATATCATCTGAGTCTCAACGAGAGTCTACCCAATGAACAAAAGTTACCTGAAATCTCCACGCTTCGCAGTCAGAAAAATTTACCACTTCTACTCTTTTCCGATAATGGAATTAGCGAAATAATTGAATGGAAACACCCCGCACTTCAGTTCAAAGGAGATATTAAGGACAGAGTTCCTGAAGATAGTTACACAGCTTCGGCAATAACAAATGGCTCGACGTTCAAGACAACTGTTATTCCCTATCAGACACTAAATCCGATTTTACATATTGACTTGGTCTTTGAAGATGAGGATAAATTAAAAAATCAAGAAAAGACTCAAAATAATGCTGAGGCAGAGGATAGAGCGATGGAAGCTGGTAAATCAAGGGCAAGGACCAATGACTCAAACGAAACATCATCTGATGAAGCAATCGAACCTCTATCATCGTCTGAAAATAATGAAGCTCAAGAGGAAATAGATGGCTCTAATCTTGAAAAAGCCAAACTATTCTTCCCCGAACAAAAATCACCCTTTTCGCTCAAGGGGCAGGCTGCTTTTACCAATCTACCGAATCCTTACGCCGATGAGGCCCCAAACTCAGCTCAGGACTTAAAATATATTGCATTTACATTTGATGATGGTCCTTATATTAATGTTACACCTAAAGTTCTAAATGAACTTGATAAATATAATGGAAACGCTACATTCTACGTCCTAGGTATCTCCACTACTGGTGCTGAATATCTATTTGAAGATATTTTAGGAAGAGGCAATGAAATAGGAAACCACACTTACTATCATGATCCCATGACAAGTCTTTCACGCAGTCAAGTAGAAGATACTTTATACATGACTGACCAAGTTGTTAAAAATAATACAAGTAGTAAATATATGCCTGTTTCGATACGTCCTCCCTACGGTGATATAGATGATGAGACAGCAAGTTACGACCCTCGTCCATTTGTTATGTGGGATGTTGATTCAAATGATTGGTACAATCAAGAAAATATATCGCAAACAGTTTCTAATGTGCTAAATAATGTCAAGCCTGGTAGTGTCATACTTATGCACGACTCTCACCTAACTTCTTACGAAGCCCTGTCTAAAATTCTCCCTAATTTATATCAACAAGGTTATCGTTTCGTTACTGTATCTAAACTTTTTGAAATATATCACAAGCCTTTGGAAGGTGGGGCAATAAATTATGCTGCCCATGACTAGGTATAATAAGAGATGTACTTCAAAGTATAGATCAACAAAAATATTATTTTTCGAGGTGTTTATTTGAGATCATTTATGTACAACCAAAATAGGAAGAAAGTTTTTATTTTCGCCTTCGCTTTGTTCCTTATATCCTTACTATTATTTGGTTACTTTTCTCGAAGACCCCAAAATAATAGCAAGCCAGAACTGATATCTACAGATAGTATTGATAGTTTCTTCCGTAAAAAAAGTAAATTGCGCTATGATAAAGATGGCAATGATATCATGGCGAATTTCACTAATGTTGAGGTCAAAACACTCAAATATATAGAAGCCGCAACTGTTATTCGTGCAGAATATCCTGTTACGGGTGAAAGGTATCTGGATAGGCAAATTGCTATGTCTGTTCAGAATGCTATAAATGACTTCCGTTACCAAAAAAGTGATGAACTAAGTAAAATTGACGATGATAAATCAGCACTTAATATAGATTTTAAGCTCGGGAAAATATCTAATCGCATTTATTCTATTCTTCTTCACTTTCAAGAAAAAGACGAGTTAAAAGATAACTATGTCAGCGGGCGATATGAGGCTTATCAATTTGATCGTTTCTATAAACGCTTCATCTCTCTCGATGAGCTTTTTAAAGATAGCAGCTTATCTGTTATTAAAGAAAGAACTGAAAAACTTATTAACCAAAGCTCCAGTTCTGCTCAAATTAAGTTAGATGATACTACCGAACTCCGTAATATTCTCCTGAGCGACTATTCTATGGAAGTTTATATAGATGAAAATAAGTTAGCCGCAAGCCAACTCAATCTCAATCCAAGTACGATTAACTATCGAAGTTTAGATAAAGATATCAATTTCAGTATTGATGATAGAAATAATTTTATTTTTGATCCGCAGCTAGATCCAATTGTCGCTTCTTATAAGCCACAATTCTTTACTATGCCTGGAGCGTTTGATAATTGGCCTGCAAATCCGGAGGGAAAAATAAAATATGTTGCTTTGAGTTTCAATACTGCGCCTACCGAAGAGGTAACTGATGAAACTATTTCTTTGCTCAAAGAAAATGAGGCAGGAGCTACCTTCTTTATAAATTCTAATTATGCCCAAGGAAAGGAAGATTTAATCAAGAAGCTAAGTAATAGTGGCTTTGAAATTGGCAATCAAGGTAGCAATGATATTCTGATGACTACACTTGGTATGGATCATATGCGAGCCGACTTTGCTTCTTGTGATAATTTCATATCAGAAATATTGGGATATACTCCCAAATTAACTCGCTCACTATATGGAGATGTTGATGACAGACTTCTTCAGAGCACCTCATCTAGACCATTTATTTTATGGAGTGTCGATGCAGGCGATTGGCAGGACAATACTAACACAAGTATAGTTACAAGAAAGGTCCTTGATAATGTCAAGGCAGGCTCTATTATTCTCATGCAAAATAGTAGTAGTTTTAGCAATCTTGCCTTAAAAGAAGTTCTAAGTGCGCTAAAGAATGAGTCTTATAGAATAGTATCTATTTCAGAACTTTACAAAATCTACCATGCCGACTTAGAACCTGGAATCACCCATTATTCCGTTTTTGACGACCAACCTGAACTTTGGGATGAGCTAATAGTTAAGAGTAAAATTGCCTCCGGCATGAGTGAGAAAGAAGCCAGAGAAACCGAAACTACTGAAATTATAAGCAAGGCAGTTAATATGGGATAAGTTACTAATTAAGTATGGTGTGCTCCCTAAAGTTAGACTTTTTAACGTAGCAAATTTATAACTGCTACGTTATTTTTTATACAGTCAAGAGATTTTAGCCTATATTCTCAATACTTATTCATTCTACTTTTTGTATTCAAAACTATGTTTTGCCATAAAAATACCGACCTCCCAATAGTTAGATTTTTGTCTAACTTTTGGTGGTCGGTACATAGTCGTTCTCTTATATTATGTATCCTAAAATCCTTATTTAATCAATTAGGCTCTTAGCTTACTTCTTGCAACGGAAGGTCTTGATCTCAAAAGGTCTAATGATGAAATTAATACCATTTTTGTCGAGGCTGAGTTCCGTTATTTCTTTGAATGAATCTATATACTCAGAACTATCTTCACTCATACTGACCTCTTCGACAGAAGTGTAATCACAAGCAAACTCAAGTCTTGTTCTGCTCCTTCTACCAAAGGCCTCATATACTCTGATAATGTCATCGTCTCCATCCTCAGACTTTTTAACAACCTCAACCACAACATTCTTATTATCTGTAGCTGCCAACTCATATCTCAAGGGTAGTTCATTTGAACCTGTAGCTTCATTATCACTTATGACAATATATTCTGCTGGATTATTGAATGAGTATGCAGCATCAATTATTGAAGCCTGTCTAAAATCTGCCCTGTGAGGTCTGATTGAATATGCAAAATGATGCTTCTCAATATCGGCATTTGGATTAGGATATATACCAGCCTTTAACATTGTTAAACCAATCTCTTGATCGTGGATTCCCACACCAAATTTTGAATCGTTAATAACTGCAACACCATAATTATCCTCAGCAAAATCAAGCCACTTGTGGCAACAAACCTCAAATCTAGCTCTATCCCAAGAAGTATTATAATGAGTAGCTCTCTTAACATGACCATATTGTATTTCATATGTTGCTTCGTGACTGTGAATATCAACTGGGAAATACAATTTAAGCATCTGCTGATGTTCTTTCCAGTCAACATCGAAACTCAGATCAACTCTCGCTGCATCATGATATAGATAGATATATTCTTCTATAATCGAATCTTGGTACTTGTAGGTCAACTTTAAGGCTGAACGCAAAGAGCCATCTTCAACTATTTCAGCACTCTGTAATGAATCAATCTCCCAGAATTTTTCTTTGTAATAACTATTTAGATCCCAACAATCATAGGCATGAGGTTTGGTCTGGTGACTTACAATTCTATTGCCCTCTTTGCCTCTGATAATCAGCTCTCTTTGAACTGTCTTATCATAGAATGAACTGAATCTACCCTTTTCATTAATTACAAGACGTAAATAATCATTTTCAATCGTAACTGGTAATTCACAAGCTGTACCAAGCTTAGGATTGCTCTCAACTTGTGATGACTTCTTCATACAATATCTTGAGAAACCTTTTGAAGCAGCTTGATCAAGTTTAGCGATATAAGCTCCATCAGCTGTTCTTTGAACCTTTATTTCAGGATAACTCATATCATTATCTTCAATTGCCTGAAGAACAAATGAAGCATCTGAGCCCTCCTTACTATTATCTGACATAAGTTCAGATATATTGCTCTCAAGTCTGAGATAATTTGAATTTGAACTACTATTGTAATTAAATACAATTAATTCCTCATCATTGCTATGTTTCTTAGAATTTGAAGCAATAGCTACAAGTGCATTATCTCTTAGTTTGGCTATTTCAGAGAAGACGTACTCATATTCTTTAGCGGAATCTTTGTAAACATCTTCAATCGATGAACCGGGCAATATATCGTGGAACTGATTTCTGAGAACAATTCTCCAAAGTTCAACAAATTTCTCTTTTGGATATTCTAAGAGTCCAAACTTACTTGCCAAAGTATAGAGCATCTCCATATCTGCCAAACGCAGTTCAGATCTTCTATTATCACGCTTATTTCTAGCCATTGATGTCAAAGTAGCTCTATGATACTCAAAATAAAGTTCACCATCCCAAACAGGAAGATGCTTACTACCTTCAACATCAGATTTTAATTTATCAAAAAAAGCTCTCGCACTTGAAAATTCTACTCTCGGTAAACCCTTAATTCCGTGGCGCATTCTTCTTCCGCGTTCAATCATCTCCGGAGTTGTTCCGCCACCTCCGTCACCCCAGCCGTAGCTCATGAGAACTTCAGAATTAAGTTCCTTGTTACCATAGCGCTGCCATGCACCCTTAACTTGGGTTTCGTTTAACATGGCATTATAAGTTGTAAATGTACCAATTTCAGTTGGGAATAATTCACCTAATCTACTATATTCACGTGAGGGCGAAAAATGTGTAAGAACTGAAGTTCCATCAATACCTTTCCACTCAAAGGTATCACAGGGCATCCTATTTGTATCATTCCACGCGATTTTTGTTGTCATAAAATACTCAAGACCACTGCGTTTGATTATCTGAGGAAGAGCCGCTGAATAACCAAAAACATCTGGTAACCAAAGTATTTTATTATCAACTCCGAAATGTTCTTTGAAGAAACGCTGACCATAGAGGAATTGTCTTACGAGACCTTCGCCAGAACTGAGATTACAGTCTGCCTCGACCCACATTCCTCCTTCAACTTCCCATCTTCCTTCTTTGACTCTTTCCTGTATTTCTTTGAATAATTCAGGTGAGTGATGAAGAACATAGTCATACAATTGAGCCTGACTTGACATAAATATATAGTCATCATAATGTCTCATAAGCTCAAGAACAGTTGCGAAACTTCTAACGGCCTTGTCGCTTGTTGTCTTAAGAGTCCATAGCCATGCAACATCGATATGTGTGTGACCTACTGCCTTTACCACTGGCTCTTTTGAACTATCACAGAGAGCCTTATAATAATGCTCATCTAAATATCTATTTGCTTCTTCAAGAGCCTCATAAAATTCTGGGCTATAGGGCTTCCTCAGATCTAAAAGATTTACACTATCATTTAGTATATCTAGTGTGTTCAAATAATCTTCACTGTCTGGATTTAAAAGAGCTAAGGTATTATATGGCACACTAAAATCCCAGAAAAATTTCTCGACCCTCTTATCATGAACTGCCAAGAAAATTTTCATTTTCAGAGTTCTACCATCATCTTCTCCGGAATATGCTCTCAAACTGAGACGGTGTTCACCTTTGTAATCATCTTCTGTAAGAACACAGTATCTATGGTTGGTATCCAAGGCCTGTCTTATTTTTCCATCAATATACACTGTAAATTGTGGATTTGTTGCCTCCCAACCTGTTCCCATATCCGTATCAAATAGGATAACAACTTGTTCACTTTTTAGTTCTTCTGGAACTTGAAATTTGAGATCAAACCACGTAACCTCTCTCCTACTTGTTCCCCATACAAAGTCCTGACTCACCTTATCCCATGATGAGCTGTCAAACTCTACAAGATTCTGTGAAAAATCATCCCCATGATGATAATAAATAGGACTGAGTTCTACCTGTATAGAACGTCTCTCGATTAGGCTCGCAAGATCATTACGGATCTGTCCGCAGCGATCATATAGCTTCATCAACATATGCACCTCCGCAATTGTGCTAAATTTGCGAAGCTATATTATCAAACAAGAGAAAAATGAAAAGACCTAAAAATAAAAAATAAATAAAATTATTTACAAACTAAACTTGTCGCTACAAATGAAAAGCATATTTTTCTTATTTATGTTAACGCGCGAGTGCTTTTTTATAACGAACTCATTGCTAGGGCAATTTCTCATATTATTCAAATAAAAAATGGTCACCATTATCTGATGACCATTTATATCAATCTGGTTTAGCAACTAATATTTATTTTACTTATTTATCTACCTCGTCTACAAAGTCACCATTTCTAAATATTGCAATGCGCTCACCACTATGACTTACACCATCAATTGTCAATGTTTCGTCACCTATCATAAAATCAATGTGAATCAATGAATCATTAACACCAGCCTCGTCCAGTTCTTCTTTGCTCATATTTAAGCCATTCTCAATAGTTGTAGGATAGGCCTTGCCTAGCGCTAAATGACAGGAAGCATTCTCGTCATAAAGAGTGTTGTAAAAAAGTGTTGAAGTCAATGATATCGGCGAATGATATGGTACTAATGCAACTTCTCCGAAACGTGAAGCACCCTCGTCACTTGCAAGAAGATTCTTTAGGACCTCAGCACCTACCTCAGCCTCACTTGATACAACCTTGCCATCTTTTATTTCTAATTTAAAATTATCAATTAGATTACCAGCATAATTAAGGGGTTTGGTGCTGTAGACGACGCCATCCATTCTTCTCTTATCTGGCATTGAAAAAACTTCTTCTGTGGGCATATTGGGAACAAAAAACTCACCTTGGCTATTTTCTTCAATAGCTGCTAAAAATTTATATCCCTTAGGTAGACCTATTTTTAAGTCTGTACCCTTGTCTGTCTTATATTCTAGATAATCAAAATTTTTAGAGTTTAACCATTCTGCTCTTTTGGTTAATCTATTCATGTGATCTTCCCATTCCTTTATTGGGTTCTCTAAGTCAGCTCTGACAGTATAGAGAATCAGATCCCATAACTTTTCGACAGCCTCATTCTCATCTAAGTCTGGATAAATAACTTTCGCCCAATCTTTGTTGGCAGCACCGACAACACACCATGAGCAATCATTTGCCATCATTCTTGCCGAAATTTTCTTCATAGCTTCGGCACCCGCCTGTGTCATAACTGCAAATTTTTCAGGATCGGTTCCTTCAAATACTTTAGGATCTCCCCCTGTGATTGACACGAACTTATAGTGATCATCCAACATACTTTCACGATGATCTACAAAATACTGATTGATTTCTTTTAAATCTTCTGTTGTCTGATACTGAAGATTCAATTTCGTTATTTTTGCATCGGCAAAGTCAACTCTAGCATGTCTGGCACCATTTTTGTAAGCTGCCTCCACCAAAATTTCAGCAAACTCACTTTGATCAACAGAAGAAGAAATTGAAACTCTGTCGCCCTCTTTTACTCTCAATCCGACTTTCATAACCAAGTCAGCATAGTTATACAATTTTTGCCTATCCATAGAATTGTTTACCTCTTCTTATTTTTTAACTTATTTATTATATAAAAATATCTTTATCATTTTAATGCCTATTTTGAACTTTTCTTTATATATCAATATAAAATTTATAGTGGACGAAATTAACAGTGGACTAAATTAATATATACAAATTTTCTCATAATATCTTCTCTAAATAATCCATAAGTCAAATTCACAAGATAAAAAAACCGCACTACAGAGTACGGTTCTATAACTTAGCTATATTAATAAACAAAACTAATCCATTGAAACCTGACCATAGTCAGTCCAAATTGCCATATTATCAACATAATCTCTCGCAAGTTTCTCTAATTTATCATAGTTCGCACTATAATCCACCCCCAGATAATCAAGGGTCTTAAAAATATTTATCGCCATGGGAGAAACTAACTGAATATTGAAATAAATAAGATACATAAATGCTTCGACTAGAAGATCTGTCTTTAACAAAATCTTAAGTTCAGAAAATAAATCTTCATAATGACTACTGACTGGATATTCAAATACAAACTCTCCTAGTCTATCATCACTGAGACGATTAATCGCCCCTCTATTTACATACAACTTAGAAATTTCATTATCTTGAAGTCTATAAAAAGTATATACACCTTCAATTTCTGTTTTTAAATTTGACTTTTCAAGAATCGTACGAAGCAGCTCTTCATCTGTCATCTCAGCATCAGCAAATAATTTCTTCTCAATATAAAGGAGATCCTTATCAGAAAAAACTCCGTACACTTCACTAGCTAAACGTAAAATGGATCGCATCTATTACCCTAAACCTTTTCTATTTATCTCTTTTAT
The DNA here is from genome assembly GCA_023420115.1 of Bacillota bacterium. Lineage (GTDB taxonomy): Bacteria > Bacillota > Clostridia > Saccharofermentanales > Fastidiosipilaceae > JAEZWR01. The sequence goes on along the minus strand of JAEZWR010000050.1, from coordinate 7,762 downwards.
CTCATTTATTTTATATATTATACGTTAAGTCTGATATTTTTAAAATGAGCAAATCAGCATTACTCATCGTACTACTTGTCTTTACTACATTTATTCAATAAACCTTTTCAATTTTTCTCAAAAGAGCAAATAAAAAGCACTCCCCGTGATGCTCACCTAAACCAATTCTTAATTCTTAGGCTTACATCATTGCATGAAGATTTCAAACTCCCCCATAATTCAAAATCTTCTCTGCAAAGGAAGTACTTTTTATTAAATTTGTATATTTATTTTTGTTATGGTAGTTCTAGGGCAATACGTGAATAATTCACAGCCACCTTAACTACCTTAACTACCTCAGCTACCCAACTACTTCACTATGCCCTGAGACTAGCATTCAAGTCATTTTCCAATGTGCGAATAATCTTTCTCAATTTGTTATCTATCTCTTCCATAGTCAAACTTGCATCTTTACCAGATAAAGTGAAACTAAAATGTACTGACTTTTTGCCATCAGGAATTTGTTTACCTCTATACTCCTCGATAAATTTAAGATCAGACACTTTTGAAGAAATACTTTTTTCAATATCAGACCAATACACATTTTCGTCAAAAATCATCGATAAATTTTCTTCAACAGGTAAAATTGATGACAGCTGCTGATATTTATTATTTCTGCTATCTTGAAGCTTAAGCTCATCCAAGTTCAAATCAAAAACCAGCATAAGTGACTTTTTGAGATCGGCTTGTTTATGAGCGGCTTGAGATAGAAGATAAAGATTGCCAATTATATCTTCTTCGCAATATTTATAGCGCCTATCTGGATTCTTATTAACAATATTAAGCCACGTATCAACATCTGAGCCATAAGGCCTTTTCACTCTTACAAAATCCAACTCGGCGGTCAAGGCTGCAATAGGCAAATTGAGAATCGTAGTCTTCATCTCTCTAAATTTATTCTCAATACTAAGTTCATCACACAAGACAAGAGCTGCTAGTTCTCTTATTTGCTGAACCGTCTCTTCTGACTCCCCTGCAGACTTCCTAAAGACCTGTGAAGACTCAAATATCTGGAACTCCTTCATAAATTTTGCATTGTGTTCTGTAATTGATATAAGAGCCGGAATAAGTGACTGTCTTAAATATCTAGTTTCTGGCGAAGGAGGAGCCTCAAGCGAAACAGACATATTAAAATTCTCAATAATCGGCTTCTGGAATCTCTCATGTATCCATGGATAACTTACAACTTCTGTGAATCCACAGCTAAATGCCATATATTCACTTATAGATCTTCTCATATCCCTATCTTTGCCAGCCACAGCATGATTTAATTCCACAGTTGGAGCTTGGAAACTAAAATTTTCGTAACCAAGCATGCGACAAAGCTCTTCGAGAATGTCATAAGGATCTTCAATATCCCCTGTAGATCTAAATATGGGCGGAGTGACAACAAATTCATCTTCACTTACAGCCTGAACCTTAAACTCCAGCGGACTTAAAGTATCATTAAGAAGCTCATAACTAATTTCCTTGCCTGATCTACTCTGCAAAAAGTCTTTTTTAACAGTGATATTCTCTACTTTTGTTTCCTTTAGACTCAAATTACTATACTGCTTATAAATGGCAGATGGCATCAACTCATTAAAACAATCAACAAAACAAGACAGTGCCATATCAACTCGAGCTGTATCAATAGACTTCTCGAACCTTGTCGATGACTCGGTTCTCTGCTGATATCGTTGCTGACTTTGACGAACAGTCATAGGATCAAAATTTGCAATTTCCAAAACAATTCTCTTGGTATCTGGGAAGATTGAATCATTTTTTCCACCCATAATACCAGCTAACGCCAGAGGCTTCTTGTCATCTGCAATAATTAAATCTGCTGTACTTAACTCAAGTTCCTTACCATCAAGAAGAATTAATTTCTCTCCTTTTTGAGCCTGTCTCACACTAATAGCGCCCTCAACATGATCCGCATCAAAGGTGTGTGTAGGCTGTCCACTGGCTAGCATTACATAGTTACTAATATCGACAATATTATTTATAGGTCTCATTCCAGTAAGGACTAATCTCTTCTTCATCCAAAATGGTGACTCAGAAACCTCAACATTATCAATAAGAACTGCCATATATCTTCTACATTTATCAGCATCCTGAATCTTTAGAGAAAAATTCTCTAACTTATCGAGGGAAAGTTCATTTACCCTATCAGAAGCAAACTTTTTTAATTCCAAACCATAAATAGCAGCAAGCTCTCTAGCAAGACCATAGTGCCCCCAAAGATCCGGCCTATGAGTCATAGATTTATTATCAATCTCAATAATTATATCGTCTAAATCCAAAGCCTCTCCGAGCTTAGCTCCAGCCTCGAGACCATCAATATCAAAATTACTTAAATCGACAATCTCATGCTCTTCTTTAGCAGGAAAAAGCTCATCCAAACCCAGCTCAGAAGCAGCGCAAATCATACCATTAGATGCTACGCCTCTAAGTTTGCCGGCTTTGATCTTCACAGGCTCCCCTTCTCCATGCCAAACGACCTCTGCACCTGGAAGTGCTAGCACTACCAATTCACCCTCATAAAGATTAGAACCACCACAAACAACTTGTACAAGTTCTTCTTCACCAATATAACATTGACAGACTCTCAATTTGTCAGCATTCGGATGAGCTTCTAATTTATCTATTCTGGCAACAACTATATTCTCAAGCTTAGTGGCAGGATTCTCATAGCCCTCAACTTCGACAGTACGCATAGTCAGGGCATGAGCCAACTCTTTCATATCTATATTCTTGGGAAGATCAACATAATCTCTTATCCAATTAAGTGAAACCTTCATTATCTATCTCCTAATTAAACAACCTATTAAATAAACTTTCCTAAACCACCTTAAAAATCAACGCAACTAGTTAAACTGATTTAGAAATCTTAAATCATTATTATGGAGCAAACGAACATCATCTATTCCATATCTCATCATAACCAATCTATCCAAGCCTATATTAATATAGAAACCTGTCCACTCATAAGGATCTAGACCTGCCGCTCTCAGCACATTAGGATGAGGAGTTCCACCTGGCATAACCTCAATCCAACCAACATTTTTACAAACCTTACAACCCTTTCCGCCACAGACCTGACAACGCATATCTATTTCGAATCCGGGTTCAACAAATGGGAAATATCCAGAACGCATTCTCGTTTCAACCTCATATCCAAAAATCTTGGAGAGAATAGTATTAACTAGGAGCATCCCAGACGAAAATGAAAAGTCCTTGTCAACAATCAGCGCCTCATACTGGAAAAAAGCACGTTCGTGACCTGCATCTGTAGTCTCATTTCTAAAAACCTGCCCTGGATATACAACCCTCGCAGGAGCCCCATGCTCTCTTAAATATCTGACAGAATCACCTGTAAGATGTGGCCTCAAGCATAACCTATGCTCAGCTTCTTTATTCTCAGATCCAGCTAACCAATATGTATCCATCGACTCTCTCGCTGGGTGAGCCTTTGGGAAATTCAGGTAATCAAAAGAATAAGCCTCACTGCTAATCAAATTACCCTCATAAATATCGAAGTTGAGAGATCTAAAAGCATCATTTAGGTCATACATCATCTGAATACTTGGATGAAGCTTCGCCCTTTTGGGTTCAAGACCTGGCAAGCTAATATCAATTTTCCTTTTTAGAAGTGGTTTGGCTGACTCAAGCTCTTCCTGTCTAACTCTAATTTTCTCATTTAAATCTTCTTTTATACGATTTGCTAGAGATCCTATTTCCTTCTTTTCCTCAACAGATAACTTTGCTAAGCCCTTAAGGATAGAAGTGAGCTCACCTTTTTTGCCAAGATAAGTTCTCTGTAAGTCTAAAAGTTTCTCCAGTGATGAAACGGCAGCAACCGCCTCCACTGCTTCCTGATGTAATTTATTTAATTGCTCTTGCATAATATCTCCCACTGTAACGAAAATACTATTTAAAATTCAAACGCTATAAGTTTACCAGTTTTAAGCTAAATTTTCTCCCAATAGAGTGAAAAAGCTCACGTTAGTGCTTCTTCATATGCTAAACAAAATAAAAAAGGAAGCTATTACGCTTCCTTTTTCGCTAGAGTCTAAACTAGTAAAAAATAGGGTATACAATCTATTACCTATTAAGCTTCTGCCAAAGCCTTGCCAAAGGCTTCGCATTTTTCTAGACCCTCTGCATCTGGGGCTTCGAACTGAGGATAGCTATCACAGACAAGAACTGCACCCTTACTCTTGGCTCTCTCTGTCCAATCTTCCATCCACTTTCCTTCTGCCCAGCTGTATGAGCCGAAGAGAGCAACTTTTCTTCCATCTAGACTGTCTTCAAGACCTGCATAGAATGGTTCAAATTCACTTTCTTCTAGAACCTCGTCACCCATAGCAGGGCAACCAAAAGCGAGAACATCATAAGAATCTACTTCTGGCTCTCCGTCAGAAATGTTGAATAAATCAACTTCTGCTCCATGGTTCTTTGCGGCAGCAGCAATGGCTTCAGCCATCTGCTCTGTGTTGCCTGTGCCGGTCCAATAAATCACTGCAACTTTGCTCATTTTTCCTCCTCGATGACAAGCATCAAATAAATTAATATTCAGCTGCGAAATATAAATAAATCTCCCGCTTATTTATATAACAAGCCGAAAATAAATATATTTTCTGCAAGTAAACTACTATGACAAAGTCTATCCACCAAGCTCACCTAGGCCACTCAGTATTACTCGGTCTAGCTCATACAACTAATACTACTCAGACTACTCAATCTTCACAAATAACTTTTTACTATCATTAATACCAAAGTATATAAATAATAAGCTAGTCTTTATTTTTTACATTAGATATCTTACTAAATGTACTAAGTTCAGGTCTAAGTAAAATTGTAGCCAGAGAATTATCTGCAATATAAAAGTCTAAAATCATTTGCTTAGCCTGGGCAAAAAGTTCAAACCTTTCCTTTGCCTTTTCTACATCTCCATAAACTTTCCATGGCCCTATACATTTTTCTTCCTTACCCGAGCAACGTATAAATGCTTCGACGTCACACAATGGATAACCGAGAAAAACTCCTATTTCATGAGGGAACTTATTGCTCTTAAGTTTGTAAACAATATTGTTTATAAGCAGCTCTACCTGTTTAAATACAGCCTTTTGTTCACAGTCAGAACAATTTTCATTGCAAGAATAATACTTAGAACAAATATCAAGACATTCCTTTGGATAACCGTAACAAGCTAGAAAATTTCTAACCTCACGAGCAGAAAGTAACTCTGCAAGAACCTCCACTCGATATACCAAAATAAGAAAAGAATCTCTGTCCTTCTTAAGACATCTTATTGATAGAAATGGAAGAAGTTCATTACGAATAATTGGATATAAGCTGTCAAAGTCTGCCCATTTAGCTCTATTTAGCGAAAATAGGCTGGCTGGCTTATATCCAAGTAAAGTAGCGGCACATTTCTCCGCAACTATCTTCCGAAGACTACTTATCTCCTGCAAAACAAAAGTCTCCCCGCAAAAAAATAATAATTATTAAGTAAATCTAAGACTAATATCGGAAGTGGTCTAGGTTTCCGCATATTTTGTAAATAGCCAAAATACCAAGTAGTTAAGATTACACTTAATGTTAACTAGTGCTAACTATATATAATTAAGTCAAAAATTTCAACAAATAATTATCAATTTAAAGTCATTTACTCAGAGAGCTTTTTTACACTACTCATTTTTCTAGCTAAATTCATCTAACCTAAATTAAGCGATTCCAAATATAAATCCAAATCATAATTCTCATCTATTAGGAAATAATTGATATTATGCTTCTTAGCCAAGTCTAAATTTTTTGTATTATCTTCTATTAGGGTCTTCAAGCTACAGTCATCATTCAATCTACATTCAATAACATTGCTATATTTCTTAATATCAGAAAAATGTTGCTTGATATATTTCTCAGTCATTATTAAACATAGGCACTTAATTTTATCTAGATACTCATGATCAAAAGCTTCCGCAAAGTCAAATGGAATATAACAACCTTCAACAATAATATTTTGCTCATTTTCAATCACAGTTTTGATCATCTCTCGAATAATAGGCCACATATAATCAGTAAGAAGCGCATCGTCTTCTGCTGTGAGTGTAGTATTCCCACTCCTTATCAAACCCATCTTCAAATGATCAATAGACAAATAAGGGAATTTATATATTTCGAGTAATTTTTGAGCAAGTAAAGTCTTACCTGTATGAGAAGCTCCCATAATTAATATTACCATCGACCTACCTCCTAAATTTATCTATTCTTCTTCATCACAAAATTTTTAAGCCAGACACCATCACGAAGAACCTCTTGTTCTTTTATAAGCCGATACCCTCGTCTCTCAAAAAATGTTCTTGCAGTAATAGACGAATGAGTAAGCACATCGCCTCTTACTTTTGCTTCTAAGGCAGCACAAATCGCTGTTCCTATACCCTTACCTTGATAAGCAGCATGAACATACAAATGATCAAGATAAGCCTTATCATCTATATCCCCGAAGCCTACAATTTTCCCTTCATCTATCGCAACAATACAATAATTTTTCAAAAAAGACTGATTCCACTTAGCTAGATCCAGCTTCCCATTAGCCCAAGCATCCACTTGTTCTTTTGAATAATCCCTAACATTAATAAGATGAATAGTATTATAAAAAAGCTCTGTCACTTCTTTGCAGTCATCTTCTTTATATCGTCTAAGTTCCATATCACACCCCACACACTTCTAACTATTCTATTAGAATAAACCAAAAAAGCCACAGCATTAAGCTATGGCTCTTCTGGTATGTCAATTTAAATCTTTAATTATCTATCTAGCTGTCTTTTTCTTAAAATAGCTAAGACGGCTACTGCAGCAAGCAATGACAAGAGATATGCAAATTGTTCCACTTCACCTGTACGTGGCAACTTGCTCTTATTGTCAGTATTTTTCTTGGCAGAAGGTTTATTGCTATTCTTCCACTTATTAAACTCATCCTGCAGCCTCTTATAAACCTCTTCTACTACTGACTTTTCCGCATTATCACTATCTAAAATTTCTTTGGCATTCAAGAGTGTGTCAAGTAAAGCCTTATCAACTTTCTTATCGCCAATAGTTTTTTCAACTAAGTCAACTAAATTCTTAAGTTCTGTCTTGTCGATAGTAGTTTTATCAGAATCAGTAGTATTGTTTGGTTCAGAAGGCTTGGTATCTTCGGTACTTGTAGTAGTATCAGTATTTGTAGTTGTGCCTGTTTCTGTACTCGTAGGCTCAGTCACATCTTCTGTAGTAGTTGTTGTAGTAGTTGTGTCCTTCTCCTTTAGTCCCTTTTCGGCATCCTCTAATGCCTTGAGGGCGTTATCAACATCTTCTTGACTTGCATCCTTATTTGCCAAAACTTCTTCAGCCTTTTTGATAGCCTCTTCAAGATCTCTCTTGCTATCATCAGTATACTTACTTAGGTCTTTATTTTTTAGTTCATCAAGCTTATCTTTTAACTTATCTGTATCTGGAAGTTCTGGTATTTCGCTGTCTTTGGTCTTTAGATTATCGACAACCTTATTTAAATCATCACTTGCCTTTTTTACTTCTTCTTGACTTACATCTTGCTTATTTCGGACTTCACTTGCCTTGTCTATCGCAGTTTCAAGATCCTTTTTACTCTCATCAGTCAAAGTATCTTTGTCGACTTCATTAGCACGCTTCAAGGCTTCATCAAGAGCAGTAAAATCTACTTTTTCTGGAGCTATTGCAT
>JAEZWR010000046.1 GCA_023420115.1 Bacillota bacterium | reverse complement strand
GCAGAGTAGAGATAACAGACGCTACACCTACTACTAGAAAGTGGATAAGAGACCATTTAAGCCTAGATAATCCCGAATATATCAAGAAAAAAAGAATGAACTTGTATGTTGGCAAGACACCTAGGACAATTGATTTATATGAAGAAGTAGATGACAAATATGTATTACCTTATGGTTGTTGCACCTTGTTACCTAAAGAGATCTTAGCCACAGCAAAAGTCTACTATCAAGAATTGCAAAAGAAAGATAATAATGTTGATTATAAGGCTGATTTCAATCTTTATTCTTATCAAAAAAAAGCAGTAGAAGCCTTGAAAAAGGCAGGAATGGGGATACTGCAAGCACCTACAGGATGCGGAAAAACTCAAATTGGCTTAGCACTGGCTACAGAATTAGGTAAGAAAACACTCTGGATAACTCACACAAAGGATCTACTCAAACAGAGTTACGACAGAGCAGCTCAATATATGAGTACTGACCTATTAGGAACTATAACTGAGGGAAAAGTCAAAATTGGAAAAGGTATCACTTTTGCTACTGTACAAACTTTAAAAAGTATTGATTTTAGAAAGTATAGTGATTACTGGGATACTGTAATAGTTGATGAAGTACATAGAGCCTCTGGAAGTGCTACCAAGTTAACACAATACAAGTATGTTCTTGATAATCTTAACGCACGTCATAAATACGGCTTATCAGCTACAGTTCATCGTTCAGACGGTCTTATATTTTCTACTTTTGCCCTTGTTGGTAAAGTCGTTCACATAATCACTGATAAGGAAGTTAGTGAAAAGAAAGTACCTGTTAATGTAAATGTTGTTAGTACCAAGATAACATTACCTGATGCTTTTGTCGCATTAAGACAAGATATTATGAACGCAGATGGAACACTAAACTATCAATCTCTTTTAACCTGGTTAGGCGATAATCAACAAAGAAATCATCTTATCGCTAAATTTATCAAATTACATTCATCAACAATCGTATTAAGTGGAAGAGTAGAACAGCTTTATAAACTCTACGATGCCCTAAATCCGCTTGATAGGGCGAGAGCAAGAATTATTACAGGTAAGACGAGCAAACTCGAAAGAGAGCAGATTTTGGACGATATGAGGCATAAGAGAATAAAAATACTTTTATCAACATATCAATTAGCAAAAGAAGGCTTAGATATTCCTTGTTTAGAGACTCTAATTTTTGCTACACCTGAAAAGGATTATGCGGTTGTAACTCAAAGTATCGGAAGAATTTCAAGAAGATACCAGGATAAGGAAATAGGACAAGTTTTTGATTTTGTCGATGATATCGATTTCTATCGGAAATGGTTCGAGAAAAGGAGAATTACCTACAAGAAAAATGGATATTCAATCTCTAATTTCTATTTATGACATTGAAGTTTTTGCTCACGATTGGATAGTAGTTTTCAAAGCGATTGATACAGGTGAATACACTGTAATACATAACGACAGGGAAGCCTTGCTGGATAGGATATTGGAAGATGAAATATATGTTGGTTTTAATTCTAAATACTATGACCAAGCAATAATTAGGGGTATTGCATATGGCTTAGATAATGAAGAACTGAAATTATTAAATGATTTGATTATTTCAGGAGATAATTGGTGGGAGATAGATCTACTAGAAGACAATAAAAAGTTCTTTATCTTTCAAAATGTGGATATAAAAAATGATATGCAACAAGGCTTAAGTCTAAAAGCTATCGAAGCACACTTAGGTATGAATATAGAAGAAAGTTCAGTTGATTTTAATATTACTAGACCACTCACTGATGAAGAATTAAAAATGACGATTGAATATTGTAAATATGATGTCGATACTACACACGAAATATTCAATCTTAGAAAAGATTATCTATCTAACAAAATATATCTAGGTAATATGATAGGTTTATCTGAATACCAATCTATGGCAATGACTAATGCCAAACTCACAGCACGATTATTAGAAGCAATCCCCAATGAAGAAAATACTTATGATGAACGTGAGTATGAATATCCAAGTAATCTCAAAACAGAATATATCCCTGATGAAGTGTTCGATTTTTTCAGTCGCTTATATGACGAAAGTATTCCAAGTTCAGAAGTTTTTTCAAGCAAATTAGATTTATCAATCGGAGAATGCAATGTAACCATTGGCTACGGAGGTATTCACGGAGCGATAAAAAATTACACGTATAGAAAGGAGACCTAAAAATGAAGATCGTTAAATTATATGACGTTGCTTCATATTACTAACCACACTTAATGACTTTGTATGGGTATGAGTCTAGGAATATTGCTACAAAAGGCAAATTTAAAGAAATTCTAGAAACACGTATCAACGCAAAGAGAGAGGGTAATAAGAAGCTAGCAGAAGCACTCAAACTTGTAATAAATACAACTTATGGTGCAATGCTAAACCAACACAATGATTTATATGATCCCCTCATGGGGCGTTCAGTCTGTATCACAGGGCAGTTATTCTTACTGGAATTAGCTTCAAGGCTACACAAGGAAGTTCCCACACTGAAAATTATTCAACTTAATACTGACGGAATAGCAATTGAATTTGACGATAGCTATATAGAAAAGGTTGAAGAAATAATAGACGAGTGGCAAGAGCGAACTAAATTTACTCTTGAAGATAGTGAAGTACAAATACTTATTCAAAAGGATGTTAATAACTACATAGAAGTACAAACTGACGGAAGTGTAAAAAAGAAAGGGGGAAGTCTTGTAAGAGGTTTATCAACCGCTGGAGCATTCAATATAAATAACAATGCAGTAGCTATAACAAAGGCTATAGAAAACTATCTTATAAAGAAAACACCAATCGAAGAAACAATCGCTAATACCAATGAGACTCTTGATTATCAAATAATAGCAAAGGCAAGTAGTAAATATTCAAAGGTGGTGCACGATATAAAAGGTGAAGCTATTGAAGTTCAAAAAGTGAACAGAGTATACGCTACAAATGATAAAAGGTATGGGAGCTTATACAAGATTCACGCTATTAGACAAAATTTGAATTTAATACCTAATTTACCTAAGCATTGTCTAATAGATAACAAGAATGAAGTGAATATGAACGATATTGACAAAGATTGGTATATCAAAGAAGCAAAAAGAATTGCTGATGCATTTATAAATTCTAAAGAAAGTAGGAAAAAGAAAATGACCGAGGTTCAAGAAAAAACTCAAGAAAAGACAAGCAGGAAAGGAACAGCTAAGACAGTGAATAAGACTACAAGCCAAGATGAAAATTTGAACGTATATGAAAAGCTAAATAAAGCTAGGTTAATGTTCTTAAATGAGCAGATTGTAAAGTCTGGTATTAGTGATTATTACGATTATTTCGAGTTGTCCGATATCGTACCAGTTGCTACACAGATATTCGATAAGGTAGGTTTAACACACGTATTTACTTTTGAAGAAAACTCAATCGCTTTTTACATAAGCAATAGTAATAATCCAGAAGAAAGTATCAGAATAGCCGTTCCTTATATTCTATTTGATGCTAGCAAAACTAAGCTTATGAATGATATTCAAGCTTTAGGAGCAACGATTACATATATGAGACGTTATCTATATATGATCGCTCTTGATATATGCGAGGCTGACCAATTTGACGGAAGAATAACAGAAAAAGAAGAAGTAGTAGAAAAGCCTAAATTTATTCCCCAAAACCAGGTAAAAGTTAGAAGCAATGCTAAGCAAAAACTAGCAAATGAAAATAATCTAGCAGATCCTGCCTTGGTCGAAGTCTTAACCGATTGGATGGATAAACTCAAGAATGAAAAACCAGAATTAGAAGACACTATCAACGAGTTATATATCAAGAGTGAAAAATTTACGAAGATGACGGTTGAGGATGTTGAAGACAATATTGAAAGAGCAAAAGAATTATTAGGAGTTGAAACTGTATGAAATGGGTAGATAATCACATTGAAGTAGAGGCTACAAAGAAGCCTAAAAAGATTACTGGTACTAGATTTAGTAAAGTTCTCGGTAAAAATGTCTGGGGAACAGATTTTGAAGCTTGGTGCGATATTGTGAGAGTTAATCCTATTGAATTTGAGGACAACGAAGCAACTATCGCAGGTAAAGTAATCGAACCTAAGATTGCTGAATTTCTCAAAAAGAAATATGGAATGAATTTATTGAGTCCTACTGATGTATATGGACTAGATTATTTCAAAAAGACCTGGGGAGATTTTTTTCCAGAAAATAAAATATTTGGGGGAATGTGGGACTATCTTCAAACAAACTCACAAGGCGATATCAAAGCAGTACTTGAGTTTAAGACAACAAAAAGAAGTGAAGATTGGCTTGATGGTATACCAGAATACTATAGCTTGCAGGTTGCTTTGTATTGCTATCTCTTAGGAGTAGATAATGCTATCGTAGTAACTTCTATTCTTGAAGATAAAGATTATAAATCACCAGATGACTATATACCTACATCAACTAATACTTTTGTTACTAGTTTCAAAGTGTCAGAAAAATATCCAGAATTTGAAGAATTAATTAAGAGATCTGAAGCGTGGTGGGAAAAATATGTTGTCACAGGTGTATCTCCAAATTATGACTTGAAAAAGAAAATCGATAAACAAATTATTGATCTTTTAACAACTAAAAATATCAATCCTGAGACAGATATGGAT
>JAEZWR010000022.1 GCA_023420115.1 Bacillota bacterium | reverse complement strand
GATATGGGAGAGAGACTTGGTAGATTTATTGGTCAGTACAGGGAAATTTACTTCAAACCAGATAAGAGAAATGGACCAATCATATATTCCTATAAGCCACTTCCTTTTGCTGAAGATGCAATCTATGAAAAGATATCAGATATCACAGTTTCTATGAAAGCTGAAGACTATCTAAAAATGCCAGAGAAGATAAACAATGAAGTTTTTGTAAATTTATCAGATAAAGAAAGAGATATCTACGAGACATTAAAAAAAGACCTGGTTGTTAGTATTAAGGATAAAGATGTAGATGCAGTTAATGCTGCTGCACTTTCTAATAAGTTACTTCAAATGGCATCAGGTTCTGTTTATGATGAAGATAAAAATATAATCCATATTCATGATAGAAAGCTTGATTCTTTAGAAGATTTGATAGAAGGAGCAAATGGTAAACCTGTTCTGATAGCTTATTGGTACAAGTCGGATTTAAAAAGAATAAAGGATAAGTTTGATGTAAGAGAACTTAAAACAAGTGAGGACTTTAAAGAATGGAATCAAGGCAACATTCCTGTAGCCATTATCCATCCAGCGTCTGCTGGTCATGGACTTAACCTACAAGCTGGAGGTTCAACACTTATTTGGTTTTCCCTTACATGGTCCTTAGAACTTTATAAACAAACCAATGCCAGACTTTATAGGCAAGGACAGAAAGAAACAGTTGTTATTCATCATATCTTAGCAAAAGGAACTATTGATGAAGACGTGATGAAAGCATTAGAAAATAAGAATAAAACACAAGCTGCACTCATTGATGCAGTAAAAGCAAATCTAGAGAGTTAATGTCATAGAATGTTACTAAGAACATTTGATAATCTTAATATACGAGCAGGAGTTCTATGGAGAACTTACCTCAAAATATATGGAGGTAAGAAATGAATGCAAAAGAATATTTAAAACAAGCTTTTTATTTAGACAAAAGAATTAATAGCAAGCTAGAGCAAGTTGAATCACTCAACGCTCTAGCAACAAAAGCTACGTCGACCTTATCAGATATGCCTAAGAGTCCTAATAGAAAAAGTTCGAAACTAGAAGATACAATTGTTAAAATTATAGATCTCCAAGAAGAAATCAATAGGGATATAGATAAGTTGGTAGACTTAAAATCTGAAATGGAATGTGTATTAAAAAATATTAAAGACAGTCAAACTCGCATAATATTTGAGAAAAGATATTTATGCTATAAAAACTGGGAAGATATAGCCCTTGATATGAACCTTAATGTTAGACATATTCATAGAATTCACAATCTAGGGCTAGAAGAAATTGAGATGAATGCTATAATTTAATCAAATTTATCGTCCATACCAATATAATCCCAAAATTTTTTTAGGATTATATCGAGCATAGGTATTATAAAAAAAATTATAAAAATAGTTATTATAAGTTTAATTTCAGTATTGAGTTGTCTTATAATATTTCTTATAATATCGATATTAAGAAATAAAACAGCGACTAATATTATCGTACCAGCAGAAAATAATTGATATTGAGGAGACTCTGAATTTCTAAATTTCAGAATAAAAAGTTTTAACAGATATGGAACTCCACTGTAGATAAGAATTAAAAATAATTCTTTTATTAAATCACCATCATTAATGCGAAAATAAAAGTGTAATATGAAATATGCAACAATTATTTCTAAAATTTCAAAAGCTATATTTTTGTCAATTGAATTTATTTCATTACTAGGTTTAAACGCATATGATAGCCATAAAAAAGAGATAAACAGAGCCTCTACACAAATTAACTTAACGTTACCTAGAAGCTCAATAGACTTAGTGTGCGATACAACTAAGGTTATAAGGCACAGCTTGAAAATAGAACTAAAAAACTCAAACAGACGAGAAACTCTTTCAAGATTATTGTTTGTATTGTATGACATTTAATCACCCCCCTATATATTATATAAAAAATCTTTGAAATGTCATAGAATGTCATTATGGAGTTGTAGTATTATTAAAATAGCAAAAGAATAATTAAAGAGCCTTGGAGATTTAATCTTCAAGGCTTTCTTTATGGAGTGATAAAGTGCTGAGAAAACCTAAGAGACCATGTTCACATCCAGGTTGTCCAGAATTAGTTGATGGACGATTCTGTAAAGAACATGAGAAAGAATACAATAAGAACTATGAAAAATATAAACGAGATCCTAAAACTCATAAGCGCTATGGGAAAGCATGGAGAGTTATAAGAAAAAGATATGTAGCAGAGCATCCACTTTGTGAGATGTGTTTAAAAGAGAATAGAATGACAAAAGTAGAGGAAGTACATCACATACTTCCTCTTTCTCGTGGTGGAACTAATGACGAAGACAATCTCATGAGTCTATGTAAATCATGTCACTCAAAGATTCATGCAAAGAGTGGGGATAGATTTGGAGGATAGTTTTCCGTGGGGAGGGGGAGTCGTTATCTTAAAAGCTGATTTCCCTACCAACGGTGCCGCCATCTCACGCACAAAAAAACGGATTCAAAGGCCCTATTAATGACCTAACCCAAAATCTATGATTTTGTTGGTAGGTCAGATGTCGCTTTGTTTCAAATCTCTGATTTGTCAAAAAGCGACTAAAGAAAATAATAAACTAGGAGGTGATACTATCGCTAAAGACGGAACATACAGAGGTGGAAGAAGAGTAAAAGCAGGAGGTAAACCACAGCCTGCTGCTGAAAAAATAGAAAAAGGTAAAAAAGTAGAAATACTAATGAACGATATTCCAACATTCACTCCAGAAGAAATAGATGCAGTTGACTTACCAGACGGAGCAGTTCTTGATGGAACAGATATGCCTACACCAATTGACTATCTATCAGCAAAGCAAAAGAATGGAATACCACTTGGTGCTGATGAAATATATAAAGAGACTTGGGGCTGGTTAAAACAGAGAAACTGTGAAAACTTAGTAAATCCAAGATTATTAGAATCCTATTCCCAGGCTTTTGCAAGATATATTCAATGTAAAGAGGCAATAAGTCAATTTGGGTTATTAGGGAAGCATCCTACAACTGGTGGAGTTATTGCATCTCCATTTGTACAGATGTCTAGCCAGTTTCAAAAGGCGGCAAATCTTTTATGGTATGAAATTTATGACATAGTGAAAGAAAACTGTACTGAAGTTTATGAAGACTATGGAGAGGATATGATGGAAAAATTACTAAGGCAAAGGAGGTAATAATATTGCACCCTTCCGATGAAACAAGACGAAATCATAGATTTCTTTGTTTCTATCGTTGGGCACGAGTACATTTTCATTATTAAAAGAA
>JAEZWR010000064.1 GCA_023420115.1 Bacillota bacterium | reverse complement strand
CCCCCACGCTCATGCAAGTCGCTTTGTTCCCCCAGTTTGCCAATGCTGCCGGGTCGAAGTATCCCGTTTATGCGAACACGATGATGGAGTTGTGGCATCAAAGCCGCCAAACACAGGCGCAGTTCGTCGAAGTGGGCATACACCTGCTGCCCGGCACAGACGCTGGAGGCTACCAAGATCATGGCCGTTTGGCGTGGGAGCTACAAACGTGGCCACAGATGGGTCTAAATGCTCGTGAGATTCTAGATTTTGCCACGTGGAAAGCCCGCCATTTCCTAGGATTTGACGGACTTGGTGAAGGGGCGAGGGCGGATTTTGTTTTGTTTGATTCAGATCCTAGAGAGGATTTAGACGTCCTCAAACGCCCGCTCGCAGTGATTTATCGCGGCCACAATCGGTTAAATCAATCTGATTATGAAACTAGTTCTCGCGTTTAGCTTGGGCTTGCACTTGATCCAGCAGCGTGAGTACAGCGTTTGGCTTGAGACCTTTAGCATATGCGGCCACCGCTGGACGCAGACCAGCAGGCAGATCCGTACCAACCGAGCGGTCGCACACATGCCCACCCGCTACGCGCACTAAATGATTGCCTGCGGCCACATCCCACGGTTTCAACGTTGCAGCAAACACGACGCCAACTCGGCCAGCGGCGACTTGCGCTAAGTCCAAAGCAGCAGCTCCAGGGCGACGCAGTGCCCGGTATGCGTGTGCGAGGGAGGCGAACCCATCTGCAGCTAGCTTCGCATCTAGCTTCAACTGGGATGTAGTGGGAAAGTAGGTTAGCAAGACGGCATCAGATTCTGCTTGAACAGGCGATGTTTGTAACTCGTAGAATGCATTGGCCTGCCCAAGTGGTTCACCGACTTCCAACCAACCTTGGGACTCATTAGCCCAAAACGTTTCCTCATAACAAGGTGCACATATCGCGCTAGCTACTACGACTCCATCTAACTCAGCAGCAATAGACGTTGCGAAATAAGTCAAACCAGCTGCGAAGTTCGAAGTGCCATCAATGGGATCTACAATCCAACGCACCCGCGAAGCTAGCGACCTTGCATCCATGTGGAAATCAAGGCTGACCGGCAGTACTTGGGTCGGCAGATCGGTGGGGAGTCCGCCTGGCAACATGCGCTGTCCGTCCTCCTCACCCAAAATCGTGGATCCGGGAATGAAAGAGCTCAAGATTAGGCTCAACGCCCGTTCAGTGGCCTGATCGAAGGGAGTCACTGGATCATGCTGATTCGTTTTAATCTGGGTGGTTGCATCGTCCAATATTGTGCGCGCATACGTGAGGTAGGGCGCCACGCTTTGGGCGGCACTGCGACACATTAACGCGAGTTCGTGAACTAACTGCGCTCGGCTAAGTTCGCGCCCAGATCCGTCCTCATTTATCGAAACACCCTCACGAGCCACGCGCTCATCTTGCGACAAACAGTGCGGAGTTGAATCAACGTCGCCAGCCAAACCTTTCAAGCGAGGACGTTGTGCCAACGGGTGACGCTCAATACTCATTTGGATTTCCACCTTCTAAACGCGTGCAACCTTGTGTCGGATAGCGGCTTGTCTACACTTTCCATACTCTCATGGTCGCGCCAGAGTGCGGGTGAATCTTGCACCTTTATCACACTCACGCCGCTAGGCAGCTCGCGCCCGCGATAGAGTGCGGGTGAATCTTGCACCTTTATCACACTCACGCCGTTAGGCAGCTCGCGCCCGCGATAGAAGGCAGGTAAGACTCACGTGAGCAATAACACGCGTCCAAAGGCCCGCCAAAGACGGCGAAAAGTTCCCAATGCCAGAGGTTTTCTGGCACAATGAAGCGTTGTACTCGAAGACACCGGATCCCTCTCTACCGATGATCTTCGCGTCCTGAATTCTCTTCCACTATGTGTGTAAACCCCCCATAGGGATCAGAGTCCAACCACAATAAACCAAGGAGTGACCACTAAAGTGGCAGTTCGTATTCGACTAAAGCGCATGGGCAAGATCCACGCGCCGTTTTACCGTGTCGTTGTAGTAGATTCCCGCAAGAAGCGCGATGGACGCGTCATCGAAGAGATCGGCACCTACGATCCTACGCGCCAGCCGTCCCACATCAACATTAAGGGTGAGCGTGCTCAGTACTGGTTGGGTGTCGGCGCACAGCCTTCCAACCAGGTGCGTAACCTGTTGAAGCTGACGGGCGACTTGGCTGCACACATGGGCGTTGAGAACCCGGTGTCTCGCGTGAAGTACGCGTCTGAGGACGAAGAAGCCGCTGCGAAGGCTATCAAGGCAGCGGAAGAAGAAGCCATCAAGCGCAAGGCTGCTATCGCGGAAGCTAAGCAAAAGGCTGAGCAGGAGGCTGCTGCTGCGAAGAAGGCGGAAGAAGAAGCGAAGAAGGCTGAAGAAGCCGCTGCGAATGCTGAAGCCAGCGAAGAAGCAGATTCTGCTGAAGAGTCCGGCGAATCTGAGGAAGCATAACGATGCTAGCTGAGGCCTTAGAGCACCTGGTCAGTGGGATTGTCGACAACCCCGACGACGTTGAGGTCACATCACGTTCCATGCGTCGTGGCCAGTTGTTGGAAGTCCGCGTTCACCCAGACGATCTTGGCCGTGTGATTGGACGCAACGGCCGCACGGCTCGCTCCTTGCGTTCCGTGATGTCCGCACTATCCACGCGAGGTCCGGTCAGGGTTGACGTTATCGACACGGATCGGGATTAGTTTCTATCTGTTTTGAGGCGGTGCAGAAACGTCAAAGAGCGTTCTGCACCGCCTCAAGGCATATCATAACCGACACCAGCAAGACGCTTCGCGCGTGGCGAACTGGCTGGGCACTTCGTGCGAGGCCAACCGTCACCGTGAACTGCGCGCGGCGAACTGGCTGGGCACTTCGTGCGAGGCTGACTAGCTGAACGTTTTGCGCAAAGTTGTCAACCAGGCGAGAGTTGGCTGTTTGCATCAGCCAGTCCGCACGGGAGAGAAGTGGGATAAGAGAGGAGATGTCATGGACCTAGTAGTCGCCCAAGTCGGGTCTGCACACGCGTTGAAAGGTGAAGTGACCTTAGAGCTGCGCACAGACGTGCCCGAAGAACGCATATATCCCGGTGCTACGCTGCGCACCGACCCTGAGAAGGCCGGCCCGCTACATGTGCAGGGCGTGCGCGTGCATAAATCCCGCTTGTTAGTGCAGTTTGAAGAAGCCCGTGACAGGGATGCTGCTGAAGCGTTGCGAGGCGTGAAACTCGTCATCGATTCGACGGATGTGGAGGACGAAGAAGACGCTTGGTACGTCCACGAGTTGCGTGGCAAACAAGTTCAAACCCTAAACGGGCAGGCTAGGGGTGTTGTGAAAGATTTTATCCCCAGCTACGCCCACGACCTGTTAGTCGTTGATTACAAGGGGCGTGAAGTTTTAGTCCCGTTCGTAGAAGAGATTGTGCCCGAGGTCGATGAGGAACAAGGCATCGTGTTCGTTGACCCGCCAGGAGGCTTATTCGAACCGGATCTCACAGCCGACGAACAAGCCGACGAACAAGCGTCTAGTCACGATTAGAAAAGGCTACATAGTATGCGCTTTGACCTAATCTCCATTTTCCCTCAGTTCTTTGAGGTATTGGATCTGTCATTAATGGGTAAGGCCAAACAGTCCGGCGCCGTATCCATTGGTGTGCATGATTTGCGGGATTGGACTGAAGACCGTCACCGCACTGTGGATGACACGCCTTATGGTGGGGGCGCAGGCATGGTC
>JAEZWR010000013.1 GCA_023420115.1 Bacillota bacterium | reverse complement strand
GCCCTTAACTTCTCCATCATTAATAGAATAGGCAAAGAGGAGGATTTCAAAATCCTCACTCTCGGCATATTTGTATACACCACTTTTGCCTAAATCAACTGAAGAATAGGTCTCAAGGTCTATACTTATTTTTTTGATTCTAATCATCTTTTAACTTCTTTTTTATATAAACATATAAATCTACTAAATTTTCAACTACAAAATGTAGTAATAAGGTTCCAACAAATATGGTAAGAAATATATCTAGTATATTCATTTTTATCACCTATGATAAGAAATCTTCATCATCATCGTCCATAGCATCAAAGTCATCTGCTGCATTAGACCTATTTCCTAGAGGTTGTCCATCTCTTAGCTTTTGAATATTTCCAACCCCAACCGCTACGCCCTTATTGCCATTTACATTGTAGGCATAGAAGTTAAGGGATACCCTTGCATAAACCCCTGAGTAGACTTCACTTCTATCAAGAATAGGTTCTACATTTCTATCTACTATTTGAGGTGCTGTCATAGAGTTCGCATTTAAGAAGTATGCATCTGCATAAGCCTCATCATCTTTTTCTGTATCACCATCTCTTAATGGAAGTTTGATAGCTTTCTTATTTGGCTTCTTTCCATTAAATTTAGAAAGCCCTTCATCAATAGCAGCATCTACTGCTTTTTCAATCTTCTCAATTGTCTTTTGATCGCTCTTTGGGATAATGACAGATACTGAGTATCTTTCTTTACCACCATTGATTGACTTTGGTTCCCAAACATTCGCATAGCTTAATCTAACTTCACCTGTAATTACTTTTGTTTTATTTTGCATTATTAAATCCTCCAAATTCTTCTTTCACATATTCAATTACAACTTCTTCTCTTTTATCATTAATGTTCACTAAGGTAAGTTTGCCTTTTGGTTTTTCTAATAAATCTGTAATATTTTCATCAAAGACTTTCTTACCAAGTAACTTAGTCATGGCTGTGATGCCAAGTAACTTTTCTTCAAAGGGATTGAATCCCAGTTCTTTTACTTTTTTGATAACTTCATCTTCATTTACGTATTTTCTATTTGACCTACCTTCAACAAGTTTTAGGCCCTTCCACTTATGACCTTTCATCGCTCTTTCTAAAGCATAGATCTTGATGTCTTTGACCCATTGTTCCAGTTCGTCTAGTCTTGGTAGAATCTCTTCAATTTCATCGTCAGATAGTTCTGGTGGTAGGGTAAATTCTTCTTGTGCTAGTTTTAGGTTTTCTTCCGCTCTTTTCCTGCATTTGTTCTTTGCTTTGCAGAAGGTGCACCATTCTCCACACGAAAATTCTCCCTCTCCTTTATAAGCTTTCTCAGCAATCTCTCGTATAGATTCTCCCCACTTATATAGTTCTGTCTTATTGATTTGATAAGTTGATATATTGCATCTTCTTGGTTGATAGATATGAAGAATTACTTTCTCAATATCATAAATTCCATCAAAGAGTGTCAGAGCACCTAGTCCATATAACATGAGTTGAGTATTTTCCTTGGCGTCTACCAAAACTCCTTGACCATACTTAAGATCAATTACATGA
This sequence comes from Bacillota bacterium, assembly GCA_023420115.1. Classification (GTDB taxonomy): domain Bacteria; phylum Bacillota; class Clostridia; order Saccharofermentanales; family Fastidiosipilaceae; genus JAEZWR01. The sequence continues at coordinate 14,204 of JAEZWR010000013.1, read as the reverse complement.
AGGGCTTCTCCTCCAACAACTACACAGTCAGCTGTTCCAAATGACGCTTTAACATATTCTGATAGGTTAAGTCTTTCTTCCACAAAGACGGCTGGACTTTCGTATATACTTATAACTTCTGCTACATATGAGGCATATCCATCAATTAGCTCATCCATTTCCTCATCATAAAAATCCAAATCATCAGTAGGATCTTTTGCATCAAATCCTAATAGTTTTTTTAGTTTATATTCTGCTAAGGCATGAGCCGATGTGCCTTCAAGTGCATACGGACTAGATTCATCTGCATATTTTTCAGAAAACCTAACGCTTGGTGGACAGTGAATCCAACGTGAACTACTTGAGGCAGACAATATTGCGTGAGCACTCATTAGAGTTTCTCCACATCTGCTACCAAGTCTTTATAGTTACTTGGTTCAATCTCAGATAACTTTTTAGCTCCATACTTTTCTAAGAGTTCTCTTATCTTTGCTGTGTGACCTAATCTTGATTTATCGGCTAGTATCTTTCTAACATCTTCAATCTCATAGGTCTTTTCTTCTTGTTTTGCCTTCTCTTCTTTAGGTAGTTTCTCATCACTTTCTAGTGCTGTTAGAAGGACACCTATACTAGATGCAAGATTCTCTGCATCTTCTTTGATTTCCATTAGTAGCTTTATTCTCGACATCTTTCTTATCCTCCATTTCTTTTAATAACTGTCTTGCTAGTTTCCTTGCTACAATTGATATGGCATACAAGCTTGTCGCCATTTCTTCTTTCTTTTCCATAAAGAGTACCTCCTCTCTTAGATGCTAGAGGTAAGAACTAAATAATTAATTCAGTTCTTAACCCCTTCACTAGCCCTAAGACAAAATCGACTATCTTGTTAGGTTTTTTTTTAGAATTTCTTTATTTTTTTAATACTCGTATTAATTTTTCACACAGAAACCCCTGAGATTTCAGCTAGTTGCCTTTGAGTTAAATCTGTGTGAAAAACTAACTTCATAAGTTTTCTATCAAAATCGGGAAGTTTTTCAATTTCCTCTGCTAATGCTTCCAACATCAGATGTTTAACAGCCATATTTTCAATTTCTGATTCATAAAAAAGATTAATATTTTTTCTTTTATCTTCCTTTTTCATTTTTTCCACTTCATGCAGAGGAATAATACTTACTCCATCCTCAGCCATTTCCTTAAACATTCTTTGGCGTCTTTTCTGATATTTACGTTCTTCTCGAATTACTTCTAAATAATCTTCTTTGCTAACTTCTTCTTTGTACACATAATAAGTTCCATCTTTCCTTCTAACTTTTATTAAGTCATTTACATCTAGACCAAAATCCTCAACTGCCTCTTTTGTCATAAATGTTTCTAACATTCGCTTTTCCATATAAAAAGCCTCCTTTTCTCATCTCGTTTGAGATGCAAAAAGAGGCATTCCATAAGCTAAAGTTTTGATTTTGTACACGACAAATAACGGTAGCTGCATCGAAAGAAAAATTAGTCTTTATCCACTAATTTCTATTCTTTTTGCATCTCCGTATTCGTGCGCACTCATACTTTTTGAGATATATATTTTCGTACCACTAGGTACACTTATATTATTAACTAAATCTAAATTTTATGACCAACTCAACAAGTTGGTTGTAAAATGTCTATTTCTCAATCTTTTATTAAAATTAGACATAAAAAAAGAGCCTTTTATAGGCTCATAACCAACTCAATGAGTTACTAGTTTATTTAATTTTCCATCTTATCTCACTTCCAAGTACTTTCATATTGCGTTTCTCCAATATCCCATTGAAGTCTCTTAAATTAATACCTGGCATTTTTTCAAGAATTAAGATATACAGTCTATCAGGGTCTTCAAACTCCTTCAATTTATTATCAGATTTTTTAAATATTTTTTGAATTGTTCTAACAGAATATTTCAATCCAATGCATATGGGCCATAATATGTCTTTTCCCATATTGTTATATTTGTTATTTCTTATTTTCCCATGATAATTTTTATGAAGTTCAGTTTCTTCATTAAATTTTTCAGGTAGCATCCAATCATTTTTTCTAAATGAGTACCATAGGCAATCACATAACGTAGTTTGTGGATCTACAAGCAGCTTTTCAAATTCAATCTCATCCTCTATGTTTTCTTTATCCAAGGAATCACTAAAATAACCGTAGAGTTCATCTGCTGTAACTTCTCTTCTTAAGTGTGTTTGATCCTCAGGCTTAAAAAGATAAAACCTTTTATCAATCCCATCATCTTTTAATAAAAAAGCTGCCTTTTTCCTATTAATTCCGTGTTCAATATATCTCTTAACACGTATATTTAGTACACATTTCTTTAGATTTCTTTTTGCCTTTGTACTTAATGATAATTTACCATCTTTGAATTCGATATATTCTTGATTTGCTATTACAAAATAACCATCAACAAATACAAATTTCCCTTCATCTATCCAATTAATTAAAAGTTCATTTTTCTCAATCATTTGAAAAGCATCTATATATGAGATTTTAACAAACTCATTTTTAGATAGCTGATCTTCAAATATGCGGTCAAAATCAGAAATTTTAGATAATTCTTTTTCAAGTCCTACTTCGAATAGGCGATACTTTGCAGACTCTTTAGATACTTTAAAAAAAGCACTTAGTTCTTTAACAATTTCACCACACGTGATACCTTCATCACTTAATAGTTCCCTGGTCTTTTCTTTAAAAGTTAAATAAGGCATTAATATTCTGGGAGCTAATTTATGAGCTTGCCATTCTAACCACATTACTTCGTTTTCTTTCGTTTGATTACGTTTTGGCGGCTCATAAAATGTCTCTGATTGTCTAAGCATTATTGGGCATACTTTTTCTGTAAGTTTCCTATTTTTTAACTTAAGTATTTCAAAATAGGTTTTGTCTTTTTCCCAATGAAGCAATTCGTGCATTAAAGTATTTCTCCTAGAACCTTCTCCATATATTTCTGCAGCTAATGAATCTATAACAATTGTTCCTTGCTTAAAGAATTTCTCCTCGTATTCATCCGTTTCTGCATTATAAACATTTATTTCTCCATCAATTAGTAGACAGCAGCCAAGAATATCTAAATTAGAAGATAGCCTTTCTTCCATAATAACTAAATTCATTTTTTCTATTATTTCTTCAACTGGTATAGCCATAGGCTTTTGAAGAGCTTCTTTACAATATTTATTTAAAAACTTTGTAGCATAATCATCAAGTCTATTTTTACCAATAATCAATGCGCCTGTTTTATGGTTAATATCATATACATCACTAGATGTTTTTCTCTTCATTGCCAGCGTCCTTTTCTACATGATCTAACGGCATTTCTGATAATAATTTTCTAGCCTCTTTCCATGTTGGATAAAATTCTTCTACCAGAGCATGAAATCTATTAGTATGATTCTTTTCCATTAAATGTACCAACTCATGAGTAAGCACATATTCTAAACATTTCATTGGTTTCTTTGCTAATTGAAGATTTATCCAAATTCTTTTTTTGTCAATATTGCAAGTTCCCCATTTTGTTTTCATATTCTTTACTCTATATTCATTTGCCCTTAGTCCTGTGTTTTTTTCACATTTCTTTGATATGATTTCTAAAACTCTCTTAAGTTCTTTTCTATACCACTCTATAATAATTGATTCTCTTTTATTGATATCTGTTCTGTCTGGGATTTTTAAAATTATCTTATTAGGAGTTTTTTCTATTTCATATTTACTATTTCCATAAATAACTTCTAATCTATAAGGCTTACCCCATAAGTAATATGACTCTCCAGAAACATATTCTCTCTTGCTCTGTCTAGGCTGTTTTTGAAATTTATCTTTCACCTTACTTATTTCTGGTATTTTCTTTAAAACAAAATTTTTTATTTCCTCATCTGAACAAATACTTGGAGCGCTTACTCTTACGTCTCCCTCTGGTGGTACTATTCTTATATACAAATTTTTTAAGTTATTCTTTTTTAATACTTCTACCTCTATACCGCCTATAATCTCCTTATATTTCACGATATTCTACCTGCCTTTTCACAAGTTCAAAAATTTCTTCAGTTAGATTATCCGCTTTATCTTCATCATATCCATATATGCATAAAGTATCAAATATAGCAAGTTGAATTCTTCTTTGTTTTTGTTTATTGCTCATCCAATCAGGTTGCATAGAGGATCGTATTGCGGCATCAATCTCATAAGCAGTTGTAGAATCTTCTTTTCCTAAAAAGTCATAAATTGCCCTTTTTGCTTCACTATCTTTAATATCGTCAGGATAAATTCCACTATCTTCTGGATGTATAACAGCTTTTGCAAGTTCTATAACTTCCTTAAGATATTCTTCGTAACTCATTGCACCAATTTTTCTTTGTGTTATTACTTCTTCTAGCATTTCAGATAACTTTCCATAATAGACTTCATTTGATGATTTCTTCTTAACTATTTCGTAAGTTAAATTATTATCTATAATTTCAGCTTTTGCTTCATCATCTCCAGGAAGTGCATCTACAATTTGATTAATTGGAGTTGTTGTTTCACTATTTAATAAAAGCTCTACTAAAGACATATTTTCCAGCTCACTTATAACATTTGTGTCTTCTGCTTTAACATAAGTATCTAAAATATACCTCATATCAGATTCATAAGGTTTCAAGTCTATATAATCATAACTTGCAAGTTTAACCATTTCCTTAATCTTATTATAGTTTGTAATCTCTCTTCTTAAATTATTTACATCTTTATCGCTATAATCATAATCTGAGACTAACTTATCACAACAATTAGCAAATGAACGAGTATAGGAAGCAGATAAAGAATAGAATATTTCTCTTCTTCCAGTATAAGTTTCGTCATCTTCACTATCACCACAAAAATACTCAATAATCTTAGTATCAACAGATTTATCTTCGATATTTGAAAATAAATCGTTTAGTGATGCTCTAGCGCCTACCATTTCCGCCTTTGCTTCTTCGTAACGACTCTTAATAAGTCCATCTACATCCTCATCTTCATATCCATCAAAAGCACCACTAGTATAATCTGTTATTGCTAATTGAACATTTTTAAATAAATCTTTATAATCAACTATATATCCATAGTCTTTATCTTCACCATCTGGTCTATTTACCCTGCATATAGCTTGGAACAAATCGTGATCTCTCATGGACTTATCTATATAAAGATAAGTTGCACTTGGAGCATCGAAGCCTGTCAGAAGCTTATCTACGACTATAAGAAGTTTCATGTTAGCTGGCTCTTCTTTGAATTTCTTTTTGACTTCACTTTCATAATCTTGGGTTGTTTTTCCATTTAGCATTCTTTCATATATGGATTTTTTGTATTCACTTTCACTTTCTTCATTTAAATCTGATGTAGCAGTTCTTACACTTGCAGCATTAGGCTCGTAGGAAGTTACAACCGCACACTTTTTAAATCCATAACTTTGGAAAATCTCCCAATACTTACAAGCTTGGAGTATATCTCCAGCAACAAGCATAGCCGTTCCACGATCACAAGATAATCTTGGTTTAGTTTCCATATCAAAAATAATATCACAAGCTATTTTTTCTAGTCTTTGTCTTGATGAATAAAGCTTATTTAATGAGGCCCATGATGATTTAAGTTTATTCTTAGCATGATCTGTTAGACCTTTTGTTTTGGATTCAAACCATAAATCTACCTTGTCTTGATTAGTTAAATTTTGGTCGACATCGCGGGCTTCATACCTTAAATCAAGAACAACACCATCCTTTACACCTTCATCAAATTTATACGTATGAATGTATTCTCCAAACACTTCTCTACTAGTTTGCTTATCTTTTTTTAGTAGCGGTGTACCTGTAAAACCAATAATTGTTGCATTAGGCATTATAGTCCTAACTGCCTTATGTAGCTTGCCTGAATTTGTCCTGTGACATTCATCGATAAAAGCTACAATTTCTCCTTTAGCTTCAAAGTCACTACCTAAGCTTTTTTCCAATTCTTTTACATACAAATCAACATCGGCTTGTTTTCCTGCATTATGACCATATTTATGAATAAGGGAGCAAATAATGGATTCGTCATATGAGTTTAATAAATCCCTAAGATTTTGACCTGAACTTGCCCTTGCTATTTTAATATCTACATCAGAGAATAATCCTTCAATCTGATCGTCTAATTCATCTCTATCGGTAATAATTACAACACGACTATTTTTAATATTTTCTATAATCCACTTTGTAAGCCATACCATAATGAGAGATTTACCAGAACCCTGAGTATTCCAGATAATACCACCTTCTTGTCTTTCAATAAAAGCTCTAGCAGCTATGTCTGCAAAATATTGATTATGGCGAGCAAGCTTCTTTATACCAGCATCAAAGATAATAAAATCATAAATTAAAGACAAAAATCTTTCTTTTTGACAAATAGAAATTATTCCATCTTTTAATCTATTAGGTTCTTCACCTTGTAGCTCTTTTATTTTAATGCTCAACTCATCCTTTGCATTATAATCTTCTTTCCATTGTAGATAATATTTTTCAGGCGTACATATAGTTCCGTATTTCAAACCTTCAGCTTCATTCCCTGCAAAAGTAAATTGGATAGTATTAAAAAACCTCGCGATGTTTTCATCTTTTTGATTAGTAAGATTCTGTCTTATACCTTCCCCAATACTTACAGATGACCTTTTAAGTTCAAAAACTCCTAAGGCGATTCCATTAACATAAATTACGACATCAGGACGTTTATGACTTTTATTATCAAAACATAAAACTCTCACTTCTTGAGCAACTGCAAAATCATTGTTATCCATATTTTCCCAATCAATTAAATGAACAGTTACCCTATCTTTATTCTCATCTTTCAATCCTTGAGCACCATATCTAAGAAGTGAATAAAAAGCTTTATTATTTTGATAAAGACCTGAAGTTTGATTATAAGCTACCTTTCTTACTTCATTTAAGGCGAGTTTAATTAAGTGAGATGAATATCCTCTTTTTTCAAGATTTTTAATAAGGTCATCTTCTCTTATAGACTTATTGTCAAAATCTTCAAGATTGCCAATATATCTATATCCCAGTTCATCTTTTAAAATTTTAAGAACTCTTTTCTGTAATTTTTTCTCCTTATCTACACTCATACTTACCTCCTAGATAAGCCTAACTTTACCAGTTAGTAGATCATCCATTGCTCCAGCCTTTATTTTCTCAATCTTTGCTTTTTCTTTTATTAGGTTTTCTATTTCTTCATCCATTGATGTTAAAGTAGAAGCTATTGCTTCTTGTTCTTTTATGTCGGATGGAATATTTAAAGCTATTTTAGAAAGTTGCTTTCCATTTGTTAATGCTCTAGTTGTGAATGTACAGTTTTCAATTATTGAGTTTCTAACCTTTTTAATACTAAAACAATATTTGCAATACTCTGGTAATATCTTTTCACTTTTAGGTCTTCCTCTTAATACAAAGCCACTAAAAGAACAATTATCTAAATCGTCTAATAATACAGATGATATCCCAACCTCTTCTGGAGTTTCTGATGTTCTTGTAAAAAATACATCACCTTTTTTTACCCTATATCTTTCTATTTCTAAATTTGATAAACTTACTTTTCCAGCTATATTTTCTTTATACAAAGCATGATTCTTATACACATCCATATAATTAATTATTGGAGTTCCATATCCGAAGAAATCTTTACCTTTATTTAGTCCATTTTTAAACTCTAAAAAGTCACCTATTGTAATTTCTTCCCAATCACCCTCAAATCCTTCAAGCCTTGTCTTTTCTGTCATCAAATCTTCAACCGCACCATCACGAACCATTTTTTTCTTTTCAATAAGTCTTTCAAGGTTTTCAATGTGCCTATCAAAAGTCATAAGAGTTTCAGCGATGGCTTTTTGTTCGGGTAAAGGTGGAATAGTTACCGAAAAATCTTCCAATGTCGACTTCACAATATACGGCGTATTTCCGTCTTTCATCTCACTATTTATTTGTGATTCTAAAAAATAGTCTAAATAGTATTTTAAAAATATAGAGTTACAACTAAAGTCCATCAACACATACGTTCTTTGATATGCATTAAATTTCCCTTTATAATAATGAACATAGCCTACATATACACCATTACCTGAAATAAGTAATGCTTCCCCGTCAAAAGCATAATTATTGATATAATAATAGTCCTTAGCACAAGTATAAAACCTATATTTACCATTTCTTACCATGTGATTAGCATCTAACTTTCCAGTAGTTATGTTCTTAACTAAAGCAGAGAGTTTTACTTTTCCCCAATCTTTAGGATAGTCTACCATGAGTATCCCATCCTTTCTAATGCTTTTTTCACTTCAGCTTTTGACTTATCCGATTCTTCTTCAAGCTCTGATAGGGTGCTTTCATATCTTCTTGATATATCTACAAGTTTTGATGCCAAATTATTTATTTCTTGATCTATAGCATCTTCTATATCAGCTTGTAATCTTGCCATCCACTTCTTATTAAATAGTAGGTCTTTAATTTCTTCTAATGGTAGGTCTCCATATTTTTCTATTACTTCATTATCAAGGGCCTTTACCCTTTCTTTTTGAACCTTATTTTTCTCATCTTTCTTATCCATTAAATCTTTATAGCTAATTAAAAGTTCATATTCATCTTTGTAGACTTCAGGAATTTTAGCTGACTCCTGTGAAATTTTTAAACTTGTATTAATTTTCCCTTTTCCAAATTTACCATTTGCATTTCTAAGTTCATAATTAGCTAGGCTAATGTTTGATTTGAAGATTTCTTCCATTTGTTCTTGTTCTTTTGTATCAAAAGCTTCTATCATTTTTATAAGATTTTCTACATCTTTAGATACTTTCTTCGCTTCTAATTCCTTTAACCTGTTGTTTAGATTTGTCTTTGTTATGGAGTCACCTTTGTTATTAAGTACTTCAACTAGTAGACCTTCATCTCCTGAATGTTCTTCAAAAACTTCATTCATCTTTTCATCCAATTCTGAAATTTCAAGATTCATGTTTTCTATCTCATCTAATTTGTCTTTGAAATATTCTTTTTCTATTATTGTTCTTGGAATTAAAAGACCATCAAAGGATTTGAATTTCTTTTTATCATCTACTTCTATCTCGACTCCTTGTTCATCCTTAACTTTTTTCTTTCCATATTCCCTTTCTATTTCTCGACCAGCTTCGTATCCTGATGCTTTTATTATATAAATATCATCTTGGAGTTTCTCGTTCCAATAATTTAAGAGGAAATCATAAACTTCGTAATTATCTAATAACTTAGCCTCTTCATAAGCCTTAAGAATAGAGAATCCTAATTCTCTTATAAAAACTTTCGGCTCTGTTTCTTTATCAATATTTTTAAGTTTACCTTCTATATCACTTTTCCATAAATTAAATATCTCTTTTGTTTCCTTGGTTATTTCTTCTTTTATTTTTTCATCATCAAAAATAAGATTCTCAATTTTATCAGTATCAACCTTTAAATCATAAACACTAGAGTTATCTCTTTTTATGAATATTTCTTCTTTTAGCTCATTTGAAATATTCCAAAGCTTTGTAACAGAATCTATATCTTTAATAGGTATGCCACCATTAAGGTGCGCACTTATATTTTGAGGTAAAGTTTTGTTAATTTTGCTAATATATCTTGGTACATTTAAGTTTCCGTTATTATCTTCGACAACTTCTTTATAAGTTATAAATCTTGAATATCCTTTAATTTCTATTTTATTTGTAAAAACTTGAACAATCTTTTCGATATCTTGTTCTCTTAATCTATTCTTATCCCCATCTTTTTTGCATCCATCACTTGCATCAATCATAAAGAGACCTTCTCTTTTGTCAGCATTTTCTTTATCTATAATTATAATGCAAGCTGGTATTCCAGTTCCATAGAACAGATTTGATGGTAATCCCACGATTCCCTTGATATATTTTCTTTTTAAAATTTCTTTTCTAATAGTTTCTTCAGCATTTCCTCTGAATAAAACTCCGTGTGGTAGAATTATTCCAGCTTTTCCATTTTCATTTAGAGCTTTTAGTACATGCAAAAACCAAGCATAATCTCCATTTTTTTCTGGTGGTATCCCATATCCATCAAATCTATGGTAGATGTCTTCATCTACTTTTATTCCATCTGACCAATCTTTATCAGAAAAAGGTGGATTCATAACTATAAAGTCAAATTTTCTCAATTCATCAAAATCATCAGTATAGTAAGGCATTGATAATGTATTATCACTGTAAATTTCACCTGTACCTTTGTTATGAAGAATAAAATTCATCTTAGCAAGACCAGCTGTATCTGGGTATTTTTCTTGTCCATATATTGTCACAATAGAATCCCCATTGCTATCAACTGGTGCTTCATCTGCAGCCCTAATCAATAGACTTCCACTTCCAGCAGCGGGATCATGCAAAGTCCATTTCTTGTCTGGTGTATTTTTAATATTGCCAATTCCGATAAGTCTTGCTATTACTCTTGATACTTCACTTGGAGTATAAAACTGTCCCTTGCTCTTTCCTGATTCTTGAGCAAATTTCATCATGAAATACTCATAGGCATCTCCTATGATATCATCTCCACTTGCCCTATTTTTCTTAAAATCAATAGCTGGATTTTGAAAAATTGCAATTAACCCAGATACCTTATCAACTAATTCTTTTCCCTTACCAAGTTCATCAGGATTGTTAAAGGACACGTCTGGAAGAGCCCCTTTTAGATTGTTAGTCTCTAAGAATTTTTGAATAATCTTATCTACACGTTCACCTACGTCTGGTTTACCTTTTGCCAAAATGAGGTCTTCAAAAGAAGCCCCTTCTGCAATTTCAAATTCTCCATATTTTTGATCCTGGTATCTATCTGAAACATATTTGAAAAATAAAAGTAGTAGCACATAATCCTTATATCTTGATGGCTCTACTCCACCCCTAAGTTTATTAGCTGCTTCCCATAACAGAGAATATAATTCTGATTTTTTCACTGCCATCGCCTCTCTATCTCCTTACTAATCCATCATTATTTTTGTTAGGCTCGTACTCTAATATCTCACTTATATCACATTCGAAATATTCACATAATTTACCTAACGTATCCATATTAACATTCTCATCTTTTCCCATTTTTGCTATGGTCCTAGATGTTATTCCTACACATTCTTGTAAATCTGTCTTATTCATCTTATTATCTATCAATTTTTTCCATAACTTATCATATGAAAATCCCATCTTTTCCCTCGCATTCAATATGGCTTTTTGTAAATATTTTCTTTATTATTATAGCATATTTTTGTCTTTTCCTCAATCTCTTAGACCTCAACTCTTTTTAAAAAATGAATTAATTTATTTGTAATCCTAACAAGATACCTATTTTTGTCTTAGGGCTAGTAGGAGGGATAATTTATGATTACTAGACTAAGACAAGCTGGATATAGCTATAAAGAGATTGCAGATGCATTAAAAATATCAATTAATACTGTGAAAAGCTTTTGTAGACGAAATTGATTAACTGGAACTTCTGAAAAGAAAAAACAAATATGCATAAACTGCGGTGTTGAAATTGATGAGGGTAAAAAGTTCTGCTCTTCTAAATGTAGACAAGATTGGTGGAACAGTAACCTAGATAAGGTGAATCGTAAGGCTTTCTATAATTTCACTTGTTCTTATTGCCATAAACCTTTTAATGCTTATGGGAATAAAAACAGGAAATATTGTTCTCACGAATGCTACATCAAGGATAGGTTTGGCCATGAATAATGAATTTAAGTTCTATACCTCTTACCTATTTTTCCTAAAATTAAGAAACGCTGACATAATTTCCAATAAAGATTTTAAGAAAATTACAAAGAAACTTATTGAAAAATATAAGGCTACAATAGTTCCTTTTATCCTCTAATTTACTTGACTTATAGCCAACTAATATTGATATATGGTAGTGAAAGGAGGAACTATTATGAAAAGAATACAAAAGATTGAGTCTACTCTACCTGAACTTAAAAAGAAAAAAAGAGTAGCTGCCTATGCCAGGATTTCTGTTGCAAAAGGCAGAACTCTTAATTCCCTTTCCCAACAAGTAAGTTACTATAATAATTTAATAACTAATAATAAGGATTGGGAATTTGTTGGAGTTTATTCAGATCTTGGTGTTTCTGGAGCAAGTGCTAATCGTAAAGGATTTCAAGAAATGCTCAATGCTTGCGAAGAAGGAAATATAGATTTAGTTCTTACAAAATCAATATCAAGATTTGGAAGAAACACGGTTGATTTGTTAGAGATTGTAAGGCATCTAAAAAGTTTGGGTGTTGAGGTTCATTTTGAAAAAGAGAATATAAAAACATTCTCTGCTGATGGCGAACTTATGCTTTCAATTCTCGCTTCCTTTGCTCAAGAAGAAGCGAGGTCCACATCTAATAATGTAAAATGGACCATTAGAAAAAAGTTTCAAGAAGGAAAGGTTAATTCCTATGTACTCTATGGATACAGATGGGACGGAGAAAAATTTAACTTAGTCCCTGAAGAAGTAGAAGTTATTAAATACTGTTTTGAAAATTTTCTTGCTGGAAAATCTGCTGAGACAACAGAAAAGGAACTTAGAGAAAAAGGTGTAAAAGGACTCACTGGTAAACCTCTACCTGCATCAAGTATAAGGGCTATTCTACGACAGGAAAAATATACGGGTAATTCTTTACTTCAGAAAACATATACTGATTTTATTACCAAGAAAGAAACAAAAAACGAAGGCGAATTACCTATGTACTGGAGCGAAAATACCCATCCCAAGATAATCGACTTAGAAGTCTATGAAAAAGTACAAGATGAAATGGTCAGACGAAGAGAACTTGGGTCTCGAGCAAATATGTCTCTAAATGTTACTTGCTTTACTAGTAACATTCATTGTTCATGTGGTAGAAACTTTCAAAGAAGTCAAAGAAATAAAAGAGATGGATCTAATGAAAAAAATGTAATTTGGATGTGTGCTGGACAAAAAGAAGCTGATAGAAAAGGTTGCATTAATCCATCAATACCAGAATACATCCTCAAAAATAAATGTTGTGAAGTCTTAGGAATTGAAAACTTCTCGGAAGAAATATTCTACGAAAACATTACGGATATTAATGTGTTAGAGCCAGGACTTCTTGAATTTGTTTTTATAGATAGTAGCAAGAAAAAAGTAGAATGGAAATCAACTGCTAAGAAAGATTGGTGGACAGATGAAACAAGACTTGAATATGCAAAATTAAGACAAAACCCTGAGTTCTCTAGAAAAATAAAAAGATTTAATGACTTCTCAAGTTTCATAAAATGTGAGAAATGTGGCAAAAGTTACAGAAGACAAAAGCAAAAATATGCTAACGGAGATGAAGCAATCTGCTACTATTGCTCTAGTCCATCCAGTGAATGTAAAAACTCAACCATCTACTTGAGCATTTTGGAAAATATTGTAGCTGAAGAACTAAACCTTGATAAATTCGACAGCAAAATAATGATTGATAAATTATCTAAACTTGGAATAGAAGATAATGTGATCTACTTCTATTATAAGGACGAAAAAATTACTAACAGAGAATATATCAATCCAGTGCGTCCAAAGCCTAAGCATTCAGAAGAAACAAAAAGAAAAATAGGTAAAGCAAATAAAGAAAGGGGGCGAGAAAAACGTTAAGAAAAAAGTCACGACCATACCAGCAACAAAGACTAAATACTCATCAAAATCAAAAGTTCAAGTAACTAAAAAACGAGTAGCTGGATATGCTAGAGTTTCAACTGATTCTGATGAACAGTTTACCTCTTATGAGGCTCAAGTCGATTATTATACTAACTATATTTCTAATAGAGCAGACTGGGTTTTTGTTGGCATCTACACTGATGAGGGTATCTCTGGAACCAACAGAAAACATAGAGAAGGGTTCAACTCTATGGTTAAAGATGCCTTGGACGGAAAAATAGATTTAATAATAACAAAATCTGTATCAAGATTTGCTAGAAATACTGTTGATTCATTGACAACTGTGCGTGAACTAAAAGATGCAGGGGTTGAAGTATACTTTGAAAAAGAAAATATATGGACCTTTGATTCCAAGGGCGAGTTATTAATAACAATAATGTCCTCCCTTGCACAAGAAGAATCCAGATCAATTTCAGAAAATGTAACATGGGGACACAGAAAAAGATTTTCTGACGGAAAGGTTAGTATTCCCTTTGGTAATTTCTTAGGCTATGACAAGGGTCCAGA
>JAEZWR010000062.1 GCA_023420115.1 Bacillota bacterium | reverse complement strand
TAGCGTCTGTTATCTCTACTCTGCTATTGAGATTTATGAGCATTCAAGACACCACCTTTCGAAAGAAAAAGCGTTTTCTTTAATTAAGTTTGTAGAAATATAACGACCACCTCCTGATTGTTCATGGAGATAAAATAAGTAGTCGTACTCAATCATGTAAATTTCTCCATTGATTAATATTGCAAAGTAGATCTGTTTATTTCCACATTCTTTCCAACGCTTGATAGCATATTTTTGATTGCTCTCAATTCTTTTAGTGTCAAATACATTTCCTGCACATGTTTTACATTCGATGAGATAGGCTGTCCCGTCTTTAGCTGCGATTATGTCCGTAGGCTGTCCGTAAGCCTTGTTAGGCGTACCATACGCCCAGAATCGATGTTCGGCTAATGAAGTGATAATCATTTTTTCAAAATAATTACCTATAGATTTATTATTCATTTCTACCTCCTTTTTTATTTTTAGGTACACTTAATAGAACATAGACTTTTTTCTATGTTTTTCTTTGAAATTAGGTTGTTAAATGAAATTAATTAAGCAATTAAGAATTGTGATTTTTCGTAGATATCTTGGCTATTTTCAGCTATTTCAAGACTTATATTGACAATATGATCTAATGTATTGACGGCACAAACAGAATAATAATCTAGTGCGGTTCGATTAACTTTATTTAATTCTTTAGCTAACTGTTTTTTTAGAATTTCATTGCGTTTAGCTTTGTAATTTATATCTTCGATTAATTCTCTGCGATAGGAGGTAAACATTATTCTACCTCCATTATATGAGCTGCAATCATATCTGCGTGGTGTGTCCAAAGAACGTTAGGATAGTTGTGAATAGCAGCTGTGTAATCAATCCATTCTTCCTTATTGGTAAAAGCACCCATGTGATATCTAATACAAGCTTCTTCTTCATTTGTTAAATATACACCTAAGTCTTGTATCATTTGAGCAGATTTACTACCATGACCTTTATACTTAGGCTTGGTATTACGTTTGTAGCCATGTTTATACGGACATTCTTCATTCTCAGAGCATTTGATATAGTCATCTGTCTTACAGAGATCGTGTAGTAGTCCTATTACTAATGGTGATTCGTTAGTACTCCACTTTAAACCCTCATTGCGAGTTAATCTGAGTAGTGCTTCTGTAACGTTTAACGAATGTTCCATAAGTCCTCCTTTGTAAGCTCCGTGATGACTTATGCTCGCAGGGACTTCTAATAATCCTGTATCTTTGATTTTTTGATTTGTTCCTTCGTCATCATCAAATAGGATATCTATCAAGAGCTCAATATAGATTCTTTCTTGTAAAAAATTAGTATACTTTTCAAAATTTTGTGAGATTAATTCATTTATTTCAGGATAACCTAATAAGTAATGTAAAATGTTAGGATACTTATATAAACATTCTGATTTATCTACCATTTTAATTTACTCCTTTTCTCTTTTCTCCCTTTCATCGCTCCAACCATCTTTTGCTTGTTTGATTAGTATGCTTAAGCCGTCACGAGCCATTATTAAAAATTCAACTAATTCAAAATAATCGTCCTTTTTCGTTATATCTTTTAACAATGTTCTTGCTTTAACTCTGTTTAAAGCATCTGCGAGCATAATTTCGCGTATTTTATTGTTCGTTTCCATTTTCTTCTCCGTTTCCGAATCGTCTCTCCCACTCTTTAGTTGCTTCTTGTATTGATTCTTCCAGGGATAAAGCTATAGCTTTCAATCGCAGAAGATTCATAAAATATTCTCTCTTTGTTTTTGCACTTTTTAATAATTTTTGTGTTTTAACCTTGTTAATAATATATGTGACTATAAGTGATTCCATTTTGTCTGTTAGCTCTGCTTCTTCGCATCTCCCAAAAGTATCAATCATTTCGTCTATTCTGTCTCCCATTTCAAACATCTTCTTCCTTCCCGAATCGTCTCCCAAATTCTTTGGTTGCTTCATGTCTTAAGTCTTGCAAGTATAAAGCAGCGATTTTTAACTGTTTCAATATGTCAAGATACTCTTTTCTTGTTGTCGCCTTTACCAATCGTTTACGTGCTTGTATTTCTGCATCCGAGAATCTCCACATTACCTCATATTGTTCAAACATTTTTATTTACTCCTTTTCTTTTTTCTCCACGGCAATTTTCCATGTTTAGCCAACCTACTATATTCAGTCATTACAATGTCGCTAATGTTATTCAGTATCTCTTGAGCAAACATTACTTCATAGAATATCTCGGGAAATTCTTCAGCTGTAATCTTGCCATAATTGTCTTTTAGAACATTCAGCGTATCTCTTGCTTTGTCTGAAAAACCTGCTATAACATCGGCTGTTAGTTGTTTGTTTTCCGTAGCCATTGCTGTATAAACCTTTCTCTCGTCATATCTGCTGTATATCTATCTTCGGGAAATATCCAGGAGAAATATACATAATCAAGTTCAAGCATTTCTAAAACTTTAATCATTGCTGAATATTGCCACTCGCCATTAGTTAACCAGTTGGATAATGTAGGCTGTGTTATTTGTAATTTTCTAGCAACATCACCCAGTTTTAGTTTTTTGGTCCTTAATAATCTTCTTAGGGTTTTGTATGTCGCCTTTGGTGAATAACTCACATATTGAGCAAATTCCATTGCTCTTTGCTCTACTTCTTCACTCCTTGCATAAATCGCCCCGAGATTGAAAATAAATCCTGCTAGCTTTTGGTCGATTTCAGATAGTTCTTCGAATTTCTGGCAATTGACAAATTCGATATTTTTCAATTTGTCTAACATTGTTTAACTCCTTTCTTTTTGTCTCTGCTTCCCTATCTCGTGGATAGGCCTGACGCTTGCTTCTACTACTCCCAAGATTAAGCCTTTATCAAAAGCATTCATCTTTTTTATATTGGTACAAAGTGCTTCGATAACTCTCAAGTCTTGTTTGTAGTCTTGTTCTTTGTTTCGCTTCATTTCGGTTACTCCTTTCTGTTTGGGTCTTGTGGTAGCTCTTTTGCTTGCTACGAGTGTAATGTTACTCTCTTTGCGTGCAGTCGTCAACGCTACGCGAGTAAATTTAATGTATTATTTTTATTACAATTGATACGGTGCGAGTGCTTGTGTATAATATAAACATTAGAAAGGAGTAACTATGAAAGAAAGATTGAAAATATTACGAGAAGAACTAGGACTTTCTCAAGCACAATTCGCAAAAAAAATAAATATAGGTAGTAGCACAATCGCTTCATATGAAAGGGGTGTACGTACTCCAGTATCTGCAATATTAGAATTAATTTGTAGAGAATTTGGAGTTAACAAAGATTGGCTATTAACAGGCGAGGGCGAAATGTTCAAGACTTCGACATTAGATGAAGAACTCACAACACTCGTGGGTAGCTTATTATCAGATGAAGAAGATAGTTATAAAAAAAGGTTGATTAACTCTCTTTTAAAACTTTCACCCACTGAATGGGAAAAGCTAGAAGAACTAACCATCCGTATTATTGAAAATTACAACAATGTTAAACAAGAGAACGAATAAATAATAATATTAATTTTAGAGTTCTCATATTATTTATATTCCTTACAATTCTGATAATTTCAAATTTATAATCCATATTCACCTCGATGTTCGTGTCCAATTCCTTTTTACCGCACCGAACAAACGTTTATAATAATTTAGACTTTTATTCTAGAATTGTAAATATAGACTAAAAAATAAACATATGTTTAAATTAAAGATAAAAAAGAAGAGTGAGCCACCACACTCACTCCCCTTTCAAGAGAAAACAAAAAAACATGAAAAACAAGTCTCAAAAAAACATTTTAGGGAGGTTTCCTTGAGAACAGTTATATTATATCAGTTTCCAGAGCCAGAGTATATTGAAAAACAAAATCGCTGGCGATTGAGAGTTCAAAAGAACGGAAAAAGAAAAGCTTTTTATTCATCTAAGAAATCAATCAAAAAAGCAAAAGAAGAAGTACGAGAAAAAGCAATAATTTGGCTTCAAGAATTAGAAGACAATCGACTACAAAGCAAACTAATATCTGAATGCTTAGAAGAATATTTTGAATATTCAAAAAAGAGAGTCAAAGAATTTACACATATGCAACAAATCCAGCGACTTACCTATATTTTTTCAAGTATTTCAGATTTACATATTCAAGAATTAGAAAAAATTCATCTGATAGAAAAAATAAACGAGTTGAGCAAAACAAGAAGTAGGACAACACTTCAGATATATGTATCAATGATGACTGTATTCTTAAGATGGTGTTCTGGGAAAGGATATTTATCTGATGATAAAGTACCAAGATATTTTGATTTATCAATCGCGGAAGATAGAAAAAAACAAAAGAAGTCAATGACCGTAAAGCAATTAAAAGAAATTATGAGAATAGACACCGACAATATTTATATTAATATTTTGCGTTTTATGCTGTCTACAGGTGTAAGACTTGGAGAATTTCTAGCATTAAGGAACTGTGATTATGATGATGTTATCGGCGTGATATATGTCAGGGGAAGCATTAATAAACTCGATAAGCGAACTGCAACAAAGACGAAGCACGGAGAAAGAGTTATTCCACTCCCTACCGTGGCTAAAAAAGCGATAGAAGAATATAGAATTGCAATGAAAAAAATAGGTGTTTTAAGTTCAGAAGATCTTGCTCCCCTATTTCCAAACAAAAAAGGAAATATATTTGTACGTAATACTTTAGCTAACGAGATATCAAGATTAACAACTGAAATAATAGGCGAAGTATTTACTCCACACGAATTAAGACATACGTATATCACACATACACACAAGAATAGTAATTTAGAACTAGACAAATTAAAAAAGTATTATGGACACTCAAAAAATATGAATACAGAAGCTATTTATGTTCACGAGCTGGAGCTGACAGAAGAAGAAAAAAGAGCAGAATTAACTGCTCTTGAGAACTTTAAGAATGAACTAAATAGCATTTTTCAGACATATTAACAAATTGTAAAAGTGGGTTCAAAATGGGTTCAAACCGAATTTAAACGGTATAATTACTAGCCTTGAGTATTTAGGTTTACAATACCACATTCAAACACTTATAAATTCTAAATATGCAATATACGAGGTTCATATAGTATGATCATATCAACAATGCTTAAATTACTATTCGCTATGTTAGTAGGATATTTTCTACGCAAAATAGGAATAATTAATCATCACGCCAATCGTAATTTCTCTTCATTGATTATATATGTAACCAGTCCAGCGCTGATATTGCATGCAATAAATAATAGTTCACCAAGTAATGGCTCATCTGCCTACTACTTCATCTTCATTGGGAGCATGATTTATATCTGCTTAATTCCAATATCTTATTATATATCCAAATTGTTAAAGGTAAAGAAACATCGCCAGGGAACAGCTTCGGCAATACTCATTTTCTCTAATTCTAGTTTTATGGCAATTCCTGTGTGTCAGGCCTTTTACGGTGACTATAGTATATTTTATGTTTCTTTACTACTACTTCCATTTAATATTTTGTTATTTACCTACGGTTTCTTTTTGCTTGAGAAAGATCGCTTATTGATGACAGACCCAAATAAGAAGCCCTCATTTAAAAATATTGACTTAAAGAAACTTCTAAACCCTGGCTTAATATCATCTCTTCTAGCTGTTATTCTTTATGCTGGACAAATTAAAATACCTGCGATTATAGATAATAGTCTCTCTTTTGTATCCGGTATAACAATGCCACTGTCTATGATAGCAATTGGTGCAAGCCTTGCTGAATACAAGATAAAAGAAATATTTAGCATAAAATCTTTATATCCTTTGATGATAATTAGACTTCTACTTCTTCCGCTTTTAATACGAGCTATATTTCTATTTGTCCCACTTAATGCCGATTTAATTCCGATTATTACAATGATTTTTGCCATGCCTGTAGCTTCGATGGTTGTTATGATATCGACAGAAATAGAAGCGGATATTGAGTATAGTTCTGCAGCTGTGGCTATTAGTACAATTTGTTCAATGGTGAGTATTCCACTAATTGCCACTATAATATAAGTAATTTCATTAAAATATTTTAAAAAAGCACTCTCGTGAACTATACCTAGCTAAATACACTATTATGTACGCTTAACATCAATTACATCCGGGATAGCTCTAATTCTTCCCAGAAGCCTGCTATATTGCTCTTGAGAATTAACTTCGACGGTAATAGTGAGCATCGCAGATACATCCTTGAATGAATTAAATTTTCCGGAAATAATAGACACTCTTTCTTCTGAAATTGCATTAGAAACATCAGCAAAAAGATTACGTCTATCATGAGCAGTTATATTAAGTGAAACTTGGTAGTGTGATTTATTCTTTTTGGGATCTAAACTCCATATCGTCTCTATCAGGCGAGCTGCTTTTTTTGCGTCCTCGGGATTAGAGGCAGCACTCTCCATAATATGCCTAATATTTGGACAATCTTGTCTATGTATTGTCACACCTCTTCCGACAGTAATGTAACCAATTATTG
The DNA here is from genome assembly GCA_023420115.1 of Bacillota bacterium. Classification (GTDB taxonomy): domain Bacteria; phylum Bacillota; class Clostridia; order Saccharofermentanales; family Fastidiosipilaceae; genus JAEZWR01. The sequence goes on along the minus strand of JAEZWR010000062.1, from coordinate 48,148 downwards.
GATCTCCTGGCATAGGACTACAGCAGCGCGACAAACGAATCAAGCAATTATCAATTCCCTTGACCTCAATACCTAGATCATTTTTGGAACTGCTATTACTGATACTGGTTTTACTTAAATTGACCTCCGACCCTTCTTTGCTGTTTTGCAAACTTTCACGCATCTCTGTTATTTCTGGTCGGTAAACTATTTGACCGGCATTATTAAAATAATAGCCTAACTCTTCACGTTCTTCCTGACTGAGACTCTTCAGATAACCATCACGAAGTTTAGGTGCGATTCTTCCGGCAGTGAGTCCACTTGTTCCATTGCCAATTGCCGCAAAAAGATCATCTTCTGTTCTAAGTGAATATCTTTTTAGTATTGGTTTAATATATTCTGACTTTATAAGCTGAAGACTAGTGAAACCCGAACGGCCTATTTCTTTTTCCAGCATTTCAAGGCCACGCTGTATATTCTCTTGTTTCCTTTCTTTCTTAAACCAATGATTTATTTTATTTCTCGCAGCTTGACTTTTTACAATCTTAAGCCAGTCATATGACGGACCATTCACTTTGTCAGAGGTAAGTATCTCAACAATATCGCCAGTCTCCAGTTGATAATCTTGAGGAACTTGGTTGCCATTGACCCTCGCTCCATACATTCTATTGCCTAAACCTGAGTGCACTGCATAAGCAAGATCTATAGGCACACTACCTTTTGGCAATGAATATACATCCCCTCTAGGTGTAAATACAAAAACCTCGTCACTTTCTAAGCCACCTTTAATGCCGGCTATATATTGTGCCGCAGAGTCTTTAAAATCTCTTTGCCACTCCAAAAGTTGATCGAGCCATTGCATATTAATATCTATAGCTTCTGACTTTTGAGGATCAGTTATACCTTGTTTATATTTCCAATGGGCAGCAATACCAAATTCTGCTGTCTGGTGCATTTCAAACGTACGAATCTGCACCTCAAAAGGATATCCCTGAGGTCCAAAGACAGTGGTGTGGAGCGATTGATAGTGGTTTGCCTTTGGTACAGCTATATAATCTTTAAACCTACCTGGCATAGGTCTATACATTTCGTGGACTTGCCCCAAGACTGCATAGCAATCACCTACGGTCTCAACTAATACTCTACAGGCGAAAAGGTCGTATATTTGGTCTAGTAATTTATTCTTTTCACGCATTTTTCGATATACACTGTAAAAATGCTTGGGTCTACCCTCCACTTCTGCATGTATATTTAGATTACTCAGAGCATTTGTAATCTCCGAAACTATCTGATTTAAATATGCCTCTCTCTCAGTTCTTTTTTGACTTATTGCACCAACAAGCTCGTAATATGCACTCCTATCAAGATAACGCAAACAGAGATCTCCCAGTTCCCACTTCCATCTATACACACCAAGTCTTTCAGCAAGAGGTGCATAAATATCTAAAGTTTCCTGTGATATTTTTTCTTGCTTATATCTTGGTAAATGCTTCATCGTTCGCATATTGTGAAGTCTATCAGCCAATTTTATAAGCACAACTCTGATATCCTTAGCCATAGCAAGAAACATTTTTCGATAGTTTTCTGCTTGAAGCTCTTCTCGACTACTGTAGCTCATCTTCTCAAGTTTCGTCACACCATCGACAAGTTGTGAAACTTCAGACGAAAAATTATCTCTTAGTTCAAACAAGGTTATACCTGTATCTTCAACGGTATCATGTAAAAGCGCGGCTGCGACTGCATCAACATCTGGATTAAGCTCAAGTAAAATTTTAGTAACAGCTAATGGATGCAATATATAAGGCTCGCCCGTTGCTCTTTTTTGATTGCGGTGAGCTTCTTTGGCAAATAAAAATACTTTCTTAATTTTCTCCTTGTCATCATCAGAGGCATAAGAGAAACGTTCCATCATTTTCTGGTATTCTTCTTGTATCTCAAGTTCAAAATCCTTTTGCTCGCCTACTATATTTTTATTCTCGTCTACATTTTGCGAAATAGGAAGGAACTCTTTTTCGACTGCAGAAATACTAGTATTATCAACTTGATTATTCTTATCTGTCATTGTTCAAGTGCCTCCTTATATTTATGATAACTTTGTGTATTACTCAATTTTGACCTTTTATTATTATCGCAGACTATAACAAATTTTATATTTTCTGAAAGATTTTTATATTTTATCAAGCCTAACTCTTGAAGTATTTCGAAGATCATTTCCAATTGTTCTTCGCTAATATCAGAATTAATTCTTGCAGGACAAATTACTTTCCAAAATATTTCTTTTATATCTCTTATATTGACATAGAAGCCACAACTTTTATCTTTGCTCCCACAACTATTGAATAATGTATACAAGGCAGTTATCTTTTGCACGGACGTGCTTCTTTCCTTAGTGAAAGGACTTGAATCTATATCACTATCACCACAAAAATGTATGTCTTTAATTTGAAGTTGCAATCTTTTCGTAGACATATAGTTATTCACATGCATACTGAAAAGAATATCAATTTTTCTACCCTCTCGGCACAACTTCTCTAACTCTCCCATATTAAAAGCTATCGCTTCAATATAATTATTACGATATCTTTCTCTCCACGATTTCTTATTCTTATTTTGAGGAAGCGACAGTTTGAGCTGTAAATGTTCTTTTTTTCCTCCTACGACCCTGGCAGAACTAATAATAAGGCCATCACATCTAAATATCATAGCCTCTCTACCACGTCCAATTGGCTCAAAAATATTTAAAGCCTCGGCATTAGATATTTTCAACTCTTGATTGTCTATTTTATAATCGTAAGTCAAAGTAAAGTGATTACTATCAATTTCCCCCTTAGTATATTCATTTATCATTGAAAGAACACTCTTTTTAAATTCTTCCAATTTACTTCTATATATTTCTGCTCCAAAGGCCTGCTGATGTCCACCAAATTTATCTAAATAATGAGCTGATTTTAAAATTCGATCATAAAAATTAAGGTCTTGAAATGTCCTTGCTGAGCCTCTTAACAAACTGTCAGTACTTTTTTCTAGCTGACAACAGTCATCAACTTTATTATCTTTGATAGTCTTATCTTCCTCTTCGCCATTAATATCACAAGAGGCTATTTCTTCGGTCTCAATCTTATCCTCTATGAATAAGAGCGTCGGCTGAGCGTAGTAATCTGATATTTTACTTGCCACTATCCCTAGGACACCAGGATGACAATCATCTAACTCTAGGCACAAAAATTGACCATTCATCTCTTCCATATGATCACGGATCTTCTCATGGGCCTGCAAACTAGCATAATCTCCGAGAACTCTTCTCTTATTATTTAATTCGTTAAGAAGCTTGGCACCATTAATTGCTTCTGTTTCATTTTCACATAGGAGCAAAGCGAGTGCATAATATACGTCCGAAATACGACCGGCTGCGTTGAAGCTAGGACAGACTTGTACAGATAATTTGACAGAATCCAAGTCCTCACAATTTATATTTTTGACTTTCAAAAATGTTTGGATTCCCATACAAGCTTCATTCTTGCGAATTTTCTCTATTCCCATTCTAACAAGAGAAGTGTTCTCCCTAGTCATATACATAAGATCTGCTACTGTTCCAAGACATACTAGATCTGCGTACTCCTGAGCGATTCTCGCGACAATCTTACTAGCTTCTTGACTACCCTTTTTATTTAGATGAAGAACCTCCATAGCCTGAATAAGTTTGAGTGCAACCCCAACTCCAGCTAAATCTCTATTCTCATAACGATTTTCATTCTCTCGCATCTGTGGATCAATAATATATTTAGTGTCAGGAAGGATATCTCGTGGCATATGATGATCTGTAATACATACCTCTAAACCACAATCTTTAAGCAACTTACATTCATCTATTGCTGTTATGCCACAGTCAACTGTCAAAACGAGGTCAGCCTGTCTGGCTTCGATAAATTTAATACTCGCGTCAGTTATCCCATAACCATCATCAATTCTGCTCGGAATAAAAATTTCAAGTATTGAACCTCTCTTTTTAAAATATTTATATACGAGCGCAGACGATGATAACCCGTCAAGGTCATAGTCACCATGTAAAATTATCTTCTCATCATTTTTGATAGCTTCGTTCAAACGCTCAGCTATCTCCTCCATACCATACATATCAAAGGGGTCAAGGTGATAATCCGTCTCACTAACTGTAGACAAAAATTGTTCTTGCTCCTTAAATGTTGTATAGCCTTTCTCAATAAGAATGTTATATATAAATTTCCTGCTCTCTTTATTTATATTTATTAGTCTAGAATAAAGATCATTTATAGAATCATCTAAGGAATAACTATCGGACACCTTATTTAATAAATCTCTATTCTCAACGTAAATATTTATCCCACTACTATTATCTATATGGCAAGAAGCAGTCTCTTTTTCTTTTAATCGCCAAGGACGCTTAATCAGGTGCAAGGTACACCTCCCTTCTATGTATTATCAAATTATTTAAATAAAATAAACAATTTCTAAAGTATATGTAATGGTATTTATTTTTTTATGTATATTCAAATTATTATAACCCTTTCTAAATTTAGGGAGAATATAGATACTTACAATTACTTTAATTTTAATTTTTATTGCCGGGGTAAAAATAAAGGGCTGAGCAATTTTGCCCAAGCCCCATATTTGTTAATAATAAGAATCGGTATCCAATACCAAGCTATCACTTACTTTTTCTTTTCTACAACCTTTTCAATAGTTCTCTTATTCTGTTTGAGTTTCCATGAAGCCCAGAAAGGAGTAGCTAAGAAAATTGATGAATAAGAACCTACAATTAATCCAACCATCATAGGAAGAGCAAATTGCTGTATGGATGAAATACCATAAATGAGTGCGAATACATAAGCAATAAATACAGCAATGAATGAACACAAACTGGTATTAATTGATCTTCCCAAACATTGATGAATGGATAATTCCACAACCCTGTCAAGACTTAAATCTCTGCCATATAATCTCGCATTCTCGCGGATTCTATCGAAGATAACGATTGTATCGTTAACAGACCAACCAAGGATAGATAGAACCACAGCAAGAACTGTATCATTAATTGCCATTCTAAATACAATAAATACAAAGAAAGCAAGTAAAACGTCATGTAATAGAGCAGCTAATGAGAATATACCAGCAGAAGGTCCAGAAATCGTTCTGAATCGAACCCATACATATAGAACGATTAGTACAGAAGCAATTAATAATGCGTATAAACCATTAATAAGTGTTTCACGACCGATAAAAGGCTCAACGACGTTAGCATCTGCAACTTCAAGTGCAGCATCTGGGAATGCAGTTTGGAGAGCCTCTTTTAAATTAGCCTGCTGCTCTGGTGTTAGAGCATTATTACCAGCAACATTAATAACTAGTGAATTCTCTTCAGTAGAAACTGATCTCGTCTTTTGCGCAGTTACAAGCATACCCAATTTTTCTTCAGCAACATCGGCTGCTTTTTCTTCATCAATTAGATCTGCATTGTTGACTGAATAGGTTATGATCGAGCCACCACTAAATTGAATATCTAAATTAGCCTTGAAAATAAGCAACGAAGCAAAACCAACCACTAAGAGAATTACTGACAGAACCAAGCTCTTATATCTATTTTTATAGAAATCAAATTTCTTGAGAGGTATGACAGCAAAGGCTTTTTCAATATCGCTTGTTTTTCCTTCTTTTAACTTACGCTCGCGCTCAACTTGTTTCTCAGATGCATTATACAAAGATGGTTTGCGAAGAATGTCAAATTCAGCCAAAGATCTCATCATTGTATTTGAAAGGAAAGCACCACAGAATAAGTTCAAGATAACACCAGCTAGCAAAGAGTAACCGAATGACAACATTGAACCTGTACCAAAGATCATCAAGCAAATAGCTGAAATTGCAACCGTCACATTACCATCGAGAATAGATGAAAAGGCATTGTCGAAACCACTATTTATAGCAAGTCTGCAACCAGCACCAGTTCTCATTTCTTCTTTAATTCTCTCAGCAATAATAATATTGGCGTCAACACCCATTCCAATTGAAAGAATAATACCTGCAATACCTTGTAATGTTAATGTCTGTTGAGGTATTGATATTGCTAGCAAGATACCAACAACCTGTGCAAGTAGTGCAAAGCAAGCAACAAAACCAGCTAATCTATAATAAGCTATAAGGAAAATACAAAGGACTAAAAATGATACTAGTCCTGCCTTTACCATAACATTAAGAGCATTTGAACCTAGGGATGGAGATATGGCAGATGAAGAAATAGGCTCAATTGCAAAAGGCAAAGCACCAGCATTTATCTGATCAGCAAGTTTAACCGCCTCTTCAGCATTTTGCATACCGGTAATGGTAGCTCTTCCACCTGAAATTTTTGTCTGAACTACTGGATTGGATAATAAGGAACTATCCATGTATATACCAATCTTTTTACCTACTAGACGACCAGTTGCTTCTTCAAATAATCTCGCACCCTCATCCGTAAGCTCAAGGCCAACAACATTTTCGTTATTGCGATTTACTACCTCTGGATAAGCTCTTTTGACATCTTTACCAGTAATAACCACATCACCATTATCTTCTTTAAAAGATAATTGAGCTGTAGCACCAAGTTCTGCGAGAGCAGCTTCTGGATTGAAGCTATCATCAGATGACTTCCATGGGAATCTTACAATAACTCTACCTGACTGAGGAACAGATATTACATCTCTGTCATATATACTCAAGTTATCCAGACGCTTCTCCATAATGGAAACAACCGATCTGAGTTGCTCCTCACTTGGTACACCATCGTAATCTTTTGGTGCAAATATAGCTTCGACACCACCACGGATATCAATACCCAGACGCATATCCTTACTTCCGTAAAGGGGAACAACGTCTCCGCCTGGCTCAGGTACCATAATACCTGTATATGAAATAATAGTAGCCACTATAATGAGTAAAGCAGCTACAAAAAAAGTCCAACTATGTGATCGTCTGATCTTATTTTTCTTGTTGACGGCCATAATTTCCCTTTCCTATCTATATTGCTTAATATAATGTTCATTATTATAAACACTAAATTAAACAATATTGTATATTTTGCAAATGCAAGCATAAATTTTCCCACAATATTAGTGATTTAACAATATAAAAATCTGAGGAATTGCGTGGAAACGCTTTTCCCATATTAACTCATAAAAAACTACTATAAAATTACTATATTTAATACTTAATCGTCTGAACTATCAGCAAGATTATTTGATGGATAACTGTCCCCAGCATCTCCCTCGTCACAAGACTTAGCTCTGATATATATGTGCCTGACGTTGCTCTGACCTGTGGGTCTTTCATCTATCTCAAGACCACGCATACTTCTGATCATCTGCGACAATTTCTGATATCCATAGTTTCTAGAATCAAAAGCAGGTTGCTTCTTTAACACAAGATTTCCAACATCACCTAAAAATGCCCAACCATTTTCATCTGCCAAGTCGGATATCGACCCCATTACAAGATCTATTACTTGTGCATCTATCTGTCTAATTGTTCTAGCCCCTGGTCTTGAAGGAGACATATTAAATGTGGCAGCTAACTCTGGTATCGGTCTGAAGCAAGGCATAGGAGAAAATGGTATATTATCATGCTCATCTTCACCCTCAGATAAAATTTCTAGATAAATAAATTTATCACAAGCGGCGATAAAAGCATTAGGTGTCTTTTGCTCCCCTATTCCATATACAATTTTTCCGGCCTCTCTAAGTCTTGTAGCAAGTCTTGTAAAATCAGAATCACTCGATACTAAACAGAAGCCGTCGACATTATTTGAATAGAGTATATCCATAGCATCAATAATGAGTGCCGAATCAGTAGCATTTTTGCCATAAGTATATCCAAACTGCTGTACAGGGGATACCGCATAATCTAGTAGTACTGGTTTCCAACCTACCAAATTAGGTCTAGTCCAGTCACCATATATTCTTTTGATTGTAGGAGTACCATAACGTGCTATCTCCCGCATCATCCCATTAATATGATGATAAGATATATTATCGGCATCTATAAGAACAGCCAATCTTAAGTCTGTTTGCTCTTCCTTCATATTTATCTCCTGCCACGCTGTACTCTGTTCCATAAATGCACTTACAGAACACACCTTCAATAAAATACTATAAGTAATTAATAATTGCCAACACTTAGCCAAAACACCTTAAGCTCTAATATCCCAATAAAATCAATTGACACTTATTATTCGTCTATTTTTATTTTTTTATAAATAGATCCAAGTTTTTGAATTCTCGCCTGTTTCTTACTTTGCTCCTCAACAAGCTCTACAAATTCAACTTCTTTATTCTTCTCAACGTCTACCACGAGTGTCACGTCTGCTGTAAAATCACGACTTGATATTTCAAAATCGGCTCTGTTTAATCTATCCTCAACTAGTGAATAATTACTATAACTCAAACCTAATTTGTACTGATCATATAGGCGAATCGTCGCTAGACCAGCCTCATCTATCACTTTAGTTGCAGCCTCGGTATAAGCGTGAACCAAACCACCAGTACCTAAAAGCGTACCGCCAAAGTATCTTGTAACTACAACTATTATATCTTGTATATTTCGCCCATTAAGGATATTAAATATAGGTAAACCAGAAGTCCCACTAGGTTCCCCATCATCTGAGTATCTTTGCACAATCTGAGAATTATTCTTCGAAGCAATACGATAAGCATAGACATTATGCGAAGCGGTCTTGTGTTCTTTTCGCCTATTATTAAGAAAGTCCAATGCTTCTACCTCTGTAGAAATAGGACAAATAGCCGCAATAAATATCGATCTCTTGATCTCAATTTTAATCTCTGCGTATTTGAATATACTCAAATAATCATTCACTGAAACTGGCTCCTATGTTAAAAACATTTCATTCACAAAATCCGCATTTGTCGCATTTTACACATTTCTCATCACATATATATCAAAATTATCTTCTGTCTCAGATTAAATACAAAGAGCTACAACTCCACCTTAATTGACAATTAAACAACTAATTTTTTCACCAGAATAAACAACACATTTATACAAAAGCTTTGGCCAAAACTTCATCAAGTGACTTAACCGTATGAATCGTTAACTTTTCTTTTATTACTTCAGGTAATTCGTCCAATTTGCTAGAATTTTCAAATGGAATAACAACTTCTGTAATTCCACTTCTCAAGGCAGCAATCAATTTTTCCTTGAGTCCACCTATTGCCAAAACCCTCCCCCTTAGGGTGAGTTCTCCGGTCATCGCTAAATTATGCTTAATTTTCTTTGCTGTCAACGCCGAAATAATTGCTGTAGCTAGTGTAATACCTGCAGAAGGGCCATCCTTTGGTATCGCCCCCTCAGGAACATGGACATGAATATCATGTTGCTTATAGAAATCATCATCTAAATTCAACTTCTTAGATTGACTCCTTATATATCCCATAGCAACACTCACAGACTCTTTCATGACATCACCTAAAGAGCCTGTCATTTCGACCTTTCCTGAACCTGGCATTATATTAACTTCAATACTCAATATATCCCCACCGGCGGCAGTCCAAGCTAGCCCAGTACAGACACCTACCAAATTTTCCTTGCCAACTCTGTCGTAAGTAAACTCTCCCTTACCTAGATATTCTTCAAGATTTTTAACGCTAACAGATACTTTTTTCTGCTTATGTTTAACTTTATTCAAAGCAGCTCGCCTGATAATGTTAGCCAACTTTCTCTCTAATTGCCTGACTCCCGCTTCTCTTGTATAACGCCTGATAACTTCAAGAATTGCTGAATCAGATATATTCAAATCTTTCTTATTTATCGCATTTTCTTCAAGTAATTTAGGCACTAAGTGAAGCTTGGCAATATTTAATTTTTCTAGTTCAGTATAAGCGCTAAGCTCAATTATCTCCATCCTATCCAATAGTGGTCTAGGTATAGTATCAAGTGAATTAGCAGTAGTTATAAACATAACTCTGGATAAGTCATAACTCAATTCAATATAATGATCTCTAAATTTATTATTCTGCTCTGGATCCAAAACTTCAAGCAAGGCAGATGCAGGATCTCCCCTAAAGTCATGAGCCATTTTATCAATCTCATCCATAAGTATCAGTGGATTATCAGTTTTGGCATTTAAAATGGATTTTAACAAACGTCCAGGCATAGCTCCGACATATGTTCTTCTATGACCTCTAATTTCAGCCTCATCATGCACCCCACCTAAACTCATTCTTTCGAAACGACGTCCACTAGCTTCGGCAATTGATTTAGCTATACTAGTCTTACCAACACCTGGAGGTCCAACAAAACACAAAATAGGAGAGCGAAGCAAGGTGAATTTTTTCTTATCATAGTCACTTTTTTCTTGTTTGCTCAAAACGCCCTTTTTGGCAATTAACTTATTATATTCATCATCTAATTTTGCAAAAGCTTCTTCTTTTAGAGAATTGACTGCTAAATACTCTAATATACGCTCTTTTACTATCTTTAACCCATAATGATCTTTATCCAAAATTTTCTCGGCAACTTCAAGATCTATTTTACTTTCGTCAACTTTTCCCCAGGGCAAATCAAAGATAGTTTCAAGATAATTAACTAAAGAAGCAGAATCCGCCGATTCATATGCATAACTCTCTAGCCTATCAATTTCTCTACTGATATGTTCTTTGTGTTGTTCAGAAATATTAAGTTCGGCTAATTGTTTCCTAAACTTACTTTCCTTATTCTCTCCACCATTAAGCTCATCCTGAATAGTTTTCATCTCTTCGCGAAGATAATACTCCCTCTGAGACTTATCTATTCTTTGTTTAACTTTCTTCTGAATTTCTTGACGAATCTCATTCTCTTCAAAAGTCTTTTCGGCAATTTCAATAAGAGTTTCTGTCTTTTTCTTCAGTTCAGAACATTCAAGAACTGCCTGTCGCTGTTCTTTTGTCATTATAAAATTGTTCTCACAAACATCTGTGAGCAAGGCTAAATTATCTATAGATTCAAAATTTTCTACATACTCTGGCTTCAAATTAGTATTATTAATCAAATATGAAATTAAGCAAGCTTTTAACTTATCAAAGCTAGCTTCTTTTTCTTTTTCATCCCTATAATTATCAATCAACTCCATAGATAATGGGACAGCAGAAAAATATGGTTCAGCAGACAAAAATTCATCTACTCTCCCCTTTTGCATAACCATTACTCTGACACGCAAAATATCCCTGTCACTCACTATAAAAGTCTGATCTATATGCGCATAACAACCTACGTTGTAAAAATCATTAATATCTGAGGGATCCTCATTATCATCATTTTTTTGGGCAAGCAAAAAAATCTGTCTATCTTTATTAATAGCAGCATCAATTGCTAATTTAGACTTTTCTCTCCCAACTTCAAACGTTACTTGACTCCAAGGGGCAAAAGAAAATCCCCTAATTGGAATTATCGGAACTGTCATTAAAATCTCCTATTTATTTATTAAATATCTTATTAATTATACTAATTTATACACAGGCTGTTCAACTAAAAACTGAACAATGCTTCTTATTGAAAATCTTCCATAACTTCACTAAGAGTAGAAGCATACTTGCTAATATATGTAGTTAAATCTTTAATTTCTTCACCTATAAAATCTGTCCAAAGCTTATTGTCATTTTTTGAATCTTTATCTAGATATTTAAAGTCATTATCTCCAGAATAAGAAAATAATATCTGTCTACTTAAATAGTAGAAATGAATGAAATCATCAAAGTCCAAAGATAGAATAAATTTCTTACCATAGCTACTCAATAGTTCGTCTATAAATAATAGATATCCCTTCTCCATATTATTAATTATTTCATCAAAAGATTTTTCACTCTGCCACATAGTTAATATATCAGCAAGTGCACTATGTATGTTTTCTTCAGCAGAAGCTAAATGATCAATATGAATGTTCCAATTCATCTCCTTATTAGTATCAAGCTTAATAGCAATATGTTCTGGGAAGTTATTGAAATAAGCCAGATTAGAATCTTCAGCAGCAAATCTAACTAGAGCAATCTTTTCAGGAATATCATTAACATTAACTATCTTTAAAGACTGAAATTTTTTACTATGCTCAAAATAATAATTCAATCTCTCTTTAAATTTATCATCAGCCAGAAAAAAGATAGCATTATCTTTAGCAGACTTACTAAACTTCGCTAAGTTGCGAAATTGGAGAATTTTCTTAGTATCACTTAAATTAAGCTTGTGTTTCTTCCTTAGATCAGACCAAATTTTAGAAATATCATAACTATATTTTTTATTTCCCTCATATATGATGAGTAATTTCTTCATTTTAGACCTTAATAGATAGCTATCAATATAGGTCATTACTTGAGATAAGTTTTTCCTATCTTCTATATCTAAGTCATCTTGGCGACTAAAGTCAAAATATCTACTTCTAATATTTATAAAGCTATTCCAAAATTCATCTCTTTCTTCCGAACTGCTAATGCGATAATTAAAATTAGAATTCAAATAATCATAAAATTTAGCCGATGGAAGCACATAAGATCCAGAATATACCTGAATGGCAAAAGAATATGGAAAATATGACACTATCTCATCCATTGTATACTTACTCATCTGAGAAACAACAATATTAAATTCTGCTCTCGTATATCTAAGTATGGATTGAAAATTCGCCAAAAATTCAGGACTACATTGCAAGGAAGATATCAAGTCTTGTATTTCCTCACAACTTAAGTCATCAACACAAAAAATAGGATAAGCAAATGGATTATCAAGTATGCCAGAAGAGTAATCCCTTATCTCATTAATTTTCCAATACTTATGTATACCCTTTTTCAATTCTCTTAGCGAATTAAAAATTTTTAATCTTCTATCATCATAATCACTCTCACTAATACATCCAGCAAAATAAAATGGTATAGAAGAAAGTAAGGATCCAAGCTCTTGATATTCATCACTCACAAGGTGGGATATACCCATCTTCATATCCATAACAATCGCATAATTTGCAAGCCCCTTTAAAGAAAGGGGGTTGAAACTAAGTAAATTACGAAATAGAAAATAAGTTGGTAAGACATCAACCTCTGTTATCCTTCGTATCATAAAATCTTCATATTTAAGAAAGATATATGAATTATTTAGAAGTTCAAATAATAGCTCCGGAATTTGAAAAAAGAAGAGAAGAAAATTGTAATCATTATATTTAGACTTACAATAGTAGTATGTAAATAAGAGACGTCTAAATACGCTAAATTGATGGAGTGTCCTCTTATTAATCAAGTCGTCATCTGTAAAATAAAATCTATAATTTTGCTTAATTAATATATTCCACAAGTGAGAATCACTAAAATCTATATTAAATTTCAGCGTCCCTACATTATTTATACAGCTAGAAAAAATATCATGTTTCACATTCAATAAATCACAAGTTAAACTTTTACTATCATTATTTAAAGATTTAACTCTTGTATAAATTAAATAAAAACCATATAAAAGTTCATCATGAATCTCTTTAATGGCTGCATCACAATAATCTACAAAAAAATTTTTTATAAAATAATATAAATCTAAATCGTCATAATGCTCTTCAATTAAACCAGAAAATTCAGAAATATAAGTATAATTATTTCTTATATCATTAATTGAGCTCAAGAAAGTACTTAATTCTGGACAGAAAAAATAATCATTAAGACTACTATTAACTGTCTTTTCAGATAGATGAACATAGTTCTTTAATATTTTAGTTTGAAATGGAAATCGACATTTACATTCATATGCATCGATATAATTCTCTATTCTCTCGAATAAGAATTGAAAATCTAAACCTTTGTCAAGTCTATTAAATTTAAACTTACCTGGATATTTATTCATAAGCACCATTCTAAAAAGCATTAATTCAATGATTTAACATCATAAAATTTTTACACAAAAAAAGAGGAACCGTAGTTCCTCTTATTTTATAACAAAGTGCTATACAAACACAGTGTAATTAATGATTATCCATTAATCTTGGAAACTGTACCAGCACCAACTGTACGTCCACCTTCACGGATAGCGAACTTAAGACCTGGCTCAATAGCGATTGGTGTGATAAGTTCAATTGACATTGTGATGTGGTCACCAGGCATGCACATTTCTGTTCCCTCAGGAAGTTTGATTACACCGGTAACGTCAGTTGTACGGAAGTAGAACTGAGGACGATAACCATCGAAGAATGGTTTGTGACGTCCACCTTCGGCCTGTGTCAAGACATAAACCTGACCCTCAAACTTGGTATGAGGATTGATTGAACCTGGCTTACAGACAACCTGACCACGCTCAATATCTTCACGTGTAACACCACGGAGAAGGGCACCAATGTTATCACCAGCTTCAGCGCTGTCCATTGTCTTACGGAACATTTCAACACCGGTAACGGTTGTATGTCCGATTTCATCCTTAAGACCGACGATATCAACTTGGTCACCAGTCTTAACTGTACCACGCTCAACACGTCCGGTAGCAACTGTACCACGACCTGTGATTGTGAATACGTCTTCTACTGGCATCAAGAATGGCTGATCAACAGCACGCTCTGGAGCCTCGATATATGTATCAACTGCATCCATGAGTTCAAGAATTGGAGCATATACAGGATCATTAACATCTGTACTTGTGCTCTCGATTACGCCAAGTGCTGTACCGCGAATGATTGGGCAATCATCACCATCGAACTCATACTCATTAAGAAGATCACGAATTTCCATATCAACCAAGTCGAGTAACTCTTCGTCATCAACCTGATCAACCTTATTCATGAAAACAACGATACGGGGAACACCGACCTGACGTGCAAGCAAGATGTGCTCACGTGTCTGAGGCATAACACCGTCGGAACTTGAAACAACAAGAATTGCACCGTCCATCTGAGCAGCACCAGTGATCATGTTCTTAACATAGTCAGCGTGACCTGGGCAGTCAACGTGTGCGTAGTGACGACTATCTGTTTGGTACTCAACGTGTGAAGCGTTGATTGTGATACCACGCTGTTTCTCTTCAGGTGTCTTATCGATATTTTCGTAACTTGTGTAGTCAGCTTCACCCTTCATCGCGAGAACCTTGGTGATCGCGGCTGTCAATGTTGTCTTACCGTGGTCAACGTGGCCAATTGTACCGATGTTGAGGTGTGGCTTGTTTCTCTCAAACTTTTGCTTAGCCATGATTAGCTATTCCTCCTTTTGCGGCACTGCCGCTTAATTAATTTTCACCCGGCCTTATGCCTAGAGTACATTTTATAATAATTTAGACGTACTGAAAAGCCATAAACCGTAATTTTACAATAATTTATTATATTCAGAGAAACTCCCTAATTATGGAAGGCTCTCTAAATTTAATAGTTAAATAATTTATTTCTTAAGAACTTGTTCTGTAATGCTCTTAGGAACTTCTTCAAAGTGGTGAATTTGCATAACGAAAACACCACGACCTTGGGTTCTAGAACGAAGTGCTGTAGCGTATCCAAACATTTCACTCAATGGAACCATCGCTCTAACACGCTGAGCACCATTGGTCTGTTCCATACCCTCAATTCTTCCACGTCTAGCTGTAACATCACCAAGAACATCACCTAGATAATCATCAGGTACTGTAATATCAACTTGCATTATTGGTTCAAGTAGAACTGCGTCACACTTACGCATACCTTCCTTTAATGCCATTGATCCGGCTATCTTATATGCCATTTCTGATGAGTCAACATCGTGGTATGAACCGTCAACAAGAACGGCCTTGATATCAACTACTGGGTAACCACCTAAGATACCAGACTGCATAGCCTCTTGAATACCTTCATTAATTGGTTTGATGAATTCTTTAGGAACTACACCACCAACTGTCTGATCTTCAAAGACATAACCTTCACCTGGTTGAAGAGGTTCAAATGTAACGATACAGTGACCATACTGACCGCGACCACCTGTCTGTCTGACGAAACGACCCTCGGCTGTATTCTTCTTACGAATGGTCTCTTTATATGCGACCTGAGGTGCACCGACGTTTGCTTCAACCTTGAACTCACGGAATAGTCTGTCAACAATGATATCGAGGTGTAACTCACCCATACCTGAAATAATTGTCTGACCTGTCTCTTGATCTGTGTAAGCCTTAAAGGTTGGATCCTCTTCAGCCAACTTAGACAGAGCTATCATCATCTTATCCTGAGAAGCCTTGGACTTTGGTTCGATAGCAACAGATATAACGGGTTCAGGGAACTCCATTGACTCAAGGATAATAGGATGATCTATATCGCAAAGTGAGTCACCTGTTGTTGTATCTTTAAGACCAATTGCTGCTCCGATAGTACCGGCGTAAATTGTGTCGATATCTTCTCTATGGTCAGCATGCATCTGCATAATGCGGCCAATACGTTCACGTTTGTTTTTGGTAGCATTTAGAACATATGAACCGGCTTTTAGCTGACCTGAGTATACTCTGAAGAAGCAGAGTTTACCGACGAAGGGGTCAACCATAATTTTAAATGCGAGAGCCGCGAAAGGTGCATCATCATCAGCTTCTCTGGCCTCTTCTGATTCAGTATCAGGATTGATACCCTTAATAGCTGGAATGTCGAGAGGTGATGGCATGTAATCAACAATGGCATCTAACATCATCTGAACACCTTTGTTCTTGTATGATGAACCACAAATAACAGGTGTCATCTCACAGGCGATAGTTGCAGTTCTTACTGCTGACTTGATATCGTCCTCACTAAGTGTTCCTTCTTCAAGATACTTGTCCATCAGTTCTTCACTTGTTTCAGCGCAACTTTCGACAAGTTTCTCTCTCCACTCATCTGCTAAGTCCTTATACTCATCAGGAATATCTGACTCATTGATTGTGTTGCCTAATTCATCAGCGTAAATTTCGGCACGCATTTTAACAAGGTCAATAATTCCTGTGAATGTATCTTCAGCACCAATAGGAAGCTGCAAAGCTACTGCATTGGTATGAAGCTGAGTCTTCATTGACTCTACCGACTTGAAGAAGTCGGCACCAGTTACGTCCATCTTGTTAATATAAACAATACGAGGAACACCGTAGTGATCAGCCTGTCTCCAAACTGTTTCAGTCTGAGGCTCAACACCACTCTTCGCATCAAGAACTGTAACTGCACTATCCAAAACTCTCAAAGATCTCTCAACTTCAACTGTGAAGTCAACGTGACCTGGAGTATCGATAATATTAATTCTATGACCTTTCCACTCAGCGGTTGTAGCAGCTGACTGGATTGTGATACCACGCTCTTTTTCTTGGGCCATAAAGTCCATGACCGATGCACCCTCGTGGGTTTCACCAATCTTATGGATACGACCTGTGTAATATAGAACACGCTCGGTAGTTGTTGTCTTACCAGCGTCAATGTGAGCCATGATACCGATATTTCTTGTATTCTCGAGGGAGAATTTTCTAGACATGTAAGAAACTCCTTCTCATTGATACTACCAGCGATAGTGTGCGAATGCGCGGTTCGCATCGGCCATACGGTGCATTTCCTCTTTGCGGCGGAAAGCTCCACCTGTTGAGTTATAAGCATCGACTAATTCGCCAGCTAGTCTTTCACTCATGGTTCTTTCGCTTCTATTACGTGCAAATTGCACCAACCAGCGTAAACCTAATGTTTGACGGCGTTCTGGACGAACTTCGATAGGAACCTGATAGTTCGCACCACCAACACGGCGTGCTTTTACTTCTAATACGGGCATTACATTCTCTAATGCCTGATTAAATACTTCAATTGGGTCAAGAGATAATTTCTCTTGTACCATATCAAATGCTCTATAAGTAATTCTTTGAGCAAGACCTTTCTTCCCATCCAACATGACGTTATTTATTAACTTACTAACTCTAACGTCATTGTATAGAGGATCAGGAAGCACTTCTCTTGTTGGGACATGACCTTTTCTTGGCACTTGTCTTCCCTCCTTCTTATGATAAAACAGGATTTCCTGTATCACAGGTACTCACGAATTGGATAAATAATCTCATTATCCGTGTCAGTCGCATATCGGCCATCCCTAATATCTATATGATGGGATGTACGTTTGCGGTGAGTTCAACCTGATCCTATTAGCTCTTAACCTTTGCGGCCTTTGGACGCTTGGCACCATATTTTGATCTTCCCTGTTTACGGTCAGCAACACCAGCGGCATCCAATGTACCACGAACAATGTGATAACGCACACCTGGAAGGTCCTTAACACGGCCACCACGAATCAAAACAACTGAGTGCTCTTGTAAGTTATGTCCGATACCTGGGATGTAAGCTGAAACTTCCATTCCACTTGTCAAACGTACACGAGCAACCTTACGCATAGCAGAGTTTGGTTTCTTGGGTGTTGTTGTCTTAACAACTGTGCAAACACCACGCTTCTGAGGTGAAACAATGTGAGTTGGTTTCTTCTTCAGAGTATTCATTCCCGCGTGAAGTGCAGGTGCACCACTCTTATCGACCTTAACTGCTCTACCTGATCTTACTAATTGGTTGAACGTAGGCATAGTACTTCTCCTTTCAAACATATTATCTATTCACTAAGTGAAATATAAAATACCACTTAGTAAACGAACTTATATAATATACCACAATAATTAAATAATTTGCTAGTAAATAAAAATTTTTTGTAATTTCCGCATTTAGTATAGATCTGACTAATTGGATATGTATATCAATAAAAAGCTATCCTAGTACGTATATCTAGTATGTACATATAATTATTTATATAAGATTATTTCTATTTATCTTCAAACTAGCCTAGGCAATCCGCTACAAGGCTCAAAATAACCTGACACAGACGACAAACTAATTCCATAAATCAAGTACATATCACACACTAAACTAATACCTACAATACAATAGCACAACTTCTATAACATTTACTTTAAAAATTCAGATAAAATCACCTTGTGATCTTCAAAATGATCAGATGCTTCAGTATCTCTTCCATACTTTTTTGCCCCCAAAGTAACAAGTAAATATGTCTTGCCATTTTTTTCGCTAATGGTAACCAAACTTCGTCCACTATCAGGGTTTGAGCCACTTCGTCCAGCAATAATATTAACCCCCGAAATTGGGTTCTCTTTATAATACTTAAGTACTGAATTTTCTATAAATAAACCGTCTTTTCTAAAATCAGTCTTCATACTTATATGCGATACGCTTTTTAAAATCTTCATCATCCTCGGATCTTGATAAACTTTTTTGAAAAATACTGCAATATCCTCTGCACTAGAATAATGATTATCTGCTGGTAAACCACTCGCATTGGCAAAATGAGTATTCTTCAACCCAAGAGTTCTAGCCTCTTCATTCATCATGTCAACAAAATCACTCTGATTACCGGCTACATAGTACGCCTCAGCCATAGCACAATCCGTCGCCCCAGCCAGTATTGAACCATAAGCAAAGTCAATCATATAGCACTTTTCACCTGGCGCAAATCCAGACTGTCTAGCATTTTGATCGTACAAATAAAAAACAATCTCACTTGGAACCTGTGTTTCTTTTAAAGGATTCTTCAAGTACGACATATATATACTGCTGGTAAAAATCTGAGTAATCGCTCCGGGATCCAAACTCAATTCTGATTTCCACGCAAAAACTGGCACATCATCACTTAAGTTATATAGATAGATACTCTCCGAAGATATGCGACTTCTGTCGAAATTCTCATTGACTTTTGTATCGTCAATAAATAAGCCCTTGTCTTCTCCAGCTAAATTCCCACGTTTATTATTATCATTGTCAAGAAGAAGCGCTCTTATAGCCTTGAGTTCTTTTTGTGCAGTTTCATCATTTCTTTGATTCATCAAAGCCGCCCTGCGTTGTCGATAAATAGAAAAAGGATCAGCCAGTTCAGAAAAGAAATTGTAACGTTTCGATAAAACAAAGGTTGAAATAGCAAGTATCAAAAAAATAAAAAATAACGAAAGCAAGGAAAATTTAAGTTTCTTCCTATATCTTATATGAGAAATAGCATAGGCATCCTCGGCCTCATACACCTTGGCACTTTGAGAATTAAAATCGAACACGTCGCCTAAATGTTTATTTACCTGTTCATCATTATCTTCACACCTAATAATACGTTCATACCAATTATGTTTTACTTCCTTGTTTATATTATTGGTTCTATGTTCAGACTTGACACCCTCTGGTTGATAAAAATATTCATTATCATATGTATAAGACTGACTATCTCTAAAAGTCTCAGTTTGAAAATACTTCTCCCTATTTATAGATCTACCACTGTCATTAGCCAAACTTTGACCATTTTTATATTTGGATTTAGACGAGCGCCCCTTAGCAGATTTTCTTTTTTTCTCAAGAATACCAAAAAGATTAACTTCCCCATCCTTATCATAAAGATACATATCAGAAGAGAGAAGATCCCCACTGTCATTAGCCAAGTCAGAAGTCTGATTCTCTACATTATTAGCGGTCTTTTTTCCAAACAACTTTCCCTTAAAAATACTCTCAGATTCATTTATCAGCTTCTTCCATTGTAGCCTACCATTACTTCTATCTATATTCTTATAAGAACTATTGACATTAGTATCTATATTAAGTGAATGTTCTAACTTTTCTCCATCGGCAAAAGCGCTGCCGCGATTATCACTGATTTCGCTCCCACTCTTCTCTGTCTGAGCGTAATCTCCAAGACCAAGACTGGACTCAGAATCTTCAGAAAACACACGGAAGCTATAATTTCCCTTATCAAGTTTATTTTCAGGCGACTGACTTTTAGCGTAAACATTATCAGACTTATCTGAAAAATCATTTACCACAGAATCATCTTTCTCTTTTTTTACGTTATCACTATTACTTAACATTTTTATCTATTATCTCTGTCAGCTATTAAGCCCTAGCATACACTTCTACTTAACAATAAACACAAGCATACATACTAATACAGCAGATTAATTTAAGCTAAAAATTTATCCGCCAGTGTCATGCAGTCTCTTGCTGCCCCATCTGTATTTCCTGCATTAAGAACACAAATAATATACTTCTGATCTCTCTTCGTAACTTCTACAATCAAACATAGTCTAGCATTCTCAGTATAACCGGTCTTTCCACCAATAACTTCGACGCCATTAGGTATTCCATAAGATTTATAAATATTCTCAAAAGTATTAGAAAAAAGATTAATAGCTTCTTTTCTAACTGAGTTCGGTTTAAGTGTATACGATTCTGTAGAAGCAACAAGTTCAAACACCTTGTTTCTCATCGCAATTTCAAAAAGCTTAACCAAGTCGCGCACCGTAGAATAATGTCCCTCATCATCATTCCCAACACAGTTCTTAAAACTAGTATTAGTCATACCAAGCTCGGCTGCTCTCTGATTCATTTCCTTGACGAACTTATCTTGATCACCAGAAACCATTCTTGCAATACCAAGACAGGCATCTGCTCCCGACGGGAGCATAGCTCCATACAAGAGGTCAAGAAGTCTGACCTTCTCACCTTTCTCAAAACCAACAACAGATAAATCCTTGCCAAATATCCAGTCAAATATTGATTGATCCATGTCAACTGTCTTATTGATATCACTAACTTTCTCTATTGCGAGAAAAGTTGTCATAATCTTTGTGAGCGATGCAGGAGCTACCTTCTCATCTGCATTGTTTGCCAAAAGAAATTTTCCCAAAGAAACATCATACACGCCATATATATTTGAATTCAATTCAGTAAAATCAAAATTAACATTAACTTTTTTCTTATCAGAATCAGAAAGAGAAGCATATATATCCATAAAATTACTGCTCTCTTCTTTTGAACTATCCTTGTCAGTTAAGCCTATTCTGACCTTATCCGTAGATTTCTCTTGCGGTTCTTCATTTCCACTTTGCTCTATGAAGAAGCCATCTCTTCCAAGATAATCCTCCAATTTGTAACTATCTCTCTTGTAGAAAATAGCCAATAAAATCATCACCATAATCAAAACAACCATGGCAATCAAAGCATAAAAAAGAATATTTTCAATCAAAAATGGATTTTTATTAGATTTACTCGAACTTTTTCTGTGGCTCATTTCAATTTCTTTCTATATTTATATGACAATATACGACAAAATTTTACATCATGAAATCCACATAATTATACTATCCTAGAAAAATTCTTAGTAGATAAAATTAAAGTAATATTGTGAATTATGAAAAATCAGCTTTTATACGATTCAGTCAATACGCATTTTATACAGTTTTTATTACCGTAATTATTTATATATCTCTTATATCGCGTTGAGAAATTTTTCTCATTTTAATTTGCAAATTTTAATTTAAACCGTATATTTACTATATTTTCTTATATAACAATATTTTGTTACTGAAATAATATTGTTAACACATAATGACTAATAATTGCATATTAATTCAATATAGTTTTACTCCAAGCTTATAATTTGTTAAAATTTCCCCTAGAAATTATGAGGTATCAACATGTATAAAATTTATATTCACCCCAAATGTAGCACATGTATTAGAGCACTTAAACATCTAGACAAAAGAGGTATAAAATACACGACAGTCGACATTAGAAGTCAAACTCCAACTTTGGCAGAACTCAAAGGTATACTATCTTATACAGGTGCCAATATCAAGAATTTATTCAATACTAGTGGTATGAAGTATAGGGAATTAGGTCTAAAAGATAAACTCCCCGCTATGACTGAATCCGATAAATTCCATCTTCTTGTATCGGACGGTATGCTTATCAAAAGGCCTCTACTTATTGATGACGCTAATAAGTTTGCAATTATTTCATACAAACAAGAAGAATATGACAAACTCAAATAACAATTAGATTACTAGATCTTAGAATATCGGCGATTAACAATTGCTTGATTTTGTTTGTAAACATAGCCTTCATATCTTTAGTTATTAAAAGTTAATTATATTTTGCAAAAGTCTAAATTATTATGTTATTATATAGTCATCGTGACCATATAAGTTGCGAGGTATCATATGAACAATTATAGTGATCAGTCAAATGGGTTTATGAATAACAGAAATAACGATCGTTCTTTTTCTCATGGATACTATGTGAACGAAGCTGGAGAATTGATAACTCATAATGAATTACCTAACTTCATTCTTCCATCTTGGAAAGAGCTTCCTTTTTCTGTCCGAAGTAATGAATTACTAGAATTCGTCAATAAACATTTGGAAAAATTCTTCGGTCCAGAGGCTTGTTTGACAAAGACGATGATACAGAATTATTTAAAATTGAACATACTTCCACCCATCCAAGGTAGAAAATATGCTCGCGAACACGTTGCATGGTGCTTAGCAATTGGTTTACTTAAACAAGTTTTGCCAATTATTGAGATTAAAAAGGGAATATATCTATGTAGACAGTCTAGCCCTGCTGAAATTCTCTATGCGCAGTTCAGAGATTTATTCCATATAATAATGAAAAATGGAACCAAAAATATTTTCGCCAATGTTCATCACTCGTATGCTGATAGCAGATCTGTTACCTTCGATTCAAAATACGCCTTACTCGTCGCAGCAATCGAAGCTCTAGCAATGAGAATATATATATCATGGGTACTTAAGGATATAATTCCAGAAGATATGCCTATCCCTGCTCCAAATTACGATGATAATTAAATAATTGTATCTATCGACATTATAAGATCAGGTTAGGAGTAGTGATATGAAAGAAATGGTTGGAAAATGTCGAGTTACAGCAACTCATATTGAGAATGTTAGCAATTTACGTGAATTGCTTCTGCGTAGTGTTATGCTTAACGCTGATGCGGAGGCAATTATTTTTAGAAATGATCCATATGAAGATGCAAAGGTCAAAACTTATAGCGAACTAGCAGAAGATATCTTCTCTATTGGAGAGGCACTAATCAAGGATACAACAATTATACTTCCTGAAAAAATAAAAGAGTTTAATTTAGGGCCCTGTGCAAGTCAACTCAGGCGCAACAGAATAGCTATTCTCGGAGAAAATAAATACGAGTGGATTGTAGCCCATAATGCTGCCATTTTCGGTGCAGGCTTATCTGTTCCCTTAGATAAACAACTTAGTCCGACCGAGGTCTGCTCCCTTATCGATAGATCTCAAAGTTCTATCTTTTTTCTTGACTCCTCAAAAAAAGATATTCTCGAAGCAGTTTTGAGTGCTGAGAACCAGATCCAAAAGGTTTATCTATTTGGTTCAAATTCTAAAAGTTTTGCTGACGAACTCAAAGATCCACGCGTGAGTAGCTTCTCAGACTTACTTGAACTAGGTCGTGCACTAAGAACTAATGGATCCACTGATTTTGAACATCTCCCTATCGATGCAGATGCTCCAATGGCAATTTACTTTACATCTGGTACGACTTCCCAATCAAAGGGTGTTCTCCTATCTCATAAAAATGTCCTCTCTAATGCCATTGCTTCATTTGAAACTGTAGATATTATGTCATGCAAAAGAGGCTTATCCGTCTTGCCACTCCATCACACCTTCGAAAATACGGTTGGAATTTACTGCTATTGGCTTGCAGGAATCACCCTATGTATATCTGATGGACTAAATTATCTATTACAAAATCTCAAGGAATGGGAAATTGAAATAATGATAACTGTTCCTCTCATGCTTGAGCGTATTGAATCAATGGCAAAAAAGACCATGCGCAAGCAGAAAATTGATGCCAAATTCGAAAAGGGACAAAAGATATCTTCATTACTCCTAAAGTTAAAAATTGACGCAAGACGCAAAATTTTTGCCGCGCTTTTAAATAAATTAGCTCCTAAACTTAGAATAGTCATAGTTGGAGCAGCCGCTATGAAACCTGAAACTCAGTCCTTTTTCAACTCTATTGGCATAAATGCTTATGGTGGATATGGTCTGACAGAAACCGCACCTGTTCTCTCTTGTTGCAATAGACAGTTCAATAAATATGGTAGCGTCGGTCAACCAATTAATGGTGTTACAATCAAAATTGATAGTTTCGAACAAGACAAGAATGGAAATGAGATTGGCGAAATACTTGCAAAGGGACCTAATATCATGCTCGGCTACTACGAAAATCAAGAAATTACTGATGAAGTCATGGACGGTTCTTATTTCAAGACAGGCGACATCGGTTATCTAGACAAGGATGGCGTTCTATTTATTACTGGAAGAGCCAAAAGTATGATAGTTCTTCAAAATGGCAAAAAAATGTTCCCAGAGGAGAGCGAAGCACTTATTAATGCGTATGATGGAATAGCTTCTTGTATGGTATATCATCAAATCAGTAAACTGGGAAAGGATGAACTCGTTTGTCGAGTATGTATCGAAGAAGATCAATTGCCAGATGATATCAAAAGTGATGAGGACATTTCAAAATATTTGTCTGATATCTTAAATGATACAAATAGCAAGTCAGCTTCATACAAAAATATCCAGTATTTAATTTGGAATAATGAGAAGCCTATTATGACTGCTACATTAAAAATTAAGAGAGCACAAGAACAGGCTGCAATTAATGCAAAATTAAAATCACTTAATAAAAGTTTAAAAGATTTACACCTTCAGAGATTCTAATAAATATATAAATAACACCAAATAGCTTTTATCAGCATTTTAACGGAATGTAAGCTACACACCACAGCAACATTCCGTTTTTTTATTACTTCAATACTTTAAGAATAACGAGGATTATATAGCTATTAATTTATCGTAAATATGTACTATTCTGTACTAATTGAGTACATCCAAAGTTCAACATAGGTATGACGAATAGACTAATAACTTAAATATAAAAAACCGATATTTCTAAAAATATCGGTTTCTAATTAATTTAATAACATATCAGAATTTAAAATATAAAATTATGCAAAAAAAATGCCCAGAGTCGGAATCGAACCAACGACACGAGGATTTTCAGTCCTCTGCTCTACCGACTGAGCTATCTGGGCAAAAATAAGCGATCCAAAATGAATCGCTTACGACGCAGATGGGGCTCGAACCCACGACCTCCAACGTGACAGGCTGGCGTTCTAACCAACTGAACTACTGCGCCAATCCACATTCTTTCGAACGCACGAAGAATTATATGCTCTATTTATATACATGTCAAGCACTAATCCTATTAATTTATTGTACTTTTTTTATTTCATTTCGTGAAGCTTTTATAATATTTTAAATCAACTGATTATTCTTTTTTTACGTTTTTCAATGTATACTTTTATAATATTAAAAATTATAAGCACTAGAAAGTGAAAACTATGTTAAAACTCATTGCCATAATAAGCATGCTTATTGATCACACTGCTTCCTATCTCCCCTATACTTTCCAAGGTTCCTTATATACCTTAATGAGAACAATTGGTAGGCTCGCCTTCCCAATATTTGCTTATGAAATAGCCATTGGTTATAAAAGAAGCCGAAATCCATTAGTTTATCTCTTTCGAATGATTGGATCGGCAATCATAACCGAGCTTGTCTTATCTTATATGCACCGTGTTACCTATGTAGATCACTACCCAAACATTTTTATCACGCTAAGTTTGGGTTTAGCTCTAATCATGGCTATTGATGCCCTAGCTAAAGTTCGTCGCGATATGGTGCTACTTATGCGTCCGGCAACAGATAGTCCTTATAATCGAGATATTAGACCTTATAGTTTCTGGGGACTAAAAACAAATTTCTCTGGCTTCACTTTACCCGCACCAGTTATAATTTTTCTATCGGTCTTAAGTATTTTTATTATCATCATCTTAACTCTTCATTTCCAATCTGATTATTATGTATATGGTGTTATCTCTCCACTTATATTTCATATATTGAATCAATTTATCCCTATCACTAAAAGTTCAAGACTGAACAAACCTTTTTCTAATGGTATTGTACTCAGGAATACTCTCTTAGTCTTTTTCGTCTTTTTAATCTTTAATCTCAGCTATTACTTTGTCCTTTCAAAGTTACTTCATTATGGCCTTGGAAGAATACAATTAATGTCATCTTTCGCCTGTATTTTGTTCCCACTTGAGATTTATAGTAAGAAGCCATCTAAATTCATGAAATATTTTTATTATATTTTCTACCCTCTACATTTATCAATTTTATTTATTATTGCCAGTCAAACTGGAAATATATAAATACACTTTCGGAAATAAACATGTAATAATAAAAGGGAGCGTGAATATATATTTCATGACGTAACATCCAAAAGTTATACTTTTTAACGTAGCAGTTTTATAACTGCTACGTTGTTTTTTATATAGAAGAGCGGAGCTATATTGCACAGAAATCATCCATCCTACTTATTGAATTCAAAACTATGCTTTGTCATAAAAATACCGACCTCCCAATGGTTAGATTTTGTGTCTAACTTCTGGGGGATCGGTACATCACTCTCCCTTTTCACTATTATATGAAAGTCATAATTAAAATCTATATGCAGCAAAAATTCGACTTGCTTCTTTTTTTAAGTCCTTAGTTAATTTTCTTCTATTACCAAGATACTTTCTATCAAGTCTTCTCATAAGCTCGCTGTCATCTGAGACCAATTTTGAGTATTCATTTTTATCTAAGTTAAATTCATCATAAATTCTTTTTATAATATCCTTTTGCTTAGAAATATTAATTTCTACATAATCTTCGTAACTCAAAATATCATCATCAGTCCCTAGACGCTGTTTATCGCTCTTATTCAACACAATAAGTTGCTTCTCGTCCTCATAAAGCCCCACTGTTCCTCTATAAGGAAACATCAATACACGGCTTGATTTAGGTGGATCATATTTGTGTTTCCTTAATAAAATATAAAATGACAAAAAGCCTACTGGAACAAATATAAGCTCTAAGACTGTAATCATCGTAGCAATCTCTTCATTTCCAGCAGTAAGCATAGCTAAGCCCCCACCAAAAAAGTTATATGTCATATGCATTAAAATTGCCACTTTAATAGAAGAACTATAGTAATAACACGCTGTAATTGCTACACCGGCAAAAAATACATACAAACTTTGCACTGCCTGCCAATGAAATAATGCAAAAAGAAAACCGGTAATAAAAATGGCATACCTAGCTGGTATAGCTCTCTTAAGTTCAGAAAAAACTATACCTCGGAATAACAATTCTTCACATATAGGAACAAGAATGACTGTGCCAACAAATGACAATATAGGTTTGTCTTCTGATACCATTGAATTAACCATCGTAAGATATTCAGTCATTATCTTGTTAATAAAAGGCACACTATCTTTTATATTCAGCAAAAATAACATAATTAATGTTGATATGCCCAAGCAAGCCAAAACGACCGAAATTGAATGAGCTAGATCAGAGATTGATATTTTCGCTCTTAATATATATCGTGGCTCTCTCTTGCTCTGGTGTTTAATAAAAAGACTATAGATAATAATTAGAAGCAATGAATATAAAATTGTACCTATACTATATGTAAATGGGTCTATCTTACCTGTATTCTGCAAAAGAACCGCTTCACTTCTCCTAACAAATGTTACAAACAATGTTGCAATAGTCACAGATACGATTTGAATCAAAAAATGTATAAATATAAATAAAACTGGCCAAAATACTACAGCTAAATCAAATCCCGGCTTCCTCTGCTTAATAATTGGAAGATATTTTCCCATCGGCAGAGAACTAGTTGGCGTATTTATCTCATAATCCTTATTCATACTAAACCTCAACTACTTTAATATTCTCACATAGTAAGAAAGTATTTTTCATCTATATACCATTACTTGTATATAATTTTTAAATTACTTATTAATGTCTATTCACACAACCTTAATCCTGATACTACAGAAAAGTTATTTCTTTTTTATAAAAATCTCATATTTAGGTACTAACTTAATAGGCCTATAGGCTTCCTTAACCTTACGAATCCCCTCTTCTCCCATATCCTCTTCGCGATTCAGAAAAGCACCTCTGTAAATTCTTTCCGCACTCAATTTATTTATAGCAGCATAGGCTCCATCTATAGAGTCATCCGCTTTTTCAAAATGAATAACTGCCTGATGCTCAAATTGACTACCTAATGAAAATCCTATCAATCTATCATCTAAATATAAAACCGAACCAATAGAATCTATATTATCGAAATTTTTAAGATAAGCTTCAATTGCCAAATAATCACTAGATGTTATATCGAATGGGTCTAAGCCTTTTTCTTCGCACCATTTATAGCTGAGTTTAAGAGCAGCTTCAATATCACCCTTTTGGAACTGTCTAAAATTATAATTGGGATATGTCTTGGAAAATTTGTTCCAATGATTTCTTCTCGTCCTAAGTTTCTTACCCGCAAGAGAGGCCAAACTTTCTCTTTCATAAAGATAATCAGAATATGCCCTGCGTTCGAATATTCTAATCTCATAAGTATCAGATAAGGCCTCTTCCAAACCATGAAGCTTATCCTCGCAAAAATATAAAAATCTCAAAAAAGGCGAAAATGAATCTCCTTTTATTGCAAATTTACCTTCCTCGGAATGAATTTCAACCATGGCGGAATTTAATTCAGCATATGGATGCCAAAGAGAATCTACTATTAGTCTAAAATGATCTGCATTCTTAAGTCCGAGTGGCATCGAAAAATGCAAGCCAGTAAAAGTCTTAGACTGTGACGAAAGAACCAAACTATCATATACAATAGCGTAATGATAATTAAATCCTTGCCTCCATGCTATACGCGAATTGAAACTCAAATCTGAAATATAACTGAGTTCCTTATTGTAATATTCATTATATAAATCCTTGTCATAAACTTCTAAAGGTCTAAACAGATTTATATCTTCATCAGATAAAGTCACTACCTATGCTCCCTTTATTAATAATCTCAGCTATTCATATTTAGAATGAAAAGATAAGTCTGAATAGCTATTTTTCCAACTTAGTCTATATTAAAATAAAAGACAAAAGCTCACGGAGCATAATATGGAGTCTGACACTTACCAGACTCTAAACGTGAAAGGAAAATATCGAAGCACTCATTGAGTTCGGTCTTACTTCTAATAGACTCATAGGTTATATCGACATTCTCAATTTTATGACTGTCTTTTTGATGCCTATCCGTCCTATCAATTACTCTCATGATGACAAATTCTGGCTCTCTATGACTTCCATCATCTGGCTCAAAAGGTATAAGAGCAACATATTTTCTATCCATATTATCAAATTCATCTACGACAGTAACATAATAAGGATACCCATTATCCTCATCTGTAATTACTAGCAAATTCTCGCCCCCACCTGTCTCAGAAGAATTTAAAAAACTATGGTCATCCATAAAACTAACCTTCCTGCTAGATAAAATCTAATAAATATATTTCTGAAATAATTCTGACAATATAGGTTTACACCTATCTTAAGAACAGAATTGGGCATTGCCATTTTAAAACATATGCCAAATCAGAAACAAAGCATAAGCATAGAATGAAATCTGCACTTAATTTTAGCATTCTTCAAACTTAATCTAAATTATATTATATAAGCATTAAATATACGTAAACAAAAAGAGTCCAGTGGACTCTTTTAATAAAAATTGATATTAAACTCAAATTTTAATATTAAATTATCGACTTAGTGATGGCAGCAAGGGCAATCATCATCATGGTCATGATCATGATCATGATCATGCTCGTGCTCATAATCAAAATCATAATCATCTTCTTCATCAAGCTCATTACAGAGTCTCTCATACTCTTCTGCAATCATAGGGAAATTCTCTTCATCAACAGTTTCAAATCCTATTTCACCATTTTCTAAACTTACCTTCTTAGCAAATAGCGCCACAGGATCATTGTCATCAAGAGAGACTAAAACATAGTAAAGCTCTTCGTTGAAATCAAAATTACAAGCAACATAAAAATCAAAAGATTCACCTGTTTCTTCATCAACGACAGTTACAATCTCTTCAAAATCTTCCTCACTGATAAGAGCATCATTCTCATCAATATCTAAATTCTCATTAATATTTTTATTATCTTCTGCCATAGTAATATCCCCGATCTTATATACTTCACTATCGCCAGTTAGTCTGGCGATTTAAAAATAAATAGATTGCGTAAATTATACCACATCATTCAATTTTACAAGAAAAATATTAAAATTTAGGTAATAGAACCTTTGAACTCCAATATTTGCCTTTTTATATAAAGTAATTTTAGTTTTTTGACCGATAATCAAGATAGTCCTGCAGGATAATTTCAGCTGCAATCTGGTCAACAACTTTCCTTTTTTCCATACTACCTTTCCTATTTGATTGATTTAAAAGCCTATTGGCAATTGTACTTGTAAATCTCTCATCTTTGTACTCTATATCTAATTCAAAATCAATCGAAGCAAGCAAAAGATCAACAAACTTTCTGACCTTATCAGCTGATTCCCCCTCATTTCCATCAGTCCTCTTCGGCAAACCAACAATTAACTTGCTAATCGAATACTCTCTAAGTAGTTCGATAAGCCTGCTGCAAGCTATAGTCAAATCCATTTCTTTATTCTTAATTGTTTCCAATCCTCTAGCTGTAATTCCGAGAACATCAGAAATAGCAACACCTATTCTTTTGGTACCATAATCTATCGCCATCAATCTTTCCATCATTCATCTCCAACACAAATTATTAGTAACTAACAATTTTTAATATATAACAACGTAAACTTATATTCAAAAATTCAATCTTATCTATATATAAATTAAGATTAAAACAAAAGATAGTCAAAATAACAAAACTTTTAAGCAGGACTTCCAATCAAGGTCCCACTTAAAAGTTTATAAAGACAACTAATACGTTGGTCATCAGATGCAATTTCCCATGACCAAAAATATCTTACACATGCTTAATAAAATTAATCGGCACTCACTGAGAAATACTCTTGAAATACTCTCTAAAAATAACTTCGAGTAATTCATCTCTCTCCATTCTTCTGATAATCCCTCTAGCACCTTTATGATTGGTTATATATGTAGGATCACCTGATAAAAAATATCCCACTACTTGATTTATTGGATTGTAACCTTTCTCTTCAAGTGCAGCCAGAACAGTTTTCATTATTTCTTCTGCCTCATTATTTTTATCACGAAATAAGTCAAAACGGGTGGTATTATTGTCATCCATATCTACACACCTCCAACAAAATATTTAATATATTACCACAAAATTCCAAAGCTCATAATACCATCGAAAAATAAACTAAGCGATAAAATCAACAAGTTAGTATAATCAGCACAATTCAGCTAAAAGTAAATTAGCATCTCTCCCGGTAATGAGCACCTTGACAATCTCACCTACCAAAGATGAATCTTTAGCATTTGGCACGCATATGGGCAAATAATTTTTAGTATATCCAATTGCCCCATTTTCATTTACCTGCTCAACAAGAAGTTCATGAATCTCATTAAGTTCCAAATCAGCTCGTCTTTGCCATAGTTCATCTCTCAATTTTTCAAACTCATGTAATCTCCTTTTTGCTACATTTTTATCAACCTTATTCGGCATTAAAGAAGCCTCTGTTCCCGGTCTATCAGAATAGGGAAAAACATGAAAATCACTAAACTCTTGCTTCTTACAAAAGTCTAACGATTCAAGATGTTCTTCTTCAGTTTCCCCAGGAAATCCAGTTATCAAATCTGTCGTTATATTAGCTTTTGGGAAATATGAGTAAATTCTCTTGACAGCTTCGTGATAAAAATTGGAGTTATAAGCACGTCTCATCCTCTTCAATACAGAATCAGAACCACTCTGTAAGGATAAATGAAAGTGAGCACCAAAATTATTCAGTTTGGCTGCTCTTTGAACAAAGTCTAAGCTTGCTACACGGGGATCAAGTGAAGCCAAAAGTATCCTTGACACACCATCTATTTTATCCAAGGCCTCAATAAGATCTATCAAGTGTAAACCTTTAGCATTTTCTAATTTTTTAAAATCATATCCATAGGCAGATACTTCTATACCCGTAAGAACTATATCTTTATATCCACGAGATGCCAAAAGCTTCGCCTCTTCAATAATTGATGAAAAGTCTCTACTGCGTGATGCGCCACGCGCTTTGTTAATCGTACAGTAGCTACATTTCATATCGCAGCCATCCTGTATCTTGATATATGCCCTAGTCCCACGTTGTCTATAAACTGAGCCCATATCAGAGAAACTAATATCTTGTCCTCTATGCTGTTCTGGGAGATTACACACCAAGGTTTCCTCCCTTATAATTGGAGAAAATCTCACTCTTTCTATATTTCCAACATTAACAGATTCAGGTTTGTGATTAGTAATATTATCCATAGAAGATTCAGTGCAATCGCAACTTGAACAATGGCAGTGATCCTCATATTTACCGCAAGTGCAAGCCTTGTCTTTTACTAAGTCAGAATTTTGGTCATCAGCATATATCTTAAAATCATCAAGCCTATAATCATCTTGATTGTTATCAAAATTTTCGCCATTTACTTCACTAGCTTTGTCACGAAGATACTCGGCGTAGCTTTCGATAATAAAGTCTGCTGCCTTGTTCTTATCCTTGTTGCCAAGAGATAAATCAGCAGCAGTTTTACCATGCATAACCTCAACATGACAGCCTATAGCAACCACCATATCCGCATCAAATCTATTTCTCATTCGTCTAATAAGTTGACCTGATTTACGTGCTGCCTCTTGCGTTACTGCACAAGTATGAACTATCGCAACATTTGGTCTTTTACACTCAAGTTCTTCACTTGTTTTTATCTCGAACCATCCATTATTTTTCAATGCTTGAGCGATTGCATCTGATTCATACTGATTTACTCTGCAGCCTAAAGTGTGAATAAAGAATGTAACTTGCTGTCTATTCACAAAATTATTATTCTCTTTATCTCTAATCTTGCTCATCTATAATCATAAGTCTAAAGAACCACAAGCTAAATTCATCTTCCTATTCTTTTAGACCTAGCTCTACCCTTTCCATTTCCCTTTCCACTTCCAGAAGCAGAAACGCGCTTGCCTTTTTGTTTTGGCTTATTCTGACTATACTTAGTATCTCTAAACGACTTTGATTTTAATCCATTTTTTCTACTACGTTTGCTTTTATCAAATATAAAGGAAGAATCTTGATTCTGCTCAAATACTTGTTCAGAATTTTTGCCCTTGAACTTATCTTTTCTTTTATACTTTTTGTCTGAACCTTTGTTTAATTTTCCATAAGTACTACTTCTGCCATTTTTTTGAGATTTAAATAATTTATCTTCAGCTGATTTACTTCTAAACGACTTAGCCTTTTGTACCCTATCACCATCTAATACTGATTTTTTGAACTCATATGACGAATCAGTATCAAACGATTTAGAAAGAAAGTCATCATCTCTTTGTCTCCTATAAGACTCACGATACTTTCCACTCTCTCTTTCTCCACCATAATAAAAAATTTCATCATCATTTCTTCTATTAAATGGACGTCTCTTACTGGTGAGTTTTTTGGAGCCAAGTTTATATCCATCATCTTCCAAAATATCTCTTAGTTCAAAATCATCTTCTACACCTGTCTTGTTTGTATCAGTATTATAAAATTCACTCTTTGGTCTAAGAGCCTCTACAACGAGAACATCTTCATTATCAGCGGTATCGAACCCACTTTTTCTAAACCTGCGTCTGAGATGAGTTTCAGCCGCCCCCTTAAATAGATGATCAAAAGCCCCCTTCTTTCCGAAGTATTTTTCACCAGGAAGTTGCTCTTTAATAAAACTAAAATCAACAGTGGCAGAAGCTACGCTCGCACCATCAACTTTCACCAAAACTTCGTCACCTATTTTAAGAACTCTTCTCGAATTTCTTCCTCGTGCGACCAAAGATTTCTCATCATATTCAAAAAAATCACCTAACTGTTCAAAAGGAGCCAGGCCCTCAACTGTATTTTCAAGTTTGACAAAAGCACCCCGTGAACAAAAACCTGATATTTTCCCAACATATTTTTCACCAATTTTGTCCAACATAAATTCAGCCATACAAATTTTGACAGCATCCCTTTCGGCATACTGTGAGTTTACTTCAGTCTTAGAAATATGATCTGCAACCCTCTGAGCTATCCTCTTTAAATTTCTATTAGATTGACCAGCAATATGGTTTTTAATTGCACGGTGAGTAAAAAGATCGCTATAACGCCTGATCGGAGAAGTAAAATGGCAATAATCCTTAAGCGCCAATCCAAAATGGCCGAGAGCTTCTGCATCATATCTTGCTTTTGCCAAACTGCGAAGAAGCAAAGTTAGAAGCATCTCCGACACCTCGAGTCCCTTAATTTTTTCAATCCATTCAGATATAAGTTTGGGACTTGGATGTTCAGGAATAGTCAGGGATATCCCTTGAGTTCTCGCCAAAGGAGCAAAACTCAAAAGCAATTCTTGTTCTGGCTCATCGTGAGTTCTATAAAGAATCGGAATTTTCTTAATCTTAGCATGGGAAGCAACTACTTCATTGGCAGCTATCATAAACTCTTCTATCATTTCCTCACTCCATGTCTGGCTGCGAGGTTCAATATCTACAATTTTTCCGTCCTCATCAAAAATAACCTTAGATTCAGTAAAAGAGAAATCTAAAGACCCTTGCTTAAGTCTTTTATCTCGCAATGCAAATGATAATTTGCGACAAGCCAATAGCTCATCTGCCAATTTTGCATACTTTTCAGGAAGTTCATCTTTGAACTCGTCAATTTGATAAGGAAGAAGTTCCGCCTCTTTATACTTCGAGAATATTTCCCTAATACCTTTATAATCAGCTCTCAAATCACTTCTAATAACTGTTTCGAATATCTTCGATGATACAACCTTGTAATTTCTGTCATATACAATTGCCACACTTAGGCATAATCTATCCGAGTCTGGATTCAAAGAACATATTCCATTAGAAAGTTTACTTGGAAGCATAGGGAAAACCTGTCCTGGAAGATAGGTACTATTGCCTCTATCCAAGGCTTCTTTATCTAGTGAAGATCCCTCTTCCACAAAATGAGAAACATCTGCAATATGCACCCAAAGTCTAACTTTACCATCGTCTAAACATTCAATTGATATAGCGTCATCTAAATCTTTTGCATCAAGACCATCAATCGTGAAAGTATTCAAATCTCTGAGATCTCTTCTGCCATTGGCAATTTCCTCATTGATCATATTCTCATCATAGGCTAATGCCAAATTATCAGCCATCTCTATAGCTTCGTCAGAAAAAGCTCTGTCGAGTTCATAAGATTCAATCAGAGATTTTAGAGCTAAATCAGGATCTGAGGCATTACCAAGAACCTCGACCACATTACAATAAATATTTACAAATGGATCCTCTTCCCTTAATTCCAAATCCTTATCTTTGACTTCTACTCTGACTTTCATTCCAAGTGGGACACCATCGTCCTTAAGCAAAAAGTATAGTCTTTCTTTCCCATCAGTTTTTACTAGACGTCTACCACGTCTCTCGATTGTATTTCCTATAAATGTAGTCGTTCTCATCTAACTCATCATACTTTCTTTATTATTTATTATCAAAAATTAAAAATATTGTTGTAGGCATACTACCTTAAATTTCACTTTATATTTTCAAAGTCCAAAGTCGCTAATTTAAATGAAAATAGCATCATATTCATCAACGCAATAAATTATATATCATCATATTGAATATTTATGTTCATAAAAAATAAAAGAAGAAATGCGCAACATCTCTTCTTTTAATATCACAAATCTTATTTCTTATTAGAAAGTTAAATATAAATTCAACTATACTAAGCAGAATATCAAATAACCACGTTAAGTAAAATCGTGACAATAACAAAGGCAACAACAATGCCAGATGTTACTTTCTTAAGTAGCGAATCAATACTTCTACCTTTATTTTGACCAAAAAAAGTATCCGCACCACCGCTGATTGTTCCTAAACCTTGTGAAGAACCCTCCTGCATCATAACCAATACAACCAGTGCCACACAAAGTAAAATATCAATTATTCCTAAAGTAATAGCAAAAGCAGACATACTGTCCTCCGAAATTTTATAAATCAATATAGTCTCAATTAACTTTGTAAGTTTATCCTTTTCACTAAATTAAGTCAAATTTTTAAGAAATTAATAATAAGAGATGCATCTTCAAGCTTTAATTTTCACCCAGTATATAAGATTCTGGTATAAAAAGCATTCTGCATTATCCCCACAAAACACTTTAGTTTATTGCAATCATATATCACCTAATCTAAATTACTCGCAGAGAAGGTATCTCCTCCCCACATATCTCCTGATTTGTATCCAGACATAAACCATTTCATTCTCTGTTTACTTGTTCCATGGGTAAATGAATCTGGGACGACATAACCTTGTGATGACTTTTGTATTCTATCATCTCCAACAGCCGAAGCCGCATCAATTGCTTCTTCAATATCTCCCTCATCTAAAAGCTGCATTTCTTCAATATAATGAGCAAAAACTCCAGCGAAGTAATCCGCTTGCAATTCCAATCTAACAGAAAGCTGATTAGCTTCTTTAGAAGATACCTGTCTTTGAAGATTGTGCACCTCTGTAAGAACTCCTAGCTGATTCTGAACATGATGCCCTACTTCATGAGCCAATACATAAGCAAAGGCAAAATCGCCCCCTTCTGCTCCAAGCTTATTTCTCATATCATCATAAAATGAAAGATCAACATAAATTTTCTCATCATTGGGACAATAAAAAGGTCCCGTCTGTGCCTGTGCGAATCCACAACCACTCTGTGTAAACTGATCATAAATAACTAGTTTAGGATGTGTATATCTCTCTCCAGATTTAGAAAATAATTCATCCCAAACATCTTCAGTAAGTGCCAAAACAACTGAGCTAAAATCGGCAAGATCATCTTGAGTCTTAATCGAAGAACTATTTAAATCATCATTAATATTCTCGTTACCTAAATTCCCATTTCCATATTTCCCTGCTTCTTTTGCTCTCTTGGAATACGAATTAGGATATCCACCTTGATCCTGGTATGAATTGCCATATGGGTTCTGGCTTCTTCCATAATTATCCGACTGATTATCAGGAAGTAAAAATGAGCAAGATGAAAACTTAACAATAGCATAAAGAACCAAAAGAATAAGAATCAATCTTATTATTGATGGTCGCCCTCTCCTACCAAATGACATTGGAATAGGTATAGGAAAGCCAAACCCCGATGACCCTCTTCTGCTATATCCAGGAAATCCGAAGCCCATGTTCCTATTTCCAGAAGATCCAAAATTACTATTTTGTCTAAAACTTCTTCTATCTTCAACATTTGAGCTTCTTCTCTGATTCTGCCACTTCAAAACTTAACCCTCACTTAAATAACTATTAATCTGAAATTTAATTTACCCTGTTGTTCAATAAGATATCTTAATTAATACAATTACTTATTTTTATTCTTTAATATTAACTGCCTAATCGCATCAACACCACAAGAAATAGCTCTCATAGTATCATGGCATTCTTCGTCCTTATATCCTTTTTTTGCTCTCTCTTGGTTCCAAACCACCTGCAAAATACAAGCAGACTTAACTCGGCGAACAGCTGCCACAGTGAACAAAGCGGCTGATTCCATTTCTGATGCTAAACATCCAGCAGAAATATATGCCTGCCATCTGTCATTAAGCTCTTTTGATATAGGCATAGAATCTGGTGAATGTTGTCCATAAAAAGAGTCTTTACA
This sequence comes from Bacillota bacterium, assembly GCA_023420115.1. Taxonomy (GTDB): domain Bacteria; phylum Bacillota; class Clostridia; order Saccharofermentanales; family Fastidiosipilaceae; genus JAEZWR01. The sequence continues at coordinate 9,521 of JAEZWR010000062.1, read as the reverse complement.
CTGTACCATTCCCACATGGTTCCTATATCCCATTTTTTCTGCACTCTCACGCAGAGCAAGAGTAAAATCGAAATCAGCTACAGCAGGAACTTCTATCGGTGTATATTCTTTGCTCGTTCCTTCTTGTCTGATTGCAGACTGAGCTATTACTATATCTCCTGCCATAACCTCATCTTGCATTCCCCCACAAGTACCTACCCTAAGAAAATACTCAACACCTGTTTTTACTAATTCTTCAACAGCTATGGCAGTTGACGGTCCACCCATACCAGTCGACATGACCATAACTTTCTCTCCTTCTAGTTCACCTAGCCATGCTAAATACTCTCTATTTTGATGATAAAACTTAGCATTATCAAGAAGAGATGCAATTTTTTCTACTCTTCCCGGGTCACCTGGAAGGATTATATATTTTGCGCCATGTTCGCTTCCAAAATCTAAATGATACTGTTTATCTGTATTTCTCATATTATGACACCTTCTTCTTATGTTTAATTTATGCATATTATAACATTACTCTAACCCCAGCCGCCAAAGGCTTTTATATGACAGAAGATAATAAAAATTCATCCTATACATTCCCTAACAAGAAACTAAAAGGCTCATTAATATTAGAGAAATTCGTTTTCTTTAAATATTTTCTCTTTTTACAAGTCAAAATTTTATATTTACATATAAGCATCAAACAATAAAATCCGCTGGTCTTACGATTAATTTATAGTAGATAACACTTTGAATGGTATATCCATAGACAAACTACAAATTGAAAGTATCTAATAATACAAATAAAAAAGCCCCGAAGGGCTTCATATCGCTAAATCAAGAAAAACCAAGCAATTTAAACACATTTTTATATAAGAAAGAATTGAATTTACAACCTAATCTTGAAATAGAGCGAACTATCCTATATCTAATATCCTTACTTACTTCACTCCATAATTTAGGATTCTCAGAATTCAGCTCGTCATTGAATTTATTTAAACTTGTTGGGCCGTCTATCATAGCCATAGCTATATATGACATAATCACCAACCTAGTGCCATGATCGATAAGATATGTTCTCAAACCACTAGATTGATTATATTTAATCTCTATTTGCCTAAAATATTCTTTTGTTACTATATTCTGCTTATCCTTATTTCTCAAGATACTTTTTAGTGAGACACTCTGCTCGTCCCTACCAATAAAATAACGGTATAAAATTTGAGGGGTATAATAAAATCTTTTAAGTGATACCTGCGGAATAGCGACAAAAAGATTATCTTCGTAGCTTACATGCTCAGGAAGCACAATTCCAATTTCTTTGAGAAATGATGTTCTATAAATAAGAGCGTGCATGAGAATTAGTTTAGGTTTGATATTCTCAATCTTATTCCATTCGACAATGGTTTCTGGTACAAATATATCTTTATATGTCTTATTTAATAATTTATACCTAGCTCCATCCTCATCTATATAAAATTTTTTCTTCGCTCTAGCTCTATTAGAAATATTCTTATCTTGAAGAAACTCATAGACAAAGTCCATCATTATCATATCGCATTGGTCAGCGATATCTTGTTTCTTCTCAATAATATTAAAAAACTCTCTAAGTCCATTTACTTCAAGCCTATCGTCACTATCTAAGACTTTAAACCATGTCCCACTTGCATGACATAAACCAGTATTTATCGCCCCGCCATGTCCTTTATTTTCTTGATTGATTAATTTAATAAATGGATATCTCTCTACCAAAGAAGATGCAATCTCCTCCGTCTTATCCTTGGAACCATCATTAACAATAATTACTTCCAATTTATCAGAAAATTCATCAAGACCCCTAACTGCTCGCTCTAATGTCTTTTCGGAATTATAGCTAGGGATAACTATTGTCAAGCTTGTCATATTAACCTCTGAAATCAAAAATAACACGCGAGTGCTTTTTTTACTTCTCTCTTATTTCTTTCTTATTTTACTTCTACGATTAACCGTTACAAAGGCATAAATTGCTACAATTCCAGCTAAAATCATAAAACCATAAAGATTAATTATCCTTGTAAGAAGCATCGCTGACACTTCAGAACCATTGCCTAAAGTATCTCTAAACATCGTTATAAATCCCGCTTCCATGACCCCTACCATGCCAGGAGTTGGAACAGATGCAGCAGCAATATAAAGATTAGACTGCAAGGCAAAAATATCCCAAAATTTTTCTGTAGATGCACCAAGTGCCCTGCAAGCAAAATAACTAACCTGATAATAAGAAAAGACCTGAATTAAATTAAAAATAATTATATATAAAACAATTTTCTTGTGTCTAATGAATCCTGATGAAGCTTCTTCATACTGTTTATAATAATTTACTATTCCAGATGAAACCTTTTCTCCCAAAGACTTATTTCTTATCTTTTTTGCTATTCTTGCCAAGTACATTATTGGTTTCTTTAGAATACTTGCCTTGATAATCATTAATAACAAAACTAAAGTCATACCACCCAAAACAAGATATCCAAGTATCAATAAGTATTTCATATATGATAAATTTTCTAGCAAAAACTTACTTTTAAATATAAAACTCAATGCAGCAAAGCTTATAACAGAAATATTATAAAAGATAGCGAGTAATATAAATAAAACCGAACTTTGAGAAACATTAACATTCTTCTTATGAAGATAATACATCGCCATAGGCTGCCCCCCAGTTGCCGAAGGGGTAACATTGTTAAAATAAAAAGATATAAAAGCAGTCTTAAGTGCAGTTGTAAATTCAACACCACCTTCGCTACTAGCATCAATAATTAGTTTGGTATTAATGGCTATACATATTTCATATATAAACATAGCGATTACAGCAAAAATAATAAACTTTGCATCAGCCTGTTTAATTACGGCAATTACTTCACTAAAAGAAATATCTTTGAAAATAAAGTGAAAAGTCAACGCCAAAATAACAATCATCGCAAAAGCACTAATAATATATTTCAAATTAGAACGCAGTACAGAAACAAAATTTTTGCCTTTGTTTTGTTCAGTGCTAATGCTCTCTACACATTCACTAATCATTTCAGTATTATTTTTGTCCTGCTGTAGCTTATCCAACTTATTTATAGTGGATTTTCCACTTTCATTTGTAATATTATGTTCTTCTTTTCTCATTCTATCTCCAGCTCTATTCGGATGTATAAATATCAAGGTCCTCCATTTACAAAAAGTCTCAACTTCAAACCTTATATTCACAAAAGTTATTTGATGATAAGTCACACAATTTTATCATAGCATTTAACAATTTTTATAATTATATAAGAAACTTATTTTTAGCTTATAAATTAAAAAAGCCACCTCGGTACTAATTGAACTAACTTTATTTTCATTTCAAACAAAACTATAGCAAGTTCAAAATACTAGGTGACTTCATAAAATTTATGTCAATTAACTTCAGTAAAAAAACAAATTAATCATTGAACCTAAGCGTCTTATCAATATTATTAATCTCGCAGAAATATTCAAACATCTCTCTAGCCCTAAGTTCATCCTCTGTACCCACTTTTAATTCGCTAGCCTCTCTTAATATATAGGCAGCCTCATTATCAGCAAAATATCTATATTTTGCTGCAACTAATCTAAGTGGCATATCCTGACCTAATCTAGCGAAGAAAGACCAAAGTTTCATCCGCGAAGCTTCTTCTTTAGACAATTTAAGAAAGTAATGAGAATTATTCTTTACCCATGCCGATTCTGTTTCACTCCCCTTAAAGAACTCATCGACTAAAAATAAGCCAATAACTTCTCTATTTGACTCTCTATCATCAGGACAAATGGTTAGAACCACTAAACTACCTTCTTTTAGTCTAGCGAGCCTTACACCTTGACCGCTGCGACTTCCTGTTTGATAGAAACCAGAATAAACAATTTTGTCTCTCAAAGTCTCCGATTCAAAATTCTCATCTGAATTTTCATATGCTATATCATTCTTACTAATATGGTTACCATATTTCTTTTCAGTTTCAGATTTATTTTCATCTATATCACAATGAAAAATAAGATTATTGACCAAAACTCTATCTTTTTTATCAGAACTTTTCTTTGACGATTCACTATTTTTCTGACGCTCAAAACGTTCTTTAAGTTCTTGCTGAATATCCCCTTCCAAACGAAGTCTGAGCTCTTCACGTCTCCTCTTCTTCTCGTCCTCTCTACGATTATGTTCTCTCAGCAAATCACTCAACTTACTTTTATCGGCTGGATTAACAAGGTTGAGAAATTTTTCAAAAGCCTCCGGATACTGAAACATCTTCAAACCGACAGACTCGAACGCCACTTGAACATACTCAGAAGAAACTGAAACAATTTGTCCATTTCCATATGTGGGATGCTCAACTTCGCTACCAACAAAATTCATATGCGCTACCTTCCTTCTATATGCATATAAATATAGGATCCTGCAATCCTTTCGAATGCTCCTAGCTTATACTAGAAATCTATTAATCCCCTTAAAATATTTAAAATCGGCTCACTACAAAAAATATTTAAGGGAGAAAATTTATTCACTTTTCATCCTCAACTTTTCATAATAACCAGTCTGTATCACCAATTATTCTATATCGAAAAGAAAATTTTATCAATTGTATCTCCACTAAAATCAAGCTCTATTCCTATCATTGATAATATTACCTGCATATTTAACTTAACTCTTTTTTTGATAGCCCCATCAATACCAAAACTAAATTTTCTCCTTAAGTGTGGCAAGTCAAAAGCCTCTCTATATATAATCTCCATAATTTCATCATCAACGGTACTCTCTTTACGGAAATTCTTCTTAGGCAGAGAAAAAACTGACTTGGGTGACCTTTGCTCTTTCTTTTTTAGCTTTGCTTCGTAAAAAAGTTGCTTAAAGAGTTGTATATATTCAAAAGGTTCTATGCTCTGAGTAATAGGCATATCTTGAAAATAATCATAAAGATAATGAGCTACCGACTCATAGCTAACATTTAGTTTATATGTATCTGAACCAAACTCTGTAGCATGTTGATATTTATTTTCATCCTCTATTATCTCAAAATCAGAAGTAGCTACATCTTGGACAATTTCATTTTGCCTAGTCTCTCTGTTATCAATCTCGACTTCTGCACCACAGTAAATTTCTTTATCTATTACACTCGCTGTATCACTTGGCTCTCTCTTCCGTGCTGTACTAGAATAAAAAACACCCTGTCTAATTGTAGAATTTTCTCGCTTCTCAAATTTAAAATGAGAAATTTTATTATCTTCCTTTACTAACTTAGCATCATGCAATACACCAATATCAATACCAGCAAGATTCAAATCTTCTAATTTCCACTCTTCTCTCTCGATTTGTCCATCAAATCTAGAAATAAGTCCACATATCACAATTTGCAAGCGACAAAGCACATCGGGATCCAATAAAAAATCATTATTAGTATTAAAATCTTGTATTTCACTAAACATAGTTGCTTTGTACAAGAAAATATAAAGACAATGCAGTATTTCACTTGCCAATTCACAAGGAATACTCCAGCGCATAAAAGACACGAGAAGACTAAACAAATATAAATCACTATTCCTCTCAATATTTCTATCAAGGGAATTATCAATACTATTTAAATTAACTTCATTAACAGCTCTAACTTTATCATTAATCTGCTTCGCACTACTTGCATGTGGCAAATGTATATCACTATCATTTAGTGTTTTTCCTATAGTTTGATTAAGATTAACTTTCTTACTTTGCCTATTCTTTAATATCTCTCCTATAGAATCAAGAAACTTTGAATGTTCATTTAAATCAAAATCCGACAGGCTTTTTGAAACAATTTTAGACCAGTGTATATCTGAAAAGTCAAAAACATTCTGCTTCGTAAGTGATAATTTATATACCATGAGATTGTTTAGTCTAGAACGACTTTCTTTTGGGCTCATTCTCATCATAATCTGGAGAATAGTCCCCAAAGAGCGCTTGGCTCTAAGTTCACTTAAAGTATAATGCTTCTTCTCCCTATAAATTTTTGGCGACATACCTGTCAGCGTAGTAAAAACATTAGAAAAATATGCTGTACTGTCATAACCAACTTGTGTAGCAATATCTCCTATTAGATTATTTGAACTAAGAAGCAATTCAATAGACTTCGATATTTTTAGTCGATTAACATATTGAAGCAAACCTATCCCCATCGCAGTTGAGAACTTGCCCGATATATAAGAGTCTTGAAAATCAAGTATCTTACTCATTTTTTTGAGATTAATCTCTTCTGTATACCGATAAAAAACATACCACATTATATGCTTGAGAGTATATTTCTTATTTAGTTGAGAACAAAATGGACTAATTAGTTGTAAATGAAGAAAAAAATCCAAAGCGACTGCATATCGCTCAAACGCAGTCCTTTTAGAGAAACAATTTGTATATCTTGAAAAACTTTCGAGGAAGCAATCAGGATACTTAATTATTATGAAATCCACAAAATTTCTCTTAAGCAAATCATATAACTGATTATTTATTGGAGCCTTGTCCTCTTGAGTTCTTCCTTTTCTAATATCTTTTTTTCTCGACTTTTTTTCTTGGTAAAGCTTGGCAAAAAATTCGTTCATATCTTTTGCCTTGGCTGGCCCATTTGTTATATCAGCCGCACTGTCCTTATTCTCACTATCACTAGGGTTTACTTTATCATTCGAACTAAGCTCACGGCCCTCCGCCTGACTAAGATGAGTATGAGAGATAGATTCTCCCATAAGAAGCAAATTATGCTCTTCTTCCATGAAAATAATTCTAGGTATTGGCGCTATTAATTTAAGCTTAAGATAAAAATTTTCAGGAATATGTTCTCTACTTCCAGGCATTAAAATAATATAGTCAGGTTTATATCTATCAATACTATAAATTAGTGCAGATGAGTATTTCGTATACTCGCAACTCTTAAACTCATATGTCCTAAATTTATCATTTGCTAGCCAATGATAAATTTGAGTATGCATAGAATCACTGAAATCTATTATCATCACTTTATTCATAGTTCATATGCACTCCTCATAAACACATCAAAACCAAGTTTCAATAATTTTTCTTCATTTTTCTTGTTATTTTATATGCAAGTTCAACAAATTTCAAGAAAAGCAATAAATAAAAAGAGGAAGAATGCTATTCTTCCTCTTTTAGTCTTATAAATTTATCAAGTTCTAATAACTTATTTACATTCTCTAGACTCAGAATAATCTATATTTACAAGTTCAAAAAATCTCTCATTTCTTGAATGGCCTGTTCTGCTAGCTCTCTAGTTGGCATCTCACAAAAAACTCTAAGAAGTGGTTCAGTACCTGAGAATCTACAAATCAACCATCCATTTTTGAAATAAATTTTACAACCATCTGGATACTCCACTCTATCTACCTCAGAACTAAATTTAGGTAGTTCTTTTTTCACCATAATAGTTTCATTTATTTCCTCTTTTCGAGAAGGAGCAAAGTGAAGATTCCCCTCTGCCATATACGCTGGACCATATAATGACATTATCTCATCACTTATTTCGCTGAGCTTCTTGCCACAACAAGCAACCATTTCTACTAGAAGTGAACTAGCATATATGCCATCTTTACCATGTATATGCCCACGCACAGTTAAACCACCGGACGATTCACCTCCAATTATTGCGTCGGTCTCATCCATCTTCTCAGATACCCATTTGAAACCAACTGGAACCTCGTAGCATTTCTGACCAAAATCCTCTGCAACCTTATCTAGAAGAGCAGTAGTTGCCACATTTCTCACGACAGGACCACGCCAGCCCTTATACTTAAGAAGATAATAATATAGCAATACCAGTAGCTCATTAGGATGAATAAATTTTCCTTTATCATCTATGATACCAACTCGGTCTGCATCTCCATCCGTGGCAATTCCTATATCACAGGAATTATCCTTGACATAACTAATCAGTGCATCAAGTGTATTATCTGCTGGGGCAGGTAACTTTCCACCGAACAAAGTGTCATGGCTATCATGTATTACATCGACCTCACAGCGCATAGTCATAAGAATAGTTTGGAGAGCATTTCTACTAACACCATACATAGGATCAAGAGCGATTCTTAAATTAGACTTTTTGATTGTCTCTTGATCTATCTGACTCAAGATACTATCTATATATGGATTAAAAGCATTTATATATTTCAATTTATCACTTTCTTTGAGTTCAGAAAAAGGCTTATATACTTTTTCTCCATCTCTCTTATATTCATCTTCAATAATGCGTATATATTGTTCAAGTTGCTCTGTAACCTCAGGTATTGCATCTCTACCAGAAGTAGTGAAAAGCTTAACACCGTTATAAACAGCCGGATTATGGCTAGCTGTTACTGCTATTCCATAGTGAAGATTATAGTATTCAACCGCATACATAATCATAGGTGTAGGCGCTGGTCTTTTCATAAGGAAGCATGGTATTCCCTCACTTGCCATGACCTCACATATCCACTCAGAGGCGACATCACTTAAAAAACGTCTGTCAAAACCAATGACAATACCACGTTCACCCTTATTCTCATCTCTCATTTTCCTAGCAAGAGCCAATGCTAATATCTGTACATTCTTTTTTGTGAATCCATCAGCAATAACTGCTCTCCAGCCACCAGTTCCGAAGCGAATCATACGTCCTCCTAAATATAAAAATCTTCACTAGATTACTATAAAAGCAAGTTAAAAATCAGAAATTATTTAAAAATATTAATTTCACTATATTCTAATCTCAAGTTGCAACGTTGATACTCATTCTGTTTTGAAAAAGCAAATAAATAAGATGCCTCAATATGACCACTTGCAGATCTAAAATCTATATCCAGCGACTCAGTGATTATTTTCATTTCCATGCTTCCAAACTCTGTATTAAAAGCCGCTATATTTACATGATATGGGTCAAGTACAATAGTATTTGACATATTGATACTTTCTCTGGAAATTACAGCCTTGCCATCTTTTACTTGTATAAAAAAGGACAATTTTTCATTATCTGAACTCACTTCAGTAAATTCTATCTCAGCCTCATCTACACCCATTGATAAAACACCTTCGGTATTAATATCATGTTCAAGCATTTCTTCACCGGACCATGTTGTGGTCTTGAGTCTAACATTTACTCGTTTCTTCAAACAATCAATTAAATTACGCATATACAACCAATATCAGCCAAATTAAAATTAATAAAAACTTACTTTTCATTCTATCACGAAATAAGATAATTATAAAAAATTCTCATAAAAATATCAGTAATGATGTATATAGTAATTAAATTTGAAAATCTCAGCACAAACTCTAATATGGCGATAATATAATTATTTTAATACTGCTGACATACGATTAATAGCAGGATATACTTAGGACAACAAAGATAAAAGTCTTTTACACAGTTCAAACAAAAACTGGAAATAATCAAGGAGTAAAATATGTTCAAGAAGAAAATAAAATTATATGCAATAAATCCCTTGTTAGTAGCCCTAGTAGCCTTGGGTCTAAATTCAGCTAATCTCCCTAGCGA
>JAEZWR010000004.1 GCA_023420115.1 Bacillota bacterium | reverse complement strand
GGATCGAATCGCCGACGAACCCGATGCTTGAGGTCGCCGACGTTCCCGCGCTGACCGCGGCCGCCAAGGACCGCGGGTTCCTCGTCTGCGTCGACAACACCTTCGCCACCCCGCTGCTGCAGACTCCGCTCGATCTGGGCGTCGACATCGTCGTGCACTCGGTGACGAAATACCTGGCAGGCCACTCCGACGTCGTCCTCGGCGCGGTCATCACCGGCAACACCGAACTGCGCGAGGAGCTGCACACGGAACGATCCATGCGCGGCGGCATCGCAGGACCCTTCGAGGTCTGGCTGGCCCTGCGCGGACTGCGCACCCTGGCGGTGCGCCTCGACCGCGCGCAGGCCAACGCCCAAGCCATCGCCGAGCGCCTGGCCATGCATCCCGCCGTCGTCGAAACCCGCTACCCGGGCCTGCCGGATGACCCCGGCCATGCCCGCGCGGCCGCGCAGATGAACGGGTTCGGCGCGATCATCTCCTTCACCGTCGAATCCGCGGACAAAGCCACCGCCATCGCCGAGGCGGTCCGACTGTGGACGCCGGCGACGTCCCTGGGCGGGGTGGAATCCCTCATCGAACGTCGCCGCCGGCACCCGTCGGAACCGGCGACCGTGCCCGAGGGGCTCATCCGTCTGAGCGTGGGCATCGAGAACCTCGACGACCTGTGGGCCGACCTCGAGGCGGCCCTGGCCTGATGGGGCAGGCGCCCGATTACGTGCTCGACCGGCCCAGCGTCGACGACGTCGACCAGTTCTACGCCATCGACTCCGACCCGCGAGTCTGGACGCACCTGCCCAGCGGACGCCTGACCGATGAGGAAGAGGCCGAAGCGATCCTCGTCCGATTGGCCTCGCAGTGGGAGCTCGACGGAATCGGGCCGTGGATGGTCAGACTGGTTCCGGGTGGGGAGATCCTCGGCCATTGCGGCTGGTCGCTGCGCGGAGTCGCAGGCCCCGGCGCCTCCCGCGGCACACCCGGAGCGTTCTGGAACCTCGGATACCGATTCCGCCCCGAAACGCAGGGGCGGGGACTGGCGACCGCGGTCTCGCGCGATGCGATCGCCGCCGCCGGGGACGTCGACCCCGAACTGCCGGTCGTGGCGTATCTGCTCGAGGCCAACACCGCCTCGGCGGTGGTCGCCCGCAAGCTCGGCCTCGAACTCGTTCACCGCGCACCCGACGCCGGCAATCCCGACCCGTCTGCCATCCGGCTGGTCTTCGCCGACAGGGAGCTCACCGCCGCCCAGCTCGACGCGACACTTGCCTAAGAGCGGCAGAGCCGCGACCATCCCCAACAGCCGCCTCGAACGGATGACGTCGTCGCGCATGAGGCGTACGGTGGTCACCGAACCGGATTTCTACGACACGTAGAAATGAGATGACAGGGGTGGCCGTGCACGAGCAGGAGATGAGCGGGGTGATGTGGCACCCGAGTCTGCCTCCGACCTTCTCACGAGTCATCGACTGGCACCCGCAGCCGATCCCCATCATCGTCATCCTGGCCGCAGTCGGTCTGCTGGTCTACTCATTCTGCGTGTGGCTGCTTCACCGTCGCGGCGTGCGCTGGCCCGTCTCCCGCCTGATCTGGTGGTGCTCGGGCATCGTCACGGTGATTCTCGTCGACGGCACGGCGCTCAACGGCTACGGCATGGAGCTGTTCAGCATGCACATGATCCAACACATGATCCTGTCGATGCTCAGCCCCATCCTCCTGGTCCTCGGTGCGCCGATCACACTGATGCTGCGCGTTCTGCCGGCCGGGTCGGGACGGTGGAATCTGCGGCGCATCATCCTCGCCGTCGTCCACAGTCGCCCGATGCGCGTGCTGACGAACCCGTTCGTGACGACCGCCCTCTTCCTCATGAGCCTCTACGGCCTCTACTTCACTCCGATCTTCGACCGGCTGATGTCGACGATGTGGGGCCACAATCTGATGTTCATCCACTTCGTGGCCATCGGCATGCTCTATTTCTGGAACATCTTCGGCGTCGACCCGTCCCCGCGCACCGACGGCAAGCGGAGGCTGGGCATCGATCCGACCGTCGTCCAGGTCTTCGAGGTCGTCGCCACCGTGCCGTTCCATGCGTTCTTCGGAATCGTGGTGATGATGTCGAGTACCCTGCTGACCGGCTACTACGGCATGGCGCCGTGGGGCATCGACCCGTTGGACGATCAGTTCGTCGGTGGAGGCATCGCTTGGGCCTTCACGGAGATCCCCACCCTGATCATGCTCGGGGTGCTGATCATCCAGTGGCAGAGATCGGACGAGCGTCTCAGCCGCAGGATCGACCGTCAGGCCGCTCGAGACGGCGACGCCCAGCTGCAGGCCTACAACCGCTATCTCGCGCAGCTGCACGCCGCAGACCAGCGCAGTCCCCGCCGCCGGTCTTGAGCCGTCCGCATGGGCGAGGCGCCGGCGCACGAGCGCCCGCCCGACACAGACTTCGTTCGCGTCTGTGACGCAGATCAACTTAACGTACGTTAAAGTGGCGGGAGATGCTTCTGCACGTCTCGAGGGCGGAGAGAAGCAGACGCCCCGAAAGCTACTCGGATCACCGGATTCGTACGAAGGAGTCGCATTG
>JAEZWR010000001.1 GCA_023420115.1 Bacillota bacterium | reverse complement strand
CAATTGTATATCTTCCATTAATATCTGCTGGTAGAGTCCATGTGCCATCTTTTTTAGTTAAGACTACATCATCATTATCTGCTATTGCTACAGTAATTTTATCTGCATTTTCATCCACTTTTCCAATCTTAATTTTTGGATTTGTTTCATTGATTTTATCAATCTCAGGTTTTTGTGTTACTGGATTTGTATTTTCAGGATCAGCAACAGTTTTTTCGCTTGTGCTTTCTCTTTCGTTTCCTGATTTATCAATAATAGTTACTTTTACTCTATCATCTTTTTGAAGAGTATTATTCTTTAAAGTAATATCATATTTCTTCTCTTCTATATCACCACCAGTAATAACAATATTGTCAGTATTTACACTAGCTTTTTCTTTTAGAAGCTCTTTAACTTTTTCATCTGTTAAGTCTTTTACTTTTATATCATTATCTAAAGTGATTACTTTTTCTTGTGGCGCTCCTTGTTCGTCTGTATATGATACTTTTACTTTTGTGCCATATGCCTCTTTAGGATTATATTCGCTCTTATCTTCGATAGCTGGATCTGAACCTCTTGTGATAGTAACTTTTACCTCATCACCTTCTAAAATACCGTTAGGTACATTGATTGTTACTTTCTGATCATTAGTTACTGGGTCTTTTGCAAAATCGAACTCATCAACTGGTTTAGTATCGTGTACGTATATATCATTTGATACTGTTGGTTTTTTGTTTGTTTCAGTAAGTTCAGCTTTTACTGCAGTTCCATCAGGAAGATTTGAAACATCAAATTGAAGTTTACCATCAACCACTGTTCCATTAATAGGAGGAGTAAGCTCTTTACCTGTTAAAGTAACAAGTTTACCAGTTGCTCCATTATAATCTCCGTTACCTGTAGGTAAATCAAATGTAAGTGTATTACCTTTACGCACTGGATTTGATGGCAAAGCAGACGCAGGACGTTCTACAACTGCCTTTTCTAAAGTTGTAAGTGTGCGACCCTTGTTATCAACAAATTCAACAACTACTTTATCACCTACAGTAAGATTATCTATGCTAACAGTTTCGCTATTTGAAGAGTTAGTAATCATACCATCAGTTATTTCTACAGTCTTTTTATTACCTTTAACATCACCATTAGCGTCAGTTACATATACGATATATTTATCAGTATTATTTAATGCGTGTGCTGGTTTTTGTGGTGTTGGGAAAGTTATATTAAAGTTTTCACTATCTGGATATACTTCACTAATACTTCCATCACTAAACTTACGACGTTCTTCAGTTAATTGAGTAATAGGAACTTGTAATGATGTTCCACCAGGAACGTTAATAGAGAAATTATCACCTATTTGAGCCCCTACATATTCTGCATTACGATCAACAAGTTCTGCAACTCCTGGATGGTTTAATAATCTTCTGTTAATTTCATCTGTTTCAGGGCCTTCTAATAACTGTTGATTATTTACAAGTACCTTATCAAATCCTGCAAGAGCTTTCTTTAATAATTCTTTGTAATCTATACTAGTATCTTTGTCTTTAGATTCAGCAGGATTTTTAGACACTGCAATTGGATCACTAAATGCTGGATATGCATATGCTGGACGTCCATCTGAGCCTTCAGACGTTACAGCAATAATAACGAAGTTTGTAACTGCATTTTTACTTGTTTTTAAAATTTGTTTAAGTTCTCCTTCAGACCATCTTTTATATGTTGGTGTACGAGCATCTTCATTAGAGAATTTAATATTATTATTCCACTTGTTTAATTGCTTACTATCCTTGTCACCATATCTATCAAGTGCACGTCCAACTTCAAGTGTGAAATTACCATTTTCATCTGCTACAGTTTCTGCAATAACATTTAAACCTTTTTCGTTTTCATCAGAACCAGGATAAAGACCAACTGTTGCAAATGGGGCAGTTTTACCAGTAATAATAGAACCTAAACGATATTTAAGTTCATTACCTTCCTTATCTACATCAGCAACCTTAAAGTCCGGCTTACCTACTGCAGGGTCAGATGCTAGCATTTTGTATGTGCTTTTACCTTTGTTTACATCTATATTTGCTTTCCAAGTTGATGTTCCATCATTGTTGTCAATTGCATCATAAACAAGATTTTTAATAAGGTGAGTACGTTCTTTCTTATTAGCTACCTTACCTACACCTTGAACATCAAGTTGAATATCTGGACGATTTACATATTCACCAAATTCATTTTGACCTACATCACCATTTCCACCATCTCTATAGCCATCGCCATCAGTATCCATCTTATTATCATCTGTACCAATTAGACGCTCATAGTATGCATTAAGACCATCATTATCCTTATCCTCTAACGCTAGAGATGGTACTGCTGCATCAATATGAGTACGTACTTTAGAATTATCATATGATTTATACTCAGCAGCTACAAATGTTGATTTTGGAGTTTCTTGTTCACTATTACTTCTACGTATAAAGTTCCAACGATCATCTTTAAAGAATTCCATCGGATTACGTCTTGTTTTAAATTTAACAACAATACGCGCATTTCTTTCATTTCCTGAAGTATGATAAGCAAAACGCATTCCCATTCCCATGTCATTTAAAAGATAGTGTGCTGTACTTTGGTTAGTAGCAGTTTCATGAGGTCTAACATTCTCAGGATTATAGTATGTTCCAATATTATCATCACTAGAATGTTGGAAGTTTTGGAATTCAAAAGTTTCTTCACCAAAGCTATCCCTCAAATTAAACATCTGTTGTCTAATACCATCATTAGTCAAAAATGGTGTAGCCCACTCAGTCCACTGACCATCAGCAATAGAATCATCTAAAGTCAATGTCCCAAATTGTTTTAAACTCTCATTACCATTTTTAAAATCTTGAATATG
>JAEZWR010000025.1 GCA_023420115.1 Bacillota bacterium | reverse complement strand
GACATAAATACAGATCCTCTCGCCTCATAACGGTCCATCATGATGAGTGATCCGATATAAGCTATGGGAACGGGCGCAAAAATGGATAGGCCTATTCGCCAGTCAACGATAAAAAGCACTATGATCGCAAATATGGGATGTGCAATTTTCCCCGGCAATTCTGGATAGAGATGTGCGACCCAGTCTTCTAGGTTCTGAACTTTTTCTTGAAGCATAACTTTTATTTTTCCTACCGGTTGTTCTACCAGATATCCTACAGAAATTTTTTGCAGTTTCTGAAACTGAGCTTTTCTCAAATTATCCAATATGTGAAACGCGGTCGTATGAGAAAGATAGGAAGATAATCCAGTCAATACAAAATATAGTATGACGAATAAAAATGTAAGTCCGGCGTATTTATAAATCGGCGTCGATTCTTTTCCCGTAAAGATATTTACAATCTGCTGTGCTGCGAAGGCTCCGAAAAAGTAGGTTGTAAATATCGAAATTTCTCCAAGAATCGAAAGCAAAACCGAAAGATTTGCCTTCGCTTTATATTCGGGAGCTAAGCTCAAAAGTTTTTTCGACAGGCTGATGGGGTTTAGTTGTTTCCCATCTGCCTTTTTATCAATACTTTCCGATAACTTATCTTCGACCCCTTTTGGATATTGAAATCCAAAGGACTTTAAATCTCCTTGAAGCCTTTCTTTTCTCTTTTGATTTTTTAAAGCTTTTTTATCCATAAATTCTCCTTTCTATTCTCTATTTTTCAATACTTCCCCGGAATCAATTTTCCGAATTCGATAGGCAAAGATGGTCATGATAATAAAAGATGAACCACTAAGGACCAAAAACAAGGAAAGATAAATGTCAGCGGAATAGACGATCTTCATTTCCCAAGGGACATTGGCAATCATAAAGGGATACATTCTGTCCATACATATTTTTGCCAATGGCAGGGCAATGGCAATGCCAAAAACCGTCATTAGCCATTGAGGTAGTAAATAAAGACGCCATACCTTTGTTTCGCTATAGCCTAGAACTTTAAAGAGGGATATATTTTTCCGTGCCCTGTCGGTCATAATCTTCATCATTTGAAGTAAAATAAAAAACACAAAGAATACGCCCATATATTTCATCGTTCTTAGCATATCATCCATTAGTTCCAGAAAGACTTTTCCCTGTTTTATCATGTCTTCTTTTTCAATATGAAAGGCTAGTTTTTCAGGATTAATATTTAGCTTTTCTTTTGAAAATACCGTATTTCGTTCCCCTTCTTCGCCAAATAAGGTGGCCGCTTTTTCCACAGGCATAAATACGTGAAGACCATGGGGATAATCAACAATTTCGCCAATGGTAAAAACATAGTCCAGATCATTGACATGGTCAGAAAGTAAAAACTCATCCCCAACCTTTAACCCAAACTTTATTGCCACCGGCTCGGAAATGGCAAGTTCTGTCTTTCCCTTAACAGAAATTTTGGGGAAAAATCTACTTTCGTCTTCGATTCCCATAACATTT
Source organism: Bacillota bacterium (assembly GCA_023420115.1). GTDB lineage: Bacteria > Bacillota > Clostridia > Saccharofermentanales > Fastidiosipilaceae > JAEZWR01. The sequence continues at coordinate 1,061 of JAEZWR010000025.1, read as the reverse complement.
AGTTGGAAATGGTATCCTTTCTCCTCACTGTTTAAGTTTTTAACATAGGCCACTTCTCCACCATAATTCAGATCTTTTTGTGGATAGGTAAAAGCATACATATGATTGTATTTTAGATCTTTAGGGGTTTTTGCAATTTGCCCGCAATAAATCGTACTGTGTTTGCCAATCATCATAATACAAAGGGAGAGAAAAATGGCCACAAATGAAATCAACAGGGATTTCCTTTCCCCATAGAGAAATTTTAGACAAAACTTTCGATCAAAACTCATCTTATTAAAGTTCAGTTCCCTTTTTGAATAGTGAATCGGTTCATCATTTCTCATCAAACTCAATGGCGATAGGTTTAGCTTTTTACGAACGAAAAAGACGGAAATGAAAAAGGTAATGCCAACGGGAATCAGAAATCCTAACAAAAACATCTCCTTACTCAAAGAAATTTCCATCGTAGGAAGGGAATAGTAACTTAAGGTTTCCGACAAATTATCAGCAACATTATAGATATAAGCCCCTATTATACCAAGTATTGAGCCAATGGCGACAATGATGGTCGGCCCTATGGTATAGGACAAAATAATATTTCTTTTTTTCACCCCAAGAGCGGTTAAAGTTCCAACCACCGGTTTTTCTTTTTCAAGCACATGGCCAATCAAAACGGTAATGGCATAGGAAGATAATGTGATTGCCAGCAAACTTCCGGGCCAAGCGGAGTTTCGGTCGACCATCTTGTCATCTACACCGGCAAAAATTCGTGGAATGTCTGCTCGACTTAAATAAAACGACAAATTCGGCATTTCTTGTGGAAATTCCTCGTCGATGTTTTCTTTCGTCTTTTTGCTAAATTCCTTAAGTTTATCGGTAAACCTTACACTCTCTTTTTGTAATTTTAAAGCTCCGTCAAAATACTTTTCTCCACCGACTTTTACAGGGGCCGGCAACGGCAACTTTCCAAACTCCGATTTAAAATCTTTCGTACCCTTATGAAATTCCACTATGGCATCTTCATATTCCCCAACGCCGTCGTCTAAATCCTCAAGATTTTCTAATACTTCGTCAATATC
>JAEZWR010000015.1 GCA_023420115.1 Bacillota bacterium | reverse complement strand
AGGTGCGAGTGTTCGAGGTTCTTATCACGCCGCTTCAGGCGTTGAAAATCATGATGAGGACGCCTCTGGTGCCTTTAGTGACAGCTCTCGTTCTACTAGCGACCGCTTCGATGCCACGCAGTCGGTATCTGCGCAGTCTGGCGGCTCGAAGTCGGCTGACGCACAGACTTCGGCTACGCCTGCATCAGGTGTTCCTAAATCTTTAGCTAGCGAAAGTCCTGCCACACAAGCCGACGGAATACAAGCAGGTCGCGAAAGTGCTTCACGTGGCGGTTCGCATTCAGATGCTGAGGAAGGTCAGCTGCCAGGCTTCGATGGATTGTCAGAAGGTGAAGCCTCTGAACGGGCGAACAAAGCTAAGCCATCTGCGCGTAAAACGAAGCGTCGCTCTGTACCGTCATGGGATGAGATCGTCTTCGGTACTCGCAACGACTAAGCACCCATCGGCTGCGCCAAGGTGGCGGGGACTTTCCATATCATCAAAGTGGCGGGAGGTTGTCCCCGAACTAAGGCGGCGCCAGTCATCCTTGGACTAAGGTGACAGGGTTTGCCCTTGCACATCCGTTAGTAGCACCAGAAGATGGTGCATTGTTTAGGCGAAGCGCAGGATTGGAACAGCTATCTCTGCACTAGAGAACGATCCGTGCACACCAGGCATGGTCATCATGCCAACGGGTTGGGTGCGCGAATCGACAACCACCCAGTTGTCTTGCATGAACACCATCGCGTCACCTACCAAGCGTGCGCCTGCTTCCCCGCCAAGCAGTGCAGGCAGGTCTGGCCTTTCAACGATGACGGCTCGCTCACCAAGAAAGCCTCGCCACCTATCCAAAAGCTCTGCCACATCCTGACCCGGCTGGGCGTGGATGTGAACGGCACGGCCCTCCCCCGCGATCATGGTCAAACCTTGTTTCAACGCAGGCACTTCAGCAACGTCTATTCGCGTATCCACACTGGTTTGAACCATGCCATGATCCGCCACCAACACGGCCACCGTGTTCGCGGGCAGTCTACGCGCTAACTGGTCTAAGCCCGCATCTACAGACTCCAACTCGTACAACCATGTCTGGGACGCTAAGCCAAACGTGTGCCCCGCGTGATCCACCTCAGACCAGTACATGTAAACGATGTCCACCCCCGCTTCCAGCTGGGCTAAAGCTGCTTCCATGCGTTCATTCCACGTTCGCCCACCCACCTGACGCGTACCACGCAAAGCCGCCCTCGTTAATCCTGAACGAGCAAACTGAGGTGCAGACACAGCTACGCAATCTAAGCCTTGGTTGCGGGCGCGTTCGAAGCAGGTCGGCACGGGCTGCCACACTTCTGGAGGCGTTGAGGTTCCATCAAATGCCAACAAGGTCGCAATACCATCACCTTCGCGCACAGACCAGCCAACCATCCGTGTTTGTCCCGGCATGGCACCCGTTCCAAATCCCGTGATCGCGGCTGCCGTTGTGGATGGAAGGACGGTCACACCCCGGATCATGTCGCCTTTTCGGCTGCGTAAAAACGGCGTGTGAGCCAGGTACTTTTGGATAAAGTAGTAGCCCATCCCATCAATCAACACGACCAGCACCTGCTGGTTCGGCTCTATCGACAAAGCTTCCACCAGCGCCGGGTGGGCCTTGCGATCTAGGATGTCTAAGCCGGATATACCAGCCGAGCTGGCGGTGGAGCCTACACCTACAGCATGGCGAGTCTTCTTGGCGCGAGCGGATCTGCTTGTGGCCGTAACGTCCTCTTTAATCTGAACCCCCTTGGCTTTCAAAAGCGTGGGGAGTACGTCTATCAGTTGCGGCTCATTATCTCGCGCACGTTGTATGCGCGCTAGGGGCGTGTCTTGGGTCATCTCTTGCCTCTCATCGGCGTGGAATGTGGGCTCGGGGATTTCTTTTGACACAATAATATCTATGCCAAAAACCGTTGAAAAAAGCGTAGACGAACGCATTGTAGAAATTGACGTTTCAGAAGAGATGCGAGGATCCTTCCTTGAATACGCCTACTCCGTCATCTACGCTCGCGCCCTACCCGACGCGCGCGATGGGGCGAAACCCGTTCAACGGCGCATCTTGTACCAAATGTCCGAAATGGGTCTGCGCCCAGACAAAGGCTTCGTGAAATCCCAAAGCGTGGTGGGCGAGGTCATGGGTAAACTTCATCCCCACGGTGACGCACCTATCTACGACGCTCTAGTGCGCCTTTCGCAAAGCTTTAACCTACGCGTGCCCCTAGTCGATGGTCACGGCAACTTCGGCTCCCTGGACGACGGTCCGGCTGCTGCCCGATACACCGAAGCCCGCCTGGCACCAGCCGCCCTCGACCTCGTATCCGATATTCACGAAGACACGGTTAATTTCGTTCCCAACTATGACAATCGCCTACAACAGCCGGAAGTGCTGACCGCAGGTTTTCCGAACCTGTTGGTCAATGGGGCTTCTGGCATTGCTGTGGGCATGGCGACCAACATTGCGCCCCACAACTTAGGTGAAGTCATTGCTGCAACTTGCCACCTCATAGACCATCCAGATGCATCTCTTGAAGACCTCATGCGGTTCGTCCCCGGACCAGACTTGCCAGAAGGTGGCATCATCGTTGGCCTAGAAGGTATCGAAGAAGCCTACCGTACGGGTCGAGGCGCGTTTAAGACGAGGGCGAAGATGAGTGTGGAGCGCGTAACTGCGCGCAAGCGCGGCCTAGTTATCACGGAACTGCCCTACATGGTCGGACCAGAACGCGTCATTGAACGGATCAAAGATCAGGTTCAAGCCAAGCGGTTGCAAGGCATTTCTAACGTCACAAACCTTACCGACCGTCACCATGGTGTGCGTTTGGTGGTGGAAGTAAAGAACGGTTTCAATCCTGAAGCTGTCATGGCTCAGCTTTACCGACTCACGCCCTTGGAAGACTCCTTTTCCATCAATGCGGTTGCCCTGGTGAACGGTCGACCTCAAACTTTGGGGTTGAAGCAGATGCTCGAGGTCTATTTAGACCACCGCTACACTGTGGTGCGACGACGTTCTCAGTTCCGGCGTCAAAAGGCTCTAGGCCGCCTACACTTGGTCGAAGGCCTGCTCATTGCGGTGCTGGATATTGACGATGTTATTGCGATCATCCGTTCCTCAGACGATGTCACTGCCGCGCGCACGCGCCTAATGATGGCGTTTGATTTAACTGAAGTCCAAGCCGACCACATTTTGTCTCTGCGCCTGCGCAGGTTGACGAAGTTCTCTCGCATTGAGTTAGAAACAGAAAAGGCAGAACTCGAAGCGCAGATCGCGTCATTAGACGAAATTTTGGATTCGGAATCCGTACTTCGCGCCACAGTACGCAAGGAGCTATTGGATGTTTCTGCTCGCCTGGCCACGCCAAGACGAACCCTTCTGCTTTCCGTGGACCCCTCTCAAGCTGGCGCGACTAGCGTTAGTAGTGGTGGCCAGGCTAGTTCGAAGAGCGCGGCTGTTCCCCTCGAGATTCCAGACGGGCCTGCCACCGTGGTGCTGACTTCCGAAGGTGGCCTGATTCGCGTAGAGGGCGATGAGCCGTTGGAAAAGACCTCGGCTCGTGGAGTTTGGGACACTTACCGTGTAGCTATTCCTTGCACGACGCGCGGCGAAGTTGGTGTCATCGACTCGACAGGCACGCTGCGGCGCCTAAACGTTGTGGATTTACCTGGCGTGCCGCGCACGGCCTCGAACGCATCCTTTGCGGGGGC
>JAEZWR010000053.1 GCA_023420115.1 Bacillota bacterium | reverse complement strand
TTCACCATATTTAAGTAGATCGGTCATAGGAAGATTAATTATGATGTCTGGAAGTTCAGCTTCCATCATTACTAAGTTTAATCTTTCAGTTGAGTTAGCTTCAGGAGGATTATCAAAGTCAAAGTCCATATTGAATTTATCGCCTAATATCTTAAATACATCCATTTGATCCATAGATGATTCATGAGCTTCTTTGGGGCGAAATATTTTTACTTTGATTCTCTCGTTGGTAACATTTGAATCTGATTGATCAATAGAGCTATTGCTAATTTGACTGGCAGATTTATTATCATCGCCATCGGTTGCTTTAGGTACACATGAACATAGTGATACTAGTGATAAGCTTAAGCTTATTGCCAAAGCTGCCATTTTTTTGTTTGCTTTCATAAATTCCTCCAAGCATAAACTAAACTTTCCTGTACTTCTATTTTCAAAACTTCAACTAGATATTTATATATCAAATATCATTAATACTAATTGTTGATATTGTGATTAGAAACTGAAGATATTTGATTTTAGATACAGGAATTTGATAAGAATGTTCTTATCACAGATTATCAGAAATAATTACTAAATCAACTATTTTGTAGTGCTAATCAACCAATAAAGAGTTAGAAAAATCATCGTGATTTATGTAAAAAAGCAACAATCAGCACTAGTTGTTCCAAATTATCACTATATTTAGCAAATAGTCATTGTTATTTATTTTGTAAGTTGAAGATTAAAGATATATCGTAAAAATGTTGAAATAGAAATATATTTAAATCACATTGGTTTACAAAGTTAAGAGAAGTAGCATAATAGTTGGAGGTCAAATTATGGGACAAATTTCATGTATTGTTGTTGGAGCAGGGCATAGAGCTCAACTTTATGCGAGCTATGCAAAAACTCATCCTAATGAATTAAAAATAGTTGGAGTTGCTGATCCTGATCCAGTTCGAAGAAAACAATTACAAGATGAATATAGCTTGGATGATGATATGTTATTTAGAGATGCATCTCATTTAGCTGAGAAAGATAAATTAGCTGATGCTATTATTAATGGAACTATGGATAAAGATCATGTAGACACAACTATACCTCTTTTGGAAAAAGGGTATGATGTCTTACTTGAGAAACCATTTGCTTTAAACGAAGCTGAATTAAATAAATTAAGAGAAGCTGCACAAAGAACTAAGAGGAAAATACTGATTTGTCATGTGTTAAGGTACGCACCTTTCTATCAAGCAATTAAGAAGCACATAGTTGAGGGTGATATAGGTGACATTATAAATATTCAATTGACTGAGCACGTTTCATACCATCATCTTGCAGTATCTTATTTAAGAGGGAAGTGGAATAATGAGGATGTTTGTGGTGGACCGATGCTTCTTACAAAGTCGTGCCATGATATGGATCTTCTTATGTGGTTGAATAGTCCTATGGAACTAAAAAGTATATCTAGTTTTGGGTCAGATTTTCAGTTTTGCAAAGAAAAAACTCCTGTTGGAGCTGGTAGGAAATGTTTAGTTGATTGTAAGATAGAAGATTCGTGTTTATATTCTGCTAAGAAGCATTATATTGATCATCCAGATAGATGGTCATTCTATGTTTGGGATTGTTTTCCTGAACACAAAAAGGTAAGCTTGCAAGATAAACAGAAAAAGTTGGAAACAGATTCACCATATGGTGAATGTGTGTGGATGAATAATCACAATGTAGTTGATCATCAAACAGTTGCTATAGAATTTTCTAATGGTTCAACGGCTACACTAAATATGATAGGAGGTACCTCTAAGGCAGAACGCAATGTACATATAATAGGTACCAAAGGTGAAATTAAAGGAGTTTTCGATGATTCTAAATATGTTTTGAGAAAAATCGTGACTAACAATACCAAAGGATATGTGGAGACAGAATTTGATCTTAATATAGACGGGGATAAAAGTGGCATGACAGGAAGTCATGGTGGAGGCGATCTTCTTCTCGTAGAAGATTTTGTGAAGATCCTAAATGGAAAGAAACCATCTATATCATGTACTGATATTTATGATTCTATAAGAGGCCATTTGGCTGTGTTTATGGCAGAAAGATCAAGAAAAGAACATAGAACAATAATCTTTGATAGCTGAGTAATATTTGCTGTTTGTACGGTCTTATTGTTAAGTATTAGTAAGTATGAGAATTTAATTAACACAGAAAATAATAGATAATGATTTCTCTGACAAGTATTAAACTGAGTTTATTGTGAAAGATAGTAGGATGTTTGTAGCTTTAGCTGGGTATAAAAGAATGGTCTAGATTCATTTATTAATTAAGATCATTTGATTACCTACTAGATAGAGAATATAACCCGCATATACAAGTTACTAAAAAATTGGCGATTACCTTTGATGCAGTAGCTTTTTTATCAAATTAAAAAGAGGAATAAATTAGAGAGAGCTTTGAATAAGCTTCAAGAGGCCTTTCCGACACATATTCGAAAAAGGGATGGCATTAACTGGCATTGGTTAATTTTCATTCTGGTCGGTACATTTTTTGTTTTCCTGCTATTTTCTGAACCTTTTCTATTCTGAGTCTTATAGTCCCTAGCTTGCTATTCTTAATCTATATTTAGAAGCAGCGGGTATTTTAAGTCTGTGTTTAACTGATGCTTGCTGTACTAGCCTGCTTGCAGAAATTTTTAAAAACAAAACAAAAGCTTGGGGTTAAAACGTCTGACGGGTGAAAAATTAAAGCTGATGTAATTGAATTCTGCTGCGAAGCTTCAGTGAAATCCATTTTTGGCTAAAGGGCTTCTTGTATAAGTTAAACACTAGAATATAGTAGGTTTTTATGTCCAAGCAGCTCCAAAGCCCATCAAGAATCTTAAGCGAGCTAGTGCTTATGCAATTATACGTCGTACAGAATTGAAATAATAACCTCCATTTTCCCTTGTTAAGAACCCAAGCATCAATCCCACTAACAAAAAAAACGCCAGAAGCAAAATCAATGACTCAACTATCTAAAGCACTCAAAATTAAAAGCCTCGATATTTAATTCGAGGCTTTTGCTCTACACACCCATATGTGCTACGCTACAGAGATTAATCATAAGGATTATTAGCAAGAATATCCTGTTGGAAGCCTGAGGGATCACCCAATTTTGCTCTATCGATATAGTCTCTTAAAAATCTTCGTGTTGCGTCGTCAGCACGCTGTGGACTTAAGTAATCCATATCAAAGGCCTTTTCAAGTTCTTCTATTGCCTTGTTTGCCCTTTCTTCATCTGTTTGATATGTATCAAGCCACTCTTTTTCCCAAGCATACTGCCACAAATTAGAAGCAATCGTGTCTCCGTATCCCGATTGATACTGGATATCTTGGTCGAGATTTAATTCTTCTGGTAAGGTAAATGAATCTGGCCAATTAAGTTTTTCTATTGACTCTTGATACTCTCGTTTAATACTTTCATAATCCGTGATAGTTGCTGGATTAGGATTAATATTACCAGTATCAGCCTTTACATTTTCGGAGCCATCTGTGGTGTTAGTGAGTGCACTATCAGACTTATCTGTATTCCTAGTAACACCCGCCCTACAAGATGTAAGCACAAGCGAAAATAGAAGAATGAGGCTGACAAAAACAGTTTTGAAGTTTTTCTTCATAGGAAAAGATCCCCTTTCTCTGCTAACTCTTTTATCTTAATACCAACGCAGGTTCAAGCCGAGCGGCTTTGACAGCTGGTATACTGCCAGAAATAATGCCTGTGATAATAGCCGCAACAATTGCTACGACCGCTGCTTCTACAGGGAAGTTAACCTGACGAATAACACCATCATTTAAAACTACTCTCTGTATCACGCTTAGAAGCAAAGCTGAAAAAGCAATAGATATGAGTGAAACGAATACGGAAACAAAGATAACCGAAAGAAAAATTTCTAGAGAAATTTTCCTAGAGGACGCTCCAATTGCCCTCCGAATTAAAAGCTCCTTCGTTCTTTGTTCCAGTGACGCTAATCCAATATTAATCTGTCCAAGGATTGATACAAACAAAAGCAAAATAGCACTTAACATCAGTGACCACTCAATCATTTTTATAACCGAGAGATAGCTCTCTTGTTGATCAATACGCTGAACTTCATCTACTTTAGCTCGCACAGTGTCAGTCACTAAGTCCTGAAAACGGGAATGAATATTTTCTTTAGATAGTGATGTGGATGGGTGCATATACAGGCTAATAGTAGTGGGGCTAAATAAAGAATCAGCAAACATCATAAGATCAGAGGCACGGACATAAATATGTGGCTCAGTTCCTCCGTCACTGACAATTCCTCTAACTCTAAATGGAGTCAATGACAAAGAATTTTTAGTATTAAATACTAGGTAATCTGAGCCCCAATAAGAAGCTGCTGCTTCGTTTACTAGTGCAGAGAGTTGATAAGTTGAATTAAACCAACTACCTTTTTTTGAAACCAGATTAAAAATCTTATCATAATTGTCAGATACTACTTTAATCTCGACTGGCATCAATTTAGAATAAAGTGCTGATTTATCTGCATTTAAATCATTACTAGAAAGTCCTGCAACAGTAACCGAAGTAGCATTCGTAAATTCCACTGCTTCATTCTCTTTGAGGAGGTCGAGTAATTTCAGAAGCTCATACCGATTATAACCATTCAGGGACAGAGTAACTTTATAGGTAGGTGCCCAACCACTAATTCTGGCGTTTACTGCTTCAAGGTATTCTCGACCTAAAACGCCCACCATAACAGAAGCAATAACAGCAATAATTCCTACGAACATAGAAAAACCTGAGATGAAAGTTTTTAGCTTGGACATTCTAAGGTCTTTGAGAATGGCTAATAACATCAACAAGCCTCCCTTCCTGTATCTCTAGCTGAGTATCGCAACTTTTAGCAATATCTTTGTCGTGTGTTACTAAAATTAAGCTTAAATTTTTTTCGCGAACCTTTTTAAGAAGATAATCCATAAGCATCTCCCCGGTCTTCGTGTCCAGAGCCCCTGTAGGTTCATCACACATCAGTACTTTAGGTTCACTTACTAATGCTCTAGCAAGAGCACAACGTTGCTGCTCACCACCAGAAAGATGGGGAGGATACTGGCGTTCTTTACCCTCCAGCCCAACCAAATTCAATGCCTCGAGTATTGCCTGGTATTGTTCAGATTTTGAACGTTTGTCATTACCGTAACGCAAAACAATTTCCAGATTCTCCCAAACTTTCAGATGAGGAATCAGTGAATAATTCTGAAAAACGAACCCAATCTCTTTAGCTCTAAGCCTGGATTTTTCTCTATCATTAAGTTTTCTTACGTCTTGCTTTCCCCAAATCAATTCACCTTTGTAGGATTTATTCAGTAAGCCTAATATGGATAAAAGACTAGTTTTTCCCGAGCCAGATTTCCCAACAATTGAATAGCTGAATCCTTCCTCAAAGCTGTAACTAAAGTTATCGACTGTGGTCAGATAACGTTTTCCTCCCAAGGGTACAGTTGCAACAATATTTTTTGCTTCTAAAAGAACCGCCATAAGCTACCGCCTCACTTGACTCTAGGATCAATATTGGGAGGAATTGTACTTACTTCATCTCCTTCATTGATACCACTAACGATTTCTATCATAGCACCATCAGAAGCACCTAACTCTACTGTTTTTTCTTGGAAACTACCGTCTGAAGCTTTCACGGAAATAAGAGCTTTTTTGTCCCTGCCAGCTAAACAAGAAAGTGGCAAAGTCAACACATTGCGTTTAACTTCTCCTTTAATAACTACCAAAGCT
>JAEZWR010000041.1 GCA_023420115.1 Bacillota bacterium | reverse complement strand
CAATTATGCATGAAACTCTTTTCGTCTTTCCTACATTCCCGGGTTAAAATAGGTAAGACGTTTTTATACTATAATTAAGTAAATGTCTTAACAATATTGTAACCGATTTACCCTTAATAGTAAATATATTATTACTTGCAGATTGAAACAAAAAATCTCCCGACATTCAGTCGGGAGACAGATTATTTAATTAGAATCCTTTAGCATTTGAGAAGAAGAAATATCCCAGTGGTGTATAGTAGATTCCTTCAATATTAGGTTTAACCATATAGCTGTTGGTGTAGAAGTAAAGCGGAGCTGCACAGAATTCAGTTCCGAATGCCAGGTCTTCAGCTTCGTGCATTAACTTCATACGTTCTTCCATGTCGGAAGATGTCTTGGCAGCCTTAATCAATTCGTCAAACTTTTCATTTGAATATTTCGGATTGTTGTTTCCTCCACCTGTCAGAAACATATCCAAGAATGACATAGGATCGTTGTAGTCGGCTATCCATCCGTCACGAGCTATCATGTAGTTTCCTTCTTTTCTTTCATGTTGGAAAACTTTCCACTCTTGATTTTGAAGAGTTACCTGTACTCCCAAAACTTCCTGCCACATGTTTTGAAGAGCTTCTCCTATTGCCTTGTGGCCTTCACTTGTATTGTACAGATATTCAACTACAGGGAAACCTTCTCCGTTCGGATATCCTGCTTCCTTAAGAAGTTCTTTCGCTCTTTCGCAATTAGCTTCATATTGAGCAGGATCTACAGAGTAATAGTCTCCTCCGACTGTTCTGAAGTCATCTCCGCTTGGTCCTTTTGCATCGTTAACACCTGAAGGAACGAATCCTGTTGCAGGAACCTGTCCTGTTTGGGTAATTTTTTCAACGATGTAATTTCTGTCTACCGCCAATGAGAAAGCTTCACGAACTTTCGGATCATCAAAAGGAGCTTTTTGGTTATTGAAGCTCAGGTAGTAAGTACCTATATAAGGCCTTACTTTAAGTTCTCCTGATTTCAGCAATCCGGGAACTTCTTCAGTAGGAACGCCTTCTATAAAGTCCAGGTCTCCTGATCTGTATCCTGCATAGATTCCGTTAGTATCATCCTTTAAGTGGAAGTTTATCTTTTCCGCAATGATTTTGTCGGCTTCATAGTATTCAGGATCCTTTTCGATTACCAATTTTGAATTGTGTTGCCATTCCGTCAATTTGTAAGGTCCGTTTCCTACATAGCTTGCAGCTTCAGTTGCCCATGCTTCATTGGAAACAACATCTTCTCTTACAGGGAATGTTGCAGGGAATGCACAGATTTCTTCAAAGTACGGACATAGTGTATGAAGTTTTACTTCAAAAGTTTTATCGTCTACCGCTTTTATATTCAATTCTTTTTCTTCATATCCTTCAACCATGTCTACCATATATTCATATTCGGCAGTAGTTTCAGGATTGCAAAGACGATTCCATGCATACACGAAGTCATGTGCAGTTACAGGTTGTCCGTCATGCCATTTTATTCCGTCTCTCAAGTGGAAAGTCCATGTAAGTCCGTCTTCGGATACATCCCAGCTTTCCGCTTGTCCCGGTACAAGTGTGGCATTTCCTTTACCGTCGTCAACCCATTTGATCAATCCTTCGAAAGTATGTTGAAGAATAATGGCACCGTCTACTGCAGAGTTAAGTGCAGGGTCGATGGAGTTGGGTTCTGAAGCTATACAAAGATCCAGTTCTCCGTCAACTCTTCCCGGTTCTTCTTCTACTTTTTCTTGAACCGGTTCTTCCTCAGCCGGTTCTTCCTTAGCTGTTTCAGTGCTCTGTTCATTGCTTGCAGGTTTTTCTTCTCCCGGTTTCGGACCGCATGAAGTAAGAACAAGTGCAAATACCAATAACAGGCACAATAACAATGATCTCTTTTTCACAATTTTCCTCCTAATTTTTTTTATATATTTCCCTTTCGGGAATTATATCATAGTTCGATGTTGTGACAAGCAACAAAATGGTCAGGTTCAATTTCTAAAAACTCCGGTTCCTTTTGGCGACAAATCTCCGTGAAGTTGGGGCATCTCTCGTGGAATCTGCACCCGGACGGAGGGTTTATGGCGGAAGGTATCTCTCCCTGAAGTTTTATTCTTATGTTCTTTCTGTTTACTTCCGGATCCGGAACAGGTATTGCAGACAGAAGAGATTTCGTATAGGGATGGAGAGGTCTGTGGTAGAGGATTTTTGAATCCACCAGCTCAACCAGTTTTCCCAGATACATAACTCCTATTCTGTCGGAAATATGTTTTACAACGGACAAATCATGGGCTATAAACAGATACGTCAACCCCAAATCTTCCTGCATGTCTTCCAGCATATTTACTATTTGGGCCTGAATACTTACATCCAATGCGGAAACAGGCTCGTCACACACTATAAATTCCGGTTGAACGGCAAGACTTCTGGCTATTCCGATACGTTGCTGTTGACCGCCTGAAAATTCGTGGGGATATCTGTTGGCATGTTCCTCATTGAGTCCTACCATGTTCAGAAG
>JAEZWR010000037.1 GCA_023420115.1 Bacillota bacterium | reverse complement strand
GAACACGCCAAAGCAGACGTGAGTGTGGGGTGACCAGGATGTAGCTAGAAGGTCATAGCCTATGTTGTACTACTTGGCGAGAAGGCTCGTGAACTACGTGGCTCTTCTCTTCATCGCCGTGTCGTTGGCGTACCTAATCGCGTCCTATGCTCTGGATCCAAAATCTGTCTACGACGTGACAGATCCAACCAGAGACTGGGATTCTATTGAACGCATGTTTATCTCCTATAACATTTCCGACTCTGTGCCTATATGGGAGCGTTACCGGATTTGGCTGACGAAGATCTTCACGGAATGGGACTGGGGGATGACGCCAACGGGAGCGTCTGTGAACTCCATTATTAGCGTGCGCATCTGGGTGTCGTTGCGACTCATTTTGATCGGTTCGCTGGTCGGCATGGTTGGCGGTGTCGCGGTGGGCGCTTGGACGGCAACGAAGCAGTACTCCAAGACGGACCGCATCGTGTCCATCCTGTCTTTGATCATCATTTCCACGCCCGTGATTGTGCTGGCAAACCTCCTGCAAGTCGGGGCGATCCAGTTCAACGGTATGACGGGTACGCAGTTCTTTGAGTTCACCGGCGAAACGGGTGCGCACGGCGATTACTTTGGAGCAGCGGTCTTCGACCGCCTACAGCACCTATTGTTGCCTACAATCTCCATGTCGTTGATGGGTATTGCCTCTTATTCGCGCTATCAGCGCAACCTCATGCTAGACACGCTAGGTGCAGACTACGTGCGCACAGCCCGCGCTAAAGGCCTGGTGAAGTCCAAGGCTGTGCGCCGCCACGCTTTGCGCACATCCCTAGTCCCCATGGCGACTTACTTTGCTTTCGCTGTAGCCACCCTGTTCTTAGGTGCGACCGTCACCGAGCAGGTCTTCGGCTGGCACGGTATGGGTATCTTCGGCGTGGAATCTATACGTGGCCAAGACATTAACGGCACGGCTGCGGTGGTCGCCTTCTCTGGGGCGTGTACGCTCACAGGTGCGTTGCTATCAGACTTACTAGTCGTCGTTGTTGATCCGCGAGTGAGGGTGAGCTAAGCATGTCCAATCAGACTCAACCTCCACGCAGGGATGGTCAAAACCCACACCAGGGTGGTCAAGACGGCCGTTACGTATCTGATTCCTCTGCCATGCAAATGGGTTCGAGGACAGGAGCGGAAAATCCTGCCCTTGATAATGCAACCATGTCCGCCACGGATTCTGCGTGCGATAACACTGTAGATTCCACGCAAGAAAAGGTTGACACTGCACAAGCAGATCTGGATACTGCGAGCAAAAACACTGCTGCAGCCAGCCAAAGCGTGGTAAAACAAGACCACCGCGACCAGAAAGATCCTGAAGCGAAGCAGCGGGGTAAGAAGATCAAGCGCCTGACGCGCGGCCAGCTGGTTAGGCGCCGGTTCTTGCGTTCGAATACAGCCCGCGTGGGACTCATCGGTTTTGGCATCATTACGCTTATCGCCATCATCGGCCCGTACTTGACTCCTTTTGACTACGAAGAAGTTACGTCCTCGTTCTTGAAACCACCCAACGGGGAACACTGGTTTGGCACCACGCAAGGTGGGCGAGACGTGTTTGCTTTGACCATTGAAGGCTTGCGCAAATCGTTAGTGATTGGCCTGAGCGTGTCCGGTATTCAAGTCGCAGCTGCAGCGGTTGTGGGTGCGTCAGCTGCCTACTTTGGCGGATGGTTCGACAAGGCCGCATTGTGGGTCATTGACCTGCTGCTGGTTATCCCTTCGTTCTTGATTATCGCAGTGGTTTCGCAAAAGACGGGCGGGTCGAAGTCGTCCACTTTGTTATTCATTTTGCTGTTGGCAGCGTTTGGATGGATGCTCTCTGCACGCGTGATCCGATCCATGACCCTTTCAGTGAAGTCCTTAGAATATGTGACCGCCGCACGGTACATGTCCGTGCCGCCTTACGTGATTATTGCGAAACACATCATCCCGAATGTGGCGTCCTACCTCATTATTGAGGCCGCTTTAGGTTTTGTTGCAGCCGTCATGTCAGAAACGGTGCTGTCCTACTTTGGGTTCGGCGTGCAGCCGCCAGAAACGTCATTAGGCGTGCTTATCGCAGAAGGGCAAGGCATGGCCACCACATCTCCGTGGGTGTTCCTAGCCCCCGCAACCCTTTTGACGATCACATTGATCTTCGTGAACTTCATTGGTGATGGCCTTCGCGACGCCATTGACCCCTCTTCGAAGTCTGGAGGCGCAGCATGAGCAAGCAAAAGACCACGCAAAAGACCACGCAGAAGCACCGAGAGGTTCCCCAACGACGAGATGGCGTGCCCGTCCTCGAAGTTAAAGACCTCAATGTAACGTTCCCATCCGAGGACGGCCTAGTCCACGCGGTTCGAGGCGTGAACTTGCGGGTAAACTCCGGCGAAGTGCTAGGTATTGTGGGCGAATCAGGATCCGGAAAGTCTGTGACCTCCATGGCTGTAATGGGCCTGTTGGACGAATCGGCTCGCGTTTCCGGGTCTGTGAAACTGCATGGTCAAGAGATCCTGGGCGAATCTGACCGTTGGATGTCGAAGGTGCGCGGCAAGAATATCGCCATGATCTTCCAAGACCCGCTATCCGCTTTGACGCCGGTATACACGGTCGGCGACCAGATTGTTGAAGCCTTAACGATCCACCAAAACATGACGAAAGCCCAAGCGCGTGAGCGGGCAATCGAACTGCTAGGCCTGGTCGGTATTCCCAACCCGGCTGTGCGATTTAAGGCATTCCCGCACGAGTTTTCCGGCGGTATGCGCCAGCGCGTAATGATTGCGATCGCGATTGCGAACGATCCGGACTTGATTATTGCCGACGAGCCCACTACAGCACTGGACGTGACTATTCAAGCCCAGATCTTGGACTTGTTGAAAACTGCGCAGCGGGAGACGGGTGCGGCGGTGATCATGATTACCCACGACTTGGGTGTAGTGGCTGGCATCGCGGATCGCGTGTCTGTCATGTACGCAGGCCGTTGCGTGGAATCCGGCACTGTGGACGACATTTTCTACCACTCCACCATGCCTTACACAATCGGCCTATTGGGATCCTTACCCCGCCCGGACCGCACATCTTCCGAACCGCTGGCGTCAGTGGAAGGCAATCCGCCCTCCATGTTGACAGAACCCACGGCCTGTCCGTTCGCGCCGCGTTGTCCTTTGGCTCAAGACCAGTGTTTGCAAGGGGAACCGCCGCTAGTTAGGTCTGAAAATGATGAGGCCGAGGACGTAGATGAGCTTAACCACCACTTGGTGGCTTGCGTACGTTCGGGTGAAATCGTGGCTTGCAATTGGACGCATCAAGACATATATCCTTTGTCAGAAAAGTACGACGTACATGTGAGTGCTGAAGACCGCATGTCGCGACCCGAAGTGTTGCGCGTGGAGAACCTGGTTAAGCACTTCCCGCTCATGAAAGGCGCCGTCTTTAAGCGCCGTGTGGGCACGGTTCACGCG
>JAEZWR010000068.1 GCA_023420115.1 Bacillota bacterium | reverse complement strand
TTAATTATAGAGTTTTCATTTGTATAATCAATTATGTCTGGAACAAGCTTAGCTAATGAAGTAATTGATTCATCAGTCAATAAAAATACAAATGAACTAAGTCTTGCAAGAATTCTCGATTATCTATATTATCTACAAGGAGCATCGCTTTCGCTCCATCATAAGGCAGCTCTTTCTTTGCATCCGGCATCATTGCTATGGCTGATTTGGTTGGCTTAACTAAAAAGCGGTCGTCATAAATCCCACCAAAGACTTTTCCTTGGTAATAGAGGATATATTCACCCATCATCGCCCGATAAGAAATCTCATCTAAGCCGGCGAGCTGTTCTAATATGAAGTCTAGATATTCTTTTGTGGAAGCCATCGCTACCTCCTACAATATCTTTCCAGAAAAGCAGTCAGAAACTTCTGTACCAACGCTAAACAAATAAACATCCCCCGGTTCAGGATAATCATTAAACCTTGGATTATGAATAAGCCCTAACTTTATCGCTAACTGGAAAGAAGGAATATTATCTGCCTTTGTTAGTGCCATAACCGGCATTTCAGATATTGATGAATCCAGATGATCTAAAATAAAACGACAAGCCTCATAGGTGTAACCTTGTCTTTGAAACTTAGGCTCAATACGGTAAGCCAAATTAAGCACATCAATGCCTAAAAATAGTTTTTTCCGTACTGCGATATAGCCCAGATATTCACCGCTGGTTTTAATTCTGGCACTATAGTAGCCAACCTGATCGTTATCCCAATCTGCGATAAAGCCTGCTAACGTGCGCTTCGAATCATCAATACTGCGATCAGCACCAGCCGGATTGTATTGATTTACTTCAGGATTAGAACAAAGATGAAACAAATCATCTAAATCATCTAACTTTGGACGTTGCAATATCAAACGATCCGTCTCAAACATATTTCCCATAACACGCCTCCATTACAATCATCAATCTCACCCACTCAGCGGTCAAAATATCAATCTCACCCACTCAAATGAGCCAAAAGCAAAATCGACTACTCAACCCTTTGAGCAATTTGCCCCGAAAGCCCGTTGACCAGTTCCCATAAACGCTCAACAAGCCCTCGAAGCACAATCCCACTCAAATTCAACCACGTAAAACACCTGTTAAACAAGGCTTTTCACTACCGTACTCGCCTCATCAAACACACCGTCTCAACGTGAGTAGAAAATGCAAACATATCGACAGGTATAATCTTTTCGAGTTCATAATCTTCCTCGCAAAGATACTTCAAATCTCTAGCCAAACTTGCTGGATGACACGAAATATATAGGATTTTTTCCGGCTTAAGCCTAAGAATAGTATCAAGAAGAGAAAGCTCAGCCCCTTTACGTGGAGGATCAAGAACAATAATATCAAAATAATTAGCTCGGTGATGAGAGGGGACAGGGCATATAGGAGAACTAAAATTATTACCTAGCTTAGAAATTAGTAGTTCAAGCTCATCTTCTGCCTTGCCACAAATAAATTCAACATTATCAATTGAGTTTATTTTAGCATTCAACTTTGCATCAGAAATAGCTTCTTGAACAAGCTCTATTCCAAAAGCCGCCTGTGACTTCTGTGCCATAAGCAGAGTGATCGTACCAGTACCACAATACAAATCAAGTACTCGCTTTTGACTAATATCTCCCAAAGAATCAATGGCGAGCTTATACAAGATCTCGGTTTGCCTCGAATTAACTTGAAAAAAAGCTTGAGGCGACAAATTGAATTTAAGACCGAGAAGCGAATCTGTAATTCTTTCCTTACCTCGTATCAAAATGAATTTGTCCCCCATAACCTTATTACCGCGTGAGCGATTTATATTTATATAGAAAGATTCCAATATTTCATCGTAGCAATTTTTAGCAAGGGCTTTGTCAATTGTATCTGCCAAATCTAACAATAATTCTTTTGATAAATTCTCATAAATGCTTAAACATAGTTGTAATTTATATTCTGCAGTGCTCCTTCTTAAGAATACCTTTCGTATACATCCTGTTTCATTTGATTCATCATATGCAGATATCCCATACTCGTCACAAAATTCACAAATAACATTCTTGATTAGATCAAATACAGACGCTTGGATAGAGCATAAGGGAAAAGAACAAACAGAGTGAGACCTTGGTGCATAAAAACCAAGACTTAAACAGCCATTTTTATTTTCTGCTGCGTATATGACCTTATTTCGGTAAAAAAGACCTTTGCATTCTTCATTTAGCTTTTCTTTAAGAACACTATAGTCTTGTGTATTTAGAAGCTGGTCAAAAGCTGTTACCAGTTTTTGACGCTCATAGTTAAGATTATTTGAATTCTTTTCAGTGATAGAAGAGAAATCAGAATATATTCCGGACTGCTCAGATAAGCTTTTATTGGACAAGTCCATCCCTATGCATGGAGTACATATATTTTGATCAAAATTAAGTCCTCCAATTCGGTTCAAACAATTTATTACATGTGATCTTTTGTAGTTAAGTGTGGCAGCATAAGAGAGATGCTGAGTATTACAGCCACCACAAATTTTGTATATAGGACAAAAGGCAGCAGATCTGATTAGATTATTATTTTGCAATTCTATAACACGAGCCACATCATATTTTTTACTAGACTTGATTATTTCTACCTCTGCAATATCACCGGGGATAGCTGAATTCACGAAAACAACCTTACCATTATGAGTTGCAATTCCCTGTCCATTTTCATTTAAATCTCTGATATGACATATGAAACGATTCTTAATTTGTTTTGACATAGGAATAACTTATCCAACCTTTAAACAATATTATTTAACTGATGACTATATTATAGCGAACTAATAAAAATATTAACAAAGAAGAATATTCACTTAAAATTAACCGTATTTAGCACTTTGAGTCCAGCATAATTTTTGCTTGTAAAAGCATAAGTGATATAATTTTAAATATTTTATTTTGGGATTTTCCAGTCAAAATACTTATTGAGAGTTTGAAAGTCTAAATTAATATATCTGCGTAGAAAGATTGCTTAACATATATGAATGATGACAAAAAAAATCTTAATTTACCTAATAGCTCAGGTGATAATGGTGCATATAGGAGACCTAGACCAATTTCGTCTGAACCTAATGAGGGAGCCGGTGTCAGAGATTTTCGTCCCAAAAGAATGGGGGGAGATTTTGAGTCAAGGCTTGAGAATACTCGAAGCAGTTCTAGTAATAAGGTTAATAGGGCGGAAGAAGCAGCTGAAAATTTTAGAAAATCAGCTTTTTCTGATAAAGTCACATTAAATAATAGCAACAAAAATATAGTTGATAGTTCTAAATCTGGACTTGAACAAAATCAACTTGACTCTAAAAAGATTAGTTTATCTAACAAATCTAAGGATGAGCTTTTTAGAAAAGTAGAAGAGAAGTTGGCGTCACAGAATGATGATTCTAATTTGAATAAAGAAGATAGTTCAAAGGTAACTAAAAATAATAAAATTTTTGCTTCTTTATTCAATAAGAAGAAAAGTCGTAAAAAAGATGATGAAGAAGTGGATAATATTTCCAAGAAATTATCAAGTGATAATAACTCAGAGAGCTTTTCCAAATCCAATGGGCAAAGGTCTAAAGAAAGTCCATTTGCCGATTCATTAGAGAGAAATAATAAGAGAAAAGATGAAGAATTGAACAGTTTGATGACCAAGGCGAGAGAGGCAATAAGTCACAGGCAGTTGAATCAGAATCAGATTAGGAAGTTTAGTAAAAGTCTTAGGAAAAAAGTACATGGTAAACCAACTAGACCTGGTTCTTCAAAGTCTTTATTGTCAAATATCGGCGGCAGTATTTTATCTCTTATTAAACCACTGATATTGCTTGTTATTCTTGTCATTTTCTTTGTTGGAAGCATAGGTGTTGGAGCACTTATTGCTAACGTTGCATTAACTGAAGAACTCCCGGCAAGTCTGCTCCTTTCTAAGGGTGGAGATCAAACTTCATTTGTTTATGATTCTCAAGGGAATGAGCTTGCAAAGTTAACAGGTAGTCAAAATATAGATAGAGAGTGGATAGCTCTTTCAGAAGTTAGCAGCACAGCGATTGTTGATGCTTTTATTTCAACAGAAGATGAACGGTTTGAAGAGAATATCGGCATATCGCCGAGACGTATTGCGAGTGCTGTTGTCAGTGCTCTCACAAATGGTGGAGAGGCAAGACATGGTGGGTCAACAATTACCCAACAAACAGTTAAACTACTAACGGGCGAGGATCAGAGATCGGTTCAGAGAAAGATTCAAGAATGGTACAGGGCAATTATTTTAACGCATCAGCTCAGTAAATCTGAAATAATGGAACTTTATCTCAATCTTGTTCCGATGGCTAACTCATATGTTGGAATACAGTCTGCTGCTAAGGCATATTTTGGCAAGACTGCTCCAAATTTGACACTTGCTGAGTGTGCATATCTTGCGGGAATTCCTAAAAGTCCAACCAGTTATAATCCAAGGACTGAGAGAGGAAGAAGAAATGGTCTTAGGAGACAAAGACAAGTTCTGGCCAATATGTACAGACTTGGAAGAATCACAAAAGAAGAATATAGACAGGCTTTAGATGAAGATCTTCATTTTAAAAAAGCTGAAGATACTAAATCTGCTAGTGATGTTAATCCCTATTTTGTTGAATATGCAGTTAAGAGAGTCAAACAGGATTTAATAAATAAGCTAGGATATTCTGAGATTGCTGCAAGCAGAATGGTAGGTGGCGGTGGTCTTAGAATTCACCTAACTTTGGATCCCGAAGCTCAGAAGATTCTTGATGAAGTTTATGCGGATCATAGTAATTTTGAAACAGTCCCTGGTATGTATGATAATCAGCCAGAGAGACCAAATTCCGGTGGTGTCCTTATTAATAATGATACGCATGAAATTGTAGCTATGCAGGGTGGAGTTGGAGAGAAAACTCAAAATCTTGTTCTGAATAGAGCTAGTGATATTAAGAGGCAGCCCGGTTCTACAATTAAACCAGTAGCTGTATACGGTCCTGCGATTGATCTTGGCGTGGCAGCAGGTAATACTTTATTCCAAGATGTGCCAAAGGCTCTCGATCCACAAAGACCTAATGAAATTTGGCCAAATAACTATGACTTTAATTTCCGAGGCAACGTCCTCATGCGTTTTGCTGTAAAAGAGTCATTGAATACAATTTCTGTTCAAACTTTGAGCTTGGTTGGAGTTGAGAATGCAAAGGCTTATCTCAGCAATAATGGTTGGGATATGACAGATGATCAGTCGCAACTAAGTTTGGCTGTCGGTGCTATGACCCATGGTATATCTCCTTTAGAACTAGCTAATAGTTTCGCAACATTCGCTTCTAATGGTATTTATCATGAACCGATTGTATATACTCGAGTAGAAGATTCTGACGGAAATATCATACTAGATACACCATCTGATACAGTACAGGTATTTAAACCATCAACAGCATATGCTATTACATCTATTTTACAAGAAGTAACTAGACCTAGACTGGCAAACTCACCACTTTATGGTACGGTTGCTCAATATGGATCTATTACAAATGGTCAGGGAATTGCTATTCCTACGTCGGTTAAGACAGGTACCACTGAAAATGCAACAGACCAGTGGACAGTTGGATATACTCCATATTACACGATGGGTATTTGGTATGGCTTCGATAACAGAGTAAAGACTACATATATACCTCAGGTGGATGCGTATAAGGTTGTACAAGTGTTTTATGGTATTATGAACAGGTTGCACCAAGATAAAGAGGTTAGAAACTTTGAGATACCTGCCGATACTGTTGGTGTAGATGTATCTGCGTATTCTGGTAATCGTGCAACACAGGCGACTTATAGTAGTGGGGCAGCATATACAGAGTACTTTGAAGAGGGTTCACCTCTCATACCTACTTCTTATGATTATTATTCTTATACAAAAGATGACGATAAGGATAATGAAGCTGAAGAAGATACTAATACTAATAATGAGTAAAATAATATTTGAGTTTAAACTAAAGTCCTTCGCTAGAAGGACTTTTATTTATATTTGTATGGCGGTAGCTTTTTATTTTATGTAGTTGTATAAATATCTATAGTGAATTAAGTTGGAATTGATTCTATTAGCTATGACAATATATAGGGGGATAGAGGTTTGCAAGCGGTTAAATTGACAGAGTTGATTAATGGAAGTGATATAAGAGGATATGCATGTCTGGATAAAGATTCGACTAGATATAACTTAGGGCTCAGAGAGACGGCGGCAATAGCAGAGGCTTTTTTAGATTATATTGCATCTAAACTTAAAAAGGATGTTTCAGAGCTTAAAATCAGCATTGGACATGATTCTAGGGTGACTGCGAAGAGGCTTTCCTATGCTTTTTGCTTCGGACTTCTAGAGAAGAATGTAGGAGAAGCTATCTATTTTGCCTTGTCATCTACCCCTGCGATGTTTATGAGTACAGTGGATGATAGCACGAAAGTGGATGCGGCAGTTATGCTCACAGCAAGTCATCTTCCTAGAACCAGAAATGGAATTAAGTTTTTTACAGCGAGCGGAGGTCTGTCTTCTGCCGATATCAAGGCTATTATTGAACGAGCAGAAAAAATATATGCGAGTAAATATGTTGAGTTTGATGATATCCCAGTTTATGCTAAAAACTTAAGTTCTGATGAGACAAATGATTTATATCTTAGATTCAAAAAAAGGTATGAGAATGAACTCGGTAAACGTATATTGGAGCGTCCATTTATGGACCGTTATGCTGAAATTCTCAGGAACAAAATTATATCTGAACTAGGCAGTGCTAGGTCTGTTTCTGATGTAGATGAAGAAAATTCGTCTATTTCTGCTTGTGGAGAGAGACCTCTTGCTAATATGCATATTATTGTTGATGCTGGTAATGGAGCCGGAGGTTTTTATGCTACTAAAGTTCTTGAGCCGCTTGGTGCCAATATTAGTGGATCTTTATATCTTGAAGCAGATGGGACCTTTCCGAACCATATTCCCAACCCCGAAGATAAGACAGCTCTTCCAGCAATACAGAGGGCTGTACGCGAACAAGGAGCGGATTTAGGTGTTATATTTGATACCGATGTTGATAGATCTGCGCTTATTGCTGCTGACGGGCGCGAGATTAATAGGAATAGGCTTATTGCATTGATTTCGCATATATTATTGGAAGAAAAGCCGGGGGCAACAATTGTCACAGATTCTATAACTTCAGTTGGTCTTAAAGAATTTATCGAAGAGAGGACAGGTAGACAGCAACGTTTCAAAAGAGGGTATAAAAATGTTATTAATGAGGCAATACGTTTAAATCAGGAGGGCGTAAGAACCCCGCTCGCTATTGAAACTAGCGGCCATGCGGCTTTTGCTGAAAATTACTTTCTTGATGATGGTGCCTATCTTGCTACAAGAATTTTAATTTATGCGACAAAATTAAAAAGAATGGGCAAGACAATAGAGCATTGTATATCGGATTTAGCAGAGGCAGAGTATAGTACCGAGAAAAGACTAACTATATTAGCCGAGGATTTTAGAAAATTTGGAGAAAGCACAATAAATGAACTGACTGAGAGTATAAAGGAGAATGAAGGAAAGAGCTTCATGAGTTATGGATTAAAATATTACTTAGTGGAGCCAAATTATGAGGGTCTTCGAGTCAATGTGAGTGATGGACAGGAAAAGGCGTGGTTTCTTCTCAGATTATCGCTTCATGAACCATTGTTGGTTCTTAATTTAGAGGGAGATAGGCTTATTTGTGAGAAGATAGAAAAAGACTTAGATAGGTATTTTTCAGATAATCCCGCGCTTCTTTAAAATAAAGAATAAATTCTTCATCTAAGAAATATTATCTTAATGTCTATATATGAAAAATACCACCCATATGAGGTGGTATTTTTGCTTGAAAATAATTCAATTCTATCGATAAGATAACTTATCTGCTGTAGAACTCGACGACCATACGGTCTGTGACTTCGATTGGAAGTTCACTGCGCTCTGGTTCGCGGCTCAACTTAGCTGTGTATTGATCCTTGTTCTTTTCGAGATAAGGAACTGTGCTGAGTGAATCACTAAATAATTCAGTGAAGTAGCTATTTGAACGGCTCTTCTCGCATAATTGAATTTCGTCACCAACTTTTAATTGGTAGCTGGGGAGATTGACTCTCTTGCCATTTACCAAGAAATGACCGTGACTTACCATCTGACGTGCCATGCGGATTGAACTTGCAAAACCTGCACGATATACCATATTGTCAAGACGCTTCTCGAGCATGCAGAGTAAAACTTCACCAGTGGTACCGGTGCGAACTCTCTGAGCCTTGGCAAAATAGTTGCGAAGTTGTTTCTCAAAGATACCGTAGTATGCTTTGATCTTCTGTTTCTCACGGAGCTGGAGAGCATATTCACTTAATTTCTTACGTGAACGCTCATCAGAGATAGCTCGTTTCATTGCCTTGGGGTGTCCACAGACATTTACTCCCAAACGGCGACATTCCTTAAAACGTGGTCCTCTTCTTGTAGCCATGTTTGTCCTTTCTTTGGCGATTAGTTCGCCTACTATAAGATTTCGTAATACTAAAGAAACTTCTTTTGAGTTTCTCGACAGCCAACTAGTATAGACTGTTTGTGAAATAAAGGCAAGTTTATCTGCTTAAAATATCCTAGTATCTATAGATTCAACTTTCACTTTTATAGATATATAAGTTTTGAAGATAAAAAAAGTTCTGCGAAAAAATTTTAAATTAAAAGGCCGATGCTCAGTTAAATCTGTAAGCATCGACCAGTAAAACTAATCAATATATTATTTATTTACATCGATTGTATCAATTATTTATCAATTGAATAAAGGACGAATTGATAGTGGCTAGGAGTAAAATATTCGTATGATTCATCCTTAAAATGGTGGAAAACTTTTACAGCGTAAAAATATATATTCTGATTGGCATCAAGAGTTAAGCCAATATCGTCATTAAATGTATATTGATATTGAATTCTTCCCTCGGGGAAACGAGCGTAGAAACTATCAACAACTGCCGCTGGATCACTTGTCTTCACTTCGAAACTCTGATTAACATTGATATATTTAATCATGCTGGCATCACCCGTGGTAAAGGGGGTATCGATAGGACTTATATCGTTGTCATATGTCAAACCTTGATAAGCAATACCTTCAACTGATTCTGATGGATCGCTAGAAAGTAATTTACTTTTGTCGATATGAGGGTCATCAATCAGTATTAATTTTCCACCGGATTCCAGTTTAATAACAATATCACCATTAATAGTTCTATCTTTTGTCTTAATTTCATGATTGAAATATTTGTCTAATGTATCTTTAATTTCATTTAGTTTATCTTCACTTAATTCTGGTGCCTGCTGTAACTCTATATTCTTGGCAGTAGGTATACCCTGACCTGTTATATTACTCTCAGCATATATAGGAGAAATTAATTGAGGAAATAAAGTTGCAGCAATACCTATCATAAAAATAGATTTAAGTGAATTTTTAATCTTATTATTTTTAAATTGCATAACTTACCTCCTTTATAGGCAAGGCAATTCCTTGTCTATCAAATATATTTTAGCTTAATCCAGTGAAATTAATATTAAGTTTAATGGACAGGCTGTTAAGATTTTGTGACAGGGATGTATTATTGAGAATATAGAAAATAAAATTGCAAATGGCTAATAAGTATTTAAACTAATATTTAAAATAAATAAGTAAGACAATAATGCGATATACTTATGTTATAAACTTGTAATAAATGTAATAAAATCCCAAAATACAGTATGCATAAAATGACATATTGCTATGATTTACTTCCCGAGTTGGAGGGCCTTCTTATGTTTAGATTAAGACAGATAAGACTTAAGGATTTGAAGAGATTAAAAGATTTTAATTTTGCTAGGGAGTGCTTTTTTACTTTAAAAAGACAGGTTTTGGCGGACCTTATATCTGATGATGTTTTACATAAGAGAAATGCTTATATTATTGAAAGTATTGAAGATAGTGAAGATGGCGAAGTGCGGGCAGGGGAAATCATTGCTACTTTTATTTTTGAGAAGAATAGCAGTTGTGATTTCTGTCTTTATTTTACTTGTACTGAAAATATAAGCTCTTTTATGGAGCGTCAGAAAATAGAATTGAAGCTATTGTTTTATATGCTTTTGAGGCGCCTGAGCGATACAGAAAGTTTTCCATATTTTATATCGACTGCACTTGAAGATGGTTATGTAGGGACTGAATTTCTGACTTATTTAGGTTTTGAGAATAAAGGTAGGAGATATATTCCGGATAAAGATAGGTATATCTCGGAATTTAGTCTCAATTTTTTGGCTCTTGCTTCTAGATCAATTGGAATATTTTCATTGCCAGATGCATATTTTATTTTCCATACTGTTAATTGTTGTAATTTGGACGAGCTTTTGATAGCAAATCTTTTTTGTAGCAAGGATTATTTATTTAGTAGGGCTGAAAGGAAGATTTTTCTCCCTGATGAAACAGGTAAGTATTTAATTTATGATCTGTGTGATTTTTATCCAGAATTCAAATACCTTGATTTAATAAAAGATGGAGTCTTTTATAAACAGAGTGATCTTGACAGCTTGACAGGGATTGAAAGAAAAATAGATGATAGTGGAAGCTATAAGCAAGTTACGAATAAGAAAAGTGAAGCATATATAGGAAATATGCCATTGCTGATTGAGTCTAATTTTATAAGATATGGAGAGAAAATAACTTGTCCTTTATATAGAGTCTTACTTGCTGAACTCGGTTTATTGGGCAAAGGGGCGAGGGCGATTCAGAGT
This sequence comes from Bacillota bacterium, assembly GCA_023420115.1. Lineage (GTDB taxonomy): Bacteria > Bacillota > Clostridia > Saccharofermentanales > Fastidiosipilaceae > JAEZWR01. The sequence continues at coordinate 16,435 of JAEZWR010000068.1, read as the reverse complement.
GAAACCAGTATTTTAAATATAGACTTTGCTTTGAATAAAAATATTGGTAGAGATACATTGAGTTATGTAAGAAATATCAATTCTAAGATGTTTGACCAAACAATGGAAGTTGATTTGGAGACAAAAGCTAATCCAAAAGAAAAGGTTTACGTAGCACTTAATGAATATATTAACAATAAGAATAAGGACTTTAACTTTTATTATCTTGTCGAAGGTTCAGACTTTCAGATAAAAGTATCCTTAGCTCTTCTTCAGATTCCTTATGGTCAAGCTTGTAGCTATGCGGAAATTGCTAAAAAGGTTGAGGGCGAAAAAGGAAGCAAGGCTTATCTTAACTATTCTAGGGCTGTTGGGCAGGCCTGCGGAATGAATTCTTTGCCTATCTTTATTCCTTGCCATAGAGTCATTGGAAAGGATGGCAGTATTACTGGTTTCACATCGGGAATAAGAATAAAGGAGAGATTACTGGCAAATGAGACCTTGTCGAATCTAAGACGAAAAGAAATTGACTAGGCGACAGAATGTTAATTAGTAATTTATGGGAGGCTTGTTAAATAAGCTTACAAGTGGTAGCTTACAAGATGCAAAAAAGTAGTAAAAAATTACAATTCTTAGTTAGCCTCTGTTAACTAAATCACTTTTTTCTTATTTTTACAGTGATACAATATAGAAGCATTTGAGCAGATCTTCGGGGCAGGGTGCGATTCCCGATCGGCGGTGACAGTCCGCGAGCACGTATAGTGCAGGTTATGAGCAGAGTCTCATACAGGATTTGGTGAAATTCCAAGACCGACAGTTAAAGTCTGGATAGAAGAAGATGGCTACGAATTGATAACTTTTTCATTTCTATGCCACACTCGACGACTGTTTCGGGTGTGGTATTTTTAATTTAGGAGGTCTTTCTATGTTAGAGAGAAATGGACAAGTGTCGAGAACAAATACAGTTAGAACGATTTGCTTCGTGGCAATGATAACTGCTTTGGCTTTTGTTGCGGTTGCCTTTGGAAGAATTCCAGCTGTATTATTTCTTAAGTATGAGCCAAAAGATGTCATTCTTTTGATGGGCGGTTTATTATTTGGCCCCACGTTGGCTTTTGTTTCCACCATTATTTGTTGCTTCATTGAGATGCTGACGATATCGTCTACAGGAGGGTGGGGACTTTTACTTAATATAATATCCAGCCTATCTTTTGTTATGGTTCCATTAGTACTGTGGACAAAGAAAAAAACTATGAAGAATCTTGTGGTGGGTCTTATATATGCCACAATTATTATGACGATTTTAATGCTATTATGGAATTTTATTGTCACACCTATTTATATGAATACAGATAGATCAAAAGTAATTCCTTTGTTGCTTCCTGCAATTTTGCCCTTTAATCTTATTAAGGCTTCAATTAATTCAGGTTTAGTTCTTCTTTTATATACACCGGTGAGCAAGGCCTTGGCGCCCTTACTTAAGAGACAAGATGAGAGTCAGACAGTATATTCACAGCAAGGTCAAAGGCTTGCATATTATATTGCTGGCGCTTTTTTAATTATTACTGGTGCTTTGTGTATTTATTTTCTAAGAGGATGAGGACTTGGATTTGTTTATTGTTAGACTTAGATTCGGAGTTTGATTTAGATTTTAATTTTAGGAGCCGGGGATTGGCTCCTTTTTTATTGAATTATAGAATGAATATGGGTACAAAGCCCAGCCGGGGTACGCATAGTAGTATAAGTAAGATGAATACCAGAATGAAGTATTTGTTGCTATGTTATGTGTTTGGAACTAAGATATAGTCAGATATGTTGGTATTTGTAAAATCTTGAAAGTTAAGGTGGCGTATGAGCGATAAGAATGGTAGGAGAAGAGGACGACTGTTGAGCAGAGAAAATTTCAGCTTGAGCCGAGAATTATTTAAATTTAATTGGCGTAGAGCAGGTCTTACTATTTCATATGCAATGCTTCTTAGAGTCTTATATTTATATTTTCTTTTTCCTGCTGCCGGATTTATGTTTAGATTTACTTTGAATCTGACAGGATTTTCATATATCAGAAGTGATAATTTACCAGAATTGCTTAGAACTGCACTGCTACCTATATTATTTGTTTTTCTCATTTTAGGTGCTCTTTATATCATTTTTGAGTATGCTCTTATGATTTCTTTCACCACAATCAAAAGTTCATTTTCACTTAGAGCTGAGTGTTCTGAAATTTTAAAAAGGATGAAAGATTTATATAAGCCTAAGAATTATTTGTTTTTTATTCTTTTGATTCTTTATATACCGGGCAATCCATATAGGTTACTTGGTGATGTATTAGATAAAATAGGAGTTCCCTCATTTATTGTTTCGGCAATTTACAGTGATTTGTTTTTTTATATACCTTATCTTTTATTAATTATTTTTTTGGTCTTTTGCTCAGTTCGTTACTGTCTTATTTTTCATTATTATTTTTTTGAGGGTCTCTCAGCTTTTGAGGCTGCCAAGAAGTCATCACGCATGAGTAAGGGACATAGAAAAGAACTTTTGCTTGCTGCCTTGCTTATTCAAATTTTTTATGCTGCCGTTCAAATAATTTCGCTATTTAGTGCCTCTATTTTTCTAAAACCAATAGAATTAGCCCAGATGCGCTCCGATTTTGCTCTTTTGAGGTGGGGGCTTTTGAGGTCTGTATCATCAATCTTCCACCTATTTATTGAACTAGTCTTTTTTCTTCTTTGGATTAGGCTCGTTTCAATACTATATAACAGAGTGCGTGAAGACGATAGAGAACTTGCTCCGTCAAATTATAAGTTTAAAAGTAGCAAGTTCTTACAAATATTTAAGAAGCGAGCTCCAATGACAATTTCCATAGTTGCAATTCTTGTGTTTTTTGGACTGGATTCTTGGAATTTTTCAATGGGGCAGTTAGGACAAGCCTATGACAACTTGTTTAGACCACAGATAAAAGTAATGGGGCATAGAGGAGAGGCAGACTTCGCACCTGAGAATACACTTCCAGGGATACTTTCAGCTGCTAATAATCTAGCCCAAGCTACGGAAATTGATGTTCAGCTTACAAAGGATGAAGAGATTATTCTTTTACATGATAAAACCTTTGTTCGCACATCAGGGGTCAATAAGAAACCAGCCGATATGACTCTTGATGAAATTAAGAAACTAGACGTAGGGGATTACTTCGATGATAAGTATAAAGGTACGAAGGTTCCGACTTTGGCCGAGGCTCTAGAACTTGCCAAAGGACGTATCATACTTAATATCGAACTTAAAGTCGACAAACACAATGAAAAGAAGCTTGCTGAAAAGGTTTGCAATTTAATCCAAGAAAAATCTATGCTAGAAGAAGTGATGCTATGTTCCACTTCAAAAAAAGCTCTCCGAGAGGCAAAGAAGATACTCCCAGATATTAGTTGTGGACTTATAGTTTCATTTGCTTATGGGGATACAGTAAAGGATGAGGGTATTGATTTTTATTCATTGGAAAGTAGTTCAGCAAGTAAGGAGCGAATAGATCTTATACATGACCAGGGAAAGGAAGTTTATGTTTGGACAGTAAATGATGTTGATTCATTGAAAAAAGCATATGAGAATGGTGCTGACGGAGTTATTACCGACCAAGTTCTTTTCTGCAGGGAGTGGATATTGAAGCAAGAAACAGTCAGGGACGACTTGCTTGCTGGTTTGGCAAGATTCATACCAGACAAAGATTCTGACAAACACAATAAAGATATCGCAGAGAGTCATGAAAAATTCCCCGATGCGGAGATCAAAGAGTTGCCCCAAGAACAGCAAGAACTCATTGAGGACATAGTATCTACGGAGGAACAATATAGGCACAAGCAGTAGAGAATTTGGGTATATCAAGATAACTAAGCCCATAAATGATATTTAGCTGTAAGCAAACTTATGCAGTTGATAGTTGATTACGGTGATGAGTTGGAAAATAGGATAACTTTAAAAATAGTGTTTTGGTTTTATCTGTATATAAAGAGATCAGTAGATAATAAAAGCCAAATAATATGAGGAGCGCAGTAGAATAAAATAATTAGCGTAGAAGAGTTTATAAGTTTGTTAGATAATGCAGATGCTTATTGATCTATGCAAAATCAAGCAAAATTTGATACGAGCACTGCCGATTTAATTGACTATATCTATAACGAAGAGTTCAATTCAAATACAATCTTTATACTTAATTGTAATATCACTAAGCTAATCCAGGTGTTGATTCTTTCCATATCAAATCACAACGTACATATAATGAACGATAAGCGATATCCGGACTGTCTATACGTGACATAATCATATCGGCCGCCAACTTTCCCATATCCTTGCTGGGAATATTAATTGTACTAAGTGGAACATCTAAAATGCGCGATTCTTGAGCATTGTCGAAACCAGCAATCCAAACATCTTTTGGTATGGAAATATTATTCTTACGCATTTCGCAGATAAGATCAATGGCTGTTCCATCATTGGCACAAATAAATACTTCGGGCCAGTTGTGTTCGCTAGTTACTACTTTATGGAGGAGTGCTGGGTCTTCAAAAACGGGATTTTTGCTAGTACAGTACACGTTATTAGAAGGCTTAATATTATGAAGCGCTAAAGTCTGATTGAAACTTTCATATCTTTCACAAAAGGATAGGCAATGATGAGGATTGCCAGCAAAAGCAAACCTTTTTTTCCCTTTAGAAATAAGAGTCTCAACTTGCCTGCCGACGCTAAGTCTATTCTCCATTAACAGAAGATCTGATTTTAGCCTGTTAAAATCAGCATCGTAAGCTGCGTCCACACATAACATGGGAATATTAAAATCGGATAAAAGATTTAGGTAGTTCTTATCAAAAAGTTCCATGCATATTATTCCGGCGTGTTGTTCTATGTGAAAATTCTGAGGCAGTATAAGTTTGCTGATACTTTCGGGTGATAGAGCAAATATATTCATAACATAGCCATTTTTATGTAACTCATTTTGAAAGTGACTTAATGCGATTGTTCCGAAATGAGAGCCATAAGGAAAGTTCTGAGTAAATAAGGCTATTTGCTTAGCATCATTATTTTTTTTGCTTGTTTCGTCGGTGGATATTATTCTCATATATCCCATTTCAGCAGCACAATTCAGTATTTCTCTTCTTCTTTCTCTTGATAGACCAGGTTGGTTATTTAAGGCTCTGGAAACAGTGTTTCTAGAAATTCCAAGCTTGTTTGCTATATCCTGAACGCGAACTCTCTTATTCATAGTTGAACCTCCATGATTAATGGCTATTGTTTGTATTTTGCCATAAATGCTTTGGTGGTGCAAATGCAAAGTAAATTTGTAAAATAAACTTGATGCACTTGTAAAGTTTGGATTTAATGACTATATTTTGACGTGTTATTTAGTGTTTGGTTGTATATATAAACAATTAAACTTTAGCTTTTGAACATCAACTGTGCAAATGAAAAGGAGGGAGATTATGCATTCTGCTACTGGACGCAAGAGTGAAGTTAGGTTAGTTAATCTGGGCGATAAAATTCGAAAAAAATTTTGTTATATAAAAGTCAATTGGCAATTGTACTTTATTTTTTTATTGCCAGCCTTGCTATTGACTTTAATATTTCGATATATACCAATGGGAGGCGTCTTGATTGCATTTAAAGATTACAATGTAATCAAAGGTATTTTTGGTAGTCGCTGGGTGGGATTTATTCATTTTAAGAGATTTTTATCATCACCCGATTTCATGTTATATCTTGTTAATACGCTTAAACTTAGTGTGTTCGGTTTGCTATGGGGAATGCCTACGCCGATTATTTTAGCTTTGTTACTCAATCAAATTAGAAAAAAGGGGATCAGAAAAAATATTCAGCTTCTTATTTATGCACCCAACTTCATTTCCGTAATTGTACTCTGCGGTATGATAAGAATGTTTCTTTCTCCTGTAGGTCCTATCAATATGGCACTTGGAACATCTTATAACTGGATGACTATGCCAGAGGCGTTTAGAACAATATACATTGCTAGTGGTATATGGCAAGGTGCTGGGTGGGCTTCGATTATGTATACTGCGGCTTTGTCAAATGTAAGTAAAGATACAGAAGAAGCTGCAATTGTCGACGGAGCAAATCTTTTGCAACAAATTTGGTATGTTCAATTGCCCGCTATAAAAAATATTATAGTAATTCAATTTATATTGGCAGCAGGCGGAATCATGAGTGTCGGGTTTGAAAAAGCATATGCACTGCAGACCGGTATGAATCTGCCAACCTCAGAGATAATTTCCACTTACGTTTATAAAATGGGTCTTTTAGCGGGTGATTACGGATACTCAACTGCTGTGGGCTTATTTAACGCGATTGTCAATGTCATTCTTCTTATTATAGTTAATTTTATTGTTGCTAAACTTAATGAGGGTGAAGGTCTTTAAGGGGGAAATATGGTAGAGAAAAAATATCTTAAAGTTTCGAAGATAGACCGCACTGTATTAACAATCGGTTTTGTATTATTGGCAGTATTCTGTTTATCTATTTTTGTACCGTTGCTTTATGTTCTGATTGCCTCGTTTATGGATCCTAATGTTCTGAATAATCAAGGGGTAAGTTTTGACTTATCGACTTGGTCTCTGAATGCCTATAAACGCGTTCTCGGAGAGAATATGATTTGGATAGGTTTCCGTAATGCTCTTTATTATTCTGTACTTGGGACCTTTATTTCGGTTTTTATTTCAGTTGCTGCAGCTTATCCGATGTCAAGAAAAGATTTGGTAGGACGTAAATTCTTTAATGTTTTTTTCATTATTACTTTATTTTTTAGCGGGGGATTGATTCCTACTTTTATTCTTTTAAATAATCTGAGAATGGTTAACACAGTATGGGCTTTGGTTATTCCAGGGGCGTTCAATGTATGGAATATGATTCTAGCAAGAACATACTTCAGGGGGATGCCAGGAGAGTTGCGTGAGGCTTCTACGCTAGATGGAGCGTCTGATATTCAACATTTTTTCCGTATTCTTCTTCCCCTTTCTAAACCAATTATTGCAGTATTGTCTTTGTGGGGATTTGTTGGAATGTGGAATAGCTATTTCGATGCGATGATTTATTTAAATGATCAGAGAATGCAACCATTGCAGCTTGTTTTGCGTTCAATTCTTATACAGAATACGCCGCAGCCTGGAATGATTGCAGATATCCAGACACAAGCAGAGATGTCTAAATTAGCTGAATTACTTAAGTATGCAACAATAGTTGTTTCAAGTATGCCGCTTCTCGTAATGTATCCGTTTTTCCAAAAGTACTTTGATAAGGGTGTTATGGTTGGATCCATCAAAGGTTAATAGTGTCTAGTCTTACTATTAAACAAGTAGACAGAAAATACCAATAAAATCTTTTGTTTATTTGGTATGAACTGTGAAATCGAAGATATAGGAGAAAATCTATGAATTTCAGGAAAATTATAGTTTTTGCAATGACAATCAGTATTGGACTGATTTCTAGCGCTTGTGTTACTTCATATATACCAAAAGCAAACTTAAATCCGGATACTAAGATTGAAGATTTGAGTTTTCCTTTGAGAGAAAAGAAAGTCCTATCTTTTATTACTAATGCTCCGGCTAGGACAACTCAAGATCCGAATGAACGTACTATTTTTAAAAGACTAGAAGAAAAGACAAATGTACATATTGACTGGATTTGCTTCGTAGAAGATCAGTTCGGCGAAAAAAAGAATTTGGCAATGGCACAGTATGGCAGTTTGCCAGATGGACTATTTGTTGCTGGAATGAGCGATTATGATCTGCTAAGGTATTCTGAACAAGGGTTAATTATTCCTGTTGATAATTTAATAGACAAATATATGCCGAATCTTAAAAAAGTTTTTGATCGTTACCCAAAATACCGAGCGGCCGCTACCGCACCCGACGGGCATATTTATTCTTTCCCATGGATAGAGCAGCTTGGAGAGGGTAAAGAAGCCATTCAAGCAATCGGAGGAATTGCATATATAAACAAAAAGTGGTTGGACTATCTTAAACTTGACATTCCTAATACCACTGACGAATTAGAGCAGGTGCTTATTGAGTTTAGGGATCGTGGAGATGAACTTGAAAAAGAATTTTCAATTCAAGGAAAAGCAATTCCGATGTCCTTCATTATGAATGGTGGAAATGAGGATTGCTCCATTTTAATTAATGGATTCGGTGAGGCCTATGGTGATGTACCGGATCACTTTGCAGTTACAGATGAAGGTGAAGTTATTTACACTTCAGTGCAGGAGGGATATAAAGAAGGAATAAAATGGCTACATAAATTGTATCAGCAGAATTTGATGGATCCTGAGTCCTTTACACATGATTGGGGCAGTTATGTAGCTAAAGGAAAGAATCATCGTTACGGATTATGCTTCACATGGGATATCGCTAATATCGACAATTATGAAGATTACGTTATGCTTCCTGCTCTTGCAGGGCCCGATGGCAAAGTTAATATAACTAGACAGAACGCTAGTGATATAAGTGGGTTCGATTTGGGTCGATGTGTTTTGACAAGTAATTGTCGTGATACAGCTCTTGCAGCTGCGTGGATTGATCAAATGTATGATCCTTTACAGTCTCCACAGAATAACTGGGGAACATACGGAGAAGAAGGTACGCAGAATATTTTTGAAATGAGCCAAAATAGTAAAGGTGAGCCTATGCTTAAACATCTTCCTCTCAATGGTGCTTCACCTGTTGAAATAAGACAGAATCAGTCAGTCAATGGACCGCTCGCTATTCTCAATGAATACTATGGTGAATATGTAACTATACCCGATGATGCTAAGTGGCGCCTAGATAATATGCACGCTGCATACTTAAAAGATATGAATACTAAGTATGTTTTTCCTCGTGTGTTTATGAGTGTAGAAGATAATAATATAGTTACACAGTATGATACAGACATACGACGCTATGCTGAGCAGAAAAAGGCTGAATGGGTGATGAAAGGTGGTATAGAAGAAGAGTGGGACAACTACCTGAGACGTATGGAAGAATATGGCTTGTCAAAATATTTAGCAATAAAACAGAAATACTTTGATGAGTATCAGAAGAACCTGCAAAAAATGAGATGAATTGACAAATGCTGAATTGGCAAAACTAGCATAGTATATAAATAAAAGAAAGAGAGATATAAAATTTGGAGATTGCATCCCGACTTAGACTAGCTCGTGAATATGAGAAAAAAATTGCTGGAAATAATCTGGCTTTTCAAAAGTTTGAATTTGAAAAAGATAATGGTAGAAGGCCCTATTTTCATATGACTCCACTAGTAGGGTGGACTAATGACCCCAATGGTTTCTCATATTACGATGGAAGATATCATCTTTTTTATCAGTATAATCCTTACGAATGCAAATGGGGACCGATGCATTGGGGGCATGTTGTTACTGACGATTTTATTCATTGGCAATATAAACCAACTGCCATGGCTCCAGATAAAGACTATGATTCATTCGGATGTTTCTCCGGTACGGCTGTTACTGATGGTGAGGAACATATTTTAATGTATACATCTGTTAGAGAGATTGATGACTGCAATGGAGGAAAGTTAATTAGACAAGAGCAAAGTATTGCTGTTGGTAATGGGGAAAATTATAAGAAACTTGAGTCAAATCCGATAATAACAGCAGAATGCTTGCCAAATGATTTCAGTAAAGAAGACTTTAGAGATCCTAAAATTTGGAAAATTGATCAATATTTTTATGCAATAATTGCTAATCGGCATTCCGATGAATCTGGGCAGTTACTATTGTTCCGAGCTGAGAATCTAAATAAATGGGAATATTTGGGTGTGTTGGCTCATGAGGGAGGAAAATATGGAAAAATGTGGGAATGCCCTGATATATTCAGATTAGAAGATAAGGATGTAATTATTTTTTCTCCTCAAGATATGGAAGAAAATCCGCCTTACTGGCACGCGGGAAACTGCACAATGTATTGGATTGGTAATCTCGATTACCAAAATGTTTCTTACAACATAGATTCAGTTTATCCAATTGACTACGGTACAGACTTTTATGCTCCGCAAACTTGCAAAACTCCCGATGGCAGAATAGTTATGATTGCTTGGATGAAGTCTTGGGATATGCCTGTAGAAATAGCAAATCAAACTTGGAGTGGTATGATGTGTTTACCTCGTGAATTGAGTTTGCAAAATGGGAGACTGATTCAAAGTCCAGTGCGGGAATTAGATAGTATAGAGAATAAAATTTATTGTAAAAAAGGTATATCAATCAATACAGAAAATAAAAAATTGTTATCTGAGTTATCTGACATCAATAGTAGATGCTTGGATATAAAGATGAAGATATATCGCTCTGACTATAAACAACTTACTTTATCTCTTGCTGAAAATGAAAATTATCGCACAACTATAACTCATTCAGTATCGGAAGGAAAAATAATATTAGATAGATCAAGATCTGGTTTGCGCCGCGATTTTGTAATGAGGAGGGAAATGCCGCTTCAGGCAAATGTCGATGTCCTTGATTTGCGAATAATTCTTGATAGACATAGTGTAGAGATTTTTGCTGAGGGGGGACTTGGAGTAATGACTTGCTTGATACCGACCCCGGACGAAGCGAAGGGTATAAGTATATATTCAGATGGTGAAGCAGTATTTGATTTGGAAATATATCAAATCTGTCCTTAATTATATATAAGAGACCAAACTTTATTGAGTATAACTGCAGTTATTTTATGCTTATTAGTATTGAGGGTCTTGTCTTATGTATATCTTAAGTCAAATAGAGTCTTTTGAAATGCTGTAAGGGTGAAGCAAGACAATAGTGAACCATCAAAATAATGTGGCTAATGATTATAAGATTTATGTATAGACAGATATTAAAATGTGAGTGGGGAAAATATGGAAAGATATGATGTTATATCGCTAGGAGAATTACTGATTGATTTTACCACAGCAGGTAAATCTGATAGAGGTAATACAATTTTTGAAGCCAATCCTGGCGGAGCCCCCTGCAATGTACTAGCGTTATTAGCGAACTTGGGTTGGCGGACAGCCTTTGTCGGTAAGGTGGGGAATGATCAGTTCGGGATGGAACTTAAGTCCAGCCTTAGTGAAGCTGGTATAGATAACAGATTCTTGTATGCAGATGAACATATTCCAACAACATTAGCTTTTGTACATAAATTAGAAAATGGAGATAGAGATTTTTCTTTTTATCGTAGTCCAGGAGCAGATACGCAGTTGAGTGTAGATGAGCTGCCGCTTGAGAATATTAAGAATTGCAGAATCTTCCACTACGGGACACTATCGATGACTGCTAATCCGGCAGCAGAAGCAACGAAGATTGCAGTAGAAACAGCGGAAAGGAATGCTTGTATTTGTTCGTTTGATCCTAATCTTCGTGAAGTTCTTTGGGCTTCATTAGACCAAGCTCGCAAGGCAGTGGAATATGGCCTAGCTCATTGTGACATACTTAAAATATCAGACAATGAAATTTTATGGCTGACAGAGGAAAAGGACTTCGAATCTGCCGTTTCAAAAATTCAAAAACAGTATGACATTAGTCTTATTTTTCTAACTATGGGAGAGAACGGCAGCTGTCTTTACCTTAAAGATAAAAAAATTTATGCACCATCTTTTGTGAACGATATGACAATAGATACTACTGGTGCAGGTGATACATTTATGGGCGCTGTTCTCCATAAGATTCTCACTATCGGAATAGACGAATTAATACGTATGAGTGATCAGGATCTTAAGCAGATTTTGTACTTCGCAAACGCAGCTGCATCTATTGTTACAACCCGTTATGGAGCACTGAAAGTTATGCCAAAGCTGGCAGAAATTGAAGAAAAAATGAAACAATAACGGTAATCATAACGACAAGTATAATGACAACATAGTGCAATATAATAGTAGTTAAAGTGTTAGTTCCAGAGGGACCTCAAGTTAAACAAAATATATCAATATCTACCCATCTTCCCCCAATGGATTTATCCAAAAGTTGCGATAAGATGCTTTTTTTCTTATAATCGACTGCTATAGTGTAGAATAGATATGGATACTAGTTTATACACATCCAAATGATCTTTGGTATTTAAAGATCTGTTCAGCGATAGTTGACATATAAATCTCAGAGGAGAAAAGTAAACGATAATCATGGACGACAGCCTGAAGACAGGGAAACTTATACCCCTTCTGATCAGATACAGCATACCAGCAATCGTCTGCTATTTTATTTCTGAACTATACAATATGGTCGACAGTTACTTCGTCGGCAATGCGGTTGGTTCTTCGGCGATAGCAGCTCTGGGTATCGTTTTTCCAATCCAGAGACTACTTATAGCTTTTAGTCTGCTTTTTTCTTTTGCTGCAAGTAATCTTCTAGCGAATTTTATTGGAGCTAAAAATAAGAAAATGGCTAATTATGTAATTAGTTCTACAGTAGGCTTAAATTTTCTTATAATAGTTCCTTATACTTTGCTAGTATATATTTTCAGAGATAAAATTCTGACTATTCTTTCTGCACATGATGATATTTATCTCTATTCAAGAGAATATTTATCCATAATAATTTGGGGTTCGATATTCCTAACTTTAGGAACTTGTTTCGCTAGACTTCTTCTAGTATTTGGCAAGTCAACGGCTTCTATCATATGCTCAGCTTCTGGAGCAATTATCAATATAATTTTTGACTACATTTTTGTATACTTAGGCAATCAAGGGGTTCTAGGAGCTGCCTATGCGACATTAATATCACAGATTATATCTTGTTTCATTTCAGCAGTATTTCTTTTGAAGCTTATGCATAGAGAAAAAGTGACTATTTCAACTTTGCCTAGTGCAGGAATGATGTTCAAACTTTTTAAGACTGGTTTGCCATCTTTTGTAGTTGAATCTGAAGATGCAATTGTCCTAGCAGTCCTCAATTTAGTATTTTTCAAAGCCGCTGGTTCAAGGGGAATAGCGATTTTAAGTCTCAACATCAAGGCTTATATGCTTCTTTTTGTTATTGTACTAGGCTTGGCCTATGGGATGCAGACGATAATTGCTTATAACTACGGAGCTAAGAATTTTTCAAGAGTAAGGTCTTGCCTACGTATTTCCTTGATTTTTAATATTCTCACAAGTAGCGTAATTACTATGATTTTTTATCTTTTTTCTTATCAGATTCTCAATATCTTTATTAAGGAAGAAATTTTACTTAACGAAGCATCGATTTTCTTCCGCAGAATGATAATTGTATTTCCGATACTTGCGATATATTACAGCGCGATAACTTATCTGCAAGCTAGTATGAAAGAGATATCATCTATGATATTAACCTTTTTTAGGCAATTGATTTTCCTTTGTCCTATGATGATTATTGCCATATATTTATTTAATACCGAGTTTCCTGCACTATTTTATATTTATCCTATCACTGATATTATGGCGGCAATCATAGGCTCAGTGGTTCTTTATATATCTATTTATAAATTAAAGGACAGTAAATATATGAAGAAAAAGCACTCTCGCGTTAGTTAAAAAAATGTTCTAATATATATCAATTAATTGACATATAATTTTAAGAAAATATATTTATTTAGAAGACTTAAGGAGGCGACTTATGAAAAAATTAATTAAGCTTATTTTTAAATTTGTATTAGCATTTATTAAGTGGTCATTGATTTTAGATGCGTTGAACTTTATTTTTTCTGGTTCAAGAGGCAAGAAAAAATATAAATTTAAATTCTAAATTTTATTATTTATATTTTTAAATACAGATATTTATTTAGATTTGTGGATGATGGTATTGATATGAGCTTAGTACAGATTAATTTTTATTCTCACCAACTCAGAAAAAATACAAATGTGACAATTGTCTTACCTTATGGTAATTGGCAGGACATAGACTCAACTTCTGATTTATCTGAATATGGCAAAAAAGAATATCCGTCGTTATATCTTCTTCACGGATATCAAGGAGATAATCTTAGCTGGCTTAGAAATTCTGAGGTGGAGAAGTTTGCTGAGCGCCATCAATGCATCGTGATAATGCCAAGTGGGGACAATTCATTCTATATAAATCTCTCTTCCATGAAGCTTAATTATGAAAATTTTATAATATCTGAGTTAAGAAGATATATCGAAAAGACCTTTCCTATTTCTCGAAATAGAGAATATAGGGCGATTGCAGGGCTTTCGATGGGTGGATATGGAGCATTGAGACTAGGGTTTCTTTATCCAGAATTGTATGCTTATATAGGTGCATTTTCCCCACCCTATGTCACAACGGATATGGATATTTCACCATTTTTTCATTCTGAGTTTAGGGAGGCCTCCACTCTTTTTTTCGGAGAGCCTGAAACATGGGGAAGTAGCACCTATGATACATATAAACTCCTAGATGAACTTAAGTCGAGATGTGACGATAAAGATATTGAAGTACCTTATATTTATTTAGCCTGTGGAGAGCAAGACAGTCTTATTGAAGGTAATAGAAAAATGGCTAAAAAACTTGCTACAAGTGAGTTTAATTATAAATACGTTGAAGGAAGTGGCGGACATATATGGTCATATTGGAATAGGCACTTATCGAAATTCATGTCCGAATTCTCTAAATATACAAAACAATAATATAAGTTTTTTCTTAGTTAATATAAGTAGTTATCATATTCATGAAAATAGAAATATACTATTATGAATTGCCATTTTTAGAAAATAATGAAATTTTTAGCAAGAGATGTTCCACTAAGCTTAAAGAAAAAATTTTAGCTGAAATTTATGGTATTTCTAACTTGAAGCAAGAAATATTTTATACATCCAAGGGCAAGGGTCTTTTACCAAAGCAAGTTATTCATTTTACTATGAGTCATTCAGGAAAATATATATTTCTCGCAGTGGCGCCCCAAAATATCGGTATAGACATTCAACTTAAAGATGAAGCAAATATAAATATTTTTGATATTGCAGATCTATTTTTTTCGGAATCACAAGCAGTTACTCTTAAAAGTTCAGAGAATCCACTTGAAGATTTTTTCAAGATATGGTCAGCAAAAGAAGCCTTGGTTAAGTATCTAGGGCTTTCTTTTGATGAGATAAAGGATTTTATAATTGATTTTGGTTCGTATTTGGTATTTTTTAATGGCGAAAAATACAATCTATATATTGATAAAATTTTTGATAAATATGTCTTGGCTATAATTGCACAAAATAATATTTCTTCTATTAAATTTAATAGAATCAGCCGATTATAATTTTTTTTACACATATGATACAGACAATGTGTTGACATTATAATTGCATACTGATAGACTTTTTCAAAATGTAAAGATTGGAAATGCATATGTTTTATAAATTTCTTAAGTTACAGGAAGAACAAGTAGATATATTTAATAACTATTTATTTAATAGAGAACAGAATGGACAAAAATCTTTTCTGCATGAGGTTTTGTGGTATAGAACGCAGGATGAAGTTAACTCTGAATTTTCTGACTATAAGAATCCATATGATAAAAGAAGAAGGGTTATACACAGTTTGCAGAATTATGTAATAGAGGATGGATATTTGGGTATAAATGATTTTTATCTTTATTTGATGATATCTTTACCTAAAGATGAGCTGGATATATATTGACAAGATATTATGCAGTGCTGATAAAGGTAAATGGAATAAACAAGTATATGGAGATAATATAATATTAGAAAATAGTTTATTGTCAGTTTTAATAGCAGCAAGTACGTTGAAAGATTTTGATGTTGATAACCATAACATTTATCCATCAGACTATAGACATTTAGAAGTGTTTATAACTAATAAGTTTTCAACTATTAATCATCATGAAGACTATTTACGAATTTGGGAGTTAAATAAAAAAGGTATAAGGCGTATAGATACGTATGATAATCCACAAGAAATAACTAATTTTGAAGATTTATTGCCTTTTTTACCTGCGCAGTTAGAGATTGGCTGTGGTCCATCAATAGAAATTGGAATACCTGCGCTAGATACATTACACGAAATATATGGTGTTCAAAACAAAAAAACATTGAAATTTTATTTTGGGAACAATGATAATTTTTTAGTTGACTTTTTTGAAAACTATGAAAATATGTTTGAAAAATTTTCGTATATTATCATAAAAATTCTTCAAGCAGAATTGGGTACTAGCCAGTTTTGTATAAAGCAATTATATGATCTATCTGTATTCCGAGGAGACATACTTTCTAATAATTTTGATGGTGTACTTAGAAGATTAGGAATAAATGACTATTGTATGAGAACATATAATTATGAGTCATTGTATCCTCAAGTTAAATTTGCAGATGGAATCAAATCTTTGATTGTATTAGGATCACATGCAGACAGAAGAAAAATACAAGAAAAAGCAAGAGAGTTAGGAATAAAAATAATCTATATTAATCCTGAAGGTTATTTTGAAAATGGAGTTTTTAGAACTAAAAAAGTAGAGAGTTTAAAGGATAC
>JAEZWR010000047.1 GCA_023420115.1 Bacillota bacterium | reverse complement strand
GGTCGGTCCTTCTTACAGAATGAGAGAAACAGAACAATGGATAAAAGATAATTCAAAGATGACAGTGGCTCAATTTTAAATTGCGAAATGGCTCACTTTTAACTTGCGAAATACAAATTTTCTTTTCATCTACCATTGAAAGTATTTCGGGGATAAGTTCAGTAAGGCGGATATATCTCTGTACCTGATTACGGCTTGAGCCTTCTTGCTCCGCAACTATTTCAACGGATTTTTTTCCATCTAACTTGTGCCCAACTTGGGTACAAGTTAAGTCCGACCTTGCACCTTGCCTCTTAATAGCCTCTAATTTCAGCTTAAATGCAAAGGCTCGTTCGCTTGGTAAGATATTTTCTCTCTGCAAATTGCTGTCAACCATAATGATTATGACGGCATCATCGTCAAGGTTACGGACTATTACAGGCATTGTATCAAGCTCAGCAAGTTCACAGGCTCTTTTTCTGCGATGTCCTGCAACAAGTTCATAACCACCTTCATCACGAGGTCTTGCAATGGCAGGAACAAGTACACCATATTGCTTAACGCTTTCTGCTGTATCAAGCATGGCTTCATTGTCAATCACCTTAATTGGGTGGTCTTTAAAAGGAAACAGTTCTGTTAAAGGGATTTCAATTATCTTCTCTCGACTTTCATCAACCCTGCTTTCTTCTGTGGAGAATAAATCATCTACTGATGCCAGCTTTATGTTTTTGGCGGATCTTTTCAATTTTAAGCACCTCCTTAGTCAAACTTTTATATCCCGCGGCAACCTTTCCTTTGGGATCATGGGCAAAGATACTTTTTCCCTCTGCACTGATTTCTGCGACTTTCACCGAACGGGGTATATCAGCATTAAATACTTTAATACTGCCTCCATAAGTCTCTCTTACCAATGTACTGATGTCCTTTGCAAAATTAGTGCGCCCATCTACCATAGTTAAGAGAATGCCGTCAATTTTCAATTTGGGATTTCTCTGCCTGCGTGCCTTTCCAATGGTCTGTAATAGCTGCTCTAATCCCTTTGCTGGGAGATAATC
This sequence comes from Bacillota bacterium, assembly GCA_023420115.1. Taxonomy (GTDB): domain Bacteria; phylum Bacillota; class Clostridia; order Saccharofermentanales; family Fastidiosipilaceae; genus JAEZWR01. The sequence goes on along the minus strand of JAEZWR010000047.1, from coordinate 3,344 downwards.
GGCTTGTACAGGAACGATTACACTATCTGCTGCAGCAAGGGCATTGATTGTCAGCATTCCTAAAGAGGGCATACAGTCTAAAAGAATATAGTCATACTGTTTTTTTACCGTATCAATGTATTGTTTAGGTATGGTTTCCCTGCTCATGGCATTAACTAGGAATATTTCCATACCTGATAACTCAATGTTGCCAGGTAGTAAATCTACTCCCTCATAGTGATGTAAAATACCCCCTTTAGGTTTAAGGGTAGTATCAGTAATTACTTTCCCCATAACCGTAGCAAGAGTAGTATCTATGCTATCTGGGTGTGAATACCCTAAGCTAATGGACAAACTACCTTGAGGATCTGCATCCACTAGCAAGACTTTCTTATTTTCCATAGCTAAACCTATACCTAAGTTGGCACAGGTGGTTGTTTTGCCAGCACCGCCTTTTTGATTGGCTATGGCAATGATTTTTGCATTCAATTCTGTTCCTCCTTTTAATTTTGTGCATAAAAAAAGAGCTAGTCATATATAGACTAACTCCTTTTTCTAAAATATTTTATTGTAATCACGCGTTATGATTGGGAATCAAGACGCAATCTAAGTGTATTAATAGCACGATATCTATTTAATGCTTCTATTTCGCTATAAACATCTAAAGTATTGCTTACATCTTCAATGGTTACAGCTAATGCATATGGAACATCAATATTCTTTTCATCCCAACGTGAAAATAATTCAAGCCAAATCTGCCAATCACCAGCTTCAAATTTTGAAAACAATTTTGTAAACTGGTGACAAACATCCCATTTTCGTCTACCAACTTTAAAATCTTGTTGAACTGGCTTTAAACGTCCATCAGAACTACTCTTTTTTAATGATGCCTGTATATATGCCCCTAAATATTCTGTTCCTTTTGTTCTGTCAACTGGTGGCATTGAAATACATGTTACTGAAACTTTTGCAACATTTCTTCCAACCTGAGCAGCTAAAATTTCAGGCATATAAATTGTTACACGTTCTTTAGTAACCTTATTTAAGGTACCTGTTCTCACAAATGTTACTTTGGAGGGAGAAGAATATTTGCTCTCATCTACATTTGATAAACCTCTACCGTATAAATTATGAGCATATGCCAATTCTTCATCAGTAATACTGTCCTCATCCCAAATAGGCATAGCATTGTGATATAACAAGGCTTTTGCCAACAGAATATCTTGGTTAGGGATAATTCCAAATATTTCTGCAAAATCTCCAGCTACAACAGGAGCAGTAAAACTTGTTCCTGCATCTGGCGTCAGTTGACCGTTTTTGTCTAAAAGTAAAGAATATTTATCTTCAGGCACTGATACTGAACCTGCAATACATGTTATACAACCACCGTAAGCAGTCAAATCAGGTTTAGAAAAACCATTAAATCCTGAACCTATCCGACTATATGAAGAAACTTCATTTATAGCAGAAAGACTATTTGGGTGCGTTTCTCCTGAAGTTGCTCCAACAACAACAGATAACATAGAATCAGCTGGAGCTGATACTCTCGAATCATCATCATCTAGAATATCTTCTAAACAAGATTCAGTGCTCCACAATTGGTGATTTCCAGCTGAAATAACAAACTGTACATTTCTTTTTAGTTGTAGAGCATCCAATTCATAACCTAAAATACTCATTTCATCCCCTTCAATTGGTGAGGATGCATTTGCAGATAGATTATATATTTTAGATATATCACAAAATGTAGCTACAGCATTCTGAATTCTTTTGATAAACACATTTACAGGAACACTTCCATCTAAAATGTTGCAATCAATAATACGAGTTCTTGGAGTAATTTTCGTACTAGGCAATTGGTCACATATGTATTTGAATGCAACTCTACTAGCAACTTTTGTTCCATGCTCACTATCACCACCAGAAGAACCATCTGTCCAATGATGGAGTATAAGTGGTTCTAATCCTTCTGGAAAATTCACTCCCGAGTCTAATACAGTTACTATGGGTAATTTATCAATAAGAACACTATCGTCCAATTCCAATTCATTTAAATCAATTGCATCTTTTGATGCTACATCTGCACTAAAAAAATCAGTTTCCTCAATCCTGTAAATTGCTGAATCATTCTCGTAATGAAATAAGGAATTCGAGGGTATGATTACCCGAATTACTGGCGTGTTATCTGACAAGTAATATGGTTCTTCCTGAATAATCCCATCTCTGTCTCCAATTTTTTCAACTAATCTTTGTATTGCTAAATCATATATTTCTTCTCTTAAGTTAGGCACAAGCATTAGCTGAATATCCAATGAATCAGAAACCAGATCCGAACAAGTGGTTTTTTTCAAAGAACTTGAATTCTTTTCACTGCCAAGATAAGGCTTAAAATCTTCTATATAATCAAAATATGTTTTACCTGATCCTGAACGAGTATAATCATCTATTCTCTTTTTTAATGATTGAAACTGGTTTTTTGTTGTAGCAATTACAGCCTTATTCTCACTTTTAACAACTTTAACTTCCATACCAGTTGATGTAAATAAATCCTTTTTATCTTTGATCTTTTCTCCATCTGGCAATTCAACTTTGAATATCATTAATCCTGTATCTGATAAAGAATCATCCTCTGAAACATTTTCAATCGCTTGTTTTATTGATTGAAGACTGCTACTTAATTTTTGTCCATGCTCAGTAAAAGATATATTTCTTGGTGTTGTTCTCCCTGTTGGTTTTTTGTCTACCCTAGTAACTTCTTCATCAGGTATCCACAAATGGTTTCTTCTTTTATCACTCATCATTTAGCTCCTCCTTTTTAAAGCGATAGTCCAACGTAGATTTGGGAATACTTGTTATCTCTTCTAATGTTCTTAATGATATACCATTTTTTTTAAGCTTATATAGTGCTTTCATAAAATCATCACTATTCTCACTTACAAAAAGTGTGTTTTGTTGCAACCATATTTCTGCAATCTCTTTTTGAGAGACAACTTTATTTACATTTTCCAATACACAATATTTGGCAAGTGATTGCATAAAACTCTGAACTTCGGCACCACTCATACCTTCAGACAATATTATTAAAGTCTTAATATCAATATCATACTCAGATAATTTTTCAGAATAAAATCTTTCTATAATTTGAGTTCTCTGTTCCATATTTGGTAATTCTAATAGTATTGAAGAATTAAATCTTCGCCAAATAGCTGGATCTAAAAGGTGATGGTGATTTGTTGCAGCTACTAAAAAAACGTTCGATGGCATGGCATCCATATTTTGCAAAAGAGTTGTCACAACCCTCTTGAGCTCCCCTAATTCATTAGAGTCATCTCTTTTTTTAGCAATAGCATCAAACTCATCTAGAA
>JAEZWR010000028.1 GCA_023420115.1 Bacillota bacterium | reverse complement strand
ACGAGCTGTAAGAACGTGGACTTGCCCGAACCGGACTCGCCGACTAAGAAGACGAACTCGCCGCGTTCGACTTCTAAGCTCACATTGTCTATGGCGGGAGTAGCTCCGCGCGTATAGACCTTTGTGACGTCATTGAAACGGATCATGCCAACACCTACTCGTCCTCTGATTTCTCTACACTTTTACGCCAACGGATACCAGCATTAATGAAGTCGTCGATTTCTCCGTCGAAGACCCCCGCCGTGTTGCCATTTTCGTGCCCCGTTCGCAGGTCTTTAACCATTTGATAGGGCTGGAGGACGTATGAGCGCATCTGGTCTCCCCATGACGCTTTGACGTCTCCGGCTAGTTCCTTGCGTTTGGCTTGTTCGCTCTCGTGGCGAAGTTGCAACAAGCGCGACTGTAAGACGCGCAAAGCGGCTGCGCGGTTTTGAATCTGTGACTTCTCATTTTGCATGGACACGACGATACCTGTGGGAATGTGTGTCATGCGCACAGCCGAATCTGTTGTATTGACTGACTGTCCGCCAGGTCCGGAGGATCGGAACACGTCAACTTTTAGTTCCGAGTCTGGAATCTCAATCCGGTCAGTGGATTCAATTAGAGGAACAACTTCCACAGCTGCGAAAGAGGTCTGGCGTCGTCCTTGGTTATCAAACGGGCTGATACGAACTAGACGATGGGTGCCTGCCTCGACAGACAACGTGCCATAGGCAAAAGGAGCGTTCACTTCGAACGTGGCGGACTTTATGCCGGCCTCTTCCGCATACGACGTGTCCATAACTTTCGTGGGGTAGTCGTTACGTTCAGCCCAACGCAAGTACATGCGCAACAACATCTGCGCGAAGTCTGCCGCGTCAATCCCACCAGCCCCTGATCGGATGGTCACAACTGCTGCACGTTCATCGTAAGAGCCTGACAGCAAAGTTTTGATTTCCAAACTCGCCAAGTCTGCTTTGATACGCTCTAGTTGGTCAGCGGCATCGTCCAACAGCATATCCCGGTCATCTTCTTCTTCATCAGCCAGCTCGACCATGGCTTCTAAGTCGTCAATACGCTGCCCCATTTTTTCCAAACGCCCCAACTCTGACTGCAAATGTGACAGTTCAGAGGTCACTTCCTGAGCGTTGTCAGGGTCATCCCACAGGTCTGGTGCGGCTGCTTGCTGGGATAAGTCCGCAATCTGTGCGCGCAACGCGTCGGGGCGGGTTACGCTCACGATATTTGCATACGTGGCTCGCAGGCTGCTTATTTCCTCGGGGAACTCAATACTCACGCCCCTACTCTAAGGGATCAATGCATAGTGGCTGTGGAGGCAACGCTGAAAGTCAGAGGTTGGTTCATGAAATCGAGCACTTGACCGAAAACCGGCATTTTCGGTGTCATCCTCATTTCCACTACGGCCTTTTGGTCTTCAACCCGCACACCCGTGATCTTTCGCCGCACGCCAACGCGACAGCTGGAAGTCTCGAGGTCGTGGAATACGCTCAACGCTTCTGCGCGAACATCTTTCGAGGATGGGCCTAGTTCGTCCTCCTCGTAATAATCCGTTGCAGACACGCGACCAGAAACGGATAACGCAATCGCGTCCGCACATGCCAACAGTTGGCGTCGTTGCACGTGGATGGTTGTCACGCCCATGCTGGTTAGGACAAACGCCACGACAAGCAACACGAGTCCTAAAGTCAGTAAACTGATCCGTCCCGACTCTGATGAATCGGAATATTTAGATGCACGAGGAGGGATTTGAGCCGTGACGCGACGCATTTTGCCTTCACCTTCCTTCCATTTACCGTGATTTTCATTCCATGAACGGCGATTTTCGTTCCATTAATGGTGGTTTTCATTCGACTAAGCGCACCGCGGAGACGGGCACGACGTAATCTGCGCTGATCGGCACACTAGGTACAAGAACGGATTGAAACGCGTTGGGTATGAGGGGCAGCTGCACTTTCGTGCTGACCTGAACGTGTACGGTTTTGGCGTTTGCACATGGCTGGGGTTGGCAGACGACCTCCAAGTTATGCGTTCCATTGACGGGATAGTCGGTGAAAATCTGATCCACCTGCCGTGACACGTGAGTGGCACTGTCGGGATTGTTAGCCAGAATGCGACCGGCTTCGCGCGCAGCAGCTTCCGAGGCGAACACGGCAGCCTGGATCGCAGCGATAGTGATGATGAAGTAGGCCACGGGGATGATCAAGATGACGGCCATGCCTATAAACTCAACCGTCGCTTCCCCGCTTTCTCTATCGCTATTCCTGCGATCACTGTGCGTCTTCAACAACCCACCAACTCTCTGCCACTTAAACTTCATTCTTCTGTCCGTCACTACGCCTCGCTATGGTCGCTAGTCGCTATGGTCACTGCGCCTCGCTATGGTCGCTGGTCGCTACGGTCACTGTGCCTCGCTATGTTCGCTATGGTCGCTGCGCCTCGCTATGGTCGCTATGGTCGCTGCATTTTCACCAGCCCCGGTGTTTGGCCTTTGGGCAGCTCGCGATTGCGTCAGTCAATATGCGCTCCTGCAAGACAAAACGCGTTCCCTCAATCCCGCTGCGCACCCATTGGTCACCGTGGTTCTTTCCATGCAGAGGCAGAAACCTTGAGCTTCTGCGAAAATCCCAAAGGCCCTAGCACAGGCAGCGTCGTAGCCACCTCGGCGACGAGGACCGGCTGCCCCGAACGTAGCGTCTCATACACACGCACAGAACGAGACTGTTCGCTACCCAAAGTCGCATCCATCAGCGCCTCTACGCGTGCAACACCTTCTTCCACCGTGCCGTCCAGTAACGCTGCGCGACGCGCGCCCTCTGATGCTGCATCTATTGCTAAGTTGCGCGTATGCAACGCAAAAGCCAACTGCAGCAAGCCCAACACGACGAAGACGACCAAGACTTGCACTAAAACGTGGCCTACAATTTGGGAGCCTTCCTCATCTTCCGCCCACGCTCGCATGAGGGTCAGGGGCCTTGCACATTAGAAATCGCGGTTTGAAACAAGTTCGCCAAGGTCGGTGAAGCCACCGCCCAAATGGCTGTGACCAGTCCTGCAGTCATGAGCGTGACTAGTACCCAGCCGGGAACATCTCCACGCTCCGCGTCGTCGGCAAACATCCACAGGCTTATCC
>JAEZWR010000075.1 GCA_023420115.1 Bacillota bacterium | reverse complement strand
TTTCTTTCTCCTTTTCTAACTCACATAAAAAAGCTATATTGCATGCTAAATGAGATAAATGACTAATTCCCGATTCTTCGTCTTTGCTTGTAGGATTGTCTATATATGCCAAAAAGTGACGAAAAGCGGCATCTCTATATCTTTCTTTTTCTACGTCTTTCCATTTGTCTATAGTTTTATATTTATTAACTCCGTATTCTCTAACTATTGCTATATCTTTAATAATTTGAGTAGGCACAAGAGATAATTTCAACTTGCCTTTATCTGCCTTAATTTCGTAGTTCATAAAACCAGCTATCGCTTTCTAATTAAATTTGAGCAATAAAAAAGAGCCTATAAAATAGACTCTTTCGATTGGGATTTGATAATTGTTAGGACTTACTTAACACCTAAATCAGATTTTCTTTTTTGAAGAACTTCTTCAAGTTCCTCAAGATCTTCAATTGTAGCTTCATCTCTTATAAAACACCTTGCTTTGCTCTTGTTGCGTAAATGTTTAACTCTTTCTTTATTTTTTTCTTTCCATCTACGTTGTGCTTCCAAATCATAGACTGCTACTCTTTTTTTCTTTTCCATCTTGACAAAACACCTACATATTCCTATCCTTGTAAAAGGTGATAGGTAGGGTGCTCTACCTATCTTTACATTTTGTTCTTAAGTTAATCTTTTTTTAAAGTTTGCTTAAGAACTTTTTTTAATACTTCATCAATCTTATCTTTTGTTAGTTCTTGTTTATTGTTAAGAACTTCTATTAGTTGACTCTTTATGTTTTCAGTATAAAGCTCTATAACGGTCTCAAACTGTTTGTTAGTCATCTTTTCCATATTCGCCCTTTCTAAGTTAAGCACCTAACAAATTATCAAATCCCTTTGACTCTTATATTATAACATATATCGCGAGATATGCAAGTGTTCTATAAAAAATATTTTAAATTTTATTCTCCTTTTTATTCTCCTTTTGCTTTGCTCACTCCTGTACCATTTCCAATAAAAAGAGCAGTACATTTTCTTACTGCTCCATTACCTACTCCAATATATATCGCCTTTGCTTTTCTCACTTGACCGTCCCCTACACCTATATAAACATTAGGTACTCCACTAGCGTTTTCGTTGATGTTTAACCACCCTAAAGTATACCCACTAGGGCTTGGAGCAGTCCTAACAGGTATAGCAGGCAATAAGTTTTCTCGATATGCAGGGTCTATATATACGGTAGTAGGCTGTTGCATTCCTCCACCATGCGTTTCACGTCTTGCAATAGCAGAATTACTATCCCAATAGATCTGCATAGGTTTTCTAACAACATAAGGCTGATTAGGTGTAAATGTAGCCATATAATAACTCCTTAAATTTGTATGTATATCTCGCCTAATTCAAGAGTGCTAGGTACACTTGTACCCCAGTCTACTTTTGCAGCCCATTTCCCATTGAACATGAATTGATTAGTTTTATTAGCAAACTTAGTTATTCCTGTACTTTTATTCTCGATAACAAGATCTGTACTACTTCCAAAACCTAATGTAGCTACCTCTGTACCACTTGAATTATTTATACGTAAGTTGCCACCATACCTAGATGAACCCCTAACAATAGGATTCGTTCCTATGTATTGTGAGTCTTGGTCTTTTCTCACGTACCATGTACCCTCGATACCATCTAATTTATCTGCATCCAGTCCTGAATCTGCTCCGTCATAAGGTGCAATTGACTTTATTATTGCCTGTGGTTCTAACTTCGCATTAATAGCATTAAATTTTTCATCAGCATAACTTTTAATAACAACATCACCAGAACTAGTGGGAGTACCGACATTTTTTATTTTTCGGTTACTCATATTAATATCTCCACTCATTGTTCCACCTGATAAGGGTAGAGCAGAACTCGCACTGCGTTTAGCAGAAGAAACATCAGATCTAATTGAATCTACAAGGGTAATCATCTCACTTAGACCTTTTATAACAGGTGCTACAGTTGTAACTTGCTGTAGCGTTGTACCATTAATGTTTATCCTTGCAATTATTTCCTGTCGCAATGAGCCACCAAAATGCAAATTTTGAGAAGTTAAGTTAGGTGTTGTAGGAGATGAACTGGCTTGTGTTCCTTGAATAACTTTAAGAGTATAACTATCTCTCGGACTACCTTTTTTATATTCCGCCACTATTACATCGATTCTCTGCATTCCTTGAGAACCAGGTTTAATAGTAAATTCTTCGTTATCTATAACTTTAATAACAAAGCCTTGCATAGAATAAAGTCCAGAAGATAATCTAACTTTAGTATCTGAAACTTTAGTTGCTCTAAGTCTATCTCCCCAGGGCAGAATCCCACTAACTGGACCAGTTGCACCACCTGTAATTGCACCTAGCCATGCGGCATCATCTTCTGCTTTTATATTATGAGGATCAGATAGATCTAAGTTTATATGTATAGCCTTTACTGCCATATTATGCCCCCTTTGCTCCTGCAACTTCATAACGCAACGATGGTAATCCATTATCGCTTATTTTATATATTTTCTTCGCTATGCTCGTCTTAGCATAAGTACCTGTTAATCTATCCCTAGTCGCTATGATGTCACCTAAATTTAAGTTAATTATTCGTATATCATTTAATTTAATTTCAGCCTTATTTACTCGGCTTCTCTCTTTGAAAGTTTCGATGATCTTATTTTTTAATTCCTCTTCACTCTCTGCATTTGGATAATCTAATTTATAAGTAATCTCATTAAATCCCCTTGGTCTTTGCGAGTGTCTAGGATCATATGTAACTGTACCATCGGGAAGCAACCATGCTTCGATTACCATTCTTTCTTCCAGTTCTCCACGCCCCAGAGCAATAATATGATTTGTCAAAACACTTTCATCGTACTCTATAGTTAGTACTGCTCCATAATCTTCATTAAGTTCATACTGTGAACTCCAATCAACTATCTTTTTAACACGCAATTCAACTTTATCCCTTGTACTAACAATTTCTAGTCTTGCACCGTGTTTTTGCAATGTTTCTTCTATTCCCTCGCCTATCGATTGATATCTGAATTTGTTACTAACTGTTATATCTTCCGTATCGGCAACAATATTAAAAAGACTTCCAAAATGATCAGAGATTAATTCCCTTATCACACTAGAAGCCTTACCTTTTATCTCTCGATATGCTTGACCATCTGGCGGTGTTATCAGATTTTTTCTCAATAATCCTCTCCAGGACAAACCTCCTACTTCGATACTGTCAGCTGAAGTTTTTATCCTATTAACTATTCCGCCCCACTCGGTACCCTCTAAATAAATCTGATGACCTATTTCTATTGCCTGTTCTTCAAAAACCATAACAGGTATCTTTAATTCCCAATCGGAAATACCGTCAAGAGTAGCTACCGCATCGAAACTTTGTATTATGTATATTTCTCTTAACTCTTTACCATTAGAATCTGCATGTATTAATGAACCTATGTCACTCATAATTTTCCTTTCCTAGCCATTTAGGGATGGATCTTTCTTTATACAGAACGATATCGAAGCCATAACCACCAGATGACACAATCAGATTATTACCACTATCAATTGGTTTAAATACACTATATTCTTTTCCCCTTTTGTGAAAAGCGTTCTCTTTAGCACCATTAGCATAAAACTTTGTGACTGTCCTTTTTACCTGGTCTATCTCTACCCGCTCACCTGTTTCTATCTTGTCATCGTATATATAGGGATGACCAGCTATTGTAATTATAGGTTTTTCAACTGGACCATAAATTGTCAGTTTTATTGATGAGGATGAATAACCATCATTAATTAACGTGTTTCCCGAACCATCTTGTATATATTTATCTAAATACTTTCTTGGATATCTTCGACCACTTACTGCTGTGTCACTATCTCCTAAAAAATAACTACGGTGAACTTCTTCTATCCAAAATGACTGTGGTGCTGTGATGACCAGGTTGACCTTACAAGCCACATAAGATAACTCCGTCACTTCAAACGATGTAATATAACAAACTAAATATTCATCATTTATATGCAATTTACCTGGTACCTTGGATATAACATCAGTCTCTGATAGTGCAACTAGATTATCTATCTTTCTGTGTAATTCTTCCCTATCATTTCCCCACACACACGTTTCTAATCTAAATTGCTCAATTTCTTTATAAAATCTTGTAAGAACAGATCCTTTTCCTGTAAGCAATGGAGACATATCATAACCCCAGGAATAACGCATAATATCGCTATTGCTTAAAATAACACTCATTCCGTCTAAAGCCTGCTGTCCTTGACTACCCTCATATTTGATTCTGAAATGAGTTATCTTACCCATATTTACTCCTATGCAAGAGAATTAACTATACGTCCAAATTCCCTTTTATCAATATTTATACTTACCCCAGCACGGACAAAAGCCTCTACAGTTGCTTCTCCTACTCTTTTTGCAAGTATATTAAGTCTTTCCATATCTTCACTTTTATCTGTTGACGTTTTTAAACTCAGCCCAGATTGCAATGATCTATTTAGATTATCAACGTTCATAGCCTCAATCGCATCAAAAGCCAAACCAGCATGGAAATTGTCTTTGACTTCATCTGTCATATCTTTAACAGATTTATTTACAATATCAGTATTTTTTACAATACCTACTGCTAAACCCTCAACCAAAAAAGCACCATACCCAGCTGTGATTTTTGACGGAGAAGCAATTCCAAACATGCTCTTTATCCTGGATAAGACATTGCCTGTCCAACCTTTAATTTTGCCTATTATCCATTTACCAAGGTCTGCAATTCCATTCCAAAGCCCCCTAACCATATCCCCACCAATACTAGCCATACTAGATGCTAAAGATATAAAGCCATTTACAATTTGAGTAACAAATCCTGGTATCTTAGAAACTAGATTCTTTATAGCTACGGGTACTTTCTTAGCAAAGTTTGTAAAGAACTCAAAACCCGATGTAATCATCTTTGAGCCCAATCCCTTAAATTTATCAAAAACACTACTAGCAATCTTTACAACCGCCGAGATTATAGCTGACAAAATTTGTGGTAAATTCTTAATCAAACTGACAAAGAAGTTAAATCCAGCTTCGATAATTTTAGGAATTGAAGATATTACAAAAGTTAAGATAGCAGCAATTATATCTCCTGCCGAACCTATAATAGTTGGAAGTGAGTTAAATATGCCATCTGCCATTGTAGAAAAGAAATTCATTGCAGAGTTAATTAATAATGGCATCGATGCTTCTATATTACTTAATATATTCGTAATTATTTCGCTAACAGTAGCGATAATTTGAGGAATAGAAAGTGGCACACCTTGACTGAATTCAGTTATAAAATTCATAAATGCGGTCTTTCCACTTTCAATTAATGGTGGTATTAGACTTTCAAACAAAGCAAATAAACCAGATGGTAATTGTGAAAATATATTGCCCAATGCAGGTAACAAATTCTTTCCAAATGCCAATATAGTTTCACCCAGAGTCTTAAATGATTGCGTAACTCCCTCACCTGTCATAAGTGAGCCTAATACATTTTTCCAAGCTGACGACAAAGCCCCAAGCGATCCTGAAAATGTCGCTACAGATTCTCTAGCAAAGTTACCAGCATATTTGCTTGTTCTGTCCATGAACATTTTCATAGCTAATTCTGCTTTTTGTGATTGTGTTGCTGTATTCCACTTAAAATTAATACCTTTTTCAAGAGCATAAGCTTGAAGTGTTGTAGCATTCATAGCCACGCCTAAATTGTCCATCATTGTAAAATTGCCCTTAGCAGCACCTGCTATAGACTCCATTGCCATTGTAGTATCGATACCCATGACCGAGGCGACATCAGAGGCTCTTTGCATTGCATCTTGTGTCAATTTCATTGACCTTTGTATATCAATGCCCGAACCCTGGAATAGTGAGCCCATTTTATTTGCTGTAGCCATATAATCAGAAGCCGACAAACCCATATTTTTATAAGCTGATTGAGCTGTCTTTTGAATGTTATTAGCAAATTTTCCAAAAACGGCTTCTGTACCACCTAAGTTTTGTTCTAATTCCGCACCTAGATTTAAAGACTCCGTTATTGCCTTTGTTGCCATACTCGCTATTTTTGCATAGCTTATATTCTTTAAGCTATCTTTCAATCTAGCACTAAATGACTTACCAGCCTTTTCACCACTACCACCAAACTCTTTTTCAAGATTACTAGTAATTCCTTTCATCGATGGCATAACTTGTACATATGCCTTACCAAGTTCAATTG
>JAEZWR010000006.1 GCA_023420115.1 Bacillota bacterium | reverse complement strand
CTACACCCAAGTTTATACTAATCCAGAAGAGAGTGAAGTCTTCGAAGTCTTAGAGGCAACTCCAGCTGAAGGTGTTGTCTTCGAAATGGCAAATAAGGAGAGCGCAATTGCTCCTTACAGAGAAGGTGGAAACTTCGCAAGTGGTGGCTTAGGTACAGCAGACTACACAATTAAATATAGTGTAAAAAATACCGCAAGAAATGATGAATATACTGTAAGAGTATATAAGAATATTGCTCCAGAAGGTGAAGCTCCAATTTATCAAAAGATAGCTGAAGAAACTACTAAAATTGGTAGATCAAATGAACAACGCATTATTTTGACTAAGCAAGCTATGGAGGGCGTATTCAAAAATGGCGAGACCCTCTATGTCACAACTCAACGCAAACGCGTAAGTGATGGAGTCTTGGAAGCTGAGACAGCAATGACCGATGCTGCTAAAGTTACAGCTATAGGACGTTACGAAGCACCAAAGATCAGTGTTGACTTGACCTCATTAAACAGTGGTGGAAATGGCTATAAGAACTTAAATATCACAGCTGGAGACGATATTCTTCCTCAAAATGGTGGTGGAAATAATGTCCGCTGGGTAGTCCGTTTGGGTAACTTATGGAGTTTTACAGATCGTAAGAAAATTGAATACCAAGCGGGTAAAGATGCCCACTCAGGTTTAGATCCCTTACTCATTGCCTATAGTGATCACGGCGAATTAAATGGTCAATTATGGTTTGACGGTGTTGTCGACCCTTCATACGGTAGTTTCAATGGTGGTACATCAGTTTCAACTACCTTAGGTGCATTAGGTAATGCTGATATGTACACTGGTCAGTATGTCACAGCTTATGTAGTTGATAACGCAGGAAGATTTTCCTTGCCAGCTTATATTCCAGCTATACCAAAGGCTTTTGATAAAACACATGTAACTAATATTGAATTAATCAGTCCTCCAGATAAGAGAGAATATGACGCAATTAATAAGTCTGATGATCCTACAGAAACAACCCTCGACTTAACAGGTGCTGTAGTCAAGCTCACAGACAAAGATGGACATGAGATGGAAGTCCCAGCCGAAGAATTCGAGAATTGGGGTATCAAGGCAAGTCCAGATAAATTTGAGAATCTCAAAGCAGGTGACGAAGGCGAGAAGACAATCACATTCACATCAGTTGAAACACAAAACTCACCATTTGCTGAGACTAAGGTAACAGTCTTACCACCAGTCTTTGATCCAAGTAATATCACAGATATGACCTTGGTCAAAGGTCCAGACCAAACAACATATACTGTTGGCGATTCTTTCAATCCAAAAGGAATGGAAGTCGAATTAACAGATAAGAATGGTGTAAAGAAAACAATCAAGGGTGAAGAATTAATTGGTTATGGCATCATTGCAAACCTTGAAGATCAACCAATTGCCAGTGAGACAGGTTCATATACACCATTTGATAGCCAAGGTGATAAACAATTGGTATTTAAGAAAGAAGGCGTTGATAAGACATTTAATGTAGATGTCAAAGTCGGTGATCTTTCTGCTAAACCAAGTGTTGAACCAGTAACACAAACTTCAAAAGAAATAGTTGTAACTATACCTAAAGATGGCGATACACCACGCACTGGTAAAGTACAAGTTAGAATTTTTGACCCAATCACAGGTCAGCCAACCATTTATGATGCAGTTGACAATGGTGATGGTACATTTAAAGTTACCTTGCCTCCAGATGTAAGCTTAAAAGATGGTCAACCAATTGACGCAATCTTTACAGAAACAGATAAGGCTCCAAATACCAGTGATATGGTATATGTCGGTGTTGAAAAATCTGCTCCTGTTACAGATTTAAGTAGTGATGGTAAGAAAGTAACAGGTAAGACCACTGCACCAGAGGGCACACCAGTAACATTGGTCACAGACGAGAATGGTGTCCCAGTTGTTAATGCAGATGGAACCCCAGTAACAGCTAAGGTTGGAGAAAATGGAACAATCGAAATTGACTTGACAAATGTTCCAGAAGATCAAAGACCAAAACAAGCATACGTCAAATTGGAAGAACCAGGTAAGTCACCATCTATTAGTGGTCCAGTTGACATTCCTGAACCTTCTAAAGAATTAAAGGATGCCACAACAACTTCAACAGCACGTAATGGCACAAATGAAGGTACGACTAAAGTTATCGCTACCTTGCCAGATGACGCCAAAGAAGGCGACAAAGTAGTTGTAAGTGGTAAAGATAAAGATGGTAGGCAATTCACAGAAGAGCATGTCATCACAGGTGACGATTTAACAAATGGAGAAGTGACAATTGACCTAGGAAATGACAAGGTCAAAGACAACGAAGACTTAACAGTTTCATATCAAGAAGATGGCAAGGCACCATCTGAAAAGAAAGTCACGGTAGATACTGATGAAACCAAGGCTAAAGAAAAATTAACTGAAGCTGAAGGCGACTCATACACAGGCGACCCAACAATTGAAGCAGCTAAAAATAAACTTCAAGATTTAGTTGATGCGGATACAAAAAATACTGAGCCACATCCAACTCAAAAAGATATTGACGACGCTACAGATGAATTAGATAAGGCATTGAGAGCAAAAGATGCTGCCGACGCTAAGACATCTACACCAGAAGTAACAGCAAGCAATACACCTGCCTCGACTTCTGAAGATGGTCAGCCAGTACCTGGTAAGACAGAATTAAAGGTCAAGTCAACAACACCAGATAAGACTTTGACAAATGAAGATGTAATTAAGGTTTCAATTCCTAATAAGGATGGTGGAGACCCAACAGTTACTGAATATAAGGTAGGCGATCCAAACGTAACACTTAATGATGATGGTAGTGTGACAATCGACTTAGGTAATCAAATTCCTGATGGTACCGAAATCACAGTAACATTGACAGAAAAAGATAAGACAGAGTCTGATCCAGCTAAGACAAAAGTCACAGTAAATACTGATAAGGCTGATGAAGCAATTGATAAGGTTCCAGAGAACTTAGATACAACAGATCCAATCGACAAGGCTGTTGATGATGCTAAGAAGGAACTCGATGAAGTCTTGAAGAAAGATGGCAAGACACAAGAAGAAGTTGATAATGCCACTAAGAAACTAGAAGACGCCTTGAAGGCTAAAGCTGAAAAAGATGGTAAGACTGTTACACCAAGTGTTAGCGCAAATACAACAGCAGGTTCAGTTGTTCCAAGTGAAAAGGAAGATGAGCCAGATACTGTAGTACCTGGTAAAACTGAAGTAACTGTTACACCAGGAGATAGCAAGACACCATTTAATGATGGCGATAAGATTACAGTCACAATTAAGGATAAGACAGGTGGAGATCAAGACACAGTAAGAGAATTTACAGTAGGAGATCCAGAAGTCACGAAGAATCCAAATGGTAGCTTGACAATTGACTTGGGTAATGAGATCCCAGATGGATCAACAATCGAAGTTGTTGCAAAACAAGGAGATAAAGAACCATCATACCCAGCTAAGACAACTGTCACTGTTGATACAAGTAAGGCAACAGAAGCAAAAGACAAGGCTGATAAAGAGATTTTAGATCCAACTAAGCCAGCTGATCAAAAGGTTCAAGAGGTGAAGGATGAGTTGGATAAGGTCTTAGCAGATCCAGATAAGACTCAGAAACAAGTAGATGAGGCAACTAAGAAATTAGAAGATGCTCTCAAAGAAAAAGATGCAGCAGATTCTAAGACCACAACTCCAGAAGTAACAGCTACTAACACAGCTGCGACAAAGGATGATGATGGAACTGAAGTTCCAGGCAAGACAGTAGTCAAGGTCACAGGCGGAGACAAAGAGAATCCATTGAAAAATGGAGATGTTATCAAGGTCAAAGTAGGTGACGGAGAAGAGACTGAATATACAGTAGGTACACCAGGCGTAACACTCAAAGAAGATGGAACAGTAGAAATTGACTTAGGTAATGAGATTCCAAATGGAACAGAAGTAACTGTTACAGTAACCCAAGATGGTAAGACAGAATCAGACCCAGTCAAGACCACTGTTACAGTCGATAACAGC
Organism: Bacillota bacterium; assembly: GCA_023420115.1. Taxonomy (GTDB): domain Bacteria; phylum Bacillota; class Clostridia; order Saccharofermentanales; family Fastidiosipilaceae; genus JAEZWR01. The sequence continues at coordinate 124,452 of JAEZWR010000006.1, read as the reverse complement.
AAGGGTGAAGAAACCTTAAAGAAAGTGCCAAGCGAAGATAAGTTAGATCCAAATGATCCAACAGATCAAGCAGTAACAAAGGCAAAAGAAGAACTAGAGAAAGTTCTCAAAGATGAGAATAGAACCCAAAAGGACGTCGATGAGGCAACTAAGAAATTAGAAGAAGCTCTCAAAGACAAAGCTGAAAAAGATGGTAAGACTGTTACACCAAGTGTTAGCGCAAATACAACAGCAGGCTCAGTTGTTCCAAGCGAAAAGGAAGATGAACCAGATACTGTAGTACCAGGTAAGACGGAAGTAACTGTTACACCAGGTGATGATAAGACACCATTTACCGATGGCGATACTATTAAAGTCACTATCAAAGATAAAACTGATGGTGGTCAAGATACAGTAAAAGAATTTACTGTTGGCGACCCAGAAGTCACAAAGAAACCAGACGGTACCTTGACAATTGATTTAGGTAATGAGATTCCAGATGGCTCAACAATCGAAGTTGTTGCAAAACAAGGCGATAAAGAACCATCAGATCCAGCTAAGACAACAGTCACAGTTAACACTGATAAGGCTGATGAGGCAATTAATAAGGTTCCAGAAAATTTAGATACAACAGATCCAACAGACAAGGCTGTCGATGACGCCAAGAAAGAGCTTGAAGAAGTCTTAGAGAAAGATGACAAGACTCAAAAGGATGTCGACGACGCTACTAAGAAACTAGAAGACGCATTGAAAGATAAGGCTGAAAAAGATGGTAAGACCACAACTCCAGAAGTAACAGCTACTAACACAGCTGCGACAAAGGACGATGATGGAACCGAAGTACCAGGTAAGACAGTAATCAAGGTCACAGGCGGAGACAAAGAGAACCCATTAAAAGATGGCGATGTCATTAAGGTCAAAGTAGGTGACGGAGAGGAAAAAGAATACACAGTCGGTACACCAGGCGTAAGTCTTAAAGAAGATGGAACAGTAGAAATTGACTTAGGTAATGAGATACCAAATGGAACAGAAGTAACTGTTACAGTAACCCAAGATGGTAAGACAGAATCAGACCCAGTCAAGACAACTGTTACAGTCGACAACAGCAAGGGTGAAGAAACCTTAAAGAAAGTGCCAAGTTCAGACCAACTTGATCCAAATGATCCAACAGATCAAGCAGTAACAAAGGCAAAAGAAGAACTAGAGAAAGTTCTCAAAGATGAAAATAGAACTCAAAAGGATGTCGACGAGGCAACTAAGAAATTGGAAGACGCCTTGAAGGACAAAGCAGATAAGGATAAGCAACCTGCTGAAGACAATAAGACCACAACACCTAATGTCGAGATTAACAATAACTCAGGCACAACAGATGAAGATGGTAATACAGTACCTGGTAAGACAGTCGTAACTGTAGAAAGTGGAGACGATACTCCAATTAAAGATGGCGACATCGTCAAGATTGTCATCAAGGATAAAGATCCAAATGGCGACGGTAATGGCGATATCACAATCGAAAAAGAAGTAGGCAAGGGCGACATCGTAGTCGACGAAAATGGCAAAGTAAGTATTGACTTGGGAAGCAATGTACCAGATGGCTCAAAAGTAGAAGTATCCTTGAAACAAGGCGACAAAGATGAGTCAGATAAGGTAACAGTTGAAGTCAAAGTAAATACAGACGATGCTAACGAAACCTTGAAACAAGTACCAGAGAACCTTGACAATACAAAAGATGCCGATAAGAAGGTAGAAGAAGCTAAGGATGTCTTAGAGAAAGTCTTAAATGACCCAGATAAGACCCAAAGTAAAGTCGACGAGGCAACTAAACAATTAAAAGATGCCTTGAAGAATAAAGAGAATGTCGATAAGGGTAATGAAACTGGTAAGACAGAAGTCTTGCTCATCCAAGAATACAGAGTAAACAAAGATAAGGGTGAGACAGTCACCAAAGAAGGTATCTTGAACTCCGTAAGCCTAGTAGGTGGAAATGACAAGGTTGAGTTACTAGATAAGACCTTAGTAGGAACCGAAGACAATAAGGGTATTGTTGATGTCAAAGTCAAAGTAGGCGGTAAGACAGAAACAATGAGAGTATATGTACCAATCGTAGTAAATGGAGATAACAATGTACTCTTGAAGACTTCAGGCTTCGTAACAGGTGTAGATAGAGATGATATTACCCCAGAAGAAATTCTAAGTAATATCAGACTAGAATTAACACCAAACTTCGATAAGAATAGAATCGAAGGACCAGTCGTAAATACAGACGACTTAAAGAAACTCAATGATAGTAAGAATGACTTACGTAATGCAGGTAAGAATGGAGAAGGAAGAGATTCAATATCCACATATGTAGAAGTAAGTTATAAAGTGAAAAAGGAAGCAAGCGGCATAGCAAATGGATATGAGAAAGAGTATCCAGTAGCAGAAATGGCAAATGCAATCTGTTCACAAGATAAAGAACTAGTCAAAGAGAACTTAAGTAAGGTATTTACAAAGATAGACTTCACAAAGGTAACAGTAGAAGATGTCCAAAATGACGGAACTACAACAAAGGTAACATTAGCCTTCGAAGATGGCTCAAAGGCAGAAGTAAGCTATGAAACAGTAAATGAAGTAGAAGTAGCAAATAACGAAGTAGCCGATAAGCCAGTCGCAGAAGAGAATGTAGCAGCTGCACTTGAGAATGAAGTACCTGCAGTAGAAGGAACACCAGAAGCAAATGCAGAAGAAAATGCAGAAGCTACACCAGAAAATGGTATCGAGGAAGAAGTACCAGAAGTCAATGATAATGTTCCTGCTGTAGAGACACCAGTCAAACCAGTAGTGAATAATGAGGAAGTAGCACCTGCAGTAGAAGAAAATAACAATGAGACAGTCAGAACAGAGTGTCCAATAAAAGAAGTAAGCTACACATATAAGGCAATAGCAACAGTAGGAGAAGCTACAGAAACAAGAGTTATCAGAGTACCAGTCTTATTAGAAGCAATGGTAGTAGGCGATGGAAGTGATATAACAGAGCCAACAGATGGTAACTTACCAAGTGATGAGACAGTAGCAACAACAGAGCCAAGTAGTGAGGCAACAAGTAAGAAGCCAGCAAAGAAACCAGCAGGTGGAAATGGACCACAAGCAGGAAAGGGCGAGAAGAAAGTACCAGTAGCCAAGACAGGTGAAGAATCTAATATGCTAGGAGCAGCACTCTTACTAGCAGGAGTAGCCTTAGTAATCGTAAGAAGAAAAGAATTAGACAAAGACTAATTACAAGCTTCAAGCGAGAAAACAAAATAAGCTAGTTTGCATGACTAGAGAAAGAAGCCATGGTCAGAAGTGACCGTGGCTTTTTTGTATTTAGAGTATTTGAGAAGTGAGAAATATGGATAAGATAAGGTGGAGAGAAACACGGCAGTGCTTTTTTGTCCCCATTTCTTTAGGAATTTACTATAATAAAGGCAAGTGATTTTTGAAGAGGTTAATGAGATGAAAAATAGAAAAATAGTTTTAGTGGCGAGCTTTTTGACTGCGATGGTTCTTATGACATCTTGCCAAGGGATCAGAATGAAGTTGAAGAATTTCCAAGAAGATTTTTTTGGCCTATCCATGACTATTCAAAGTTATGATGAGGACAGCCAGATTATTGACTCACTGCATGGTAAAAGTGTATCGATTGAGAGAGATAAGACCTTTGATAGCAATGAAGAAAGTTCTGATTCTCCAGTGCTAAGAATAACAGTCGGCAAAAATGTTATGAATCATGTAGGAAGTAGTCTAATTCTATATGAGGATGGCTTAAATGACGTTTTTGAGGAGTTTACCCAAAGGATTAATGTTGGGGATATGGATAGATCTATTCCTATTATGAATAGAATGTTTGCGGATATGGAGAATAAATTCACAGGTAGAGATAAGGTCATTCTCATTAGGTCGCAAAATGGTACCCCTTTAGCTACATTCGTCGGTGACAAGGTTTCAGTTTATAAGACCGATGTTCCAAAAAGCACAGGGATTCTAATTGATGGTAAGAAACTTTATATATACAGATGCGATTATACAATCTATGACAGGGAATTATTTGAATAGGGATATTTAATACAAAGACCTTGCTTCAACAAGAGACTTGCTTTATAAATTAATTTAAGTAAGTTTATTTCGTACTGATTTTTATTCTTGATTTTGATTTCAATTACTAGGGATAGACGGAGGAAAATTTATATGGATGATTTGCTTTATAAAGATTATCTAAATTTACTTAAGTCTGAGCTTCAGGTCGCTTTGGGTTGTACTGAACCGATAGCAATAGCGTATGCTGTTTGTTGTGCTCGTTCCTTGTTAAAATCAGAATTTTCTCATATTGAATTAGAATGCAGCGGCAATATTGTTAAAAATGCTATGGCAGTAAAGGTGCCAAACTCAGGTGGTCAGAGGGGAATAAAGGTCGCGGCTTTGCTCGGTGCTATTGGTGGCGTCTACGAAAAGGGACTGGCGTGCTTGAGTGATATAACAGAAAATGACAGAGAGCTATGTAGAAAATATTTGGAAGAGAAACGCTGCAAAGTGCACTGCCTCTGTGAAGTTGCTGGTTTAAAAATCATTGCTAAGGTTTATTCAGTGGACGGGCACGAGGCCACTGTTGAAATAAAAGATTCGCACACAAATATTGTAAGAATGGAACTAGATGGAAAAGTAGTTAATAATTCAACAATGGGTGACATGCTTTTTCTTGAAGTGGCTAGGCAAGAGCTAAATCATAAAGTTAATACCATAGATGAATTAATAGGAGCTAGTTGTGAGGGGGCGGTAATTTCTCCCAATCAAAAAACAAGTCCAGATATAGATATTGATCCCCTTGAATTAAGAAATAAGCTTGAACTTAAAGAAATTATATATTTTGCAGAAAATGTTAACATTGAAGATGTGCGTGATGTTATTATGCAGCAAGCTAATTTGAATATGGAAATAGCAGAAGAAGGCTTGAGAAAAAACTATGGAGCAGAGGTCGGTCAGACTATACGTGACTGTGGTAATTGGGACGATGTTGAAACTAAGATAAAAGCTCTTACGAGTGCCGGTTCAGATGCGAGAATGAGTGGTTGTTCTAAACCAGTTGTCATCAACTCTGGTAGTGGAAATCAAGGGATAACTGTGTCTGTTCCTGTGGTAGTCTATGCTAGAGAAAAAGGATATTCCGAAGATGAAATGATAAGAGCTCTTGTTTGCTCAAATTTGATTGCTCTTTTACAAAAAAGATATATAGGTAATCTTTCGGCTTATTGTGGGGTTATGTGTGCTGCGACAGCTGCTGCTTGTGGAATAACTTTTTTAAAAAATGGACGATATGAAAAAATTGGCAAGGTGATTACAAATACTTTAGGGAATATCAGTGGAGTATTTTGTGATGGAGCAAAGTCATCTTGTGCAGCTAAGATAGCATCTGGTCTAGAAGCGGCTTTGTTAAGTATTCACATGGTGGAGCGTTCTTGTACATTTCAAAATGGCGAGGGACTTACCAAGGATTGCCCAGAAGAAACTATACGTGGTGTAGGCTATGTCGCGAGAGAGGGAATGAGATCAACTGACAGAGAAATTTTAAAGGTTATGCTCGGTGAAGAAGATGCTTAATTTAAAGGATCTTTATTATTCATTGCTCGCTTCTGTCAATTTGAGCACATGGTGGCCTGCTGACTCTCGTTTCGAAATTTTATTAGGTATCATTTTAACTCAAAATACAGCATGGAAAAATGTTGTTGCTTCTATAAATAACTTGCGAGATTATGGGCTTCTTGATATTTCTAATTTTCTAGATTGTAAAAAAGAAATAATTGAAGGCTTGATTAGGCCATCAGGGTTTATGAAAGCAAAATCAGCTTGTTTATTAGAAATCGGAAGAGCTTTTTATTTATATGATGAGATATATAAGAAATACGATTATTATAAGCTTAGAACTGAACTGTTGAAAATTAAGGGGATTGGCGTAGAAAGTGCTGATTCCATTTGTTTATATGTCTATGAACACCCATGTTTTATTTATGATAAATATGCTCTGAGAACTTTAGCCAGTGCCCAGCTTATTCCCATGGAGCTTAATTATAGTCAGGCGAAGATATTTTTTGATAAGGTTTATTATTCTTATGAATTTACTTTAGAAGAAGCAAGAAAATTTCACGGACTCATTGTTGATGCTAATAAGGAAGCTCAGATTTGGGGACGAACAGTTGCGGGGAAAGACTATATAGATTCTTTATATACTGGAGAAATAATTTGTGATAAAAGCATGCCTATTTTTCTTGACGCTAAATGGGGAATGAAGTGTATTGCTTCTTATCTTAAGTATAAAGGAATAATTTAGATGTAGAACTTGTAGCAGTGCGAAATTATTTGTGGGGAATTGTGTTTGTTGGTTTTTCTATTGTGAGAAAAAGTAGAAGATTATTCTTCTAAATGAGTAAAAATTTTAAGACATAATTTCTCTATGGATAAGGTAGAGAAAAAAATAATTAACTATATATTAGCAGGGCTTTTAATTGCGGTGCTTACTTATTTTATAGGTCGGTTTTTGCATGGGAGCGATTTTAACATAATCAATATTATTGATAATTTCATAAAATGATTCTAAATGATGAGTGATTTGGAGTGCTTTTTTGCTTGTTAATATATAAAATATATGCAGGTGTTTTCTTTTGTTAGGAAAATTTAGAGAAGGGGAAGACTGACAATATGAAGAACTTATTTATTGATTCTTATCCATGTTATCACGACAATTTTGGAGAAATACATGTTGGTACTGCTGATTCAAGGTCATATTTTATTCCTTTTGCGAGCGAGGATGAACTGCTTAAGTCCTTAAAAAAGGCTCATCTTGACAGAGAAGATGATCGCTATTTTTCAAGTAGACAGCTACTGCTGAATGGTGAGTGGGAGTTTAAATATTACGAGCGCTTCGCAGATGTCCCAGCTGAGGCTTTGGACGCTGATTTTGAAGACTGCTTTGATTCGATTATGGTGCCCTCAGTATGGCAAAATTGTGCGTATGATAGACATGCTTATATAAATGTTACATACCCTATACCATTTGATCCACCACACGTTCCTTTGGATAATCCCTGTGGGCTTTATAAGAAGGATTTTTATCTAAGTAAAGAAGATTTTGAATCACATTTTGAATTGTATTTTGAGGGTGTTGACTGTTGTTACTATCTTTCGGTTAATGGTCAATTTGTTGGATATAGTGAGGTATCTCATTCTACTAGCATCTTTGATGTTCATGATAAATTGAAAATAGGCAGAAACACGATATCCGTACTCGTTTTAAAATGGGGAGTTGCTACTTATCTTGAAGACCAAGATAAATTTAGAATGAGTGGCATCTTTAGAGATGTGTACCTTCTTAAACGTGATAAGACATACTTGTTAGATTATAAGGTAAAGGCAGATTTTGATCCTGAATCTGCACAGGGAATTTTGAATGTTGAATTTAAATTTAATTCCTCTCCTCTTGATGTTAATTGGACCTTGTATTCACTTGATCAAGTTAAAAAAGGAATTAAAGAAGATAAGTTAAAAGACATCCAAGGCTTGGCGGAGAGCATATCTCATATGGGAGAGAATATATCTCTTAATCTAATGAATGTCGAACCATGGAGTGCAGAATATCCCAACCTATACGTCCTAGTAATGAAAATAGGAAATGAATTTATCGTCGAAGAGATAGGTTTTAGAAGAATTGAACGAATAGGGAACAAAATTTTATTCAATGGTGGAGGAATTCACTTTAGAGGTGTGAATAGACATGATTCAGACCCAATCACAGGCTTCACAATTAGTTATGAGCAGCTACTAACAGATCTTCTTCTTATGAAGTCACATAATATAAATGCCATTAGAACATCTCACTATCCGAATGCTGCATGGGCATATAAGATGTATGATAGATTAGGATTTTATGTTATTGATGAAGCCGATATGGAATCGCATGGGGTTATGAGCTTCCGAGGAAGTAATCATACGACAAGAACTTTAGAGAATATGGTACTTGAGACAGGAACATATTGTCAGGTTTCTTGCGATCCTAATTTCGAGAGCAGAATCATTGATAGAACTAAACAATGTGTGATAAGAGATAAAAATAGACCTTCTGTAATTGCCTGGTCAATGGGTAATGAGTCAGGTTATGGTCCCTCGTTTGAAAAAGCTGCCGCTTGGGCCAAACAATATGATCCAGACCGTTTGCTCCATTATGAAGGAAGTAGATATCAAGATATAGCTCATACTAATGATCTAAGTAATATTGATTTTTATTCTTCAATGTATACATCTCCCGCCGAATTTGAAGAGGTCTTTGCTAAAGGAGAGTGTATGGATAAGCCTGTTATCATATGCGAATACGTACATGCTATGGGTAATGGGCCAGGAAGTATAGATAGATATGATGACTTGTTCAAAAAGTATCCCCATATGGCAGGGGCGTTTGTTTGGGAGTGGTGTGATCATGCTATAGACAGAGGCACTACTAAAGAAGGTAAAAGAATTTTTGCTTATGGTGGAGATTCAGGGGAGCATCAGCACGACTTTAACTTCTGTGTTGATGGTTTAGTGAGTCCAGATAGGAAGCCATCGACAGGTTTAAGAGAGTTCAAGAATGTCAATAGACAGTTTAGAACTGAACTCGTTAACTGTGACGGTGACTTGAAATTGGCTATTCAAAATGTTTATGAACAAGAGTCTGGTGAAGGTGTTAAATTATTTACTTATTTCTACAAAAACGAAACATTGCTTTTTTCTACTTGCATTGATCTTAAGAATTTAGCCGCGTCCGAATCTATGATTTTAGATGAAGTTCAAATTCCTGAAATTAATGATGATTCCATGTATAGATTAGAAACTATTACTGTTATTAGTTCAGAATTTAGAGCTTTGGTAAAAAATACTTGGTTTGATTATCTTCTTAAGACTAAGTGTAGAAATTCCAATACAATAAATAGGAATGGTGGACGTCCATATTATCCATATGCTACAGACCTAAAGTATTTGAATAGAGACCTAGCCTCAATTTATGAAAAAATAGGAGAATACTTTAACAAGCAGAATATTGATGGTTCTTCATCAATAGATTTTCATATTTTGGGACATGATAATTTTGTCCTTGATAAAAATAGCTTCGATTTAGGGAAAGACTCTAATATTGGCGAAGATAATAAAATAAATGAGGAGCTTATTACTCCAACTACAGTAAAAGAAGCTGAATTGATACATGACAGAAAAAATAGCAGTGTCAGATTCGCAAAGAGTGAGTATTTATTAGAAATACTAAAAAATGATCTAGTTGCCAAATTAGCTAAGTCTGATGAGACAACAGGAAACAAAACTGAACAAGAAGGTAAATCAATATTCCACTTTGGTTCAGAGGGTGTAAAACCAGAACTTGTTCTTAATGGAAGTGATTATAAACTTGCTTGTGGTAGCTTAGAGATAACTGTGGATCGCTTCGATTCTTCTATCAAGAGTATAAGGCTGGCCGGAGTGGAGCTTCTCAAATCTAAATCAGAAATTAATATCTGGAGAGCTCCGACAGATAATGATAGAAATTGGCGTTTGGTACTCCAAGGGCAAGGCCACAAGACAGCACATCTTTCAGTACATAATGCTACAGCAATTCAGAATGATGATTTAGTATGCTTAGAATTTGCGGCAGCTTTGCAACATTATGGTATGGAGAATATTGCTGAAGTTAATATAAAATACAGTCTTTATAATGACGGTAAATTTGAGATTGATACTGAGGTTGAACGCATACTATATCCAACTTGGGTTTCACGTCTCGACATAGAAGAACAGAAAAAGTATAGAGCAGCTGCCTTTGCAAGATTTGGAATAAATATGTATTTCGATAAGGCTTTTGATAGTTTGTCATATTTTGCCTATGGTCCAGAAGAGAGTTATGTAGATCGCAGAGGGACAGCTTACTATGCGATGCATCACGAGGCGATAGATGAACAATTTTCAGATTATATTAAACCTCAAGAATCAGGCAGCCATTACCATGCTGATGCAATGATTCTTAGTTCTTCTGACTTTGCTGTATGTGTAGAACAAGAATCAATAAATCTTGATGAGAACGAGTTAGTTGGGTCTAGTGTAAGGTTGAGTAGATATAGTGATGAAGAGTTGACTAAGAAAATGCACAATTATGAACTTGAAAAGTCAGATTCTTCTATTCTTCAACTTGACTATAGAATGTCTGGAATTGGTAGTGCAAGCTGCGGACCAACACTTGATGAGGTCTATACAATAAATGAAAGAAATTTCAGTCATCATATAAGTATGCAATTCATAAGAAAATAAATTGCTCTTGAAATATAGTACAATACTCAAGTAAGAAGCCCTCATAGAGGGCTTCTTGTTATAACTTAGTTTAATGAAAGATTTTGAGATGATACGAGAGAAGTCGAATTGTTTTGAATATGGCAGAGATGGATATAAAGTAAGTTTGGATAGGGCAATATTTTTGGCCCCACTTGCAGGTGCTAGTGAATTGAGTTTTAGGAAGATATGTCACCGTTTAGGAGCAGGGCAAGTATTTACTGAATTGGTTTCAGCAAGAGGAATAAGATATAGTGGAGTTGAAAGTTCTTGGCGTTACTTAGAGATAGATCCAGAAAATGAAGGAAAGGTGGCAATTCAACTTTTTGGTTTCGATCCCCTTGACTTTGAGTATGCCTGTCAGGCTATTTTGGATCATCCGATATTATCTAAGCTTACAGCTTTGGATATCAATATGGGTTGCCCGGTAAAAAAAGTTATCAAGACTGGGGCTGGCTCAGCACTCATGAAAAATCCTAAGTTGGCACAGGAGATTGTTAGAGTATGCAGGAAGCATATGGAAGAAGCTGCTGTGCCTGTTACTTGTAAATTTAGAAAGGGCTTCTATGCTGATGAAAATATAGCTAGTGAGTTCGGCAAGTTAATGATTGATGCAGGTGTTTCTTTGATAAGCTACCATGCAAGAACACAGGCTCAGATGTATAGTGGGATGTCCGATCATAAGACAAGTGCTGAATTAGTTAAGGCTGCTCGAGATAGTGGGGCTAATGTTCCAGTAATTATTAATGGGGATATTTCTTCTGTCGATATTGCTAAGAAGCTTCTTGAAATGACTGAGGCTGACGGAGTTATGATTGGTAGAGAAGCAATGAGGAATCCTTTCATCTTTCATGAGCTTGCGTATGCTTTTTATTCAGAACAGTTTGAAGATACTAATAGTGTTGAAATTAGTCTAAATGATAGATTAGATATTGCGATGACACATTATTTTGATTATGTGAAGAGAGTTGGCGAAGATATTGCATCAAGAGAAATCAAGATGATTTTTATGAAATATTTTTCTTATTTTCCTATGGCCGCTAAGCTGAGAACAAGAATATCAGGACTTAAGAATATGAGTGATTATATAGAATTCTTTTCTTTTGTAGAAAATGAGATAGCTGATGATTAAAGAACTTTGATTTCCCTAGATAATTAAGTAGAAATTTGACTTTGTTCCATATAAGAATTCAAATTTAATATAAAAAATACCGATTCTAGTTTGACGGATTAATGTCAGCCTTGGAATCGGTATTTCATTTTATAGACTAGTAAGTAGAATTTAAACTAATAACTACTTATGTAATATTTATCTTTGACCACCTGAAGCAGAGCTAATTTCGACTTCACTACTATTTTCTGTCTTGGTTTAAGACTCGGATTGAGCTATTTTGTTTCTGAAGAGACTTCAGTTTCTGTTTCTACTTCGCCACTTTTTAAGTTGAGTTTAATTAAGTCTGACTCTTTTTTAGTAGAGTAATCATTATTCTCTGTAGTTGAGAACTTCAACTCAAACTCTTCAATTTCATCTAGTGACTTTAAGTCAGCTTCTGTCAATGATTTGTCATTAATTCGAGCAAGGACTGTAGTGTAAGACTTAGAAGGTGAATCTAAGTAAATGAACATCGAGCTTAGAGAGAAACCATTTAAGTAAGTTTCTTCTGAACTGATAGAGTAAGTTTTATCACTGTCATTTTCAAAAACGAGGGCAATACCTTTGTCGTATTTAGTTTCAACTAGACCTAAATTATAAATTTTGATTTGATCCTTATCATAGAAAGGTTTAGGTAGATAAGACTCATTTTCTTTGTATAAATTTGTTTTGATCTCTACTGGGATGTCATCAACATAGGGACTATCGTCATTCTTGCTAACTGACATATTGAAGTCGATGATCGCTGTCTTACTGACATCAACTAGATTGTAATCGTTGTAGTAATCCATTTTGACTTTAGACTTCTTGCCAGCTGCTAAAGTCTCATTGACAAAGGAGCCGACACCAACGCGATTGAGGTTTGCATTTCTAACAATAAAGTTCAAGTCTTCTTTACTATTATTTTCAATGAGAAGATTCAAAATCAAACCATGACTAGTGAATTCCAAACTCTCTGCTGTTACTTCGATGTCTTTTTCATCAAAGAGAACGACTTTTTTAATTTCAGGAGTTTCATTACTAGCGCTATCTTGTTCTGAAGATTTTTCAGAACTTGCTTCACTAGAACTTTCTTTAGTTGATTCAGATGAACTTTCTTCAGCAGAAATCATTGTGTTTATAGAAGGAGAAAGTATTAATGAACTTGCTAGAATAGCACTCAGAAAAATCAATCTTTTTTTCATACTTATTACTTCCTTTTTATGATAATGTTGCTTAAAAATATAAGCTGCACGCAAATTACATTATCCACGTGGAACCATATACCTAAGCCACTTAGATTCTATAAGATAATTTTGCTTATTTCAAACGTTTTTATTGAAACCTTTTTGTAGTAATTAATTTTGCAATCTACAAAGTTTGCTTGTTAAAAGAGGTATATAGTTTACAAAACTACAAATTCCGAGCAGTTGAGACTAATTATAAATTTAAGACAGATAAAAGATGTACCCCAAGAGAAAAATGAAGTCTAAAATCTAGTCAAAATAAATTAATCCTAAGTCCTTAAGTCCTTCTATCATTAAGCTCCACAGTTCCCCTTAGTCACTAATTCCCATGTTTATCTATAAAGTCATCCAAACTAAGTTGTTGTGAATCTTGTAACACCTGTCTATTCTCAATCGCTCTCGATAAAGTTAACTCATCAGCATATTCCAAGTTAGAGCCAACAGGAATTCCATTCGCAACCTTACTGACCTTAATGCCACTAGGCTTAACTAGACTTGCAATAAACATAGCAGTGGCTTCTCCTTCTACTGTTGCATTATTAGCGAGAATTATTTCTTCTATTTCACTATGATTATTGAGCCTATTCATGAGTTCAAAGAGTTTGATATCATGTAAATCTTTGTTGTTCGCTGGAGAGATGACACCATGGAGAACATGATATAGTCCATTATAGGTACCACTTCGTTCTATTGCTACAACATCAGAAGGATTTTCAACTACACATACAACCGTATGATCTCTAGACTTATCTGTGCAGATAGGACAAGGATCAACATCTGTAATATTACAGCAACTTGAGCAGAAACTTATATTTTGCTTAGCTTCGCGTATAGCGTCAGCCAGATCAAGGGCATCGTTATTTTTTGACATAAGCAAATGAAAGCACAGTTTCTGGGCAGTCTTTTGTCCTATTCCTGGAAGCTTGCTGAATTCCTTTATCATTTTATTAATTGCTGGTGAATATTTTGCCATGATTAAAATAGCCCTGAAAGTCCGGGGATAGAACCAAAGCCACCCATTTTGCTCTCGCTAAGTTTCTCAAGTTCGTCCATTGCTCCATTTATTGCAGAAAGAATAAGTTCCTCTAGCATTTCCTTATCATCTGGATCAATTGCTTCTTCTTTTATGCTTAGGGAGGTAATATGATGATCTCCATTAACTTTAACAGTTACCATGCCCCCACCTGAACTATACTCAACTTCAGAGGCTTGTATTTCTTCTTGCGCCCTTTGTAACTGTTCTTGCATTTTTTTTGCCTGCTTCATCATCTGGTTCATGTTACCCATGCCACCCATGCCAGCCATACCACCTGGGAAACGTCCTTTTTTTGCCATATTAACCTCCATTTAAATAATTAAAGTAGTCTAATATTTTGGTGTTATAAATTTCATCATCAATTTTTAAACTAAAACTTCTATAACTTGCTATCCGAGCAAGCTATAAGAACTAACTATATGAGCCAGCTATAGCGTCAACTACACAAGTCAACTATACGAGCCAGCCACTAATATGATACAGCACCAAGCAAATGATGAGCAAATATCATAAGATTAAGTATCAATTTACTTAGGATATTTAAACAAACAAATTACTTGCCTGGTAATTTAAAAGTAATTCCAGAACTCTCACACAACTCTTGTACTTCTTTTATCCATTCAAGCTGATACTCGGGAACATCAGAACCTTTCTTCTTATCGTCATCATAAATCATTTCGAGTTTAATATCCGCATTTGGAAAGACTAGAGCGATACCCTTAGAAAAAAGTTGTTTGGTTTCTATGCTAGAGAATTTTTCATATAGTAGATTCTCGTCTTGCTCAAAAAATATATTGACTTTATCATCTTCGAAAACATATTTGCGTGATTGGGCAACTAATTTTAGCGCTAGATTTCCACTTGCAGCAATGAAGTCAAGAACCTTGCTCCAATTGTTTCTAATTACGGAGGAAGCTATAGTGTCACCCTTGCGAGCAGCTGTCTCTTTTGCTGGAGCAGGAAATTTATCGGGCCATACTTTATGGAGAGGTGCATAATCTGGTTTTGGTTTAGTGGCTTCTTCCTTTTCATTTTTAGTAAGACCTAGACCATAAGGTATGGTGACAGATTCTTCAATATCGTTGTGTCCTGAGACTGTATTATCGAAGTCGTCTTCGTTAAATTTGCTCTCATCTTTAAAAATAGGTTCTCCGGTTTCGCTATCTATAGACATTGGCAGTGGACTAGGTTCGTTATTTTCTTCTTCAATTTGATCGAAAAATTTTTTATTTTCGATAGGATCTTTATAAATTATTGTACTTTCAAAAGGAACTTCTTCGCTGACATCATTAGATATAAAATCGCCTTGAAATAAAGATTTGGGTGGAATTTTACTTGCATAACTTTCAGAAAATTGCTTCTGCTTAAGTTCTGTATTCAATCTACTTTCTACGTTCCTATCATTAGGAATAAGCGGAATTTCATCTGATAAATACTCAGGGGTCTCCTTTTGATTAGCATTAAAATCACTTGTTTCTTTACCGGATTTAGTATGAGCAGTAGGCTTAGTGAAATTGTTGGTAGCGTTATTTTCCATGGTAGTCATAAAAGACTTATCATTAGAAGAAGAGATAGTTTCTTGAGCTACAAAAGCGCCGCCGCGATCTTTATTATCAATTATTTTTTTTTTAGATTCTTGGAAATTTTTTTGTGCCAATAAAGACTCGTGCATTATAGAAATAAGTCCTAATTCAAGACTCAATCTCGCTTCAACGGCAGAACGGAGCTTATAAGAAAGCTCGCTGAGTTTCTCGACAATTCTAATCAAGCTAGACTGTGTATAAAATTTAATATATTTAAGCAAATTATGAGAGGTTTCTTCTGGAATGGGCAGGGTAGATATGATATCCTTGCCTCCGCATTTAAGCAAAAGACTGTGTCTATAATAAATTGCTAAATCAAGACAGAATCTAGAGTAATCTATCCCTCTTGAAGAAACCTGATCTAGGACTTGACTCAACATGAGACTACTCCCTTTGCATATTGCAGTCATAAGACTGAGTATAAGATGATCAGACACTTGTCCTGTAATTTCCAAAATATCATCTCTAGTAATTTCGTCTTGTGTACCTAATTTATTTAATTGAGATGAGTCGGAAATATTTGTAGATGAAGTCTGGCTAGCTAGTCTTTTTTTACCTTCATATATGCTTCGACATTGATCCAGTAAACTTATAGCATCACGCATTGCTCCATCGGATAAGTTAACTATAGCCTTTATTGCTTCGTCGGTGATTTTTAGACCTATTTTATTTGAGATATGCCTCAGGTGTGTTGACATGGCATCATCACTTATTCTTCTAAAGTCATAACGTTGGCAACGAGAATGGATAGTTGCTGGTAAACGTTGAGGATCAGTAGTGGCCAATATAAAAATTACATGTTTGGGTGGTTCTTCTAATGTCTTTAAAAGGGCATTAAAAGCTGCCATAGAAAGCATATGGGCTTCGTCTATAATATAGACTTTATATTTGGCTATTACTGGACGATAACTTAATTCTTCAATTATCCTCCTAATATCTTCTACGCTATTATTAGATGCGGCGTCCATTTCAACAACATCAAGAACTGTATTATCAATAATACTTTTGCAGCACTCGCAGTTATTGCAAGGATTGGCACGCTCATCAATATTAGGACAATTTACAGCGCGACTAAATATTTTAGCAAGTGAGGTTTTGCCGGTACCTCTTGTTCCACAGAATAAGTAAGCATGAGCAAGATCGTTATTCAATATTGATTCTTGAAGAGCAGAAACGATAAGTTCCTGACCAACAACATCATCGAAGCTGGCAGGGCGCCATTCTCGATAAAGAGCAAATTTAGTCTCACTCATACTAGCCTCCTAAGTAATAAATATAATTAAGTCTACAATATTAAACTAAAATGCCCCTTGAAGCAGAAGCCCCAGCTAACCCGCAGCACTTCCAAGGGACCGCTTACTGCTGCTTCCGGCAGGACCTGACAGGGTTCACGGGTTGGATCGCACGGGACCCGAGCTTCTGCCTCAAAGGGCATTTTTTAAAATTTTATATAAGATATAAAGAAAAGTAAAGAGACGTAAACAATCGAAAAAGTTACTTTGCAATATCTTTTAAGCATAATGAATGAATATTACAACAATGTTACAGTGACGTAATAAAACAGTATTGCTTTGATAGCTTTACAATAGATTATTTTAAGAAATACCTAGAAAATGTGTCACAAAATTGTAAAAAATACGAAATGTTTGAATTTTTTCTGTAATATTCTTGTAATCTTAGTTGCTCTTTGTTATCATTCTGTCATATTTCAGCAAGTGAGCATAAGTGGAGGATAAAATGAACCGGATATTTTCCCGTTTGAGTAGTACAAGCAGAAGAAATAGCGCGAATCATAGACAGATGTTCGTGGTCAAAAATTGCATTTTTAGTTTAGTAATTGCTTTGATGTTGGTTTTAACAAACATTGTACCAGTAACACTAATTTCTGCTTCTTCTATGGATAATATTACACATTATATTGTTCTTTCACTTTTTGATGAACAGGGAAATCCGTTGGAGTATACAAGAAATGACTTGTCGCAATACAAAATTGCTGCCGTTGAGACTCCGTCAAATTCTGGCAAGGCATATTTGCCGGTGGCTGCTTTTGCTTCTGAAGGTGTAGAAGCTAGTGAAGTGCCAGCCGGATTTTTGCCCGCAGAATTTATTGTTGATAGTGGAAATGAAGCTACAATTAGCAAGATAGCTGAAGAAATGAATAATATACCTATAGCTAGTCCTGCTTCTAATCAGATAGTTTTTGCATATGATAGAACTTTAGTTGATACAAATATTATTGTAGACCTCAGTGGCAAGAAGCTTAGTTATTGGACATATACAACTTATCCAGATAGACAGGAAGTTCTTTCTGATGGAAGCTTGATTGTTCCTGCATCAAATATGGGAATGGGTCTTTCATTAAACCTATATTATGCTAAGTCAGATTCTACAACTATTGAGACAGAAGTAGACAATCAGAAAGTAGAAATCATTGACAATAATAGCGAATCTAACTCTACTAATGTGGCTAGCGCAGATAATAAAAAAGAGCTAACATCAAATTTTGAGAACCTCAGAACTTTAATTAATAGCCTTAATAATTATCTTCCTGGTCTTCCCAGTCGCAATGGTTATAGAGCTAGCGTAGTAGTTAAGCAGATGCAAAAAATGCTAAGTGAATTGAAATCTAAGGCGAGTACATCAGGAGAGCAGCAACTTTTGACTAGGGCCGAGGAATTGATTACAAAGGCAAAGCAAAAATTAAAAGTTACTACCGTTGTAAGTTTACCAGCTACTGGAGAAAGTATGTCATCAATATATATTATTGTTGTGCTTGTTGTTTTGGTGCTTGCTTTGCTGATAGTGCGTAAGTTTATAAACAGAGGTCGTTGATAGTAAATAGTTCTGAATGATTTTTACTAGAATTTATAAAAGTGAGGTTGTTTAACAAATTTAACTCATATGATTTACTCTATTTCATCCATTGGTCAAGATAGTCATCGTTTTGAAGAAAGCAAAACAGATAAAGATTTAATATTGGCTGGTATAAAAATAGATTCGGAGTATGCTCTACTAGGAAATAGTGACGCGGATGTTGTTTATCATGCTGTGACAAATGCAATTTCAGGTTTGATGTGTGAACCGGTGCTTGGTGCTATGGCAGATACGATGTGCGATACTGGGATAAAAGATAGTTCAGCCTATTTAATTTATGCTTTGGAATTATTAAAAGAAAAAAGACCAGATATTAGTTTGACACATCTATCAATTAGTATTGAGGCGAAGAAGCCGAAATTATTGAAATATTTTTCGGATATGAGACAGTCGTTGGCAGAAAAGTTGAATTTGAACGAAAGATCAATAGCTATTACTGCAACTACAGGAGAGGGGCTTACAGGTATGGGTCGTGGCGAAGGTATACAAGTTATTTGCATTTTATCGGCGATTGTGGATACGAGTATTTGTTGATAGACCTTGCTTAAAGTATAATTTGTTTGGATTTTAACACTCTTTTTATAAGGGTGTTTTTTTATATAGGTATGGAAAGTAACAATTAAAAATTATTCATCTCAGGGTGGATGATTATGAAATTGAACTTGATGAACAAAGAGCTTCCATTGAGGTGTGATGCACCCCTAATGGAAGCTCTTTTATTTAAAAGCAACGTCAATAAATTCCTGTAGCATATCAATATAGATTAAATTACAAGAAATTTTATTTTCGATATTTTTTAGACCCCGTTTGTTAGCAGATGGCAAGAAACAATTTTCAAAACCATATTTATCGGCTTCCAATATTCTTTTTTCGACATTTGATACTCTTCTCAACTCGCCACTCAGGCCTAATTCTCCGATGAAAATACTAGAATCTTTGAGTGCTAAGTCTTTAAATGATGAAATGATGGCGGCGGCAACTGCCAAATCAATAGATGGATCGTTAACTTTAATACCACCAATAAGATTTATAAAAACATCTTGTCCAGATATATTTAACTTAAGTTGTTTCTCTATTAATGCGAGAAGTAAGCTCAATCTCTGCCTGTCGAAACCTTGGGTCATGCGTTGCCCAGCACCATAGGGCGTTGGATTTAAAAGAGCCTGAACTTCTACAAGTAAAGGACGATTACCTTCTATTGTAGCTGTTATAGATGAACCAGATACTTTGTGAGGTCGTCCTTCTAAAAGAGTAGAAGAAGCATCTTCGATAGGAATCAGACCAGCTCCTGTCATTCTAAAAAGACCTAATTCATTACTTGCACCAAACCTATTTTTTACAGCTCTAATTAATCGAAGATCATTACCATCATCTCCCTCGAAATAAATAACTGTATCTACCATGTGCTCTAATACCCTAGGTCCAGCTATTGAGCCGTCTTTGGTTACATGACCGACAAGAATAATAGTAGTTCCCAATTCTTTGGCAAGTCTTAGTAAGCCAGCAGTAACTTCTCTAACTTGACTTACAGATCCTGGTGCAGAATTAATTTCATCAGAGTATATTGTTTGAATTGAATCGACAATACAAAAATCTGGTTTCAGTTTAACTATTACATCACGAATTTTTTCAAAAGATATTTCGGGTAGCAATTTGATGCCGCTTCTTTTAATACCTAGTCTGTCTGCTCTCATTTTAATTTGAGCAGTCGATTCTTCACCACATACATAAAGTATGTTGTTTTTAAATTTTGCACTTTTGCAAACTTGAAGCAGTAATGTTGATTTGCCAATTCCAGGCTGGCCTGCAAGTAATACAATTGATGAGCGAACAAAACCTGAACCAAGTACGGTATCAAGCTCGTCAATACCACTCTTTATTCGTATTTCGGCATTCGCTCTGCTGTCATTTAAATCAATTAATTTATCTTCACCAGAACTAGGACTGAGATTATCTGCAATCCATGAAGAGTGACGATTTTTTTTATTGGTTTGTTTAGGTTCTTCAACCATGGTATTCCAGCTGCCACAGGACGGACAACGTCCAAGCCATCCAGTTGTTTCATAACCACATACATTACAAAAATAACTTGATTGTTTAGCCATAAAACTAAGTACCTCTACGGATTTGTAAATCTATCAGAACTCTGCCATCGAGATATTATTATATATCATGGTTCATAGCATTGCTTTTGCGATTTTCATTGCGATTTTCGCATATGAGAAATTGAGTTATATAAAGAGAAAAGATAAATAAAGAGAGAGTAAAAGATAATGTAAGAAGCGGTCGCTTTTGACGATATAGTCACTGTAGATAAAAAATAGTATTTAAGGAAGTTACTAGATAAAGTTAACAAAGATGATAATAAAAAATACAAGATATTTAATATTACTATCGGTTATTTGAGTCATAATAACAGCAAAGAAGAATATATGTTTCTATCCTATGTTAATTTGCAGGGGGGTGAGACAGATGCTTAGATTAGATGAGTTGTTACTTAATTATTTCAAACCCGACAGGGTTGGAATATCTTCATTTAAGACCACTAGTTCGGGGCTGATTTCTGAGCATAGAGATGAGAACTCGCTAGAGTCTAAATTCCCATTTTCTGATCCCAATATACTTGTTATTGTGACAGGAGCCAGTGGTCACCTAGGTTCTTGTTTTTTACAGGCATTGGAGAATGAAAAATGTGGGCTGAGAGCTTTTATTTATGAAAAAGAAATACCTGAATATTTAAAATATTCTCGGGCGGAATTTTTCCATGGAGATATTAGAAAAAAAGATGAACTGGAGCAGGTGTTTTCTAATCTTGAAGAGTTTAACTCAATTTATTTTTATCATCTAGCTAGTAAAATTAGTATTCAAGATGACGAAGATAGCGACGTTTATACTGTAAACGTGGATGGAACTAAGAATGTTATATCTCTTTGTACCCAATATGGGGTGAAGAGACTGATATATGTTTCTTCCGTTCACGCAATCCCTGAAGGGGAAAATAAGAATACAATCAGAGAACTTGAAAAATCAGAACAATTTATTCCTGCAGAGGTAACAGGTTCATATGCAAAATCTAAGTCTATTGCCAGTCGTGCGATTATGGAAGCTAATAATGACAAATTAGAGACGGTTATTTTGCATCCTTCTGGAATAATAGGTCCAGGGGATTATTTAATTGGTTATACTAGCTCATTATTTCTTGCTTTTTTAAAGAGACAAATAAGACAAACTGTAAGGGGAGGGTATGACTTTATTGATGTGAGAGATGTTGTCTCTTGTTTGCTGAAGTCTGCTTATATGGCACGAGCCGGGGAGACTTATATTGTATCTAATCAATATGTTGAAATTAGAGATATATTGAATATTTTGGCAGAATATTCTGGACTTAAGAAAATTAAACATTATACACCGATGTGGTTAGCAAGATTATTTTGTCCATTCTTAATTTGGATTTATAAATTAAGAAAGATGAAGCCTCTATATACAAAATATTCTCTTTATACATTGCAGGCCAACTCAAGTTTTAGTCACTCCAAGGCCAGCGAAGTTTTGGCATTTGCGCCTAGGCCAATAGCAGAAACAATAAGAGATACTATGCAATTTTTGCTAAAGATCAAGGGTGATAATATCAAGATAATGAAGCATTTAAAGAGAAAAACAAGACGAAAGGGTCGCAGGTACAAAAAGTAGTCTGTTGGAATAACAGACTACTTTATTTTTATAATAGATTTTTGTGGCTCGTGAGGGGAGATATTTGTCAACTCATCGTGTTTATATCCTATAGCAACTGAAATAATTATTTTCTCATCTGGTGACAACATAAGTCTTTCTCTGAGTTTGAAGTCAGATAAATTTGAGAGTCTTACCATTCCTACAATACAAGAAGACAAGCCTTCAAGAGTGGCTCCCACTGCGATTGTCTGAGCTAAAATTCCAGAATTTATATCAGAATAAACATTTGCATTATCAGAACTGATCAAGTACAGAGCAGGGGCGTTATAAAATATCGAACTAGCTCCTCTAGATTTCATTCGATTCTTGGCTTCATCATCAATATTACTCATGACTGAACTAGATAAATCAAGAAGAAGTTCCTGGTTAGTGATGAGTCTAATATTGAGTTCTTGCTTATTCAAAGCCGTAGGTGCATTAAGAATGTATTTTTCCATATTATTAAGAATGGATGTAGGCAGTTCACAGTCGCTGAAGTTCCTACAAGAGAAGCGCTTGCTTATTATAGAACTAGGTAGGCTGCAAGAATCCATGATACTTTTTGGAATAAGATGAATATAAATATTCTTATCCATGTGTTGGAGAAGCTTAAATAGATTATAAAGTTTAGATAGGTAATCGTTTTGAAGTAGCTCCTCATAAAAAAATACACTTATACTTGTATTAGCTTCGCTTAGACAATCATAAAGGGCATCTAAATTTTTACCATAATAGTCCGGTAGGTCTAGAGCCTGCTGAAGTTTGTCTTGAATTTCTTCTTTATTTAAATTAAGCCAGTGCTTATCAAGCACTAAATTATAGTCTGCCATTTATATTCCTCTTTATTTGCTTCTTTTATATTTATTATTTTTATTCTTTCTGTTCTTGCGCTTTTTATTTTTGCCTTTTGACCTAGGCTCATTATCAGTTTCTTTACTGGTATAAGTCCTATCGTTTGAATACGTTGACTTGTTAGGAGATACTAATTCAGATAATTTATCAAAGCCATCAGCAATATTGACATTTGAAGAAATGTCAACAATGAGTGAGAAACTTTTATAGTGATCGTCAGTGTAATATATTAAGCCGTCATTACTATAAACAAGCCTATATTTTCCTCGCTTGAGTTCATTATCGTAGAGATCACATTCAAAATATTTCCTATCTTTTGCTTCGGGAAGCAGGCCCTCTAGATTTAAAAATCTATCTCCTCCTATCATATACACATTTCCAGCTGGACTCAATTTATCAGTATTATAATTTCTATCTTTTTTGCGATGATAGTTATTGGGTAGCCTTTCGAAGAGAATTAAATAGGAGGCTACTTCACCCTTACTGTCATATTCCTCATTAAAACTTATAGTGTTAATACACTCAAGAAGCTCATCGTCCTTGATTCTAGCAAGAAGTGTAGCTTGTTCATCCCGAGTTTTTTCAGAAAAATCATTATACTCATATCCATTATTATCAGTAGCGGAAGCATAAATCTTTGGGAGTGGTGAAATAAAAGATAGTAGCAGTGAGCAGATTAGAGTAAATATGAGAAAAGCGGTCCCCCGAGATATATTATGTTTGTAGCTTAAATTATTGTCTGGGTATACATTATCATTAAGCATTTTCTCTAGTCCTCGAGTTTTTTCCCTATTGATACAGGCTGATAATTTGTAGTATCAAATTCTACCTCAAGAGAAACAGGGCAGTGATCTGAACCAAAAATATCGTCATGAATATTTGCAGACATAAGATTGTCTGAGAGACGCTCTGAACAAACGAAATAATCAATTCTCCAACCTGCATTTCTATCTCTGGCTCTAGTTCTATAAGACCACCAAGTATATGCATCTTCAGCACTTGGCTCAAAATACCTGAAGGTGTCAACGAAACCAGATGAGAGTAAATTTGAAAACTTTTCGCGCTCCTGATCGCTGAAACCAGGACTTTTGTGGTTGCTTTCGGGATTTTTAAGATCTATTTCATTATGTGCGACGTTGAGATCGCCACATACGATTACAGGTAATTCTTTGTCAAGTGTACATAGATAGGCTCTAAAAGAATCTTCGAAGTCCATTCTATAATCAAGACGTCTAAGTCCATCTTGTGAGTTTGGGATATAGACTGTTACAAAGTAAAAATCTTTAAATTTTAAAGTTATTACACGTCCCTCGGTATCATGATTTTTTATTCCAATACCATATCGTACTTCTAAGGGTTCGTATTTAGTGTATATACATGTTCCTGAATATCCTTTTTTTTCTGCATAATTCCAATAAGAGTTATAGCCGCTGAATTCTAAATCAATCTGCCCTTCTTGGAGTTTAGTTTCTTGAAGAGCAAATATATCGGCATCGAAGGTGTTAAAAATATCATTAAAATTTTTCTTAACTACAGCCCTTAGTCCATTAACATTCCATGAAACAAATTTCATATAAATTCCTTCTTTAAATGATTGATAATGTAATTATGATAAGCTAAAGTTTTTTTGCTAGCAAAATCATACAGCACTTTTATTATAAATTTTTTATAATACATATATACTTAAGAGAGGGAATATATATGGGTTTGATAATTATTGTTGGTATTTTATTTCTGCTATTAGGTGGAGCTTTAACCAAATTTGGTTTTAGTAGCAGATCAGAAACTGCATCGAACATTGCTAAAGTCACAATAGGTGTTGGTTCTGTTATAGTAGGAGTTGCCCTTGGTCTAATTCTTACATGGGTATGTTTAAAGGTTGGACTTTTTGCCATTGGTTTAGCTATGAAGTTATTTAAAGTTCTATGTGGCTTGGCAGTGCTAGCACTAATAGTTTTTCTTATTTATCGCATGCTTTTCAAAAATAAGAAATAATCAATAACTAATAGTATTATTTTAGAGGTGGTGGTATAGCCACCTCTTTTTATATGAATTGCAAAAAGTGATAGTTCAAATGATGATATAATTCGGAATTTCTTGTGGATTTTATGCGGTTTGAGAAGAGAGTATAGTATAATATTTCAGCAATTAATAAGAAGATTTTATAATATTAATGGGGATAAATTATGGCTTGGCTTCAATGCACAGAAAAGGATATACATCCACATATTTTAAATAAAATAATTAATGAAGGGCAGATGGCCAAGGTGATTCTTAAATGGGCTGACGATAGTTCGGAATATCATAGTAGCAAACGAAGTGATAAATACTTATATTCCATTTTATCAATTAATCCATATCATCCATATAGAACAACAGCTAAGTTTTTCACCAACTATGGCAGACAAGGGGAATTGGAACTATTGCGTTCCTTGCGAGATATTGAAAAGACCTACAGAGAACTTTCACCCAAATTACAGATAGCAATAGCAGAAGATAATATTCTTTATTATGGACTTAGCTCTGAGAACCAAGTTTTGCTCAATATTTTTCAAAAGAAGAAGGAACTTGTACAGAGGACGGCGAGAGTATCAATAAATAATATTGTACTTAGGGATAAATTAAATTCTCTTTTTGAGAATAGCCTTATGCCGATGGTCATTAGAAATAGTATTAATCTTCATAAAATGGCGGCAGCTTTTTCTAGAAAAGTTATTCGTCTCAGTGAACTGGATGATAGAGTCTTGCAAGACTTGTCGTCTGCGATTTTAAATAGATATATAAATGTATATGATGAAATTGATCCACTAAATAAGGCCCTAGCGCGGAAAACTTGGATGGCATCTATGATATCCCAAGCTGATTTGAGAAAGTCGTATATGTATCGTGATGCTTGCTTCTTCTATTATTTACTCACAAAAAAATCTGATGTAAAGGTTGACGGTTCCAGCACGATATATGATGTAGTGGCTTTTTGTATAGATGGTCAAGATTATACGAGGGGTGAGACGAAGTCATGTAGGAGATTGAACTTGGCAATATTTTCTGCTTTGTTGGCAAAGTTACATGATGACAGTGTTTTTAATTTTGAAATAGCAAATAATGATGTTAATTATAGTCTGTTCTTTGAGATTATGAATTTGAGATTCGATGATGAATATTATTTGTTTAAATGAGTTTGCTGGCGCTTCCTGCGAGGGGGCGCTTTTTTATTGCTAATAGACTTGCTTACGTTTGTAAATATCCTTTGTTTTGATTATTTTTATTTTAGTTTTTCTCGTACAATTATTTGATTTGTATTCTACTTGGTAGAGAATATATCCAGTTTTAAAAGTGTGAGGTGCTTATTATGATGCAGGATTGGTTCAAAGAAGCTAAACTCGGTATATTTATTCACTGGGGTATTTACGCAGTCGGTGATGTTTCTGAGTCGTGGAGTTTCCATAATGGCGTTATTTCTTATGAAGATTATATGAAACAGGCTGATGGGTTTACTGCTTCTAAGTTTAATGCTGATGAGTGGGCGAAGCTTTTTAAAGAGGCTGGGGCTAAATATGCGGTTTTAACTTCGAAGCATCATGATGGCGTTGCTCTTTTTGATACTAAGGAGAGCGAATTGTCTGTGATTAATAAGACTCCTGCTGGTAGAGACTTGATTAAAGAGTATACAGCTGCTATGCAAAAGGTAGGTATAAAAACTGGTATTTATTTTTCTCTTATTGATTGGTCTGACAAAAGATATCGCTCAATTTATCCTGATGGAGTCAAGCCTGAGGATAGTCTAAATGATATATATGGATCGCCAGCTGGTGGTCCTGAGCAGCCGGAGGAATGGGAGAAATTCCTCGCCTTTAATAATGCCCAGCTTAAAGAACTAATGACGAACTATGGAACTATTGATCTTCTTTGGTTTGATGGGGATTGGGAGCGAAGTGCAAGTCAATGGAAAATGCCAGAGTTTAGGGCTTATCTTCACAGTCTAAATCCTAATGTTGTTCTTAATTCTCGTATGCAAGGTTATGGCGACTATGCTACACCAGAACAAGGTATTCCTCTTATTGCACCTGAAGGTCCTTGGGAATTTTGTACGACTATTAATTCCAGTTGGGGGTATAGGGAGTCAGATAATAATTATAAGTCTAGTTTAATGATAGTTAGAACATTTTGTGATTGCATCAGTTTAGGTGGCAATATGCTTCTTGATATAGGTCCTAAAGAAGATGGAACTATAGATGATAGACAAGTTAAAGTTTTAAGAGATTTGGGTAAATTTATTTCGGATAACGAAGAGGCTATTTATTCTACTGTTGCGGGTATTAAGCGTGACCACTATGGTGAAGGCTCAGTTCTTTCAAAGGATAAGAAGACCTTATATCTTTTCGTTTATGACAAACCAACTGAGCATATATGTGTTAAGGGTTTGGCTTCAAAGATTAAGTCGATTTCTATTTTGCATAGTGGAGAGAAACTTGCTTATAAATATACGGGATCGGTACCGTGGCAGGGAATACCGGGTACACTTTGGATAGAAGCTAAGGAAATGAAAATGCACGAGCTTTGTACGGTAATAAAGATTGAGCTTGAAGAAAGTATCAAGCTTCATTTTGGACATGGTCAGGCTATAACTGAAAATATTTAGTTTTTTCTATTTTAAAGTTGAGGTACAGTTGACTTGAATGAATGGGGCTACTGTGCCTCTCTTTTGTTTTGCTATTAGGACATATTGTTAAGGAGTTGATTTTATGGAAATACCTAAAAGACTTAGCTATGGATTTAGAGAATATTTTTGTATGAAGTGTGAGCGAATTGCTGATTTCTCTTCTTTGCCCTTTGATGAAAATTTGTCTATTTGGTCTGGTGCAGAATTTACGGAGTGCTTTATAGACATTGAGGGAGATAATAAGCCCAAACCTTGGTTTGATACAAGGGTTAAAATGCGTTGGTCCGATGAAGGGTTGTATTTTCTTGCGATAATGCAGGGGGATGAAGTGTGGGCTAATGTTAAGAATAGAGATGAAGTTATTTTTCAAGATAATGATTTTGAGATTTTTTTAGACCCAGATGGAGATACGCATAACTATATTGAATTAGAAATAAATGCCATAAATACAGTGTGGGATTTGTTACTTACTAAGCCATATAGAAATGGAGGACTGCCTTTAAATTCATTTGATATTAAGGGACTTCTTACTAAGACGGAAATAAGAGAGAAAGATGGTAAAGTGCAAGATTGGAGAACCATCATTTTTATGCCTTTTACATCAATAAAAGAGGTTGATAAGCTTCATGAAGAGGAGATTAAGATTGGAGATTATTATCGCCTGAATTTTTCACGTGTGCATTGGAATACTGATTTTGTTGAAGGTGCTTATGTAAAAAGACTTGATGAGTTCAATAGTATTTTGCCAGAAGAAAATTGGGTGTGGTCAGAACAGGGTTTGATAAATATGCATTATCCTGAGAATTGGGGTTATTTATATTTTTGTGATGATAAGTCATTAAGTAAGATAAAAGAAATTGTCAGGTCAAAGAAACATCAGACTTTATGCATGACCCAATTGTTTCTTAGGAAGATTTGGTACTTGGAGCATAATTACAAAGAGAAGTTTGGGTGTTTTGCAGATGAAAGAGGTTTAAGTGAAGAATTTTCAGTTAGCTTCTCTGAGATTGTCAATGAATTTCCTCTTGAATATAAGATATATGCCTGTGGCGATTGTTTGCGTCTGACCTGTAATAGCGATGGTGAAATTGCATCGCTGGATGAAGATGGCAAGTTTAGTTTAAATGGGCTAGGAAGACTTACTTTATAATTTTTATCATATAGGCTTATATTAAAAATAGATAGTCAAAAAATTCCCATTCTTTTACTTAAGAAAGGGAATTTTTTATTAAAGACAATAGAAGATTATTTTTTACTATCATTTAATTCAAGTTTAGGTTTAAGTTTCTTATTGTAATAAATTATAAAGACAAAAGTAGTGCAAAG
Organism: Bacillota bacterium; assembly: GCA_023420115.1. Taxonomy (GTDB): domain Bacteria; phylum Bacillota; class Clostridia; order Saccharofermentanales; family Fastidiosipilaceae; genus JAEZWR01. Next base: position 95,699 of record JAEZWR010000006.1, on the reverse strand, counting down.
GCTAGCTATAAGATCAGATATAGGCTCTGCGATAAATACTGCTCGATATGACCAAGAGGTTATTTGAGGAAGAATAAGAATTAGGGGGATCAGCAAGATGAGTTTGCGAAGTAGAGCTAAACAGATTGATATTTTGGCTTGACCTAGAGCTACGAAGCTATTTTGCAGGGATAATTGCAGGCCTAATAAAAAGAATCCTATCATATAAATTCTTAAAGGCTGGGTTGTAAAATTGATGAGGGCAATATCTTGAGTAAATAATCTAGTGAAAAATTGCGGGATTAGCAAGAAGCCCACAAAGGCGACAAATAACCAAGCCCAAGATACAAAAGCAGCTAGTTTCGCACATATAATCACTCGTTTGTAATTTTTGGCACCGTAATTAAAACTAATAATAGCTTGTGAACCACTGCCTAAGCCTACACAGGGTAGGAAGAAAAGTTGAGTCAGGGATACTATAATTACCATTGCACCAACTGCCATATCTCCACCGTATTTTTGCAAGGTGTTATTTTGAACAATTTGCAGGATTCCTTCCGTAGATTGCATAATGAATGGTGAAAGACCTAGGCTCACTATGGGGAGAATTAGTTTGAAGCTTGGTTTAAAAGTAACATTCCATTTTATGCTCAGTGGTAATCTACCAGAACTCAATAAATATATTACATATATTGCAGAAAGGGCTTGAGAAATAATACTGGCCAGGGCAGCGCCTCTTTCGTTCATCTTTAAGATAAAGATAAAAATTGGATCAAGAATAATATTTGAAACTGCTCCAATTAAAATACTGCGCATACCTAGTTGGGTGAAGCCTTGGGCGTTAATAAAAAAATTCATACCGAGGGAAATCATAACAAAAGGTGTGCCGATTGCATAAATACTTAGATAATTTTTGGCTGCTTGGAATGTGTTAGTTGAGGCTCCAAATATATAGAGGAAGCTATCTTGGAATATAAGAATGATAGGGGGAAGGATAATACTTAAGATGAGTAGATAAGATAGAGATTCAGAAAGAATATTAGCTGCTTCATCTTTTCTATTCTGACCGAGTTTGATGGACATTAGAGGTGCGGCTCCGGCACCGATTAGGGAGGCAAAGGCACTTATTATCATTATCACAGCAAAGGTGAGTCCTACGGAGGTAAGCAAATTTCTACCTAATTCAGGAATATTACCAATATATATTCTATCGATAATGTTGTATAGGGCATTTACTAGTTGAGCGATTATGGCAGGTACTGATAATTTGAATAAAAGTTTGGGTATTGAGTACGTAGCGAGTTCATCATTACGATTAATAGTATAATTTTTAATTTTTGTTGGTTTGAGCTTGCGTACACTCATATGAGCCTCCGAATAAGGAATGAAAGTGAATAAATAATATTATACTCTAGCTACTAAATAAAAAATCCACAGGGACTTTTCCCTGTGGATTTGAGTCGTATTAAGTATCTATATATTTGAAATTTCTAAGGTTAAATATTCCTTTTGTGCTAATTCTTAATATAGATATTAAAATTTATCTTATTCAGACTGTGACTCTGAAGCTGTCTCTGACTCAGATTCTGACTCTGAAGCTTCTGTTGTTTCTTCAGTGCTTCCACCCTCGCCATACTGACGTGTGTAAGCTTTTTGTAATAACTCAATGTATCTATCGAGTCCTAAATTATTGAATTCTGCAACATAAGCATCCCACTCAGCGTCAATGTCTCTATTACCGGAAAGGAAAGCAACGATTTGTTCGTTGACATACTTAACAATCTGAGTTTCGAGGCTAGCGCGCTCGGTTGATTCTTCTGGTTCCATCATCAATGTTGGGACGGACTTGCTATCAGAGTTGAATGGTTCATATGCGTCATGTGTAATTTGATATAGACGTGGTTCGGAATCCCATTTTGAATCTTCGCTGTCTTTGAGCTGCTGACCTAGGCGGAAGTCACTTGTACGATTGGCAAGTGCTACGTTTGGCATACCACCTAATAATGAGTCGTCTGCAGCACCACCACCAGCTTCGGGAATCTTATAAAGAGCGGGCTTGCCATTGATGCCTTTGGCTCCTTCGTCTGGTGCCAACCAGCCCTCTTCAATCTTTCCATAAGTGGAGATGTAGGTTGCTTCGTCACTCATAAGACCATCTGCCCACTTAAATAGAAGTTCAGGATTTTGAGCCTTGTTTGTGATGACAAATTTACCTGTTGCTAGAGGAGAGGTAGCAGTTAGAGTATTTTGTTCGCCATTTGGTCCTTTGAGAGGAGGAAGGGCGACATACTCTCTACTTCTCTGTAGAGGATCGCTGGAATCTGGTCCTAGACCTGTCCACCATGTAGCACCGGTTACAACACCAACTAGTACTTCGTCTGGTGCTCCGCCTACTTGTGCGAACTCTTCTGCTGTCTGGGTAAGTGATACTGGATCGATAAGTTCTTCTTCTACCAGTGAACGGATATATTTAAGAGCTTCTTTGAACTCTTCTGTATTAGCATTGAATTTCACCTTGCCATCTTCTAATGAGATACGAGATGTGTAGTCATTGTAGAAGAATGGTTCTAGGAGGAAATCATAAACTCTGGCGTTCCAACCGCCATCTGAACCCATCATTGGAACTTCGTCATTGGGGTCTCCATTGCCATTAGCATCTTGCTCTTTAAATGCCTTGAGAACTTCGTGGAATTCTTCTGTTGTTGTAGGCATTTTCAGACCAAGATTATCGAGCCACTTTTGGTTGATCATGGCTTTGCCTGGGAACATACAGTGATAGCAGGCATTTACGCCAGGTAAGGCATAAATAGCACCGTCTGGAGCTGTTATCGATTGTAGCATTTTCTCTGTATAAGCTTCTTTTGTGAATACACCTAAATCATTGATGTAATTCTTTAGATCAATGAAAATGCCCTGTGAACCATACTTGACTTGATCAGCAGGACTAAAGTCCATACCCATCATTGCATCTGGCAGAGTATCTAAGCTTGCCATCATGATTCCGATTTGCTCGGTCTTGGTTGCTTCGGGAATAATTCTCCAGTCTACCTTAACTCCACTCTGTTCTTCATACCACTTTGTAAAGTAGATATTGGGAACATCTCCGAAGTAGCTGGTCTGAACAGTGGCTATACTAACTGTTTCTCCCTCACTGGAAATTGGGAAATTTCCTTTTTCCTGAAGCTGACCTTTTTTGCCAACTTCGGTTTCTGAATCGGCTGAAACAAATCCTAAGGGAAGTACTGCCAAGCCCATTGCAAAAGCCAAAGCAAAGCTAGCTAACTTTTTCTGCTTCATTCTATCGTCCTCCTCATTTAATAATCATTATTTAATGATCTATTTGAGCGGCATATATGCCGTAACTCCAAATTAAAAATATAGAATATTAATTATTTAAAATTTCTAAATAGTTCGTATATTTATGTATAAGTAAGTTTGTGCAGTGTGTTATAAGTCACTAGTTAATGAATTAAGTAATTCTAATCTTCTACTCCTTATCCTTTTACTGAACCTACCATTACACCTTTGACAAAGTGTTTCTGGATAAAGGGGTATAGCATCAGCATCGGAACGGATGAAACTACTATCAAAGAGTATTTAAGCAACTCAGAAAGTCCCTGTCTTTTTTGCATTAAATCAACATCTATCATCATAGTAGGATCTACTCTATTCTGAATAATGATGTCGCGTAAGATTAGCTGCAATGTGTACTTGGCAGGGGTTGATAGATAAATCATAGCGCTGAAATAGTTGTTCCATTGTCCTACTACAGCGTATAAAGTAAGGACGGCGATAATTGGTTTGGAGAGGGGGATTATCATTCTGATAAAGTAGTTAAAATCAGAACAGCCATCTATACTTGCAGCTTCGTATAAATCATAAGGAATTGATGATGAAATAAATGTTCTTGCTATGACAATGTTATATGCACTTACAGCACCAGGGAGAATAAGAGCCCAATAAGTATCATAAAGTCCAAGCTGCTGAATTAATAAGAAAGATGGAATTAAACCGCCACCGAAGAACATAGTTATGATTAATACTATAGTAAAGAATTTTCGGCCGACAAAATCTCTTATTGAAAGGACATATGCATAGCACATAGTCAAAAGAACAGAAACTACAGCTGCTGAACATGCCACTATCAGGCTATTTTTATAACCAATTAAGACTTTGTTGGTCTTGAATACAGTTTCGTAACCAATCAATGAGAAATCTACTGGATAGAGCCAGACTTTACCAGAAGTAACTGCGTAGGGAGTGGAAAATGAAGCACTAAGAACGTAGATTAGGGGATATAGGATGATAATTGCAGCGAAACTCAAGCCAAAATATACAATGCAATCAAATAAGATATCATCCCAAGTTTTCTGCATTTTGCGACCTTTTTTATTTTTTCTATTTAGCTTAGTGATGTTTACGGTTGGAGTGGAATTCTCCATGTCTTGGGGTTTATTTTTATCAACAAAATTCTTATCAGACATAATTGAAACCTCCAACCTATAATAATGATGTATCGCTATACTTCCTACTTATAAAATTAACTGAAAGTAGAAGTATAAGGTTAATTACTGAATTAAATAATCCAATAGCTGTAGATAGACCGTAGTCTTTATTTATAAGACCCATTTGGTAGACAAAGGTAGAAATGATATCTGAGACAACACTGTTGCTGGAATTCTGCATAAGTAAGACTTTTTCATAACCAACACTCAGGATTGAACCGGTACTTAGGATTAAGAGAATGATAATAGTTGGTCTGATTCCAGGTAGATCAACATGCCAAACTCTTTGGAACCTATTTGCACCATCTACAATTGCTGCCTCGTGGAGGCTGGAGTCTACGCCAGCTAATGCAGCTATATAAATAACAGAGCTGAAGCCTGTGCCCTGCCATACACCAGACCAAACATATAAGTGTCTGAAGTATTTAGGAGCAGCCATGAAATTGATTCTTTTGCCACCGAGTGATGCGATCATATGGTTAACAATACCAGTGCGCTGAGAGAACATCAGTAAGATGATAGAAACCATAACAACGGTAGAAATAAAATAAGGAGCATAGGTTATCATCTGTACTGTCTTGGCGAATTTCTTCTTACGGCACTCATTAATCAAAATTGCCAGAATAATGGCGAAGGGGAAGCCTGCAACAAGGGAGTATAAACTTAGAATCAGTGTGTTAGATATCAACCTTCCAAAATAATATGAGTTAAAGAAGGTCTGGAAATGTTTAAAAATTGGGTTAACCCAAGGACTTCTAATAATACCATCAATTTCTCTGAAATTTTTAAAAGCCAAGGTGATACCATACATAGGCAAGTAATTAAAAACAATTACCATACTGAAAGGCACGAGAATTATCAGGTAAAGTTGCCAGTGGCGTTTAATACGTAACCACAATTGGTGTTTTGACAAAGAGCGTTCGGCTGTACTCATATTAGCTTCCTTTCATTGCAAAATATCAATGTAGAGAAACAAAGTCATAATATTTTGATTGTAGAATTTTCCACAATTTAACATATGATGCTGTTCTCCAAAATGACAGCTACCTAGTTTGTTCGCGGTTTAACTTGTCAAAATAGAAACATTTCCGCTATGGAAAATTGAGAATTGCGAATATGAACAAAATAACAAAGATAATTTTCGCGCTTGCAACTGTGTATACATAATAAACAAAAAATACCATTTCAAGCAAGTGCATTCAGACATAATTAACAATGAAACTGGAAAAATGTCCATAAAATTACAAGTGTATAGATAAAGGTTATATAAATGTTGATGTTTTTAGATGTGATTTGTGTAACTGTTCAAGATAGTGCCACAGTAAGAAGAAACAGGTGAATAACGGTATTATGCTTTTGTTTTTTCGACTCTTATTAACATAGAAATTGAGAAAATATCCACAAATATTGCCGAATGTTCAAAATAGTTCAAGCGAGAAAATTCTTGCTCAAATTGTCATATCAATCTTTATACTAAATGCTAGTATGTGAGAATAATTTATAATTAACTTGTTCTCTCAGAAAATTAAGTTTACCTATTTATAAGGGAGGGATTTCTATGGCAAAGGAGAAAATAAAAGACGGTGTTCACCAGATGAGTGAATACAAAGGATATGTATGGCCTGAAGACCCTAAAGTTTTGGAACATCTTAAGTACTATAGTGGACTAAAATTAGGATTTATGATGCATTTTGCTCCCGTTACTCAGATTGGAACATATGAATCATGGCCACTAGTTGATAGTCATTGGGCATGGTGTCAGGAAGATGTTGATTGGACTGATATCGAAACATTTAAGAAACAGTACTGGGAACTGAATAAGACTTTTAATCCAATTAGATTTAACGCAGAGAAGATTGCTTCGTTGGCCGAAGAGTGCGGTTTTAGATATCTTCTATTTACGACCAAGCATCATGATGGCTTCTGTATGTATGATTCAAAATATAGTGATTATAAAATTACTGCTGAGGATTGTCCTTATCACAGTGCTGAGAAGCCAGATATTGTCCGAGCACTATATGAAGCATTCCGCAAGAGAGATATGGCAATAGGAACATATTTTTCGAAGCCTGATTGGCATTCTGAATATTATTGGGTTCCTGAATTTGGCCCAGCAAAAAATAATAATGCTAATTATGATCCAAAAGAAAAACCTGAGATTTGGGAAAAATATATTGAATATGTTTATAATCAGATTAAAGAACTATGCTCTAATTATGGAAAGATAGATTGTCTCTGGTTAGATGGCGGACAGGTACAACCAAGTATTAATAATCAGGACATTAGGCTGTCAGAATTGGTAAAAGAGCTTCGCGATAAGTATCAGCCACATCTTGTAGTAGTTGACAGGGCTGTTACAGGTGAAAATGAGAATATTCTCACGCCTGAACAGGAAATTCCAAATGAGAAAATTCCTGTACCTTGGGAAACATGCATGACTTTGCAGGATCATTTCTCATATCACTATTCCAGTCCCTGCAAGTCAGCGAGGGATGTTACACATAAATTTATAGAGATTTTGTCAAAGGGTGGAAGCTTGGCGCTAAATGTAACTCCACAACCGAATGGCGACTTGCCAATTGATGCTGTTCATACCTTGAGACAGTTTGGAAGATTTGTAAAATCAAACGCCGAGGCAATATATGATTCTGGTATTTCCCCTTGCCCATCATGGAGGCATTTGAGATATACAAGAAAAGATTCCAATGATTACGCTTTTTATCTATACAAAGAACATCCGAAACTTCCTGCCAGACTGTGTCTGTATTTTGATGAGAATAGACGTCCTACTTCAGTTCATTGTCTCAGAACCGGTCAGGACTTGCCATTTAAAGTTGTAAGCCATAATACAATTGATGCTGATCCTAGCGATATTGATATGTTCTATGCGGAGTATGCGGACTGCTTCAGGATAAGTTATGAAGACTAAAAATTATTTATAGAAGAGTATACCTGCTTTCGCTGAAATAAATATTAGATCTGCTTAGTGGAACTGACTTCACTTTTTCGTATAGAGAGAAGTGGGGTCAGTTTCTTTGTGGGAAAAAGAAAAATATGAAAAGAAATGAAAAACGCAAAGCGAATAAACTATAATAAATAAAATTGTAATTTCTCGTGAGGTCTGATTAATGCAAATTTTAATGCTATTAGTGTTTCTTATTTTATGTCTTTTTATTATGGGAAGACTTGTCTATGGAAAAAAAGGTTCATTTTCATTTATCAAAGTCTTATTTAATTTTGTCGGAATGACTGTGGCGAGTGCTTTTATATCACTATGTTTACTAATAATATGCTCATTTATTCTTGGTTTTATAATTGCTGGGATACCTGGTGTCGACAAGGTTTTAGGTAGTTCTTTTTTAGACAAACAGCCTAGTTATAGTTCTAGTGGTGAAGCACTTTTTGATCAAGATAAAAATGATGAGTCTAAAGTGAATGAATTAAATGAAGATAATAGTGAGAAAAATGTAGCAGGGAAAAATTCAGTAGAGTTAAATTCTGATAATAGTAAAAGTAATAATACAAGTACGGGTGAAGTAAAAGAGAGTGGATTTAAATTTAGTACGGTCAAATTGCTGATATTCTTACTTGTGTTTATTCTGCTCGTGGCGATTATTTTGGTTTGTATTAGGCGCTTCTTGATGAAAAGGATACCCAAATTGCGACTCAATGAAGAGGAATATGAGATAAGTGAGTATTTTATACAGTGGTTAACTATCTATGTCGTCGTATATCAGATGCTTTTTGATACATTGAAGTCTCTTGATAAGATTTTGCCACAGATGAACAATTGGAAGAATGCCTTTGAAGTTATACTTTCACCTGAAAATATTAATTCTGTTATGCAGCCACTGCTGATTGCAACTTGGGTTGCTATCGTTATTGAGAAGCTTCATTATAGAAATAAGATGAAGCTAGAAAGTGGAGATTAGAACTTAACGCGAGAGCGCTTTTTTATATTGTGAATGTTAAGGGGGGAGATGTATGAAAAAATTTTGCTTGTCTTTGTTGTTAGTATTAGTTTTATTTCAGTTTGCGATCTTTCCTCGCGGTATTCAGGCGGAGGATTGCTGTCATCTAGGAGGGAATGAACTGAATAAATCTGATAAGGTTTTGGCGAGTGAGAGGGAAGAGCGTGTAGAGCATTATTCTAATTTTAGAGCGTGGTCAGGACTTTGGTTACCCCTAGGTCGAAATATAAGTGAAGATTCTGAAGATAAGTTCGCAGTGGAGTCTACAGTGGAAGCTACAGAGAAGCCAGCGCAGTCTTTAGAAGGTGAAGTTGCTACTATATCTGATTATAGAATGTTTAAGATAGCTGGTGATAAGCTACTTTTATTTAGAAATAGACTGGATGAAGAGAAGGATAGTGGGGATTTGCTACGGAAAGAAATATATGATTTCGATCATTATTTAGCTGAAGATGAGCAGAGTGGCAGTCATATGTTTTTTGTGTTTAAGAGAATTGATTTGCTTGATGTTTCGAATGTGAAGATGAAGAATAAGAGATTTAACAAAGAAACTCATCACAGAATAAAAGATGGGGTAGATAATAAGGATAGATATCTGATTATGTCTGAAATAAATAGAGTGGGCAAGAGCAGGTACTTTTATTATTTATATGTGGATTATTTGTTGGATGATGCGACTTTGTTAGAACAATACAAAGGTGGGAAGATGGAGATTGCAGTTGATTTTGATAGTGTAAAAAATTCATCTGATATTCTATCTGAGTTGGCTGAAAATTTGAGTTTGACTAAATAATTTTACTTAATTTTATATCATTTCAAAATTATAGATACTTATTGGTATGCTGACTTAGGTATTACTATGATTAATAAAATAGGTGAATAGATATATTTAACTAGTAAAAGAAGAGAGTGGCATAGTATTTCGATGATAGAGCGAATCTAACCATGAAATTTATGCACTCTCTTTTTTATTTCATTACTTATGATAATTTATTTACAACCATTAGTCTTTAAAAAGTGCTAAGTATTCTCCATAGCCCTCATTTTTCATTTCTTCTTTTGGTATGAAGCGGAGAGAGGCACCATTTATACAATAACGCAGACCACCTTTTTCACTGGGTCCGTCAGAAAAAACATGCCCCAAATGATTGCCATCTTTACTTAGGACCTCAATGCGTGACATTCCATAGCTATAATCTTCCTCGAGGTCAATTAGAGAATTGTTTATGCTTTTACTAAAAGCTGGCCAGCCACAACCGGAGTCATACTTATCTTCTGACGAAAATAATACTGTACCGGTAACGACATCTACGTATATTCCATCTCTAGTTTCGTGATCATAAGGGTGAGAAAAGGGTGCCTCTGTTCCCTTATTTTGAGTGATATTATAAACATCAGGACTTAAATCTTTTAGTTTTTCTTCACTGACCTTTATTGGAGTAGCATCGAATAAGGGTTCATCTGCGAGGCTCAGATTGACATGACAGTAGCCATTTGGATTTTTGTCTAAATAATCTTGATGATATTCTTCGGCTTTGAAAAATTGATCTAAAGGAAGGAGCTCTACTGCTAGCTTCTGACCTAACTCTTTTGATTTATTATCCAAGAATACACTTGCCTGTCTGTAGCTATCCATATCATCTTTGTCAAAATAGATACCGGTTCTGTACTGTATACCAATATCATTACCTTGTCGATTTACGGATGTAGGATCTATTGTTCTCATATAGTGTAGGAGAAGCTCGTAAAAAGAAACCACATTTGCATCATATACAATTTTTACTGTTTCACTATGCCCGGACCCTCTTGTGACATCTTCATAAGATGGATTGTCACTATTCCCATTTGCATAACCTACTTCAGTTTCTTCAACACCTGGAATTTTCTTAAAATAAGCCTCAGTTCCCCAGAAACAACCTCCTGCAAAGTAAATAGTATGCAAGTCTTTGCTAGATCTAGAGCTAGCGCGAAGTCCGTCGAGAATCTTCTCATTTTTTAATTTTTTTGCCATTTGTTCGTCATCCCTTCCAAGATTAATCTGAGCTAGTACTTTGTTAAAATTTTTAAAAGCCACTTCACCTTTGCCACTCAATATTTTATTTGCGCCCTTTCCATATATGGAACTATCAAGTATAAGTGATAGCATCCCCATAGAAAATGCCACAGCCGACATTCCTAATAATATAGCCACAGGCTTCTTTCTAAACCTACCATTAATCATACAGCAAATAATCTCCTTTCATCAGTGAATGTGTCACTTCCATGAATAAGCCTTCCGGACCATTGTGGTTTCAATAACTGCATACACTATACTATAGGATGAAACACAGATTAATAAGTGTCTGTAAATATATTTTGTATATTCTTTGTACATTAAGAATATATAAAAAAGCGACGCCCCTTAATCGCCGCTTCTGTAACTATTCTTGTGAATTAAAGCCAATCCTACTGAATATATATTATTTATTTCTATCTGAAATCAGCTTATCAAGATCAAGATTCTCTTCAGCCCAACAAGACAAATTTCTAGCTGGAACAGGAAAGACGGCAAGACCCTTATCGTCAACAATGACGCGCTCGTCTTTGAATACGTAAAAATGATCTTTAAATATTTTCCCTGCTTGATCAACCCCCATATTCATTGTTATGAATAAGCCTTTGTCAGTCCAGGGATTGTCCGATGCTTCGGATGGGTTGTCATATATTTTATTACTTGGGCAGTTTGTTTCGTTATTCTCAACGACTGTTGAATTATCAGAATTTGAAGCATCATTATTTTTAGAAGCCGCCATATACTCTTCGTTCTCAACCTTATCAGCTGAGGCGGCAGCCTGTTCAGCTAGGCGGTAGCTTTCTTCACCTGGAGCATATTTTCTCCATTCATCATTTGAAAAAACAACAGCTAATTTATGTCTTTCACCATTTCTTAAGTCCTCACCGTGGCGCACGAAACCTATACAGTGAGGGTCTTCCAAATAATCATCTTGATCTCCATAAGCGAGAGCCATTCTCAATTTTAGAAGTTTCTCCAGTGACTCTCTTTGTGCCGGCTGAGGATAGGGTCCACTCATTCCGTCGAGGTCCGCAGAGAATAGGCAAGGATAACCGTCTTTTCTAAGTAAAATACAAGCGTATGCGATAGCTTTGAACCATGTTTCGACCCAACTTGTGAGAGCTTGGCCGGGCTGAGTATCGTGGTTATCGACGAATGTGACAGCTTTTGCCGGGTGTATTTTGACAAGAGCTTGGTCAAATAATTTGCGTAGATCATAATTCTCTTTTTGTGTGCTAGCATCAAAAAAAGCAAAGTGTAGGCCGACATCAAAAAGATCGATATCGTAGTCAGTTTTATATAAATACTCTGAATTTGATTCTGGATCTCTTATCCAATATTCACCGAAAACATAAAAATTCTCTTTGCTGATATTTCCATTTAAAATATGGGAGATGAAATCACTCATAAAGGAAGTGTCGATATGTTTAATTGCATCAAGCCTCACGCCGTCGATATTAGTTTCTTTTATGAACCACTCAGCCCAGCGTTTCGTTTCTTCTATAACTTCTGGATGAGCATAGTCAATATCGGCAAACATTAAATAGTCAAAGTTGCCATTTTCAGCAGATACATCATCAGACCAAGACTTGCCGTCACCCAAGATGCGAAAAACACCATTTTCACCAGTAGCATTATCAAAATCTACACCTGTGAAATGATACCAGTGCCACTTAAAATCAGAATATTTATCCTTCCTCGCTGGAAAACTGAAACCAGTCCATGCTTCAATCTCGTGAGCATCAGAGATGTTTTCGTTCCTATTATTGGGGTTTACTTTTACTGCTTGGCAGCGCTCAGTATAATCGGCGGCAGCTTTGTGATTCAAAACTAGATCGGCATAAACTGATATACCTTGTTGGTGCAACGCATCTATACAGGCTAGAAGCTCTTCTTTGCTTCCATATTTTGTTCTTCTTGCACCTTTAATATCAAATTCACCGAGATCATATAAGTCGTACACTCCATATCCTACATCATTAGTTCCAGTCGCCTTGCATACAGGAGGAAGCCATACCGCATTAATACCAAGACTTTTAAGTTCAGCGGCCCTTTTAGCAAGTTTGTTAAAAAATTGCCCGTCATCACTTTGATACCAATCGAAACTTTGTAGCATAACTGCATTCATAAATAAACCTCCAGATTAGGAAATCACCAATATCGCCAATATCGCAATAAAGTAAAGTTAGGAAAACTAGCATATGAAAAAAGCACTTTGTGTGCATATAACTAAACCCAACCTACGATAGACTAAATTTGTGATTAAATTAAAAAAACTTTGTAAAAAGAATAATTGTATCTTTTCAAATCTAATTTAATACGTATACTAAAGATGATTGGCTAAAGACAATCAATCATTCATTCTTTTCTTTCTTATTGGTGAGGAGTTCCTTGATACTGGGCTCCTCATTCTTATTTGGCTAAATTACATTATCATTAGATTTAGCTTTCGAAAAATTTTACCTTTTGACCTAATTTTAATATCCATGAATGAGGAAGTATCTTAGCGAAAAAATTAATTAATTTGGCTATGGGAGAACTTATAGAAATATCCTTCCCTTTCTTGCTTCTTTTGATTGCTGTAGATATGACTTTTTCCGCTGACTCAACACCTATGCTCTTGATTCTAGATATTTCTCTTTGATTATCACCTTGAAGAAAAAATTCAGTTTCAACTGGGTTTGGACACACTGCTGTTATTGTTGCATTCTTAAATTCGCAATTGAGCGCCCTAGAGAGACTGAGTACATATGATTTGCTAGCAGCATAAACAGCAAACCCAGGTTGAGGTAAAAAGGCCGCCACAGAAGAAAAAAGTAGCGCATTTCCTTTGAGATATGGCAAAAAAAATGATGCCATGTGGGTTAGAGCCTCGATATTTAGGTTGATTGTACTTAGATATTCTGGTTTATCATCGAATCTTGAGGGGATGCCTCTACCGGCAGCAAGAACCAACCAAGTCAGAGTATTACCATTCGAAAGTGCTACCTCATGAGCGTCTATTAGTGGAATTAACTCGCCATAATTACAAATATCTATAGCGAATATTTTGCTCGGTTTGGGAAGTGTAGAAGCGAGTTCTTTTAGGCGCTCTTCACGTCTAGCTATTAACCATATTTCATCTACATTCTGCTCCAAAGCCAGCTGGCGACAGGCTTCTCTACCTAGACCAGAAGATGCTCCAACTACAACGGCGTATTTCATATCAAATAATAATCCTTACTTACAATGTGTTGATTCATATGATAGCACGATATTTTGTATTAAGTAGAAGATACTTGTTTTGGGGGCTTAGAATTTTTCATTGTTGAGGATATTTTTATTTTTTTTCTTCTTTGTTAATGCTGTTTGCAGGTATAATAATTATGATAATTTTCACTGGGAGGTCTCATGCTACTTCGTAAACAAGCTCCAATCGAAAAGATTGATCCGGTTGAATTAGTAGAAGATGGAGAGCTTAGTGCTCAAACTGTTATGAAGTTGGTCATGCAGGTTGGATCTATTCTTCTCAGTTCTGGTGCCGAAACATATAGAGTGGAAGATACAATGAATATTATTTTGCGCTTCTCTGGTGCTAGTGAATATGAGGTAACAGCACTCGGTACTAGTCTTATTGCCAGTGTAATAATGAATGAGGGTGATAGCGCATATACCGAAGTACGCAGAGTGAAAGTGAGAAGTCTTCACTTATCGAGAATCGCAGAAGTCAATCAAATTTCAAGGGATTTAGTGAGTAAGAAAATATGCTTCGCAGAGGCGGCTGCAAGAATGAATAGACTATCGAGACCAATTTATAGTGGATTGGAGAAGAATATTGCGATTATTGTGATGATTTGTTCTTTCGCGCTGCTTCTTAGTGGAGATCTTCTAGCAGGGCTTGGAGCAATTCCGATAGCTCTAGGTATTATTTTGGTTAATGCCTTTGTTCGTTTCGTTAGGATAGAGGGCTTCGTTGCCAATGTTTTATCATCATTCATAGGTGCTGCGATCGCTGTTATAACTCTTCGATATTTTTTGCCAGCGGTCTCACTGGATATAATTATTGCTGGTGCTTTGATGCCATTATTACCTGGAACAAGTTTTACCAATGCGATAAGAGATGTTATTCACGGTGACTATATATCAGCTGCAGCAAGGGCTCTCGAAGCTACATTTACAGCCATGGGTCTGGCGTTAGGTGTTGCACTTGCGCTGGCTTTGTTCAACGCATATTTGTAATGGTCAGATTGAAATTGATAGAGCTTGATTCAATTTCATCTGTAATTTAACAAATTTTTATATGAAATAAGTTAAGAAGTAAGAAAATATAATCAACAGAAGGAGAATATATTGAATGACCGCAACTCAAGTGATAATTCAATTAATTGGTGCATTTTTTTCTGTCTATACAGCAGCAATGATCTTTGATGCTCCTAAAAATATTCGTTATTCCTGCGGTTTTGTTGCAGTCATTTCATGGGCTATATACCTTTTTGTAAAAATTCAATCAGATAGTGAACCGACAGCGGTTTATGCTTCAGCAATTTTTATTTCTCTTTGCGCCCAAGTTGCAGCACGAAAGATTAAAATTCCAGTTACTGTAATATTGTTGCCGTCGCTTTTTCTTCTCGTCCCAGGAATTGCTATATATCGAGCCGTCTATTATGTAATGAGAAACGACAATGTTATGGCAGGAAAATATACCTATCTAACAGTAATGACAGCTGCGATGATCGCCTTGGCTGTTTTTAGTTCCGACTTTTTAACTAAATTATATTTTCGTTGTAAGCTTAAGTTGATGAAACTTTATAAGGAACGGAGGGAGAAGAATAATGCAATATGAATGGGGTTCAGATTATTTTCTTTTTCAGATGAGTGATTTGATGAGAGGAACTTTGGACTTAGAAAATTTTAGACAGCTACCATCAGGGGTTTCATTCAGACTGAATATAGACGAATTAGATTTGCTTGACGCTTGGGCAAAAAATTTGGTCTTAAATGTTAATCTAACAGAAGAGTATGGTTTATATAGATTGGATTCCGAACTATATTTTGATTTAGAGTCTAGCTGTGCTCGTTGCCTGAATAGGGTTGTGCAGAAAATAAATAGAAATTTCCATTCAATTCTCGTCGATATTAGAGAGCTAGAAAAGTTTGAGGATAGAATTTATAACGAAGAGGAAGAAATATATGTTTATCCTATCAAAGGTGGGGCGGTGGATTTTCTAGAAATTATTTATGAGCAGGCTAATTTTGCTCTGCCAGCAATTATTGCCTGTGAAGATGAGTGTGAGATACCTGAACTTAAGTGCGGTGCTGATGATAGTACAGATGACAGCAATCCATTCAGTATTTTGAAAAATCTGAAGTTCGACGAATAGACGAATAGATGTAAGATTATAAAGTCATAATCTAAGTTCTATCTATTTTGAAATATAGTATATAATTACAGATAAAAATACGTGAAATAAGGCTAAAAATAGCGAAAAATGGTAAATTTTCAAAAAAAGACGCATTTTTTTGAAAATTCTTTTGACAATCGCTGCTATTTAATCTAAAATTGCGTAGCTTTGTTATTTAGATTAGAATTGTTTGTATAAAGTAATGGAGGTGTAAAAATGGCGGTTCCTAAAAGAAGATGGTCAAAAGCCCGTTCACGCCGTTCCAGATCGAATTGGAAGCTCAATGCTCCTACATTGGTTGAATGTCCCCATTGCCACGAATTGATGCAAGCACATCGTCCTTGCAAAAATTGTGGTTATTATAAGGGCCGTGATGTTCTCCAACTCGAAGCTGAAGAAGCTTAATAGAGGTTTTGACTCGATATAATGGATGTGAAGCAGCGTCAGACGGCGCTGCTTTTTGCGTTCATTTGGGAATATACTTTGGTTTATGCTTGAGAAAGGTAACCTATCTATAAAATAATCGAAGTGAAGTTATCTTACATGTATTTTGGAGGAAATGATGAGAGATGCAGTAGTTGCTGTTGTTGGCAGACCTAATGTTGGAAAGTCGACTCTTTTTAATTATTTGGCAGGTAGACGCATTTCAATTGTCGATGATACGCCAGGAGTAACTAGAGATAGAATATATTGTTCTATAGAGTGGCTTGATAAAAAATTTTCCCTTATTGATACAGGTGGAATAGAGCCTACTGCAGATGATGAGATTCTTAAACAGATGAGGGAACAAGCTTGGCTTGCTGTTGATACGGCTGACGTCATACTATTTTTAACTGATGTAACAAATGGACTTCAAGCAGCAGATCAAGAAATAGCTTCTTACCTGCACAAGTCCTCTAAACCTGTTGTAGTAGCTGTAAATAAATGTGATAGGCCAGGTGAGACGCCACCTGAAGTTTATGACTTTTATGCTATGGGATTTGAGGAGGTTATGCCGATTTCTGCCGCCCATGGTTTGGGTATAGGGGATCTTCTCGATGCTCTCACTGTTAGGCTTCCGGAGGAACTATTAAATGCCCCAGTAGATGAGGAAGAGGTTAGAGTTGCAATAATTGGCAAGCCGAACGTTGGTAAGAGTTCTCTTCTTAATCGTTTGTATGGTTCAGATAGGGCCATCGTATCTGATCTTGCAGGTACGACACGCGATGCGCTCGAGACTCCGATAGTAAATGAACATGGTAAATTTCTCTTTGTCGACACAGCTGGACTCAGGCGCAAGTCTAAAGTTGAAGAGAGAATTGAACGCTATAGTAATATGCGTGCGACTGCTGCTATCGAACGTTGTGATGTATGTCTCCATTTAATTGATGCTACTGAGGGAATAAGTGAACAAGATACCAAGATTGTTGGCTTGGCACACGAAGCTGGCAAGGCTTTGATTCTATGTGTTAATAAGTGGGATATAGCGGATAAAGATGAAGTTCCTATGAAAGAAATGGAAATGAGGCTTAGAGAGCGTTTCGCTTTTGCCCCTTATGCGTCCATTTTATTTATTTCAGCTAAGACAGGTTTCAGATGTTCATCTATATATCCAGAGATCAAGAGAGTCTTTGATTCAGCGTGTAGAAGATTATCTACATCTGTCCTTAATGAAATTATTGCCGAGGCACAGAGCCAGATGCAATCACAGTCAGTTAAAGGGAAGCAACTTAAGATTACTTATGCTGTGCAGGCTTCGGTCAGACCTCCAACTTTTGTTTTGTTTTGTAAACATAAGGATTTGATGCACTTTTCATATAAAAGGTATATCGAGAATAGACTGAGAGAGAATGCGGATTTTTCTGGAACTCCTATTAGATTTATTTTGAGAGAAAAAGGTGCAAAAACTGATATGTACGGACTGGATTGAGTTTGTTTTCAGTTTGGATTGTGCTAGATTATCATTTTTTATCATTAATAGAAATATTTTAATTTATTAGAAAGTGGTGCCCGGAATAGATGTCCAGGACAAAAGAAGAAAAGTTAAGAAATATTGCAATTATAGCTCACGTTGACCATGGTAAGACTACTCTAGTTGATGCGATGCTCAAACAAAGTGGTGCTTTTCGACAGAATGAGCAAGTACAGATAAGAGCGATGGATTCGCAGGATCTAGAACGTGAAAGAGGAATTACAATTTTGGCAAAAAATACTGCCATAAATTATAACGATGTGAGAATTAATATTGTTGATACTCCAGGACATGCTGACTTTGGTGGTGAGGTCGAGCGAATTTTAAAAATGGTAGATGGTGTCCTTTTGATAGTCGATGCTTATGAGGGACCAATGCCACAGACTCGCTTCGTTCTTAATAAGGCCTTGGGATTTAGACTTCCAGTTATAGTGGTTGTAAATAAAGTGGATAGAAAAGATGCTAGAGCGGAAGAAGTACCGGATATGATACTTGATTTGTTCATTGCTCTTGGAGCAGATGAAGATCAAATAGATTTTCCTGTCCTTTATGCTTCTGGTAGAGATGGTATAGCTTCTGAAAACTTAGAAGATATTCTTGATAATAAATCAAGTGATATATATCCACTTTTAGATAAGATAGTAGATTATATTCCATGTCCTGAGGGAGAACTTGATTCGGACTTGCAGCTTCTAGTTTCCAATATAGAGGCGGATAATTACGTCGGTCGTATGGCTATAGGTAAGGTGACTAGAGGAAGTATCAAACTCGGGCAGGCAGTTTCTATATGTAGAATGGGAGAAGCTGGTCAGCGCCAGGCGAAGGTGACAGCCCTATATAGATTTGAAGCTCTTGGGAAAATGCCGATTGAAGAGGCTGGTCTTGGTGAGATAGTTTGCGTTGCGGGAATGAATGAAATCAATATAGGCGATACTATTTGTGCTTTTGATAGACCTGAAGCACTTCCTTTTGTCCAAATTGATGAACCTACGATAGCTATGACTTTTAGCGTCAATGATAGTCCCTTTGCTGGTCGCGAGGGAAAGTATCTTACAAGTAGGCATTTGAGAGAACGATTATTTAGAGAGACTGATAGAAATGTGTCACTTAGAGTTGAGGAAACAGACTCGCCGGACTCTTTTATCGTCAAAGGCCGCGGAGAAATGCACCTTTCTATTTTGGTTGAGACTATGCGCCGTGAGGGGTATGAATTTCAGCTCAGTCGTCCCCGGGTTATAACCAAAGAAGATGAAAATGGTACTTTGCTCGAACCTATTGAAGAGCTGTTAATCGAGGTCCCAGAGGATTGTGTAGGGGTAGTAATTCAGAAATTGGGACAGCGCAAGGGTGAACTTCAAGATATGCACAGTTTGCGTGACGACTTTAATCGTTTGACATTTAAGATTCCCAGTCGTGGACTGATAGGATATAGAACGCAGTTCCTGACCGATACTAAGGGAAATGGCATCATGAATAGTATGATTGCTGGATATGAAGAGTGGAGAGGTGAAATAGAGACTAGAAATCATGGTGTTATTGTAGCTCGAGAAACGGGGACTGCTTTGACATATGGTCTTTACAATGCACAAGAAAGAGGAAGCCTATTTATCTCTGCGTCTACGGAAGTTTACGAAGGAATGGTTGTGGGTTCGAATCCTAAATCGGAAGATATTAGTGTAAATGTCTGTAAACGAAAACACGTGACGAATATGAGGGCTGCGGGGTCTGATGATGCACTTAAATTAGTGACCCCTATTAAGATGAGTTTAGAGCAATATATGGAATTTGTTAATGATGATGAGTTGATTGAAGTTACTCCTCAAAGTATTAGGCTGAGGAAGAAAATTCTCGATTCGGAGATGAGGGCCAAGCTTAGGTCAAGAGCAAAGGACAAAAAATAAGTATAGTGTAAACTGTTCATATACTATTAGTTTATTTATATTTGTGACAAGAGTTTTATTTTTTTGTACAGAATATTTACTTGTTCTGACTTGTAGAAAATTTAGGCTTAGATAATAATTTCACTTGATTATTTTAATTTTCAATTCTTTTTATAGAGGTGACTATGGCATCTAGTAAAGTGCGTAAGACAGTAAGCTGGATACTTTGTTTATTCATATTTATTGTTTTCGTCTGTCTCGGAATAGTACTAGGATTTGAATATACCAAGAAACAGAGTCAGAGATTCGAAGCTCTGCAGGCTTATAGTAACAAGAAGGAACTTGAAGATAATGCAGCCAAGACTGGAGAAACAATTCCTGAGGCTGAGCTTGCAGCAGCCGAGAGTAAAATTAAGGGAGTACTTGATGATAACTTTGTGATCCCTGACCAAAATACAGAAAATGCTGTAATGGTCTACCTGGATTTAGGTGACAGTACATCAAAAATTGCTCAGAAATTATATGACCAGGGACTTATTGAAAATAGGACCATGTTTAATATTATGAGTAAGGTCAATGGCTTCGACGGTAGTTACAAGAGTGGAACACATTTTCTCTTGCCAGGAATGTCTTTTGATGAAATGATGTATATTCTCACCCAGCAACCAAAGTCAGAGCGTATAACTTTCGCAGAAGGTAAGTCATATATTGATATTAAGAACATATTGAAGGACAATGGCGTTCAATTTGATGAAGAAAAAATGGATGAACTTATGGATAATCCAAATGAATTCTTAGATTATAGCTTCGTCCAAGGTATAGACTTAACCACGGGTCGAAATACAATTCTTGAGGGATATCTTTTCCCAGATACTTACTTCTTCGATCTTAATAGTACAGAAGAGCAAATCCTTCGCACAATGTTAAATAATACAGAGGCCAAGTTGACTGATGAGTACAAAGATAGAGCTGCCGCTATAGGGATGACCATGGATGAAGTCATACGCCTAGCATCTATAATCGAAAAAGAGAGTTCTAAGGTTGACGAAATGTACAAAGTTAGCAGGGTTTTCCATAACCGACTGGCTCAACACATGGAATTACAGAGTTGTGCTACTGTAAATTATCTCAGACAGCAAGATGGTAAACCACCGGTGCTAATAGTTAGACAGTCAGATTTGGAGCGAGAGTCACCTTATAATACATATAGAGTAGAGGGGCTTCCTCCAGGGCCGATATGTTCTCCGGGTCTAGAGGCGATTAGAGCTGCTCTTTATCCTGATGCAAATGAGCCAGATCTTATGTTTTTCGCTGCGAAGGGAGACGGAACTACTGTTTTTGCCAGAAGTTGGGAAGAACATTTAAATAATGTAGCAAGATATGTCAAACCTCTGGACGATAAACTCAGTGAAGAAAATGGTAATCAGGACAACACCCCTTGGGTTGAATTGCCTAATGTTAGTCCAGATCAGACAATTACAGATCTTGATATTGAAGAAATTCAGACACCTTAAATGTCATACTTTAATTTGAATATAGAGATAGATTAGTTTACGCGTATATATGCGTTGGATGTTAGATCTTATGAGATTATAAAGTTGCTTGCTTCTCAATTTTATAATCTCTTTTTTATTTTTAAGCGTTAAAAAGCCGTCGCGGAAGCTTTTTTTTAAAATTTTTTTCATAAAAGTGGAAAAAGCGAAAAAAATTGAAACTTTTTAATATTTTTGAGTTTGACGAATATCGCAAATAAAAAGAAAATAGTGAAACATTATTTAGCATATTAAATATTGAATACCTAATGGAGGCAAAAATGAAGAAAAGTATTTCATTATTTACCGCTGCGGTTATGTCGCTATCATTGGTTGGTAGCTTCGTTAGAGCTGACGAAGTTACAAGTGCAGCTAAGGAAATTAACTTGACCAATAGCAGTGACATCCAGAACATGGACTATGTTACAACCAGTAAAACATCAGACCACACATTTAACGCCAACTTTGTGAACGGTTTGCTTGAAACTGACAGATTTGGTAATCTGCAGCCAGGTATCGCTGAGTCTTATGAGCACAATGAAGATTCAACAGTTTGGACATTCCATTTGCGCCCCGATGTTAAGTGGTTTACACATGAGGGTGAAGAGTATGGTCTCGTCACAGCCGAAGACTTCATAACAGGTGTCAGACATGGTGCAGAATTCAATTCAGAATTGACATGGCTTCTCGAGGGAACACTGAAGGGTTATAGTGAATTCAGAAAGAGTGACTTCTCAGACGAAGAGTTTGAAAAGGTTGGAGTCAAGGCTCTTGACGATCAGACATTAGAGTTCACATTGGAGAATCCAACACCATACTTTGCGACAATGACAAATTATGCTGTCTTCTATCCAATTAAGAAAGAATTCTTAGAGTCAAAGGGTGAAGGATGTAAATTAGGTAGCCCAGATAGAGATAATTGTGATTTCGGTACAGTTGGTTTTGACACAATTCTTTACAATGGTCCTTACTTCTTGACTGAAAATAATACCAAGTCAAAGATCGTCATTGAAAAGAATGAAGGTTACTATGATGCTGAGCATGTTTACATTGATAAGATTAACTTCATCTATGACAATGGTGAGGATCCATATTCAGTCATCAAGGGATTTGAGCAGGGTGTATATTCATCAGCAGGCTTGAGCCCAAGCTGGGAGGACTATAGTTCTTATCTTGAAAAATATAAGGACAATGTTTACTTCTCATCTCCAAATAACTATGTATTTGGTATGATTCTCAACTTCAATCGTCAGAAGTTTGATCTTACAAACTATGCTGATGACGAAACCGAGAGAGAAAAGACCCACAAGGCTCTATTGAACGAAAACTTCCGCAAGGCTCTTCGTGCAGCTAACGATGCTAAGACAACATTGTCAACAAGCATGCCTGAAGAACTCGCAGAAGCTACAACAAGAACAATTCATAACTTCCCAGGTGCTGGTACAACTTCAGATGGCAAGAGCTATTACGAACTAGTAAATGAAGAATACAAGACCTTGACAGGTGAAGATAGAGATTTATCTGACGGTAAACAACCATTCCTAAGCAAGGAAGAAGCCTTGAAGTATATCGAAGAGGCTAAGAAAGAGGGCGTAGAATTCCCAGTTCACCTCGATATGTTAGTTCCTGAAACAAGTGACAGACTCGTCAAACAAGGTCAGTCAATGAAGAAGTCAATTTCTGACAATACAGATGGTCAGATCATCATTGAGTTAGTACTTAAGGATGTTGATACAGTACAGGCTGTAGCTTATAGAGAGAGCGATCCTGCTAAGATGGATTATGACATTTCCACATTCTCAGGTTGGGGTCCTGACTATGGCGATCCTAAGTCCTTCGTTGATACATGGTCAACAACAACCGGTTCATACATGGAGAGATCAGGTTTAGGTTTGGTTGATTCCAATGGTGAAGTTCTCGATAAAGAGATCAAAGACCAGGTCGGACTTTCAGAATACGAAGAACTATATCGTGCAGCTGACAAGATCAATGACGATATGGATGCTAGATATAGAGCCTTTGCAAAGGCCGATGCTTTACTACTTTCAAAATGCTTCTATATCCCGTCACAGATGCAAGCAAGAAGTCAGGTAGTATCCAAATATGTGCCATTTAGCCAACAGTATTCAGACTATGGTATGACTTCATACAAGTTCTTAAGAACCCAAGAAGACTTAGTTACCACAGAGCAACATACTCAGGCCAGAGCTGAATGGGAAGCTGGTAAAAAGTAATTGATGCTTATTTGAACAAAATCACTTGCCATAGAGGCGACGATTATCACTAAAATAAGGGGTGGGAGATGACATATACGTTGTCTCCCATTTCTTATGCATATTTATACATATAAATAATATATAACTTATAAGTATTCATTGTTAATTGTTGCGACAAAATAGAGAAAAGTAAAAAAAAGTGCGAAAAAGCGTAGAAAATTGAAACTTTTCGCTACTTTTTATTTGACTTAAGATGAATTTTTTTTGAAAATATTATGCACTATCTAATGATAGGTGTATTTTAGTGATAAAAGTTGAAAAGGAGTGGCAAAATAATGAAGAAGCATGTATCTTTCTTATTATCAGCTGCCATGTTCGTGTCGCTTTTTGGTTCTAGCTTTGTCAGAGCTGACGAGCTCACTACTGCGACAACTGAAATAACACTTGCAAACTCAAGTGATATTCAGAACATGGACTATGTTACAAGTGCGAAGACAAGTGATCAGACATTTACTGGTAACTTCGTAAATGGTTTGGTTGAGACAGATCGTTTCGGTAACTTGCAGCCTTGTATTGCAGAATCTTATGAGCACAATGATGATTCAACTGTTTGGACTTTCCATCTTCGCTCTGATGTTAATTGGTATACAAATGAGGGTGAAGAATATGGCCCAGTAACAGCCGATGACTTTGTAACCGGAATTAGACATGGTGCAGAGTTCAACTCTGAACTAACATGGGTTCTAGAGGGTGTGCTTAAGGGTTACACAGAATTTAGAAATAGTGATTTGTCTGATGAAGAATTTGAAAAAGTAGGTGTCAAGGCTCTTGACGAACATACGGTTGAATTCACATTGGAAAATCCAACTCCTTACTTTGATACGATGACAAATTATGCTGTCTTCTATCCAATTAAGAGAGAGTTTTTAGAGTCAAAAGGTGAGGGATGTAAACTCGGTAGTCCAGACAGAGAAAATTGTGACTTCGGAGCAGTAGCCTTGGATTCAATTCTCTATAATGGTCCATATTTCTTAACGGAGAATAATACAAAGTCAAAAATTGTTATCGAAAAGAATGAAGACTATTTTGATGCTGATAAGGTATATATAGAGAAGATTAACTTTGTTTATGATAATGGTGAAGATCCTTATTCTATTATCAAAGGATTTGAACAGGGTGTATATTCGCAGGCTGGCTTGTCTACTAGCTGGGAAGATTATGATACATATCTTGAAAAATATAAGGATAATGCCTTCTTCCAGGTGCCTAATAACTACTGCTTCGGTATTGTCTTTAACTTCAATCGCCAGAAATTTGATTTGACAAATTATGCCGATGACGAGGCTGAGAGAGCCAAGACACATAACGCAATTCTCAATGAGAATTTCCGCAAGGCTCTTCGTGCGGCTAAGGACACAAAGGCCATGTTAGGTACAACTGCACCTGAAGAATTAGCCAAGTCAATGCTTAGAAATATTCATAACTTCCCAGGGGCAGGAACTACATCTGACGGAAAAAATTATTACACTCTAGTTCAAGAGCAGTATAATCAAGATACAGGTGAGTCACTCAACTTAGGTGATACAGAAGAACCATTCCAGAGTAAGGAAGAGGCTCTAAAGTATATTGAAGAAGCAAAGAAAGAGGGAGTAGAATTCCCAGTTCACTTGGATATGCTAGTGGTTAGCACAAGTGATAGACTCGTCAAACAAGGACAGTCAATGAAAAAGTCTGTAGAAGATAATACTGACGGACAGATTATTATTGAATTAGTATTACAGGATGCAGATACCGTACAGGCAGTTGCATATAGAGAGACTGATCCATATAAGATGGATTATGATATTTCAACTTTCACCGGTTGGGGTCCTGACTACCGCGATCCAAAATCCTTCGTTGATGTTTGGTCAACAACAACAGGTACATATATGGAGAAGTGTGGCCTTGGTTTAGTTGATACAAATGGCGAGGTTCTTGATAAAGAAATTAAGGATCAAGTAGGTCTGTCAGAATACGAAGAACTTTATCGTACAGCTGATGCAATCAATGATGATATGGATGCAAGATACAAGGCTTTTGCTAAGTGCGATGCCAAGA
Organism: Bacillota bacterium; assembly: GCA_023420115.1. Taxonomy (GTDB): domain Bacteria; phylum Bacillota; class Clostridia; order Saccharofermentanales; family Fastidiosipilaceae; genus JAEZWR01. Next base: position 70,134 of record JAEZWR010000006.1, on the reverse strand, counting down.
TGATTGAAAAATGTTTCTATATCCCAACACAGATGCAGTCCAGAGGTCAGGTAGTTTCAAAATATGTACCATTTAGCCAACAATATGCTGATTTCGGTATGACTTCATATAAATATCTAAGAACACAAGCAGATTTGGTCACAACAGAGCAGCGTGATGCAGCTTATCAGGAGTGGCTAGCAGGTAAGAAATAATAATTATTATTAGAAATTATTATATATTTGAAAGGGGCGGCTATTTAAAGTAGTCGCTCATATTCAAATATATTGATAAATTAGTGTATAATTTATGACTTGCACAACTAATTGATACTAGGAGGATGTGATAGAAAGTGGCAAGATATATACTCATTCGATTGCTAAAGTCGATCTTGTCGATAGTTGTAGTCATCGGAATTGTAGTTTTATTGGTTTATAAATTAGTTCCTACCAATAAGATTTTTGAACAGGATGAAGCCTATCGTAAATTACAGGGCAATAAGAAGATTGTATACGAGTACAATAAATTGGAAACTCAAGGTTATTTAGATTATCAGACTTTAAGTGATATGTTTGCGAATGAGTCTAAAGATCGTGCTGCTGACCATGAAGCTGGAGACGAGGAATACGAACGTGTTCTCCAAGTGTATAGAGATAAGGGGTATACAATTCGTGAATTAACAGCTCCTGGCGATTTGAATGGTCAAGTTTTTGCCTATAAATATCGTAGCGTTTTTGAATTAGTTGGTGGCTTTTTCAGTCAACTGATCCAAATTGATCATCCTAACAAGATTCAAGATCCATCTAATCCTGATTTGCCTCGTGGTTATTCAATTGAAAAAGACCATAATGGCGTATATGCCTTGGCATGTAGTGGTTGCGAATATAAATATCAAATTTATTTCAATAAGTCATTCCCCTTTATTCATCAGAATTTTATCAAGTTGAATTTTGGTGAGTCCTATCCACAACACAGTGGTCGTCATACTTTAGCTGTTATAACGGAGCCACAAGGAAAGAAAGTTAAGGTTGAGCAACTTTTCCCTTCAGGTGAGATTTCAAAAAGTCCGATAGATCAGCATTCAAGAAAGTATAAGTTTACACGCGATCATCTCGATGAGAAAAAGTTCGGAGATGATCCTTATGCAGATGCCAGTTCTTTTGGTGAGGCTCCATCGATGGTTGGAACTTCATATATTATGGGTATTTTATCTCTTATAATTGCATACTTAATTGCTGTTCCAATGGGTATAGCTATGGCAAGAAATAAGGGTAAATTAATCGATAAGATCGGTATTGTTTATATTAATTTAATTCTTGCATTGCCTTCGTTGGCATTGATTTTCTTCTTAAAATATATTGGTTTTGGCTTCGGTTTACCTGACAAGTTCCCTCAATTTGGTTTCTTTGATGTGAGATCATATATTTTGCCAATCTTAATTTTGGGAATTTTAGGTACTCCAGGTTTGATGATGTGGATTCGTCGATATATGGTTGATCAGTCATCAGCAGATTATGTTAAATTTGCAAGGTCAAAGGGTCTATCCAGTAAAGAGATTTCACAGAGACATATATTTAAAAATGCTGTTATCCCAATTGTAAATGGTATACCTGGATCAATTATTTTGGCTCTATCAGGTGCGGTAATTACAGAGTCTATCTTTGCTGTCCCTGGTATGGGAAAAATGTTACCAGATGCAATTAATGGTGCTAACAACAATATGGTTATTACATTGACATTCATCTTTACTACATTATCTGTTCTCTCAGTATTTATCGGAGATATTTTGCTGACAGTAATGGATCCTAGAATTTCTCTAAATGTAAAGGAGGGGACACGTAAATGAGTGAAGTTAACGAGAATAGAGATCTTCTTGAAATGAATAATTTCATTCCAGCTGGAGAGAATGGCGATGCCAGCATCGATGATAGTTTATTCGTTCATGAGGAAGTTGATGAAAGAAATACTGAAGTAATTGTCAGCCCACATTACTCATATTGGAAGAGTGTAGCTAGACGATTCTTCTCTTCAAAAGTAGCAATATTTATGTTGTTCATATTTGTGGCAATTGTCTGTATGTCAATTATTCACCCACTTATTTCAGGTTATGATCACATGAATGTTCAGCATATTAATGATAGATCTCAGTGGTTTAAAAGACCTACTTGGCAACACTGGTTCGGAACCGATGATGTTGGACGCGATATGTTTAGCATGGTGTGGGCCGGTGCAAGAACGAGCTTGTTTATTGCTGTTACTGCAACCACTATTACAATGATAATTGGTGTTATTGTAGGTATGTGGTGGGGTTTCTCCAAACGTGTCGATATGGTTATGATCGAAGTCTATAACATCGTAGCCAATGTTCCCTTTACATTGATTGTTATGGTTTTAAGCTTCACGCTCGGTGCAGGCGTATGGCAGTTGATTTTTGCCTTGTCATGTACTTCTTGGATTGGAACTGCATACTTTGTCAGAGTTCAGGTTATGATTAGACGTGACAGAGAATATAATATGGCATCTAAGTGCTTGGGTTCATCCACAGCTAAGATTATCAAGCACAATATTTTCCCATACCTTATCTCTGTACTTATGACAGTTTTATCCAGAGATATCCCTTCATATATTTCATATGAAGTATTCCTAAGCTATATCGGTGTCGGTCTTTCAGAGAAGGTTGCTTCACTTGGAAGAGTTGTTCAGACCAGCTCTAAACATATGCAATCTGCCCCATATTTATTTGTAATTCCGCTCATAGTCACAGCTCTGATATCTGTATCACTATATATAGTTGGTCAGACCTTAGCTGACGCAAGTGATCCGAGAACACATATGATGTAAGAGAGGTGACGATATATGGAAAATAATGATAAGTACATATTAAGAGTTCGTGATCTCGAAGTTAAATTTAAGGTTCGCGATCGTGAATTGACAGCAATAAGAAACGTATCTATGGATTTTGAACGTGATAAGGTTGTTGCTATAGTTGGTGAGTCGGGTTCGGGTAAGTCCGTATTCACGAAGACCTTCACTGGTATGCTTGAGCAAAATGGTCGAGTTAGTAATGGTCATATATATTACGATGGAAAAGATCTTGCCAGCTTCTCAAAGGATAAAGAGTGGCTAGAAATACGAGGTAGGAAGATTGCTACTGTATTCCAAGATCCGCTTACATCATTGAATCCAGTTAGAACAATTGGTTACCAAATTTCTGAGGTTATTATCAAACATCAGAAAAAATCAAAGGCCGAAGCAAAAAAAATGGCGATTGACTTGATGCGTAGGGTCGGTCTCCATGATCCAGAGCAACGTTATGATGAATATCCTTTCCAATATTCCGGTGGAATGAGACAGAGAATTGTTATTGCTATTGCGCTTGCTTGTAGACCAGAGATTCTTATCTGCGATGAGCCAACCACAGCACTTGATGTTACAACACAGGCACAGATTATTAACCTGATCAAGGAGCTTTCTCAGGAATATGGTTTCACAACAATCTATATTACCCATGACCTAGGTGTTGTTGCTAACGTTGCCGATATTGTTGCAGTTATGTACGCCGGTGAGATTGTAGAGATTGGTACAGTAGATGAAATATTCTACGATCCTCGTCACCCTTACACATGGGGGCTACTTTCTTCATTGCCGCAGCTCGGTGATCAGAATTCAGATCTTTTTGCAATCCCAGGTACACCGCCATCATTATTCCAAACAATTAAAGGTGATGGCTTCGCTCCTCGAAGTGAGTATGCTTTGAAGGTTGATTTTGAAAAAGCTCCGCCCATGTTTAAGGTCAGTGATACTCACTTTGCCAAAACATGGCTTCTAGATTCCAGAGCTCCAAAGGTGGAGAAACCTGCACTTATAAGGAATCTACATGAAAAAATGCTGGCTTTGACATCAAAAGGAGGGGTTTACAGTGACAGAGAAGATTAATGAGCGCGAAGTACTTTTGGACGTTAAGAATCTTTCGGTGAGATTTGTCAATGGGAAAAAGGCTGTAGAGGCAGTAAATGATGTCAGCTTCCAGATTTTTAAAGGTGAAACTTTTGCTCTAGTTGGCGAGTCAGGCTCGGGTAAGACCACAATAGGACGTACAATTTTGGGTCTGAATGAGAGTTCCAATGGCGATATTTTATTTAAGGGAAAGAAAATTAATTGCAAGTTATCCAAAGAAGAAGATAGGCAACTTGTTAAAGATATGCAGATGATTTTCCAAGATCCTGCGGCTTCTCTTAATGAAAGAGCAACTGTTGACTACTGTGTAGCTGAGGGTTTGGACAATTTTAAATTATATAAAGATGAAAAAGAACGTGAAGAAAAGGTAGATGAAGTTCTAAGTTCTGTTGGCCTATTGCCAGAACATAAGACAAGATATCCTCACGAATTTTCTGGTGGACAGAGACAGAGAATTGGTATTGCTAGAGCAATAGTAATGGAGCCAGAATTTATAATTGCTGATGAGCCAATTTCTGCACTTGATGTATCAATACGTGCTCAGGTATTGAATTTGCTCAATAAGTTCCAAAAAGAACGTGGACTTACTTATCTTTTCATCGCACATGATTTATCTGTTGTACGTTATTTCTCTGACCGTATTGCGGTAATTCGCAAGGGTGAAATAGTTGAGATTGCAGAAACAGAAGAATTATTTGCTTATCCTCTTCATCCATATACGAGATCTTTGCTTCAGTCTGTTCCTATTCCTGATCCCCGTATTGAGAAGTCTAAGGATCTGATTGTTTATGAACACAAGGAGTCAGAGAATGGTGAGAAGATGAGTCTGCATGAGATTGAAAATTCCCACTTTGTTTTTTGTACTGATTCTGAAGTTGCTTTCTATAAAAATAGATACGAGCATCTGCGAAAAGAGCGCGAAGATTTTGATGTGCGTAATATATTAAAATAATAGAAAAATATCTTATAAGAATGAAAAGAGAAACTTATAGTTTCTCTTTTTTTTATTCATCAACTTGTCAATTTCATCAACTTCATCAATTAGCATATAAGATTTGTTTTTTCTTCCAAACTTAAACCATATCTATATTTGACATGAATTTCACATAACTTGTACTTCTGATTTGACAAAGCGTGAATAAACTAAGAGGAGTACATAAAGAATTAAGTGAAAATGCAAATAAGAAAAAGGAGAAAAAATGAAAAAGTTAATTCTTAGTATGGTAGTTTTGTTGGCAACACTTTCATTTATGACGGCTTGTCAGAGAGAGACATCAACTGATTTGGTATCAACAGATGGTTCTACATCTATGGAGAAAGTAATCGGAGCACTTGGCGAAGCTTTTCAAAATAAGACGGGAATAAAATTTACTTATAACCCAACTGGTTCTGGTGCGGGAATAAAAGCAGTTCAAGAGGGTCGTTGTGATATTGGTCTTTCATCCCGCAATTTAAAACAAGAGGAGAAAGATGCTGGACTAATTGAGACGGCACTAGCATATGACGGTATTGCGATTATTGTTAATCCTGAAAATAAGGTCTCTGACTTAAGTGTTGATGAGGTAGCAAAGATATATCGAGGAGAAATTAAGAATTGGTCTGAGCTAGGCGGAAGTGATGATGAAATAGTTTTAATTGGGAGAGAAGCGGGATCTGGAACTAGGGACGGCTTTGAAACAATAACTGGTACTAAAGATAAATGTAAATATAGGCAAGAATTGACCTCAACCGGTGATGTAATTACGAGTGTTTCTCAAAATTCACTTGCAATAGGATATGCATCAATCGCTAGTATTAAAGATAATGTAAAGGTGTTAAAGATTGATGGAATTTTACCTAGCAATGAGACCATCAAGGATGCTAGTTATGTAATTCAAAGGCCCTTTCTTTTGATAACAAAGCAAGGAAGTGAGCTTGGTGCTTCCGCAAAGAGCTTCTTTGACATGATAACAAGTGAAGAAGCACATGATATTATACAAAAGGCTGGAGTAGTTCCAGCAAACTGACTTGGGTAGCATGCTGAGATTATGAAAAAACAAAATATATTTATGCTTGAACGCCTTGTCCATGCTATTTTCTTTATCATGGGAATGCTGACGATAATCTTTGTTATCTTGATATCTGCCTATTTGATAATATCTGGTCTACCTGCTATACATAAAATTGGTTTAGTTAATTTTCTTTTCGGAACGAAGTGGCAAGCGACGGCTGCAAGACCTCAGTATGGAATCCTGCCTTTTATTTTAACAAGTGTTTATGGAACTTTTGGAGCTATATTAATCGGTGTTCCGCTTGGAATTTTGAGTGCTATTTATTTATCCAAGATAGCGAATCAAAGGATAAGAAATATTCTGCAAGTAGCCATAAGTTTATTAGCAGGAATTCCATCTGTAGTCTATGGTTTGGTTGGTATGTTATTCCTAGTCCCTACTATTCAGAGAGTATTTAAAATTCCAGATGGAGCTAGTTTATTTGCAGCTATTATTGTTTTGGCGATTATGATTTTGCCAACTATTATTAAAATTGCAACAGCTTCGCTTGAGGCAGTTCCTAGAGAATATGAGGAAGCATCAATGGCACTCGGTGCTACTCCAGAGGAAACATATTTCAAGGTATCACTGCCGGCGGCTAGAAAGGGAATTGTCACAGCGATTGTATTGGGAATCGGTCGAGCAATCGGAGAGGCCATGGCTGTTTTGATGGTGGCAGGGAATGTTGCCAATATGCCAGATTCGCTTTTTCAAAGTGTTAGATTTTTGACAACTGCTGTTGCGAGTGAAATGTCATATGCAGGAGGCTTACAAAGGCAGGCACTTTTCTCAATTGCACTAGTTTTATTTATTTTCATAATGATAATAAATGCTTTGCTTAATTGCTTCCTCAAAAGTAGAAAGAACTAATTTATGCTAAATAAGTCGATATCTTTGAATAGAAAAATTTTTATTATCTTAGCAAAAATAGCGATGTTAGTTTCGGTCTTGCTGACAGTTTCTTTAATTTTATTCATGATTATTTATGTATTTAGAATAGGTTTGCCAAATATTAGTTGGCAACTTCTGTCTACAGAGCCCAGTTATCTCAGTGACAAATACGGGATATTACCAGATATTCTAAATACTATTTATGTGGTTCTTGCAACCTTGGTAATTGTTCTGCCTATAGGGGTGGGAGCGGCAATTTATTTGACGGAGTACGCCAGTAATAAGAGACTTGTTGGGATTATTGAGTATGCTAGCGAAACACTGTCGGGGATACCGTCGATTATCTACGGTCTGGTCGGGATGCTTCTATTCTCTAATAGAATTGGAACCTCGCTTCTTGCAGGGGCTTTGACCCTAGTTATTATGAATTTGCCAACAGTTGTGAGAACAACACAAGAAAGTCTAAAAAACGTCCCCCTATCATATCGAGAAGCAGCCTTTGGTTTAGGTGCTGGGAAATGGAGAGTTATTCGAACTGTTGTACTGCCATCTTGTATGACGGGGGTGCTTACAGCTTGTATTTTGTCCGTGGGTAGGGTGTTAGGAGAGTCTGCAGCGCTGCTTTTTACTGCTGGATTTGCCCATTCAATTCACGGTCTGTTTGATGGTCTGAAATCTCCAGGTGCAACTTTGACTGTTGCCTTGTATGTATATGCGAAAGAGCAAGGAGAGTTTGGCGTAGCTTTTGCAATTGCAGCCATATTGATGATTCTGGCTATAATAATTAATTTTTCAGTTAGTTTATTGGAAAAAAGTTTAGCGGAGGGGAGAAATAAATGAATCCTATCTTAACCGTAGATGATTTATGTTTGTGGTACGGGGAGCATCAAGTGCTGAAAAATATCAATATTGATATTCCAAGAAATTGTATCACTGCCTTGATTGGACCTTCAGGTTGTGGAAAGTCGACTTTTCTTAAGACCTTAAATCGTATGAACGATCTTATTTTAAATGTAAAGGTGACTGGCGAGCTTCGATATAACGATTGTGATATTTTTGACAGGAGCGTTAATGTTAATCAGCTTAGAAAATCTATAGGTATGGTTTTTCAAAAACCGAATCCCTTTCCTATGAGTATCTATGATAATGTTGCCTACGGGCCGAGGACGCATGGAATTACGAAAAGAATTATTTTAGATGAAATAGTAGAAAAAGCACTCCGTGATGCCGCCCTGTGGGATGAAGTAAAAGATAGGTTAAAAAAATCCGCACATAGTTTGTCTGGCGGTCAACAACAGCGTCTTTGTATAGCCAGAGCATTGGCTGTTAAGCCGGAAGTTTTACTCATGGATGAGCCAACATCAGCACTTGATCCAATTGCGACAGCTCATATTGAGGCTTTGATGCTGAAATTAAAGGAGACTTATACTCTAGTTGTTGTAACTCATAATATGCAACAAGCTGTTCGAGTTTCCGATTATACAGGCTTCTTTTTGCTTGGCGAATTAATTGAATTTGATAAGACTGACACGCTTTTTTCTAAACCGAAAAACAAAAAAACAGAAAATTATATCACGGGTAGATTTGGGTGAATTTGTATAACTTGAGAGGGATGTTGAGATGAATAAGGATATAGATAAGGATAAGGATAAGGATAAGGAAATACATAGCCCTTTGGATGATCTATTATTTGAACTTAATCAAGAGATGATAGGAATGTGTACACTGTGTGAGGAGGCCATAACAGATGCAGTAAAGGCAGTTATCACCTTAGATACTAAACTAGCAAGTGAGATAAAAGATAAAAGTACAGCGATAGATTATATGGAGAGGAATATTGAACACAGGTGTATGAAGCTTTTGCTTCATTGGCAACCGGTAGCGACAGATTTAAGAATTATATCGGCAGCTTTGAAAATGATAACGGATATGGAGAGAATAGGGGATCAGGCCGAGGATATTGCAGAAATTGTGGTTTTTTTAAAAAAGCATCAAATATCTAATATTTCTCTCCTTGAGGAGATGGCTAAAGAATCCGTAAGTATGGTAACAGCCTGTATACAAGCCTTTGTAAGAAAAGATTTGGATTTAGCAAAAGAAGTAATAAAACAAGATGATATAGTAGATAACTATTTTTATAAGATAAAGTGTAGTATAGTGAAATTGATTGAAGATAAACATGCAGATGCTTCGCTGGCGCTTGATTTGCTGATGATTGCAAAGTATTTAGAGAGAATTGGCGATCATGCATGTAATATTGCAGAGTGGGTTATTTACTCAATAACAGGTAAACACAAGGCGAATAATGATGATTTGGTATGTTGAAGATGATGCTAGTATCCGTGATATTGGAATGTATGCTCTAAATGCAGCGGGATTTGAAACAAGAGGCTTCGAAGATGGACTTGTTTTTTGGGAAGCCTTGCAAAAGGACGTTCCAGATCTGATTATTCTAGATCTTATGTTGCCAGGTTTAGATGGAATTACAATTTTATCTAAGATGAAATCATCTATATTACTAAATAAAATTCCAGTTATTTTGGCTACAGCAAAAGGTGAAGAATACGATAGAGTTAGAGGCTTAGATTTAGGCGCTGATGATTATATTGTCAAACCATTTAGTATTATGGAAATGGTTTCTAGGGTGAGAGCAGTCCTTCGAAGAGCAGAACCTGCTAAACAAAGTAAAATATTAGAGACTGACGGTTTAGTACTTAGTCTAGATGAATACACTGTAACAGCGGATGGAGTTCGAATAAATCTTACGCATAAGGAATTTGAACTTTTGCGACTATTTTTGACGCATCCTAGGATGATTTATACACGCGAGCAATTGTTTAATTTAGTGTGGAATCAAACATATATTGGAGAATCTAGAACTTTGGATTCTCATATTCGAACTTTGCGTCAAAAATTAGACAAGTATGGTAGAAGAATTGAGACCGTTCGCAATGTAGGTTATCGTTGGAATGAAGAAAATGAGTAGCAGAATACTTAGATCAATTATTTTGGTTACTAGTACCGTACTATTACTAAGTTTAGTAATCATTACCCTATTTTCTTATCGGCATTATGGTTCGATACAGGAAGAGCAATTGAAAACTGCCTTGTATCTTGTTGCAGAAGCTACAGAGAAAGACGGAGAAAATTACCTAAAGGACTTAAATCAATCCAGGTACCGTCTAACATTGATTGCAAAAGATGGGACGGTTTTGTTTGATAATCGCAAGGATATTAATACAATGGACAATCATGCTGAGCGAGAGGAGATTAAGTCAGCGCTCGCATTTGGAAAAGGAAGTAGCAAAAGATATTCTAATACTCTAACTGAACAGACTATATATGAGGCTCTGCGCTTAAGTGACGGCAGGGTTTTAAGAATTTCTATTAGTAGGGATAGCTTATTAGCCCTGGTGCTAGATATGCTTATACCGTTACTAGTAGTTTTTTTTATTTCTATATTAATATCAGCTTTTTTGGCAACTAAGATTGCTAAATGGATCGCCAAACCACTCAATGATTTGAAGTTAGATGAGCCACTACAAAATGATACATATGAAGAAATTACACCACTTTTACAACATATACACAGTCAGCAGATGGAAATAAAAGAACGAATTTCCATTCTTCAACAAAAACAAGATACCTTTGATCAAATTACAAGAAATATGAAAGAAGCACTTGTGTTATTAGATAGAAGATATTGTGTTGTAAGTTTGAATGAGAGTGCAAAAAGCTTATTTGCTACTGATGATAATTGTTTAGGTAAGGACTTTATGACGGTTTATCCTAATGGGAAAATGCACCGAGCGATAGTAGAAGCAAAAGTTCAAGGTCGCAAAGAGTTGCAAATTCAAATAAATGGAAGAGATTACCAATTTGATTTAAGTAGGATAGATTCAGATTCAAAAATACAAGGGCTTGTTATTCTGGCATTTGACATTACAGATCAGGTTCACGCACAGAAGCATAGACAAGCATTTACTGCCAATGTATCACATGAACTAAAGACACCTTTACAGACCATTTTAGGCTCAGCTGAATTAATTGAGAAAAAGGTTGTAAAGAGTGAAGACATACCTCAGTTTATTGGGCTTATTAGTAAAGAGGCATCACGCCTTTTAAATTTAATTGAAGATGTTATTCATTTAGCAAGATTGGACGAGGGCACAGAATTACCTTTTGATATAGTTAATCTTAAAGAATTGGCAGAAGAGGCTAGAGAAGCCTTGTTGTATTCGGCTGGGTCCAAGGCTATAGAGATAATAATCAACGCAAAGGATGCTTATATTTGCGGGGTGAGAGGTTTGCTGTATGAGCTTATTTACAATCTTTGTGATAATGCTATTAAGTATAATGTCCAGGGCGGTAAAGTTAATATAACTGTTGATGAAAATTCTTCTGATGTGGTGCTTAGAGTTAATGATACAGGTATTGGGATATCTCTGGAACATCAAGATAAGGTATTTGAACGTTTCTATAGAGTTGATCAAAGTCATTCTAAACAATCTGGTGGAACTGGATTAGGTCTATCTATCGTAAAGCACGCTGTGCAACATCATCATGGGAAAATAAATATGCAGAGTGAACTTGGTAAGGGAACAACAATTGAGGTCTTATTTCCTAAAGGCAGAAATGATAAATTTGATGAAAGAGATAATTAATAATTTTTAATTTCGGCGAGATTTTTCATATTATTCTTTTTTATATGTAGATGAGTATAGAAGGTTACATTAGCTGAGGAAAGGTTGGAAGTTTTCTGACAATTTAAACTCTCTATTTTTATTTAGAAATCAGAGTGATAATTTAGATTTATTGTTTTACATTTTGAGATAATTAAGATAAAATCTTGAATGATAAGTAGTTTTAAGTAACATTAACTATGTATAGAGAGGATTCAATGAAGAAGCATAATTTTTCTAAGATTATCACATATTGCTTGACTTTTGCACTTCTATCTTCACCTTTGCAGAATTTATATGCTGAGGCTGATGAGGGAACTCCGGGGGAAGTTTTAGGAGCTGCCGCAGAAGAGGACGGAGCAGCGGCTGCTGTGACTCCAAATGATGCATCTTCTGCAGATGTCGATGCTCAGCCTAATGGTGAGAGGGCAGATTCTGCTAATGAAGAGAAGCCTGCTGGGGAGGGTGATGCCAAGCCAGCCGATGCTAATGGTGGTGCAGTTGCTGAGAATAATGGAGAAGTTACTCCAGCTAGCCCTGATGAAAATGGTGCAGGCGAGAATCAACCTGCTGCTGAGGGCGAAGAGATTCCCCGTTCAGAGGAATATAAGAAATGGGCGAAATATTACAATCTCAAGGATAACCAAGAGCTCGCTTTTATCAAGTTCAAGAGTACAGATGAAGAGAATCATCCTGCAGCAGAAGATGCTGAATTGATGGCTTATGTTGACAGGCCTGAACCACGCCCGATTGGTGATCCATTTTCTCCTTTTAAAATAACTCACGGCATAGTCAAGACATCCAAAGGAACTTGGCGTTTAGTACGCAGTGAACCCCAAGAGACAATTATTATCCAAAAGGGTCCAGAAGAGAAAAATACAGTTACCTTAGTTTGGGAGTTTAGTTCATTCAGAGCTGGTCAACTTGACTATAAATATATGTCAATGAGCAAGGACACCCCACTTCCAGAGGAGATTGCTAATACTGTACCAGCCCCAAGTTCAGCTAAGGTTGGTGATACAGTCAAGCCTACAGAGCCTGCCGAGAAGGAGAAAAAGGTCGAAGGTGGTACTTGGACTTTTAAGAAATTTGATAAAGAAGAGTTAGTTGTTACAGAAGAAGGACCTAATACTTTTGTCGGTTTTTGGTCTTTCAAGCCAGATCAAGGTGACGCACCAGCGGAAGAGGAACCCAGTGATACAGGCGTTGCTCGTCGTGAGTTCGTCGATGTCATGGTACATGCTTTTGAAGTAAAAGAGGGCGAAACTGAAGAATCTATTGCTACAAAAGATCCTGCTCGAGAGTCCTTGGTATTTGGCTATTATACAATTCGTTCAGCAGAAGACGGTTCTGTAGTAAAAATTAAACCTCATGTTCCTTTTGCTCTAAGTGTAGGAAAGTACTATCTTGAAAATTATTATGTTAGAAGCTTTGATAAACTTCCACGCTTCGATTTTGAGATTACGCAAGAGCAAGTAGATAAGGGTGCTCGTGTTGAGGTTCGTGTCCCTCTGCGTAAAGAAAAATTTGATCCCAATAAGACTTTGAAGGTTGAGTACACTGTCGCCATTTTGGAGACAGAGGAAGTTGACGGCAAGCAACAACTTATTCCTTATTATCTAAGTGATGAAGAAGCGAAGAAAATTCCTTGGTATATTTATAAAAAAGGAGACAAGGATAAAACTCGTATAGAGAATCCCTATGAACTCTTAATTACAGATAGCCCCTATCACGCATACAACTATCTCTATGATGTTGACGGTACTGATTATGAGATAGCTATGAAAGATGATAATAAACGTTGGTTCTATGTCGAAGATTCAAAAGGTAATGGTGTTGCAGAGCCTAATGGTCCGACCTACTACTCCCAAGTTATAGCCTTGCGTCGTACACCTAATTCTACTGTTCCTAAACCCGAAAAACCTGCTCCAGTTGGCCCTTATATCATGTTTGCGGGAGAAGAGAGCAGTTTAATTGCCACTAATGTGCAACAACATGGTTTGGATAGAGGTTTCTTCAATGGCAATATTCCAGCTGGCTTAGAGTCAACAACTCAATTCTCATATCAGTTGGTTCGTTTCTACGAATGGACCTTACCAGAGTCAGTCAAGGCTACATTGAAAGGTACTCCGACCGAGCCAGGACTCTACGATATCAACTTCGTCTTTGGCCGCAATCAACATCAATCTGAGCAAAAGATCAAATTGAACGTTTTAGATCGTAGACCACTCAAGGCAGAAGTGGCCTTAGGTGATCCGACGAAACAAACGACCAAGTACATCTATGCTGATGAACCACTCAAGAAGGCTTATGACGATGCACTGATAGCTGCTAAAAAAATTACAGATTTTGTCCCAGTGCAAAATGACAGAACTTTAATTACTCAGGGCGAAATTGATGAACTTCTTAAGAAATTAATCGAAGCCAGAAAAGCCCTCAACGGTAAGACAGACGCGGAAAAAACACCACCAGTATTCCAGAATGTTACGATCAACGAGGGTCAGCCCTTAGATCCGACGAGCTTCGTGAAAAACCACGGAGATTTGCCTGAGAATACCAAGGTTACCTTTGTAGGTGAGCCAGTACTCACACCAGGAACACACACTATTACTATAGAGGTGACTTATCCAGATGGGTCTAAAGTTACAGAAGAAGTAACTTATACAGTAATCCCAAAACCACAGTCGGAAAAATACCCACCAGTATTTAAAGAAGTGACAATAAATGAGGGCGAGCCACTAAATCCAACAGATTTTGTTGAAAACTTCGGAGAACTGCCAGATGGAACAACTGTTACCTTTGTCGGTGAGCCAGACCTCACACCAGGAACACATAAAGTAATTATCGAAGTAAAATACCCAGACGGTTCTAAGGTAACACAAGAAGTAACTTACACAGTGGTACCTGATCCAATGTCAAAGAAGTACCCACCAGTATTCCAAGAAGTGACAATAAATGAGGGTGAGCCACTAAATCCAACAGACTTTGTTGAAAACTTCGAAGAACTGCCAGATGGAACGACTGTTACCTTTATCGGTGAGCCAGACCTCACACCAGGAACACATAAAGTAACTATCGAAGTGACTTATCCAGACGGTTCTAAGGTCAGAGAAGAAGTGGGTTATGAGGTTATTTCTCTGGGAGATAACAGTAGCAAAACTAGTATCACAGAGCAAAGTAGCGAAAGTACTTCGACCCAAGCAAGTCAAAGTCAGAATCAAAGTAAAAAATCCTCAGTCCCCAAAACAGGAGAAGAGGCTCCGATAATGGCGATGCTTTTATTAGCATTAACATTAGCATTAACAGTGATACGCAGATTTAGTTTAAAGAAGAACTAAATTAATATAATTAAATTGAGAGAGGCTTCAGACTTATCTGAAGCCTTTTTTATATGCAAAAATGATAGCTTATGAGTTTAATTGTTTTATTTTAGATCTTATGACTAAATTTTTAGCTAGTTAGAAAAAAGCAACTCCGTGAAACTGACAAAAAATATCGATGAAAAAATATAAGTGACATTTGCTATGTCATTAAAATTTATATTTTGCTAGAATTATATAGTTATCCAAACGATATATAGCAAGGAGAACTTTTGTGTTCAAGTTAATAACTATTCAGAAATATAGAAGAAGCCTGTCGGCCATTCTCGGTATTACAGTTGCGGCAGCTTTTTTTAACTCTACTTATCATACTTCGATTAATGCAGAAGAGAAAAAGACAATTATTTATGATAAATATCAGCCAGAAGAAGATGAACTTTGGACTGCTGATATTATTAGGCAAGGGAACAATGAAGCACTTTCATATAATCTTGACGGCTATAATCTTGGAACAAAAGAGAGTTTCCGTGACTTCGTTGTAACTCAAGTGCGCAAGATTTCGGCACAGCATCGACCAAGTGTATTATTTGATTTTTATGTTACTCCAGAAGAGATGCAAAATATTTTTGGTTTGAGTAAGGAAGATGCAGAAAATTGGACAAAGACAGCAGATTTTTGGCATGACTATTTCAGTGATAAGCTTTATGTCGAAGCCATTGGTATGTACTCTGATGCATATACTAGTTATCGTTTCATGAATGGGTTCCGCAAGTTGATGCCAAAGGTTTCGGTGACTAATCGAAATACTATATTCAACAATAGAAATGCCTATCATATCGAGGCGAATGTCAAACTTACTACCTTGCACCATAACTCAATGGAAGAAGAAATTAAGGTGAGAGAAAAGGTCAAAGAGCTTTTCTCTGAGGGCGGAGCTCTTTATGAGATTCGCAAAGAGAATGACTTAATTTCTGATTATGATAAATATCAGAAGATTTGGAGCTGGTTTAGGAAAAATGTCTATTATGGCAAGACCCATAAGACCTATGATGCATTATTTAACGGCAGTACGATGTGTGACGGATATTCTGCCTTGACTACTATGTTTTTGCGTGAAGCAGGTATTCCTGCAATTAGTATGTCTGGAGTTTATTCAAAATTAGGTCAGCATGGTTGGAACTGGGTTCAAATTGGTGGACGCTGGTACTCTACAGATACGACGAATAACCGTGCTTGGCAATCTGAGACAGTCGAATTAGCTGGTATCGGTAAGGATGACAAAGGGAAAAATTATTTTGAGTATGGTCACAAGGCTGATGCCTATCCGACACTTATGGTTAATATGAGTGACTATTTGAGAGCTGATCAGCACCATGACAATGATGCCAAAAAAGGAAGAGTAATTGACTCCGGCAAGGCTGGTAGCAATATTTCTTGGGTTTTAGATAATGGTGTTTTGACTTTGAGTGGAAGTGGCGATATGCGCGACTTTGCAAGTGAGACAGCAGTTCCTTGGCATAAGTACAAAGATCATATCAAGGAGATAAAAGTAGGAGAGGAAATCACCTCGATCGGTGCGAATGCTTTTTACGAACTTGAGAATGTTAGTTATGAAAAGACAAAGGCGGAGTTAAGTAAGGTAAGTCGTCTAGGAAACAAGGCATTTAAAGATAATCCTGAGGCGACAGAGGACACATTTACAGTAACATTGAAAAAGGATGAGACTAATTTTGATGGTAAGCTGACATATGGCGATATATTAAGTCTTGATATTAAGAGAATCAAGGCCTTGGTTTCTAAGTCGGAGCAGGGAGAAATAGCTAAGTCAGAGAAGCTGACACTCAAGGCTAAGATGACTGACGGAATGGAAGTGGTCCTTGCTGAAGATGTTATTAAGGGTAAGGACGAAACAAGCTTGAGTTTCGATACTAAGAATAGAACGCTCAAACTAGGTAGTGGACAGCTAATTGTTAGCTTGGATGATAAAGAATTACTTAAGAGAGAATATTCTTTAGGGGCAAAAGCGCTCGGCGTTACTATGAGTGGCGATGCTACTAAGTTAGAAGATCAGAATACAGAATTACCGACAGAGCATAGCCTGAGTATTAATTTGAATGGCGTTTTGGGATCTGATGATGTCAGTGTAGATAGTAAAATGGCTTTTGCAGATAGTAAAGCAGGCACACGTGAAGTTATTGCAAGTGAGATTAAACTTACTGGAGAGACAAAAGACTTTTATATACTAGATAAAGATTCGTTGAAATATATAGTAAATGCTGGAATTCTACCTGTAGGTAAAAATCTTGAATTTAGTGTGTCTAAGGGTGAAGAGACCACAAATACTTTTATTTTTGGGGACACTATCACTATCAAAGGTCAGGTCAAAGATGTAGAGAAGTCTAGTATAGTGGGTCGCAGTCGCCGCTCGATTTCTGAGCCAGTGGTAGCTCTCTATTATGGAGACAAGGCTTTAAGTGAAGAACTTGGAGTTAAAGAAGATGGAAGTTTCGAATTGAGTTATGACAGTAGTGCAAAGACAGTTCCGACAGGTCATGCGACATTGACTGTTCGATATCGTGGAGCAAATGCTGTCAGTGCTGAAAAAGATATTGATCTTACAATTGAGAAAAAGACTCTTACACCTACTTTAGTGGGTAAGGTTGAAAAGGTATATGATAAAAAAGACTCTATTGATACCACTGACAGTCTTTCAATTCATTTCGACGAGGAAAAGGTGTCAGCTACGGCTCAATATCGTTTCGAAGATCCTGAAGTTGGAACTAATAAGTTGGTTCTTGCAAGTGAAATTCAGCTTGATGAAGAAAGTGCTAAGTGGTATGAGTTAAGTCAGACAGAACTTAGTGCTAGTGTGGGACAAATTAATAAGGCAAGAAGAGAAATCAAGAGTTATGACCTAACTTTTGCCGCTGATGAAACCTTGCTTATACAAGAATTAGATAATGAGCTACTTTCTGATAAAGATACTATTTTTGAAGTTGTAGAACAAAGTCAAAATGGTATATCAGAGGCTAATGTGCGCCTAGGTATTTTAGAGCTCAATCGTAATGATGTAGACCAAGCTGCTTCTGATAGAGTGAAAATCGTTGCTCGTAATATGAAAAATTATGAGGATGCAGAGTTTGTTGTCAATGTATCTTATACATCAAAGACTGCTGTAGATATACAAGTAATCCCGGACGCGGCTTTTGTCTATGATAAGACTCCTAAGCAAGGGTATGCAGAGATTCAGGCTAGCTATCAGGATGCTGAAGGACTTACCCATACATACGAGGGACCTTTTGTTCTGACTTATTATGGAACAAGTTATGATGGAGAAGACTATTATGATTTGACTCCACCTATCAATGCAGGGCGTTATGAAGTAAAGGTAAGTATTCCCAAACAAAGTGAATTTATTGGTGCTGGTAAATTGGAATTTTATATCAGTCCGAGAGTTTTGGAGCTGCGTGCTGATGACAGTGAAATAAATGAGGGCGATGACTTAGCTGAATTGACTTATCAAGTTGACGGTTTATTGGACGGAGATGCTCTTTTTAGACTTCCAAGTTTGACAATTTCGGATTATCAAGGTGAAGCAGGTAAATACGCGATTAATATTTCTGATGCAGAGATTAGCAAAAATTATCAGCTTTCTTACCTTGGGGCTACTTTGACTGTAAATGAGATAGCAGATGAGTTAGAAAATGATGAGGCTACTGATGATGGTTTAGAGCCAATTTTAGAAAATGGCGATGAGCATGAAGATGATAATAATGAAGACTCTATGTTGTCTGATTCTGAACTTGAGCTACTGCCAGAGCCAGAATTTGAGCCACTACCAGAGCTTCCTGCTCCTGTTGATCCAAGTCCAGAAGATGATGCATTAGCTTTTGTTGACTATGAGGATATAGATATTCCAGAGCTCGATATGGAGCCGATTGTAGAAGAAATTCGCGAAGAGAATCCAGTTGATGAAGAAGCTATCATAGGATTGAATCTCGATAATGTAGATACTCTGCAAGATGCTTATGAAGAAGTAGAAAGTCCTTTGATTATTAAGCTAGATAATAGTTTGGGAGAGGATACTAAAAAAGATACTTTATTTGATAAATTGAGCGATACAAGTATTTCTTTTGTACTTAATATAATAGTTGTTGTTAGATCATTCCTTTCTTTCTTGGGACTTTTGTAAAGGATAAATAAGCTATAACAAGCTAGTAATTAAGAAATACCAAGAATCCCCTGATGAACTTTTTTGTCATCAGGGGATTTTATTGTATGAGCAATAAAAGACTATTTATTTTTATAAGTAATTATGGCTACTTAGTTCTTAGAACTCAATTGTAAGATTGTTGTCTAAAAGTGATTCTTCGTGATTTATAAAGAAAATAATTTTGTTTCTATCTCTCATCTCTTTTACTATATTAAGGAATATTTCCTGTCCATTTTTATCTAAACCTGCTTCAACTTCATCAAATAAAAAAACACTGCTATTATGGTAGCTAAGAGCGAGGAGTATTAAGTCCAGCTTCTTTCTTTGACCGAATGATAGGGAAGAGCCTAATTCTTTCATTTCAAGATCTAAATCTATCAGCTTATCTAAATTCCTTTTTTTGAGTTCAATTTCTAGTGTGTTCTTATCTTTAATTCCTAAAGTTGCACATAAATATACCCAAACCTTATCATTGATAAAAGAGTTGTCTTGACCTATATATCTAAATTCTTTTTGGAAATATTTGGGGGAGAGATCTTTTGAATCTATACCATTAATAAAATACATGCCTCTGTCGAGTGAATAGATATTCTCTAGTAGTTTAAATAATGTACTCTTTCCTTTCCCATTGGCTGCGTGCACCTTTATACAGTCACCTGACTTACATCTAAAATTTAGTCCATCTAAAATATTATGTTCTAAGCCATGGTAGGTGAAGGTGAGATTCCTTAGTTCAATAGTATTTACAGATGATCCAGGCTCAGATACATCATGCTTATTCTGATATTGTTCTTTATCCTCTATTTGTTCTAATTCATATATATTTTTAAAAGCACTGTAAGAGCGCATTATTTGATTAAGCAATATTTCAGCCTTGCTACTATGCTGGCTAATTATATTGGCAAGGGTGATAATATAGACTAAGCTCGCTAAATTTCCTTTATACTCTATTGCGAAGTAGGCGGATACAGCCAAAATAAAGACTGCATTAACGTGGCTAACTAAGTTTGAGAAAAATACTTGTTTGCTGTCAGTGACCTTTGCAGTATTTATAAATTCGTCAACAGTGTCATCAGTTTTTTCTGCATAGTAGGAGATAAGTTTCCGTCGCCATATCTGTTCCGGTCTGCTACTAAAGTCGTTGGCAAGACTGTGCAATTTCCTCATTTTATTGTTGATTTCCATAGAAGATTTTTGTATTACTCTTCTTGAATAAAATGATATGGTAAGTCCGGCTAGCAGACCTAGTAAAAGAATAAGGAATAGCTTCCTATCAAAACTATAGACCAAAATCATCGATACCAGTACTAACAAGCTTGAAGTTAGCATGGATGCTAAATTGTGACCGATGACTCTAAACATATCGAAAAGATTTTGGTAAAGGATGTGAGATATTCTTGGTCTAGAAAATTCATCAAGTTGATTTCCATAAAGTAAATATACTTTTCTTTCAAGCAATTTCATTTCATCTTTTATAAAGAGACCGGCGAATTTATCAATTGAGCGATACCAAAATATGTCAATTATATTGTTAACTAATAAAAGAAAAATATATATTAATGTTCCATATATCAGTACCGTATATGAGGACTGTATCTCTACTTCCCTTAATAATTGTCTTATGAAAATAGGGGATGAGGTGTATATGAAAGTTAAAATCATTGCCCACAAAATGGTAAGCAAAAATGATTTGGTAAATTTTGAAATGGCTTTTTTGAAATAGATATAGATTATTTTCATATTATACCTCTTTTATAGAGCATTTGATAAAGTATGTTGATTGTTTGAACTTGGGAAGTGATTTGTGTTTGTTTTTGTTGCCGTAGAAATATTATTATAATATGATTTATAAATATAAAGAAATTTTTTCTCTTTATATCATTGTTATCTAAGTAAGAGTTATGAATTAGGAATTGTGAGCAGATTTGTCTAAACTCTTGATTAGATAATCTAGGATTTATTTCATATTAATTTTATAAAGAATAAGGACAGATAATTAAATATCTGCCCTTAGACCACCATGCATATATTCATTGTATAAATTTTTAATTATTTATTTTGTCCAGACAATGGAACACTTCTGCAATTTTCTTATTTATTTCTTCCTCATCGCCTTGAACAAAGGCTTCTCTAACACAGTGTCTTATGTGAGTTTCCATAATTTCTTTTTTACTTCTTTCAAGAAGAGAAATACTAGCACTAATTTGCTCAACAATATCAATGCAGTATCTACCTTCGTCGATCATTTTAAGAACACCGTCTATTTGACCTTTGGCAATTTTAAGCTTGTGAGTTAGATTTTTATGACTTGGATTCATATTCATATCCTTTTAATTTAAATCTAGTACCTTGTAATCTAGATCTTCAATTGCTTTTTTTACAGTACTATCTTCTATCGATGCGTCCTGTTCAAAAGTAGCTTCGTTATTGTTCAAACTCACTTCGACATTGCTAATTCCATTGAGAGCTTCAAGAGCTTCTTTGACATGTTTCACGCAGTGATTGCACATCATACCCTCAATTTTCATTGTTCTTTTCATAGTGTTTTTACCTTCCTTTATTAAAGTTGAATAATTCATATTTTTTAATTCATGAATGACAGCATCAGTGATATTTTCAGTTTTAAGACTATTATCTAACTTGATAATTTGGGTAAATTTTAATCTAAGTGCATTTGATACTACAAATATTGAACTGAAACTCATTGCGATAGCTGCGAGCATTGGACTCATACTAAGTCCGTGTGAATAGTAGAATAAACCGGCTGCTACAGGTATGCAAATGACATTATAAATTAGTGCCCAGAACAAATTTTCCTTTATATTAAGAATTGTCTTATGACTAATTTTGATTGCATTTAAAATATCTGATGGATGATTTCTCATCAGGACTATATCAGCAGACTCCATTGCAATATCAGTTCCTGAGGCAATGGCAATACCAATATCCGCGCGAGCGAGTGCAGGAGCATCATTAATTCCATCTCCTACCATTGCAACTTTTTTGCCTTCTGACTGGAGCTGACGAATAGTTGTTTCCTTATCTTGGGGTAAAACTTCAGCTATTACATCTGTCATTTTTAACTTTTGAGCAATGGCAGTGGCAGTTAATTTATTATCTCCACTTAGTAGGATAGTATGAATACCTTGTTTGTTGAGTTCTTCAATTGTATAAGCACTATCTTCCTTAATTCTATCTTGTAGGGCTATTATGCCAAGTAGTTTATCGTCTTGTATGAAGAATAAACAGGTCTTTCCTTGTTCGGAGATATCCTTATTAATTTTCTCTAGTTCATCAAGATTTATTTTATTTTTGTACATATCGAGAATTTTTAGATTGCCAGCACGAATAATAGATGCATCTAATTTGGCACTAACTCCTAAGCCGATTTCTTGTGCAAAGTCTTTCATTTGTAGGAGCTTAATGCCTTCATCGTTTGCATAACGAACTATTGCCTTTGCTAGTGGATGCTCAGAGTATTGCTCTAGACCTGCAGCATAAGACAAAAAGGAATCAACATCAAAATCATCGCAGACAAAGATATCGCTAACGCTTGCTTCCCCAGCAGTTAGAGTGCCAGTTTTATCAAAAACAATAGTGTCAATTTTTTCAAATCTTTCAAGTGCTTCGGCATTTTTAGCTAAAATACCGTGGCGCGCGGCGAGACCAGTACCAACCATAATGGCTGTAGGTGTTGCAAGACCGAGAGCACAGGGGCAGGCTATAACCAAAACTGAAACAGCCTTGACTAGGGCGAATTCCAAAGTTGCTCCAGAGAGGAGCCATACTAAGAAGCCTAGAATTGCTAGTACCATGATAATGGGAACAAAGACTGAACTTATTCTATCTGCTATTCTTGCAAATCTTGTCTTTGAATTAATGGCATTATTAACTAAGTTAATAATTTGCGATAAGGTGCTCTGGGAATTGTCACGGAGAACCTCCATTTTTACATAACCTGATTTTATATAACTGGCTCCTGTTAGCTTGTCGGATAAAGACATTTCTACGGGGAGACTTTCGCCTGTTATAAAGGATTGATCCACAGTACAGTAGCCATCTATTATTTTACCGTCAGCTGGCACTTGTTCGCCTGTCTTAATTATTACGATATCTCCAGCAATAAGTTTATCGGCAGATATTTCAATCTCAGTTCCGTCTGGATTCAATTTTTTTGCTATCTTAGGCTTCAGGTCAAATAAGTCCTTTATTGCAGAACTAGTTTTTCCTTTTGCTCTAGCTTCTAAATATTTTCCCAAGCAGATAAAAAGAAGAATCATTCCAGCTGATTCAAAATATAGATCCATGCCAAAGTGGTGAGCTTCGTGAATATCCATTTTGCCAAGTGCTGCAGCCATCTTAAATAGGGCATATACACCATATATAAAAGAAGCAGAGGTACCTATTGCAGTTAGGCTGTCCATCGTAGGTGAAGCATTGATAAGGGTACGAAAACCTTTGACGAACATTTTTCTATTAATAAACAGAATAGGTATAGTAAGCATAAATAATGTAAGGGCAAATACCATTAAATTATTTTCTTCTCTGAAATAAGACAGAAAAGGGAAGTTCATCATATGTCCCATTGAAATATAGAAGAGGGGAAGGGCAAATATTGCAGTAGAAATTAGCCTGCCTCTATACAATTTTAATTCTTCATCTTCAAGCGATCTTATACTTGACCTTCCAATTTGTGCCGCATTATCTATTTTCTCGTGGGAGCTAGTTATTTTGGTTTCATTTTCATTAGTTGAAGAATAATATTTATCATCAATCAGTTCATAACCAGCTTTTGCAACTGCCCTTTGCATTGTTTCAAAAGAAGCTTCCTCTGAATGGAATTTTACGTTCGCCGAGTGCGTTAGCAAATTAACGTCGGCACTTTTAGCACCTGCATTAATAAAGGCTTTTTCAACTCTTTTTACACAAGCCGCACAAGTCATTCCTTTAATAGTATAGGTACAGTTAAGTAGTCTATTATCATGTAGCAAAGTATCATCTTCCTGAGACCTTGTTTGATTGGGACTAGTCATAAGTATAAATCTTTCTAAATAAAATATAATTTGCAATATAAATAAAACTTATATTTATATGGGAAAAGCTATCGCATACTATTTTGACTCATATAGTACCCATACCCCCTAAGGGTATCACTAAATTAAAAAAAAGCAAGCCCTAGGGGCTTGCTCGATTGTTAATTGTTTCTGTAGTATTCGATAAGAGCCTGTGTTCCAAGGTCTTCATGACCTTTATCAGCTAGCTCTCTTAGACTTTTTAATGTTTCAGAGGCAATTTTCAAATTAAGTCCCGAAGCGGCTTCTTGAGCCAGACTAAGATCCTTTATAAAATGCTTAATAAAAAATCCTGGAGCATAGTCCTTGTTTAACATCTTGGGACCATTGTTCCTTGCCTGCCACGATTCAGCTGAACCATTAACAATAACATCCAAGACAGTTTCAGTATCAAGACCTTTACTTTCTGCAAAAGACAGGGCTTCGGCAATACCAGAAAGAGCGCCTGCAATAGCTAATTGGTTTGATAATTTCATATATTGACCAGAGCCAGCTTCACCTAAATAATTTACTGCTTGTCCCATATGCTTAAAGAGAGGAAGAACTTTATCAAAAATATCTTTGTCTCCTCCGACCATAATAGATAGTGTAGCCTCTTTGGCTCCTTTATCTCCTCCGGTAACGGGTGCATCTAGTGAAAAGAGTCCTCTTGATTTGGCCTGCTCATAAATATGGATAGCTAAATCTGGTGAAGAAGTAGTCATATCGCATAAAATTGCCCCTTTTTCAGCATTGGCTAGGATTCCATAATCGGCAAAATAGATCTCTTCGACATCCTTGACGAAACCAACGATGCTAAAAATAACATCTGCTCCTTTTACACAAAGAGCAATACTATCTTCGCACTTGCAGTTGGGCTCAAGAGCAAGTGCTTTTGAGCGGGTTCTATTATAGACATGGACATCGTGACCTGCCTTGGCAAGATTCAATGCCATAGCAGAACCCATAACACCAGTTCCTATAAATGCTAGTTTCATATACTACCTCAATCTTTTAACAGCTTAGCATACAAAGATTACTACATTAACTCTATTCATTTTAATCGATAAATGAATGCTAGGCTTGTTTAACACTTCGTACTTTATTGAATATCTGCTCATTTTTTCTGATAGCCTCTTCAGAACCAACGGTACATATAGCAGGATCAGTAAGTACGACTTCGTAGTGATCAGCTAGATTTTTTAACTCATCAACCTTAGCATTCAAAATTGCCTGCCATTCTTTAACCTTGTCTTGATAACTGAGACCATTTCTTCTTGCGGTTAATTCTGACATCGCCTTGCTCCATTCAGACTGCAGAGGCATATAGTCGCTGAGAGTTCCAATAATGAATTCTCTTAGATCATCTTCGCTCATTTCAAGATTTCTGATAAATTCTGGTATATATGAATAAACTTCATAAGTTTCGACAAGCTTGGGGTCACGATAACTTACCAGTCCGAGGTCTCCTTTGCGACTGAGATAACTCATACAACCATAGGCACCACCAGCGACACGAACTGCCTGCCAGAGGAAGGCTTTGTCAATTAAATTCTTGACAAGGAAGAGTCTGCCATCCCAATTTAGTCCTCGATCTTTAAAGTTGCCACCAAGACCTACATATTGGACCTCAGAATTAATGATAATCGCTTGGCTCCTATTTGTTTGCGCTGCTTCGACAAGCTCTGCGGAGGCTGTTCCTTCTGGGAAACTTGCGATAAGATCACATACTTTTTTATCACCTGTTTCTTTTAACTCATTGTCTGTACAGGAGTGAAGTGTGAGTCTCTTTTGGCAGAAAAGCTTCCTAGCAACTGTCTCTAGTCGTTCAACAAGCTTATCTAGATTTTCCGAAGCTAGTTCTTTTTCTAATTGATCATAAAAAGCCAAGCCAGAGCAAGCGTCGTCTATGGCTGAGAAACGATTGTGGCTAGCTTTTATCTGGTTTACAGCCAGGGTATGACCATTATTGGTATAGTAGAGTTCCATGCCACTATAAGATTGTTTCAACAGACGTCTGATAATTTTTATTTCTTTGAAATTGCTATGCAGGAGTATTTCCTTACAGAGAGCGAGAGCATCGTCAATTTTATCCTCAAGCCATTTGGTACTGACACGGAAATTTACATGCTCACCACTATAATCTATAGATGAACTGAAAGAACCGGTAGATAGCATTAAATTGAGTTTAAGATCTTTTTCACTGTATTTTTCAGTAGGAAGCTTGCTCAAGAGATCACTTAGGAGACCGAGGGCAAAGCGATCTTCGATATCATCTGCTCTAAATTCAAACATTTGGTATCTAATGCCAGCAGTAGATGCTGGGTGGAAGCTATTACCTTGCTCGTCTATAGTGAGTTCAGTTTCAGGTGGTGAATCAGGCAAGTCACTAAGCTCTAGTCGTGGCATTTTGGCCCTGGCTTCTAGACTATCTTCTTGATTCCTGCGAAGCTCCAGACCTTCACATATTTCATTTATTTCTTTTATATCTTCATCACTCAGACTTTGTCTAATTTTTTCGAGACGCGCCTCCTCTTCTTGCATTTGCTTGGAAAGAAGAAGGGGATCAGGTTTAGTAATTGCGAAGATTTGATTCGGGTTGTTTAGCATGTATTGTTTGATAGTAGATACTAGACTATCTGAATTAACCCTTTCCTTGAGTGTGTCGAGCTGCTTGCGTGGTTCAAGATAGTTTAGAGGATTTGCCCCGTCGTGCCAGGAATTGAGCGCATTTAAGCCAGCTGTTATACCGCGTGGAGTTCCACCTTGTGAGGCCTCGAGAATGTTGAAACTCATATTACTGAAGATTGCATCAAGATATTTTTGCTCGAAGCCGTCATTAACAATTTGTCTTAAAATTTCAGGGACAAGGGTTTGAGCACGCTTGGCTTCTTCTTTCTTAAGACCAAGTAGAAGAATATTAAGTCCATAAGGGTTAACTGCAGAACTAGTGAATATATGCACCTCTGAGGGGTGAATTTCATCATTATATAAGAGAGCGTTCTTTAGTGGAGATATTTCACTATGACCTAATGCTAGGGCTAAGAAGGTGATCATTGTCGTCTCATCAAAGTCTGAACGGTCTGCAGTTCTAAATGAAATAAGCGCATTTATTTCATCATCTTCACTTGTTGCTTGAACTGGGACTTCAAGATAAGCTGAATCGGTCAACTGTTTTGTAGCAGGCATTGCAGCAAAAGCTTGACCTTTATCGTAAGTTTCGAGTAAAGTGCTAAGTCTCTCCAGAGTTTTGTCTATTGGCATATCCCCATAGAGGAAGAAAAGGGCGTTTGATGGATGATAATATGTCTTGTGGAAATTTTCAAAATACTCTTGTGTTAATGAGGGGATATTTTTGGGATCTCCACCTGAATTGGGAGAATAAGGGCTTCCCTCATATAGAACTTTTTGAGCCTCAGTTTGAAGTAGGGAGATAGGATCCGACATCGCACCGCGCATTTCATTGTATACAACGCCATTTATTGACAACTTATTGTCATGAAGTTCATAATGCCAACCCTCTTGTTTGAGAATTAGGGGATCTTTATAAATTAGAGGATGGAATACAGCATCGAAATAAACTTCCATTAGGTTCTCGAAGTCTTTTTGATTACGACTTGAAACTGGATATACAGTTCTGTCGTCAAATGTCATTGCATTGAGAAACGTATTAAGTGAGCCACGCATCAAATCGACAAACGGTTCTTTGACAGGAAAATTTTCTGATCCACAGAGCACACTATGTTCAAGAATATGAGGAACTCCATTAGAATTTTCAATAAATGTACGAAAGCTAACCATAAAGGCTTTGTTGTCATCTTCACAGCCTAGATGAAGAAGTTTCGCACCAGTTTTGCTATGTTCATAAATTGTGCCAATACCCTTGAAATCAGGTAAGTCACGACTATCTATCTTTTTAAAATCGTGCATGATTATAGAGCCTTTCTAAAATAAATTATTTACCCATAATTAGGGAGCAGATAATGTTATATATATGATTCATAAACCTATAAATAAAGTTAAGAAACATAGTACACGTTTTGAACTAATGAATTAATAAAGATAATCCGCCACTAGAGCCATGAAATCTTTTTCATTTAGAGCTCCAGTTTGACGTTTGATTAGCTCTCCATCTTCATAAAGAAGAATTGTAGGGACGGCTTTTATCTTAAGTTCTGCAGCTAATTCTTTATTATTGTCACTGTTCAGTTTAAGAATTGATAAGAAAGGATATTTTTTATCAACCTGTTCCAAGACAGCTGCGAGTAACTTACATGGACCACAGTATGTACCATATACATCTACGACGTGGAAACCACTTGATATTTCTTCATTAAAATTCTCTTGATTTATTTCCTTAATCATTTAACACCTCAAAATATTCTAATATTAGCGAGAGAACTATAAATCTAAATTATTATAATAATAGCCAAAAGCGCTCCCGCGTTTAAATATATAAACAAAACAATTTTTAAACTAATTTTTGCAAGTCAAAAAGCTCTTTGTATAAGCTACTATTGGAATATAAACTATCATGCGTGCCACTGGCTTTTAGCTTACCATTATCAACTAGTAAAATTTGTTCTGCTGATAAAATGGTGGCAAGTTGGTGGGCGACTATTATAGTTGTACGTCCCTCTCTATCTTTAAGGATAGCTTCGGTAATTAGGCGCTCATTTTCGGAGTCGATATTTGCAGTTGCCTCGTCCATTAGAAGTAGATCAGGATCAGAAATGAGTGCTCTGGCAATAGCGATTCTCTGTCTTTGACCTCCAGAAATTTTGTCTGATAAATCTCCTACATCAGTTCCTAAACCTTGAGGCAGTTTCTCGATAACCTCATCTAGCTTAGAAATTTTAAGAACTTCATCTAATCTAGCCTTAAGTTCATCAGATAATGATGAGGTATCGGTGTATGAAACAGTTGAAATATCTGATCTTAAACCATACATTATGTTGTCGAGTATTGTTCCGGGCATTAAAGGAGAGTTTTGGATAATATAAGAGCAGTTGTCTCTCCACTCCTTAAGATGGTACTTATCTATATCCTCGTTATCCAGACTTATGCGACCAGAATCCAGACTATAGAAACGTTCTAAAAGTTTGAGAATTGTTGTTTTTCCGGCACCTGAGGGTCCGACAATTGCATTGACTTTTCCAGCTTTGAATTCTGCACTCAAGTCAGTCAAAATCTTTTTGCTATCACTATAAGAGAAGTTGACATTTTCAAGATTTATATTTTTGTCGAGCAGAGCTGAATCTAAGCTGCGTTCAGACATGTATTTTTCTCCCTCACTCTGGGTAAGTTCGGCAACAACTTGAGTCTGACCTTGAATTCTTATGAGAGTTAAAATACTGCTAAAGAAACTTTGAGTAGTTCCAGGGAATTGTTGAGCTAGGAAGAAAATTGTTACTAAACCACCAATTTGCATATCACCATTAGCTATTCTGATTGCACCACTCACTATGACCAAAATTTGTAAGAGAACCATAATGAAGCTTTGATAACCTGTGTAGAAAGTGTCATATGTTACTATTCCTACTTCAGCCTTGAACTTATCACGGTTTATATTTGAACCATTGTATATCTCGAGGGCTTCAGTTTGTTCACTTTTAATAGTGCGGAGAGCTGAGAATCTTTCGTTGAGAAAAGCAGTCAGCTTACTTTCGACCTGTTGTTTGCGATAGTGCAATTTATAAATGAATTTAGAAGCGAACATCGTGACAATGACAGATAGAGCGACTGAGGGAATAATTCTTGTTGCCATCCAGCTATCAGTTGCAAATAGTGTAGTTATAGATAGATATAACCAATATCCATTTCTAAAGAAATTGAGCACGGTTGCTAAAACTTCAGAAACAAAGGCAGAGTCAGTAGATACACGTGAAACAAGGGAGGCGGGATCAAGACTGTCAATTCTACCTACGCTGAGTCTGAGAATATGTCTCCATGATACAATTTGCGCTCTTTTTTGGAATTGAATTGAAACCCAACTTATGGGTATAACTAAGAAGCCTATTAGAGCTATTGCCAGTGAGGACAGAGCAAATTCTAAGATAAGAGAACTATCCTGGATGGCGTGTTCAGCAAATTCTGGATCCATAAATTGTCCAGCAATGACGGAAAGCCTAACGGCACGTTCGGTGACAAATAGATTGAGAAGAAAGAAGAAAAGATAAGAAATCCAGGGTACTTTAGCTTCTTTCATTAGCTTGATTAAAGGGGAGATAGATCTAATTTTTACTTGTTTGTTTACATTTTTCTCTTTCATTATTGATCTCTCCTTTCATATATTTCAGCTTGATAAAGTTGTTTGTATAAGGGTGAGGTTTCGAGAAGTTTGTCTGGGCTGTCAAAGCCTTTTACTTGACCATTCTCAATAAGCAAGACCTTATCTAATTTTTGAGCTAACTTTATTTTATGAGTTACCATAATCAAGCCTGTATTTTTACCAAGTTCATTAATTGCCTCAAAAGCCCTTGCTTCATTTAGTGCATCTAGATTACTTGTGGCTTCATCAAGAAGAACAAATTGAGTGTCTTTAAGAAGCAAACGCGCGATACCTAGCCTTTGGGTTTCACCACCTGAAAGGGTAACTTTACCGTCGTTGATAATAGAATCTAAGCCCTTATCAAGACTTTTCACAAAGTCGCTCAGTTTAACTTTGTTCAAAACCTCATATAATTTTTCATCACTTACTTTTTCTTTTAGTCCATATTGAAGATTGTCACGCACTGACTTGCCAAGGAGGATGACTTCTTGCTGAAGATAGGCGAAGCGACTGCGCCATTGTTCCAGACTGAATTTCTCAGAATCTACCCCATCTAAGCAAATCTTTCCTTCATCAGGGGCATAGAATTTATCTAAGAGAAGTAGCAGTG
This sequence comes from Bacillota bacterium, assembly GCA_023420115.1. GTDB lineage: Bacteria > Bacillota > Clostridia > Saccharofermentanales > Fastidiosipilaceae > JAEZWR01. The sequence goes on along the minus strand of JAEZWR010000006.1, from coordinate 39,130 downwards.
TGGATTTACCAGAACCAGAGGGACCGACGATTGCAAGTTTCTCATTTTTTCTTATACTGAAGCTAATATTTTCGAGAACTTTTTGCTCATCATAAGAGAAAGAAAGCGAGCTAACTTCAAGCTTGGAATCGGGCTTGGAACCTTCAATATCTTTAAGTTCATTGTTGCTAGATTCAATCGAGTTATCTGCAAACTCTTCAGTTGGAACCTTGATTATTTCTTGAATGCGTAGGATAGAACCTTGTGAGGACTTAAGCATTGGCCATAGATTTAAGATGACTAAAATTGATGAATAAAGACTCAATGAGTAGAAATAGAAACCGAGCCAGCTACCAAAATCCAAACTTCCATTTCTAATGAGATAGGCACCATAAAGAATGTATATAAGATTATTTACAGTATCAAATATTTGATCGATAAGATCGAAGCTGATTCCAGCGGCCTCTAGGGCGAACTGAAGCTTGGTGAAGCTGCTAATTGCCTGTTCACCTCGTTTGTCTTCAAATTTTTCTTTTGAAAATGTTTTGACTACAGGAACATTCATCAGAATAGAAGCCATATATCTGGTCAAAAATGCGAATCTATATCTAGCTCTAAATTGTAGGTTGAAATTGATTCGACCTATTACTAGTTTCAAAATTATGTAGACAGGACATAGATACAAGAATATTTTTGTAAGCTCTGGAGACATGACAAAAGCTTGGCTAATATAAAGGTAAGTGCCGTAGACGCTACTTATTAAAATAAGAAGAATTGTTGTCAATGTGGAGGCTAAGGAATCGGCGTCTTGTGTTACACGCGAAATTAGCTCACGTGGAGATATCTTCTGAAAGACTTTAAGAGGTAGTCCAATAGTGTGAGAATAGAGTTTGTTTCTGACTGCTAGTGACACTGAACTATTGGTATATCCTGTCAGGAAGCTATTAATTCTTCCAATTATAAATGAGCACACTAAGATAAGGATTGCATTCCTTATTGTTGTGCTGTCATGTTCTCCGCTAAATAATCTCTGTTGATAGGCGGGGAAAAGAGAACCAACCTTTGTGCTGATGAGGCTGACAGCTATGGAGATAATAATCAGGAGCCAGGGGAGTCGAGACCTAAGTAAAAGTCTAGCAAAGTCCCGCCAAACTCCTTTGTGCCCACGAAATAGAGAAGAGTGAAGTTGTTTATCATTCCCTTTCTCTATTTCGTTCAGTTGTTTGTCAACATAGTTGTCAAGATCTTCTTTTTTCTTAATTGTCAGATTTTTAAAAATATTTGCCATTCTTGACCTCTTGGAAAAATTTTTTATCTAAGCATTTCACAAATGCCTTGAAATTATTTTTTTGTAGTTCAATTGGGCTTCTTGATACTAAAATGGAGCAATATAAAAAAAGAAACGATTTAGGATACAAAAAGCTTAATTAGAAAGGTATTTCGAGATAAGACATAGAGTAGGTCATAATAAATAGTGTTATTATGATTAATCCTAAGTATCTTCTCTAAATACCTTTGTGTAAATCAAAACTTAAGCTAAGTGATTAAGATTGAGACATTCATTAAATTTGCGTAGAAGCTTCTGTGAAAGATACTCTTGAACCTTGCTGCGTCTGTAATCTTCAAAAGGAAATTGCTTCAAAAGAGAATCTACAGATTCTCCGCAGTCATTAGAATAATCTTGTATTTGTTTCATGTAGCTGTCTTTATCCGGAACGAAGCCCTCATCTTCACAAACTTTAAATGAGTATAAATTTAAGAGCGTATAATTTTTCATATACTCTTCTGCCTTTTTGGCACCCTCATCTATATCCTTGATCGACTCGCCAAACATCATACGATAAAACTCAAGTCTATCCATACCCTCGTCTTTGGCTGCTTCGATACTTTTTTCGAGTTCATCCATGTCCTTAGCATAATCATCTTCACTTGCTACAATATTAGATGCTTCAACTAAGTTGCGTGTGATTGGTCCGAAGCCATGTTGAATAAAATATTCATTGGCAAATGAATGAATATATTCTTCTAATAATTTAGATTTAAATTCTTCAAAACTGAGACCCTTGTATTCTGCATAATCTTCATTTGAGTCATATTCTAGCTCGAGAGCTTCTTCCTTAGTTGGCAGGAGCATTCTCTCGGCAGAAAGAATCTTTACCTCGAGTTCTACATCATAAGAAGCGTGTTTAAATTTATAAACTTTTGAAGAAGAAACTACTTCACCGATGAGCTGATCTTCAAGCTCTTGGGAAAAGATACTATCACCTAACCGTATCTGAACCTCGGGCTTCCTGAAACGGCGCAAACTACGTTCTTCAGGCAAATTATTTAAGAGTTTAATTTCCAAAGTTAGAAAATCAAAATTCTCAACTGTCTGTTCAGACTTTAGTTTGACACTCTTACTATGACGCTCTTGTATGGCATTTATTTCGTCTTCGAGCATTCCATGTGCCATCTCCATAATCTCTTCTTGATTAGGTAAGTATGGAGAAAAATCCTCGCATTTTAAATCTTCTACTTTTTTTAGTGGCATGAGCTACGATCCTTTCTTACATATTCTATCTTACATATTCTAATTATTATAATAGATAAACTTCGATATTTGGTGATATTTGCAATTAAAAAGCACAGTCCGTGCTTTGTTTATTTATGTCGATGAGATTATACAAAAAAGAGGAAGCTCAAACGAGCCTCCTCTTCTTAATTTATCAGATTCATTATCAGGAATTAAAATCTTCCGCTCATTGTTAAAATTAAATCGAGTACTAAGAGAAGCGGGAAGAGGAAATATTTTATGAGGTCAAATTTCTCACCAGCAAATGAGAATTTTTCTTCAGTGCTTTTTCTTTTCAGCTTTTTAATAACAAAGATGACTAGAGTGATCAGTGTGATTAATAGGGCTAAAATAATTACAATTGCACTGACTTGTTTGCCAGAATCGTGATTGTTTAGGTAAGAGGATAACTCAACCCAGCTATTATTGACTATATGTAGAATTATTGACATTATGAGACCATAGTTTTTGCGAACTATTGCGAAAAAGACACCTGTACAAAAGGCGGCAATTCCTTGCTCAATATCGTGGTGCATAAGTGCGAATGCTAGTGAGCTAAATATAATAGCAAAGCGATAGCCGAATCTATTTAATGAACTTTGAAGCAAACCACGCCAAGCTAATTCTTCAAGAATCGGTCCTAGTATACAAGTGTAGATAATAAGTAATATGTCTAGTGAAGCATCTTGGCTGTTCGAACTAGCTGTAGCAGTTGGTATTAATTTTGATATAGTTGCTGAAAGAATTCCTCCGAAAAAGGCTACAGATAAAAGTATGGCTAGCAAGGAAATAAAAGAAGGAATTGAGACCTTGCGATAACTTGCTGGACTTATTTCCATATTTAAATAATTTCTTCTAGCGAAATAGTAATACATAAGCGGGGCATAAGATACTATTGCTACAATAATGAATCTTGCGCCTGAACCAAGTCCATTAATTGTACCCAATATTTGATTTAAACCGCTAAATAAGATTGTAAATATAATCAGTAGTACTGATACAATATTTGTCTGATTTAAAAATTTATTTTTGCTCATTAAGTTCTCCTTTAGATATGTCTTTGTTTTTGGCACAGAGAAAGAGTATAACTGCTAAGAGAATATGAATTAATTAACATATTGTAAATGTCTATTACAATGTCTATTATTGCTGCTAATGGGAGAAGATAGAATATATGAAAGTGTTTTCATTAATTTTAATAGTATTTTTTTCGAGTTTAGCAATGTTATTTTCGCTGCCGAAGTTTAATAAATATATTTTGCGAGTATTTTCTGATACTGAGGAAATCAAAAAAATTCTCAAGTTATTGAAAATTAGCAATATAGTGCTTGGAATAAGCTTTTTTATAATAATTGTTTTAGTTGCAATTTTTAAGTGGAGTGATTATACCCATTTGATTCTGAATTGTGCGATTTTGAGTGCTGTGTGTATTGCATCACTATCAATTCTTTTTGTGTATATTAAGAATTTATTGACAAGAGAGAAGTAGCTTGCAGTGAAATGAATCTAAGATGATATATGGAGGGTGAGATTGTGAAAAAGTATATTAATTCTGCAATTTTATACGCTGTTTTAGCTATGGTGGGTGCTGTCTTTTTTAGGGAGTTTTTGTGTAATAAAAAGGACAGAAACTCATGATGTGACCCCAAAAAGTTGGACTTCTTGGGGTCGGTATATTATTGATTTAGTTACTGTCCTTTTATTACTATAAATTATGTTAGTCTTAATCTTTGGCTTCGGCATATATTTTTACGATATTTATAAGGAATTCGATTGCCTTTTCCATTGTACTCACTACAAGGTATTCATAGCGACCGTGGAAATTAGCGCCACCTGTGAAAATATTAGGGCAAGGTAGGCCTTTCCAAGATAACATTGCGCCATCTGTACCACCTCTAATTGCTTCTTCTTTAGGGGTGACACCTATTGCCTTCATCGCAAGTCTGGCTCTTTCGATTAATTCAAATCTATCTTCGACCTTTTCTTTCATATTGTAATATTGGTCTCTAATCTCAATACTTAGTCTATTTTTGTCAAGACTTTTGTTGAGTTCATCTACTAAATTTTGAAGCTTGGTCTTGCGATTCTCAAATGAGAGTTTGTCAAAATCTCGTATTATATATTCTATTTCAGCCTGGCTAACTGAACCTGATACTGAACCCAAGTGGAAGAAACCTTCTCTACCTTCACTATGTTCAGGGGTATCCATTTCATCCATTTTTGATATGAACTTTGCCGCTATTGCCGCTGCATTTACTAATTTACCTTTAGCAGTTCCAGGGTGAACTGACAAACCGTCTACTTTTATAATAGCAGCTGCAGCATTGAAATTTTCATACTCAAGTTCACCTAGAACACTACCGTCCATTGTATATGCATAATAGGCGTCAAAAAGATTTAAGTCGAAGAATTTAGTACCCTCACCAATTTCTTCGTCCGGAGTGAAGCAAACTCTTAGGGGGCCGTGAGGATATTCAGGATTATCATGAAGATATTTGAATAGTGTCATTATTTCTGCAACACCCGCCTTGTCGTCAGCACCTAAAAGTGTGTGACCATTAGTGACAACAATATCTTCTCCTTTTAGACTCTTAAGCTCAGGGAATAAATTTTCTTCTATTTTTATGTCTTCATCTTTATCAAGAAGAATATCCCCACCTTGATAATTGATAATGCGTGGAGATACTCTGTCGCCACAAAAATCAGGAGATGTGTCCATATGGGAAATGAATCCTAATGGGGGAAGATTTTTTAATTCTTCACGATTGGCGTCTAATTTACCATACACATAGTGATAATCAGATACAGTGACGTCTAGACCCAGCTCCTTTAAATCGTCGGCTAAACGAGAAGCCAAGACTTTCTGACCTTCTGATGAAGGTGTTAATCCCGACTTAGGATCGGCCTCGGTATTGAATTTGACATAGTCTAGAAAGTAGTCAAGGGCAATTTTTCTTAATGATTTATTGTCATTCATAGACGAACCTTTTGATAAACCTTTCTATTATATAAGTATTATTTGTTTTTTATAATCTATAGTTTGATAAGTTAGCTTTTTATCATTTTAGACTAAATCCATGTTAACTCAATAAATATTCTATTAATTGTTGAATACTGTAATCATTGATTTTCATTTACTGAATATTATTAACTTAGTGTTTTTGTATTTCTAAGTTCGTTGATTTTCTTTACTATGTTTGCATAGCGTGATAATCTTTTCTTCATATTTGATTTCGAGTATAAATGGGATGCTTATTATTCCCATTATTTTTAGGAGGAAGAAATGGCTAATTTAAAGGAAGCCCTTCATGCTTTTGCATTGGATGGAGAGAATAATTTTGTCAATGAGAATTTTGGATCTGGCCATATTAATGATACTATCAAGGTAGAGGTTAGAGACAGCAATCCAACTGAAGCTTACATTCTACAGAGAGTGAATACAAATGTTTTTAAAAATCCAGATGCGATGATGAATAATATCATTGCTATTACTGATTTTATGCGAAAAGAAGCAGAATCTGAAGAGCTTAGACGAGGCGTTCTTGAATTTAAGAAGTCTATAGATGGATCTTATTTGTTCAAGGACAGTGAATTTAATTATTGGCGTTGCTACAAATTCATAGATAAGGCTGAAACTTATCTTCAAAGCAAGGATAAAAATAGTTTCAGGCTGTCAGGTGTCGCTTTTGGTAGATTTATGTCTATTCTTAAGGATTTCCCAGCTGAGAAATTGGTGGAGACGATTCCATTTTTCCATGATACAGAGAAGAGATTTGAGACTTTTAAGTCGGTGTTAGAGCAGGATGTTATGAATAGGCTTAGCACTTGTCAGGAAGAGGTGGACTTTGTTCTCAACAGAGAAAAGGATGTTTCCGCATTGGTTAAGAAACTTGCTGATGGTTCCTTGCCACTTCGAGTTACACATAATGATACTAAATTAAATAATGTTCTTTTTTCAATAGAGACTGGGGAACCGATAGCGGTAATAGACTTGGATACCGTTATGCCGGGACTGGCAGCTTATGACTTTGGAGATTCAATCCGTTTCGGTGCGTCAACTGCTGTTGAAGATGAGCAAGACCTTTCAAAGGTAAATTTTAGTCTCGAATTATTTGAAGCGTATGTCGATGGATATTTGTCTGTTTGTGCAAAGGATCTTTCGGAAGAAGAGGTCAAGAGCTTGGCCTTGGGTGCAAAAATAATAACTCTTGAAACAGGAATAAGATTTTTGACTGATTATCTTGATGGGGATGTTTATTTCAAGACGAGTAGAGAGGGACACAATTTGGATAGGGCTAGAACTCAGTTCAAGCTCGTTCAGGAGATGGAAGAAAATAGTGGCGAAATGCTCAGAATTCTACGCAAATATTCAGTCAACTATGGCGGACCAGATTTCCAGATTGTTTAATTTAATTCACGAGAGTGCTTTTTATATTTGGTGATTTTATATTTATTGTTGAAAAGAGAACAGCCATTATATGTATGACTTAATTTGTGCATAAGATAGAGCTGTTCTTCATTTATGAGGTGGATATGAATGGTATTATAGATTTAAAGGCGGACGTAAAGGTAGGAACTTTGCAAGAGGGTGTAGTTTATCTAAATGAGGCGGCCTCAGTTCGCGTCGGTAAAAATAATAATAGTTATTTAACGGGCAATTTTTTCTATGATGCTTCGTATTTTGAATTTAAGGTTTGGGAGTCAAGATTATTTGATACGCTTGTCTCTAATGGTGCTGGTCTTTATTATTGTCAAATAGAAAAGTCGGTCTTTAATGGAAATTCATATTTTACAGTTAAGAATATTGTTCCTTATCATGGGGCAGACTTTAGTAAAAGTGACTTTTTGCCTAGGCTAGATAAAACATATCTTATGAATTTGAAGAACTCAGCGTATGAAGAGGCTAGGAAATATGGAGTAAGTGAAGCCTGTATTCAACTGACTGAAGAACTCTTAAATGAAGATGAGCTGGCTGGACGATTTTGGACTGAGGGTGCCGCTGTTAAACATCATGATAATATATGTGGAGGTCTTGCCAACCACAGTCTGAAAATGTTGAAGATAGGGCTTAGACTAATGGATATTTACCCAGAACTGAAAGAGCATGGCGATCTTTTTTTCATGGGTATAATGCTTCATGATATTGGTAAGGTTTACGAATATACCGACCTATCTATGAGCAGGTACTGGTATGCCAATCATAGGGTGAGAGGTATTGAATTTTTGGCTTCTCGAAGAGCTAAGATTGAAAAAATATATAATGAGACATTTTATAGACAGATCCAGGCGATTATTCAAGGTCATCATGGAGAATTTCAGGATAGACCGACTACTGTTGCCACATTGATTGTCCATTTTATTGATAGTATTGAGTCCCAAGTTACTGGTCTTCTTCAGAGAATGAAAGAAGAGGGAGAAAATAAACTCTATGTAAGAGATATTGGCTACCTTGCGGGTTTCGAGGATAGTAAGTCCTATCAAGAGTGAGTTTAAGCTAGCAAGATAGTTCAACTGATTATATTTATTGATTTTTTATAGCTTAATTGTTTTTAAAATAAAAAATAGAGAGGTGAAATATCTAGTCTGCCATTAGTACCGATCATTTCAAGTTTAATCTTGAGAATGATTCTAATGCTGATTAATTTCACCTCTATTTTATGTTAATTGAACTAGAACTGATTAAGCTAAGCTTCTTTCCAATTCAGATACAGACTCATCTAAGAATACTATAGTATTTTCTAAGGCCTGAGATGTTCTAAAGCTAGACCCACTTACTTCAGCAATTTCGTAGATATCTCCTCGGTCTCCATAAGCTAAAAATCCAGTCCACTGTTCTACGAGCTTATTTCGTTCTTCTTCACTTTTGGCACTGCGGATTTTTAGGAACATTTCTGTTGCTAAAGTTAAGCCGGCACTGTAGGTATAGGAATAAAGTCCCATATAGTAGTGTGGCTGGCGCATCCAAGTTAGTTCTGCTCCATCATCTAAGATGACGTCATCTCCGTAGAAATTATGTAAGGTTTCTTTCATATATGCATCCAAATCATCTGCTGTGAGATTCTCGCCACGGTCGACAGCTTTGTAGACCTTTCTTTGATAGTCAGCTTCTAAAAGATGAGTGACAAAGTTGTGATAATAGGTGTTTGATAGCATGCGAGTCAAAGCGAGCACGCGCTCTTCTTCAGTTTTTGCTTTGTTTAGTAAACTATTCGTAAGCAATAGTTCGTGAAAGGTTGATGGAGCTTCGACAATAGACATTGGCAGATCTACTTGGAATATACTATTGTTCCTATTAGACAGTATGAAATTTGCAGCGTGTCCTAATTCGTGAATTAATGTATAAGCTTCAGAAAAGGTTCCGTTGTAGCTCATAAGAATATAGGGTATAGCTTCATCTCCATAAAGAGCACCACAATAGCCTCCGGTACATTTTCCTTCGTTCATAGCGAAGTCGCACCAACCCTCTTCTACATATTTCATGACCATATCATGGTAAGTACTTCCCATTGGTTTGAGGGCATCTGAAACTAGTTTATGAAGTTCGTCAATAGATATATTTTCATCTTTAATAGAAATAAGATTTGCCTTTAGGTCAGAAAAATATATTTTATCAAGGCCTAATTTTTTCTTTAGGAGCCTGGCGTAGCGTTGGATGACAAGTGAGAATTTACTCATAATAAGATCAATTTGCCTATCGTAGAGTTCTTTGCTTCCTTTTTGCTCGAACATTAAATAATCAAAGACAGAACTAAATCCTCTCATTCCAGCCTCTATTTTTTCGCGCTGAATATGGGCATTGTACATAGCTGCTGTAGAATTTCTGAATTTTTTAAGTCCGTCACTAAATGATTTAAAAGCAGCTCGCCTGACTTCGGTGCTGGGAGATATAGCATATGTGTTCTCATAAAGAACATAGGAATTTGGATAAATTTTCCCATCTGCTTCGAAGTCATCGAAGCTTATATCTGTTAATTTGCTGATTTCATAACAATCATAAGGAAAATCTAAGATAGTTGATAATGATATTAGACAGCGCTCAACATCGGGGGATAGGCGGTGTTCTTTTTCTTTAATGATATCTAAGAAATAAGTGCTGTATTTTGGGTCAAGTTCTGAAGCATCTTTTAGTTTGTTATTATCCAAGGTAATGATTTCACTTTTAAAAAAATCCAAAGCACTTCTATATTCTGAACTCTTACTTGAGTATGTAGCACTGCGTTTCTTATTGGTGCTATCACTTAAATCAACATCGTATAGGCAGTGTGAGTATATACCACATTTGTTCAGTTTAAGTGTTATTTTTTCGTATTGTTTAAGGGCAGTAAGAAGCTCGCTTGCTTCTAGCGTATTAATTTTATTTTGATAAGCTTGGCAAAAGTCTTTGATATCTTGAGCGAGACTATTAAAGGATTCCTGATAAGCTTCATCACTATCGAAGAATCTTTCCATATTCCAACATAAATTTTTAGGAACCTCTGATCTTTTTAACATTCTATTATTTTCAGCCATAGTTACCTCCGTGTATGTAGAATTACTTAATTATATCCTAGCTAGGGACTTAGATTGAATAGCCTAGCGCCAAATATACACACATTCCTAAAAATATGTGCGGAACAAAGGGTAAGTTTATCTTGCTCATTAGTTCATAGTGACTTTGTAGTGAACTTGTTAACTTGAATTTATAATTTGTAGCTGAGATTTTTTCCCTTGTGAAAGGATAAAGCCTACAGTTTCTTGATAAGCTATTAGTTTGAAATATATTTGTAATATATTTTATGAGGACAGAAATTAATAGAAAGATAGAAGATAAAAGAATGATTTTCATAGTTTGATATGTGCTGAAAAATAAAAGTATGGAGATGATGGCAAAGATGTCTGCCTTGCCAATTTTTAATATTTTAGAGATAAGGATTAAAATAATAAGAGAAAAAGTTATATATAATTCTTCACTCAAAGAGCTTTTGCTCAAATATAAATAGATATTATGTAAATTTGAAGCTGGATGATGAATGTTACTCCCTATAGTAGATGTTTGCTCGATACTAAATTGTTTGTTGTTCACAAGAAGTAATTTGTATGAATTGGCTGTATGGTCAATGTATATTTTATTGATTAATGAGTTAAGTCTAACTTGGAGAGATAGGCATAGGGGAATGAGCCAATTGCTTCTATGGATAGATAGATATAGTATGTCTTCTATACAGGCCGGGATAAAAGATAAAATAAAGATTAGGATTACTAACATAGATAAGACTTGATAAGGTGACATATTTACTCCTTATAGCAGAAAATGACATTATGAACTTCGTGGGCATCATGAACGTCGTGAGTTTGTAGGATATGACTTTGTGCCGATTATAAAATGTTGGCTTGGGAATTGTTATTTGTGTTTTTTCGCACTATTTCGCCGATGAGAAATGGTATTCATATAGAAATGGAAGTGCTTATTTATTAACGCGAGAGTGCTTTTTGGCACAAGGAAAATTTCTCTCAACAATAATGGCTTGAGTCTTGTACAAAATAGGCTAAAATACTTATTGTTAATTTTATGGAGATAGTGTTATGCAAAAATATAATCATTTAGAAGTTGAGAAGAAGTGGCAGAAGTTTTGGGAAGAGAACAAGACTTTTAAGGTTGATAATAATACGGACAAGGAGAAGCTTTATTTACTTATAGAGTTCCCTTATCCTTCCGGTCAGGGCTTACATGTTGGTCATCCAAGACCTTATACGGCTTTGGATATTGTTGCTAGACAACAAAGGTTGGCTGGCAAGGCTGTTTTGTTTCCTATGGGTTGGGATGCCTTTGGTTTGCCGACAGAGAATTTTGCGATTAAGAATAAGATACATCCATCAATTGTTACCGAAAAAAATGTTGCTCGTTTTAAGTCACAGCTTAAGAGTCTCGGTCTGAGTTTTGATTGGGATAGAGAGATTAATACTACAGATCCTGAGTATTATAAGTGGACGCAATGGATCTTTATTCAAATGTTTAAAAAGGGTCTGGCATATAAGAAAGAAATGTCTGTTAACTGGTGTACATCCTGTAAGTGTGTTCTGGCTAACGAAGAAGTTGTTGACGGACATTGTGAGCGTTGTGGCAGTGAAGTTGTCCGCAAGGTTAAAAGTCAATGGATGCTTAAAATTACGGAATATGCCGATAGACTACTAGAAGACCTTGATATGGTTGATTTTATTCCCCGTGTCAAAATGCAACAGAAGAATTGGATTGGTAAGTCCGAGGGAGCTAGTATTAAATTTAATACAACTAGTTCAGATGAGCTTGAAGTATTTACAACTAGACCAGATACAATTTATGGTGTGACTTATATGGTTATTGCACCTGAGTCGGAGTTTGTCGATAAGTGGAAAGATAAAATAAGTAATTATGATGAGCTTATCGCATATAGGTCAGCGGCTGCTAAGAAAAGTGATCTTGAGCGCAGCGAATTAAACAAAAATAAGACTGGTGTAGAAATAAAAGGCGTAAGAGCAATTCACCCATTTACTTCAGAAGAATTGCCTATTTTCATTGCTGATTATGTTCTTTCAGGTTACGGAACAGGGGCTATTATGGCAGTTCCCGCCCACGATCAGAGAGACTTTGATTTTGCTGACAAATATGGTTTGAATATTAAGGAGGTTGTGGCATCCTCCGAAAAAGATTATAAGACTAGACAAATAGAGGAAGGTCTTAGGAGTCAAGATGGCGAACTTCTTAGTGCGTATACAGGTGATGCTGCCTCTGTGATAATAAATTCTGATAGCTTGAATGGATTAAATATCGAAACTGCCAAACAAGAGGCGATAAGATTACTTGAAAACCAAGGTATCGGAAATAAAAAAGTTAATTATAAATTGCGTGATTGGATTTTTTCTAGGCAGAGATATTGGGGTGAGCCGATTCCGATTGTGCATTGCGAAAAATGTGGTCACGTAGCGATAAGTGAAGATGAATTACCACTGAAACTTCCGATGACTGATCATTATGAACCCAGTGATAATGGAGAGTCACCACTAGCGAAAATGACGGAATGGGTAAATTGTAAATGTCCTAAGTGCGGTGGTCCGGCAACAAGAGAAACTGATACGATGCCACAGTGGGCTGGCTCATCTTGGTATTATTTAAGATATACAGATCCTAACTGTGATTATGCCCCCGCGTCAAAAGAAGCACTTCAGGAATGGCTGCCAGTTGATTGGTATAACGGAGGTATGGAGCATACAACACTCCATCTCCTTTATTCTAGATTTTGGCATAAGTTTTTATATGATATTGGAGTTGTAAATACTCCTGAGCCATATATGAAGAGAACAAGTCATGGAATGATTTTGGGTTCTGATGGCGAAAAAATGAGCAAGTCACGTGGTAATGTTATTAATCCTGATGAGTTGATTGAAGAGTTCGGTGCAGATACAGTCAGAGTTTATGAGATGTTTATAGGTGATTTTGAAAAAGCTGCGCCATGGAATGAGCGAGGTGTAATAGGTGTAAGACGTTTCCTTGAACGTGTATCACAATTACCTAAATTCCTTGTTGCTGATGAGGCCTTAAATTTAGATGAAGATGGATATGTGAAGGAACATACTACACTTACTCATCAGACAATCAAAAAGGTGACGGATGATATCTTGGGTCTAAAGATGAATACTGCCATTGCTCAACTTATGACCTTCACAAATAAAATATATGAAGATAAGAAGATCAGTTTGGCAGAATTGCAGGTATTCTTAACCCTACTTAATCCTTTTGCACCACATTTAAGTGAGGAATTGTATGAGGAGAATTTCTCTGATGGACCAATATCTTCAAAGTCATGGATAAAATATGATGAAAGAAAATGCGTAGAGGACGAGATAGAGATTGTTGTCCAGATTAATGGGAAGATTAAGAAACGTCTGAATGTAGCAAGTGATATGGGTTCAGAAGATATGATCAAACTTGCCAAGACTGATGAGGAAATTTCATCCTTAATTAAAGACAAGACAATTATTAAAGAGATTGCTGTACCTAAGAGATTGGTGAACTTTGTAGTACGATAATTGAGTATCGAAGTGAACTTAAACTTTATATAAAAAAGTCAGTTTATATTAGATAAACTGACTTTTTTATATCTTAGGCAAAATAAAGATAATCCACTTATCTTGATATAATTTAGGTTTTATAATGCAAGTAAATTAACATTAATATTTGAATATTAATTCTTAATTTTCTTATTGATATATCCCAAAATTAAATCGCTACGCCTCGGGCATTGGTAAAGACAGTGTTCTTGTAAACGTTTCATAGCCTCAAAACTTTTGTCAGATAGGACATGCTCTATGCGACAAGCATCTTCAGCTGCTGTTTCTTCATCTACGCCCAACGATAAAAAATAATTAGTTAGGAAAATATGTTTCTCATAAATATGACTTGCTGTCTCTTGACCGAGTTCAGTAAGCTCGATATTACCATTATCTTCAATTTGAAGATAACCTTCATTTTCGAGCATATGTACTGCTCTACTTATTGATGGTTTAGAAAAACCCATTTCTTTTGCTAAGTCAACAGAACGGACGAAGCCGTCTCGCTCTTTAAGTATAAGAATATTTTCCAAATAATCTTCAGCGGACTCCTGCAATTTCATTCTGATTCACCTTTCTTATATATTTCAAAGACCTACTCAATCTCGATCAATGATATTTAAATTATAAGCCAAAACAAATATTTTTACAGTGCTACTAATATCTGATTATCTTTAATAGAATGATTTTCGCAAATTATTTCTCCAAAAAAAACTCCTTAGCAGATGCAAAGGAGTTCAATAGGGGAAAGGATATGAAAGTCTAATTTATTCAATTATAGTTTGTCTTATACGAATTAATGAATAAGTTGCTACTAAGAATAAAAGTATAAATATAGTAAACGCTTGTTCTCCAGTTTTGGCTAAAGCCTGCCTTTTGGAGGTAGTGGATTGTTTAGTATCATTGATTAACTCAGAAGAATTATTAATAGTCTCTGTGCCTGAACTATTAAGTGTTAAATTTTGCTTGCTTGTAACTTCATCTTCCGAAGATTGCTCAAGACTTGGAGCGCTGGTTTCATCATTTGACTCAACACTTGTTTCAACTGATGTTAAAGATGAACTTGTACTTTCTTCTATAGATGAAGAACTATTGCTACTAGTATTGCTACTAGTTGTTTCGTTATTTTCTCCTTCGATAGTTGCAGTAAAATTCTTAGCTGTAAATTTTTTAGCGTCACTTGCCTTGTGTTTATTATTATCTTTATCAAGCCATTCCATTTGACCTGAATTTTCAAAGATTGGTTTGCCATTATCGCTAACATTTATAATTCCAAGTTTCAATTCTTCTGGAAGCAGTTTGGTCTTGTAACTTACATAATATGAAGCTGGTTCTTCATTATTAATATTAAGTTCGAAACCGCGCAAAATTCCTTCTGAGTCAGGAAGAGATCTTACGCTAAATTCCTCTTTGGAAAGATAGCGACGAAATCTAACTCCAAGATTATCTGTAAATTGAGCTTCGCTCACAGTTATTGAATCAAGAATGATTTTGTGTCCTTTTTGGGGCATATCGAAATATTTAATATTTCTTGCATCGGATTCATTAACATTGAGCATCGCATACCATGAGATTTCACCTTTGCTTTCGTCGAAACTACTTCCTCCTTTTACGACTACAAAATAATCTTTGGCTGAGGCTCTCACTCCTCTTATCGAGCCAGGGGTGAATGGTGGATCCTCATCATTAATCTTTATTTCAAAAGGGTGACTTTTTCCGAAGCGTATTTCACTTTCTTTGAAATTGGCTTTTATCGTGCCACGGATCTTAATTTTATTCTCGACATAATTATTAAAAGTAGCCAAGAGATTTTTGCTGTCACTTATTGTGACATAACCTGCCTCGCTACCACTTTCGTCTACCATTGCTGTGGTTTGACCAACTAAATCACTTGGAAAGATAGCTGGAGATGGAAGCGTAATTTTGAAATAGTCACCAGCATGATAATTGTCATCTTTAATTTCCCATTGAAGGGATAGAATGAAATCAGATGGGCCATTGGCTTTGTCATTTTCTACTGTACTGGCATAAATAGGAGAGACAGGACGTGGGATATAGTCTTCATTGGGAGAAATTTCATCTTCTGCCATTAGAGGAAAAGATGAGATACATAGAAATAAGGATAAGAATATAATTAAAAATAAGTTGATTTTAGAGCGATAATTGATTTCCATTAAACACCTCATAATTTTTAAATTAGGATGTAATGATACAAAAAAGTAGAGGTCAATTTATAGAAATGATTTACGCCAAAAGATAAAAAGAAAAGATTTTTTTATCAATTTCTGGTATTCCGACAGATAAATAGTTACAAACACAACAAAAGAGAAGCAAGAGCTTCTCTTCTGTATAGAAATTAAATATGAACATTTACTACTTAGCAAATTTATAGGTTCGATTATATTGTTTATTTTGGAATACCGGGACTGGAGTTTCCCACACCTGGAATTCCATTATCACCAAGACCTAGGCCTGCCGCACCTACAGCTGGAAGTTCTTCTGCGATATTACTCAAGCCTGGAATATGATCTAGGGCGAAGCCGACAAGTTTCTCCATATCGTCTGGAGTTATGCTATCACTTATATAAGATTTAAGAGCTTCTACCGGATCCTGCCTAAGTTGATCTACAAAGTGTGGATCTGCCTCTAGCTTATCTAAAATTGCCTTTTTGACTGAATTGATATCCATGGTTAATCTCCTCTCAGATATGATTTCATGTAAATTTGCTATTTTGATTAGTACCAATATTGTAGTGTCAACAAAGTGGGCACTTACATTCAGCACTAATTTATGTTGAAATTATCTAATAAACTCCTTAATAGAGTGGTTTCATATCTGACAGAATGAACAAATGAGCTGAGGCATAATATACAAGGTTAGAGTTAAGAATTTAATAATGATAATGAAATAGGGAGATAGATGCCAAACTATTTCCCTATTTCTTGTCTATCCATCTATATTTCAAAGATTGGAAATTATTTAATTTATCGCAATTGTTTAGGTAAAAATTCAGACTTCCTTAGGCTCCTCATTAGTAGGAAAAAGGCGGGTAACAATAATATAACTGCCGCAGCCCAAGCAGTGGGTTCCGCATAGAATAATGAATCTCCACCATAATACTTATAGACTAAAAGTGCGATCAAAGGTCTAGCTAAAAATTCCATTAGTCCGGATAACAAAGGTATTGTGATTTTTCCAATCCCTTGAATAGTACTCCTTGTAACAAAAAGAACATATAGAATAGGGAGAGAGCAGGCCATAGTGAAGAGATATCTGTAAGATACAGCTAAAATCTTATCGGAATTGGGGTTGTTACTTTCGATAAATAGTTTCAATACATAAGTTCCCACAAGTATAGACATCAAAGCGATACCAATTGATATAAAAATCGAAACATAGAGTATTTTTATGCTTCCTTTGCGGATACGTTGATATTCTTTCGCTCCATAATTCTGGGCGGCATAGGTAGTACATGCGTGTCCTATAGATATTGCAGAACTTTCTAATAAGCCATAAATTTTATTAGTGGCAGCGAATCCGGCAATAAAAATAAGCCCCTCTTTATTTATTGAGGACTGCAAAATCATGCCACCTATAGATATAAGGGCGTGTTGAATGAATAGGGCGGAACCGAGTTTGAATGCCTCATAAATATTGATTAGTTTCAAAGAGAAATGACTGCGATTTAATTTTAAATCAGGGACTTTTAAAACATGATAGAAGCAATACAAACCTGCAATTAGCTGGGCTAGAACAGAGGCGATTGCAGCCCCGCTTAGTCCCCATTTAAATATAAGTATGAAAATGAGATCTAAGACTATATTTGAGCATGCGGCCACAATGATTGCAAGAAGAGGAGTTTTGCCATCTCCGAGAGAACGAAGAACAGCTCCAGCCATATTGTATAGAATTAGAACTGGGATACCGAGATACATAATAAAAAGATAATTATGGGAGGCACTTACAATTTCATCAGGCGTTCCCAGCATTTGAAGAAAAGTTCTAGCTGCCAATTCAAAGAAAAGAGTAAAAGCAATGGCGCATATAATACATAGTACTAAGATTGTAGCAACACTTTCTTTGAGCTTGGTGATATTTTTTTCACCGTAGGCTTGGGCAAGAGGGATGGCGAAGCCCTGGGTCAGTGCACCAATTGCCCAAAGTGGAAGGTAGTATGCCCATTCGGCTGCACCAATTGCAGCAAAAGCACTTACTCCCACAAATTTTCCGACGATAATTGCATCAACTATAAGATATAGTTGTTGACCTAAATTGGCAAACATCAGCGGTAGGGCAAAAGCCAACATTAGCTTCAAAGGATTTCCCTTTGTCATATTTATTGTTCTACTTTTAGACATAATAACCCCTAAATGAAAATTAAGATTCTTTAAATTATAAATGGCATAGAAAGAGAGAACTTGGCAAGATATATACTTTATGTGTGAAATATATGTAGTTTTGCCTTTGCAGACTAAAAATGTTTGCGCTTTTTAATATGCCTATGTATAGCTCGATCCTGTGAGAGAAAAGCATTGGGAATATAAAGACCTTATTATTGATATATTTACTAGGCTCGTTCACCTTTTCTACCACAAACTCTATCTTTGACAGGAGCCATCATTTTTTCTTCATCGACATCATATCTAAGTGCTGCCTGCTCAAGAAAAATTCTAGCACCTGCGTCCATTCCCTGGCAGCCGGCGAGAAGTACAAGATCAGCAGATTTGGCGACGTCAAATACTCTGCTAATAGCTCTTTCTAAAGTTCTATCTAAAGTGTAGCTGATACCTTGCTCTCTCATTAGTGTTTCGAAACAATTTCTCTCGTCTTCGCTCACTTCATTATAATAACCAACTACATCTTCACTCAGACTGGCAAAGAAATTTTCCAATTTTAAATTATCGGCATATTTGAAGAAAGTTTCCATACTTTCCCTTGTGACCGTTACTCCTCTCTTGCCTCTGAGTGCGTAAACAATATGGAGTTTGTTATATTTCATTTCAGATATACTACGCAAAGTTACATCGATATTACCAGCATTGGCAAAATGGTCATCAAAAACTTTGTATGGTAATAAAGGAGAAAAGCCATTGTATATTTCTTGGAAACGCCTCTCCACACCCATGTAATTACTGAGACCATCACAAATTCTATCCAAAGATATACCAGAGCAAATGGCCATCAAGGCTGCAGCTAATGAGTTAGCTACTGTGTGCCTACCAGGTACATTCAACTTAATATGACGATAACTATCTGATTTATCTAAGGAGAAGGCATTAATCAATCTGTCACTTAATTGTAAATCGAAATTCCCATACCCAGAGCTCAAATCTAAATTAACTGCTCTCATATCTGCTTCGTTATCAATTGCAAAGGTAAAGACCTCGGCCTGAGTCTGAGGGATGAGCTTCATACATTCTTTGTCATCAGCATTTAGTACGCACTTCACTTGAGAAGAAGCTCCACGAATAAATCTTGACTTGTCAAAGACATATTTTTCGAAGCTTCCATGATAATCTATATGCTCTCTACTTATGTTAATACAAGAGACGACATCATATTTTATACCGGCGTCACGCTGTTGATCTTGACCTATACTTGATACCTCCATAATGACATTATTTTGACCATTATCTAGCATTTCCTTGAGAAGAGATTGCAAAGTGGCTGCATCGGGGGTGGTTAATTTAGATTCTATTTCCTGCTTGGCGCTGCTATATACAACAGTTCCTATCAGACCTGTATTGCGCTGATCTGATTTAAATATTTCTCTTAACATCATAGAACAACCGGTTTTGCCATTAGAACCAGTTATTCCACAAACATGCATTTTATCTGAGGGACGACCATTTATTACAGCATTGAGTAAAGCATAGGCTCTTCGACTATTCTTAGTCTTAAATTGAGGGAGATTATTAAGATTTTCATCAAGCTCTTCTACTATGGCCAAAGATGCACTGTTAGTTAAGCTTCTAAGAAAGCTGTGACCATCTACATCGAAGCCTTTTATTGCGACAAATATATCACCTAAATTTGAAGAACGCGAATCGCATACAACTCTATTTATTGTTGGATTCTCATTGAGAATTTCAAAAGCGGCATCATTTCCTGCCTCTATTGAGAAAGTATCATTTTCACTAAAATGTATAGTTTGTTCTAGTAAGTCTTTAAGAAACATATATTTACACCTGCTAATTAATTATCTGTTGAAGTATATCACTAAACTTCAGTTTCTTAGGAGTTTATGACAATTTTATTTTATTATTTGTCATCTTTTAATCTGCCACATATCGCAACATCAATGCGCTTGCCATCCATAATGAGTTTCTGTCTCTCTATTCCTTCAATGGTGAATGAGGCTCTTTTTGCAATCACTGCAGAAGCGGGATTATTTAATCTATACATTAGTTCAAGCCTGTCAAGGTTAAACAAACAAAAAGCTCTGTCGCATAAATTGCTAACTAAGAATGAAGCTAGTCCCTTATTTCTATATTCACATTTGACCCAATATGAAACAAAAGCACTCCGGTTCTTGTGATCAAATTGCAAGGTTACTGCAGCTAGAATTTCAGGCTTCTTTTCAAATGTCAAAGGATTATATAAAACCTCAGTATAGGCTTTGGCGGGGTCTGTGAAACGCTTAATATATTCTTCTGCTTCACAAAGGCAGCGTACTGTACCTTGTCTGGACATTATCTTTTCGTCAGAACGAAAGACATCAAGAATTAATTTGGCATCAGTTAATTTTAACTCTCTAATTGCTAAATTATTCAAATCCATAAGTTCCTCCATAAGGGTACAAACTCAAATGATATTGGATTAATTTTCTATTATGTAAGTGAATAAAACAGGGACTAAATTCTATGAACATATCCATTAGCAAAAATATTATAAAGCAGCATAGAGTCGAATGTTAGTCTGATATGTATAGTAAAATATTAGCAATGAAAGAAATTTGAAATAATATGTCATATTTAAAGAGATTGATAGAGGTATGTTAAATGAAATTGACGTGGGAGAAGCTTCTTAGTAGTGAGCGTGAAAGAAAGAGTAGAGGATATAATGCAAATGTTGATCTTAGAAGTGCTTTTGAAAAAGATTATCAGCGTATCATTATAAGTGCATCTTTTAGGAGATTGCAGGACAAAACCCAGGTCTTTACATTTGGTAGATATGACTTTGTTAGAACTAGACTCACCCATTCATTGGAGGTTTCCTCTTTTGCAAAATCCTTAGGTCAAAAAATATCCGCTTCGTTAATTGCGAGAAATATTGAAGGTGCTCCCACTATTGAAGAGTCAATAAAAATTGCAGATATCCTTCTTTGCTCAGGCTTGATTCATGACATAGGTAATCCACCATTTGGTCACTATGGAGAGACCACGATACGAGATTTTTTTGCTAGAAATCTTGATAAGTTTACATTAGATGGCAAGTCCATTAGACAACACTTGAATGAAGATGAAATACAAGATTTTTTACATTATGAGGGCAATGCTCAAGCCTTGAGATTACTTAGTAAATTACATTATTTAGTTGATGAGCACGGTATGAATTTAACTTACGCTGTCTTGGCTTCGATAATAAAATATCCAGTGAGTTCTCTAGATGTTGATAAAAAGTCAGGGAATATTACACAAAAGAAAATGGGATATTTTGCAGCAGAAAAAGATTTATTCGTAAGAATCGCAGAAGCTTGTGGAATAGTAATGAAAGTAGAGGATAGAGAAGATCCTAAAAATATAGGTCAGATCGAATTAATTCCTAGTTCAAAAAAATATGTGGTATGCAGGCATCCACTCACATTTATTTTAGAGGCCGCTGACGATATTGCATATAATACTGCTGATACTGAAGATGCATATAGGAAAGGGATCATCTCGTATGAGTTGATATCTAGTAGGTTTTTAGAAGCGAAAAATACAGATTTATATAGAAATTTATCCGAAAATGACAGATTTAAGTTCGACAAGATATGTGAGAGGATGACTTTGGGGAAAAGAGAGGCTCTATATAGTAACTATGCTGAGAGTGAACTCACTAAGCTTCAAAATACAATGATTTTTTGTCAGACCTTACTTCTTGATGATATAACGGAGAGTTTCGTAGAAAATTACACTAAGATAATGGATGGAGAGTTTGAAAGGAGCTTAAGTTCTGGTCGCTTGTCTGGCTTGATAATTGAAGTTCTTTCGACTATTGCTTCGGAATATGTTTTCCCATCTAAACTTATAGTTCATCGTGATATTACAGCAGATGCTGTTTTGTCTTTTTTATTAAATGCTCTTGCACCTAGTGTTATTCGTTATGATAGCGATGAAAAAATGAGCGAAAGAGATCATAGGATGATTTCTCTTATTTCTGAAAATTACAAATTGTGCTATAGGGAGCATGCCAAGGGAAAGACTAAGAGTGAAAAATTATATTTGAGACTTATGCTTCTATGTGATTTTATTTGCGGTATGACAGATAGTTATGCTAGACAGGTCTTTGAACTTCTAAGTGGTAAAGAAATTGACTAGTTTGTGAACTAAT
The DNA here is from genome assembly GCA_023420115.1 of Bacillota bacterium. Taxonomy (GTDB): domain Bacteria; phylum Bacillota; class Clostridia; order Saccharofermentanales; family Fastidiosipilaceae; genus JAEZWR01. Next base: position 16,997 of record JAEZWR010000006.1, on the reverse strand, counting down.
CGCGGAGTGCTTTTTTGTAGTATTATTTTGAAGATGTTTGGAGGGCTATTATGTTCAATAAATATAGAGATCCTTTGGCTGAGGGACTTAAGGAAGCAAGTGATAGGGCTAAAAAAGCTCGTACTGACTTGGAAAAAGAGTGGAAGGATAATTACGTACAGGATAATTATGAATATGTAGCTTCGACAGATTATGATGGGGCTAATGATGAGAAAAATATTTTAGAGACAGAGAAGCCACAAATATCTAGTGAAGAAACTAACTATGGCGAGATAGAAGAAGGCAAGACAAGGAAAAGACCTAAGCATATATTAAGAAATATTATTTTATTGTATATTGTGGTGTTTTTGATAGTTGAGATTTATCCTCTAAGTAGACTGAGGCTTCTTGATAGAGGACAATTTAGTATTGAGGAAGAGAGTCAAAGTCTTCTAAGTAATTCTGCTGATGAGGATAAAGATTTAGGTGAGACCTATTTGGAAGCGGTGAATATGTTGAAGGTTGATTCTAAGTCAGCTTCTTCATGGGCAGAAATAGATAGACAGAAGTTTAGGGAAATTAATTCTTATATGGAGAATAGCACTTATTCATGGGTTCGATTCCTGAGTTCAAATTATGATGCCCTTCGCTACCGTTTGAGTCTTTTTGAACTAGCAAAAGAAAGAATAGATATGATGGTATATGACTTTGAGCTAGATGAGAGCTCAATTTTAATTCTTCAAGGCTTAAGAGCTGCTGCCGAAAGAGGTGTTATGGTTAGGCTTGTTATAGATGGATTCCCAGCACTCATACATAGTGAGCCATATAAAATATTTATGGACTTTGCTTCTTTGCCTAATGTCAGTGTGCGTGTTTATAATCGTCTAAGTTTTATACCGAGGAAAAATAATTACAGGCTTCATTCAAAATTGCTTATTGTTGATGACAATTTTGTTGTTGTCGGAGGAAGAAATATAAGTGATAAATTTCTAGCGACAGAAGATAATGGGGAAGGAAATGAGGATCTTGATGTTATTACATATACTTCTAGCGGAGAAAGAACGGCTTATGCTAAGTATAAATCAGGGCAGTATGAGGATTATAAGCCTAGTCAGTATTTGATAAAAGCTTCCGCATATTTTGACGATGTTTTTTATTCTTCAGGCGAGGGATTTGAAAAGAGAAATTTTCTTCAAGCAATTTTTGCTAAGCTGAGTAGAGTAAACGAGAAAAATTTTGATTTCAACAAAGACCAATATAGGAAATATTTAATTAATGGAAGTGAATTTTTCCAATATTTTTATCCTGTGGCTGACGCGAGATTCTATGATAATGGAAACGATGGTGGGATTGAAAAATCAGCCGCTCCTTTAATGCTCCTATTTAATCTTATCAAGAATGTAGCAGATGAGGACTTGAAGTCTTTAGGTACGAAGTCTAGTGATAGATCTGAAGTCGCTGAGGCAGAGGTATATAAAGAGAATAATGATACAAAAGAGTCGTATATCTATAGTCCTTATGTTGTTCTAACTGATGACATGCTTAATTTAATTGAAGAAATGGGAATTTCTGATAAATTTACGATGGTGACTAATGGTCCTGAATTATCTCCTAATCCTTTTACTTCTTCGATTTTAATTAAAGATAGGAGGTGGCTACTTAACTATATACCTAAACTCAGAGAGAATATTGAGGGTAGACCACTTCATACAAAGGCTGCCTTGATTTCCGACAGACTCTTTTCGGTCAGTTCGATGAATTTCGATCCTCGCTCGATAAAGATGAATGCGGAGATAATGATGATTTTTAAGGGGAAATTAGCCTCCAGAGCACTTAGAGATATGATTTTTATTAATACTATTGATAGCAATGATGCGTATGTCTTGCAAGATGATATTAAGTGGTATCAAAAAGTGCTGGGCTTTTTCGATTTCTTAAAGTTCCTCTATTAGGGTATTGGGTTGAGAGAATATAAATAAAGAACCATACATAGTAATATATGTCTGGTTCTTTTTATTAAAATCAATCTTTACTAAGCAGAACTCTAAAATTCTAATATCATTATTGGATAATCTCTCCCTTGTATGGACTTGCCATTTTTCGATAAGCTATTCTAAATTTCTATCTTATTTTTGAGTAATAATTCTTTGCTCTTTTTAAGTCCGGATCTTACCGATTTCATAGGTATCATACGCTTAATAAAGTATAAATGCATTGGTATATTAGCCTTAATTGAATCATCCAAATGTATATAAAAAGATATACACTCGTCGATCAGCTCGGAATCAATTGAATGCTGGCTATAGTAGATACGCTCAATATTGCTAACAATTTTCTTAAGCACATTTAACTCTTGTGAGTTAAGAATACTACTATAATACTCAAACAATTCATTAAACTCTGAAGCAAAACCTTTTACAGGAGCTAAATCCGGCTCAATATTTTGGCTAGATTTATCGTAAGTAGACTGTGACTTAGCAAATTTATTAGATAATTTAATACCTTTGCTAGTATCCCTATTTACTGGACAGATATGAAGTAATTTTCTTATCTCATACCAATAATAGGGAAGAAGAACTCTTCCATCACCAGCAGAAATTTTATACATTCTATTTTTATCTCTAGAAAGGTCAATCTCTCTTTTAGCACTGAGATAACGCCAATAAAGAAGCAGTGCCAAGAGTAAAATAATAAGGAGTAGATATAAGAACCATCTTAATATATTAGCCAAGGTATTTTTATTGTTGTCATTATTATTGGGATTTTGCTTAGCGGTAGTTTGGCTACTACTTGTTTCACTCGATGACCTTTGAGTACTAGTTGTATTACGAATATTTTGTGTATTTCTTGTGCTAGACTGAGATTCAGACTCGTCTACACTTTGATCACTTTCGCCGTCACCTGGAGTTGCATCTATAACAAGCCAATTTAAGCCATCGATATAAACCTCCGTCCAAGCGTGGGCATAACGTTCACTTACGATTAGATTTCCGTCCTCATCTTTTGGAATACTATTATCTATTTTATAGCCCTCTACATATCTTGCTGGAATACCGAGTTCTCTCGCCATTAGAGTCATGGCAGAAGCATAATAGACACAGTAACCCACCTTGTCTTCCAGAAGTTTACTTACAATATCCTCACCTTGAGCTAGGGGATTAACATTTAATGAGTATGTAAAATCAGAAGACGTGAGCCAATTTTTAAGTGCTATTACGCGTTCATAATCATTTTGAGCGTTTGAACTAATATTTTGAGCTAGTTGTTGTAGATAGCCATTTGGACTATAAAATGATCTAGATGGAAGGGATAAGAAAAAGCGCTCTGCGTACTCTTTGCTACTACTTTCATCACTGAACTCATTAAGCATAGCAGAATTGTCAGCTAGACGATTGTATAAAGAATTGCTATCTTGACTTTGACTATCAATGACTGGTATTTGCTGAACCGTAAGTTCGTATGGAACTCCAGTGTCAAGAGGAGAACCAGCATATAGATTCCCTGCAGCATTGTAGTAAAAAAGTCGCGAAGCAACGCGAGGTATACTTAGCGTTTCGACATTTCCGGCTAGTAATATAGACTGTTGCTTCTCACTTAGAGGAATTATGCTGTAATTTAATAATGGATAGCTATTATCAAGACCTTCAAGGATTGATTTTGCAGGGAGCTCCACTTTAAATATTGTATTTTTTTCTTCCTCAGCTCTTTTGAAAGGGGAACCGAAGCGATAATAGTCAGTGGTACTACTGATGAGCCACCTATTTAGGTCGTAATCAACATATTTACTTGCGGCAAGATAAATTCCATTAGAATTACCTCCCTTATATTTAAAGACAAGGGAGTCATTAAGTTCAACAGGACCTCCAAGATAACCGGATTGATTATAATAGCCTGCGGAAGAAAGATTCATATTGCTTAACTTGAGCTGGTTGTCAAATGAACGTGGGAGACTATTACTTAAATCATCAACTATTCCCTGTAAAAATGGGGAAAAGATTTCATTATGATTGATAAATGGAATGAGACTTATAGCAAGCAAGGTAGCAATAGCTATAGGAAGAATTAATTGGAAAAGATTTAACCCTGCCCTTTTCCCTGATAAATTTAGCTTGTGATTTCTTTTGTTAATTGTATAGAAAAATTGACTGTCGAAAAATGCTGATAGTAATAAAGCTATAGATGCGGGAATTAGCCACGATAAATTGATAGGGTTAGGCGATTTGAAACTTATAGGAACAAGGAAAACCAAGACAATTGCCATCGGTATTGGCAGGCGAAATCTAGCTATTGTTATATATGAAAAAATAACAATAAATAAACGCAGGAGATTTTGAGTTATTATCAAGGCGACATTTTCATTCATTATCGCCTCTGATTCCATATCAGCTCCAAGCTCTTGGGCTAGCTCTCTGAAATATGAACTAAAAAAGTCAATGAAATTTGAAGCTTGATTAACGTAGACGTGAATGATAAAAAAAGCTATGCAAATAACCAAAATAATAGTAGATGCTAAAAGATTCCAGCGACCCCAAGTCATCAGTGCAATAGCTGATAAAATTACAAGTGTGGCAATAAAATCTTTAAGAGCAGAAGTATTAGGACTGCTCATAGGAATAATGATGCGCATGACAGAAAAGGCAAAGACAAAGGCATATATCAGCCTCATTGCCATTTCAAACATTCGTCTTGATCTCGGCCTAGATTGGAGATCATCAATTGGTGTTAAAGAATAAAGTGGTGAAAACAAGAAACTGACCTCCTTACTTAGTTCTTCTATTCTTATTAGTAATTCTCAAACGTTTCTTCTTATTTTGATTTTTTGCAGAGTGTGGAATATAGTGTTTGCCTCTATTGCGTTTCAAATGCTTCCTGAGTTCTGTTCTACTTACAACCTTTAGATGCGAAGCATTTTTCTTGTCGCTAGAAAGAGAGTCCAAGGAAACGTGGAAGATAATGACTTTCATAGCTTCGAGTCTGCGGAAAAGTAGCTCCCGCTGTTCTTGCGACATAGTCTCAAGCTTCATATCATGGGTCGACTCGTCATTTTTGTCGTATGAAGTAGTTTCAGAAGTAATCTTGCTCTTTTGCGCATTTTTAAGATTGAGTTTAGTATCTTCGGCTTCTTCTAAATGAACAAAGACAATACGAGTACTTTTTTGCTTGGCAGCCGAGATTAATGTTTCTGCAAGTAGCGGTGTAAAAGATGGGGAAATAACGATTATTCCCCTATATTTTTCACTCTTGAACTCTTGTCTAAGCATTCTATTTAAACTAGGTAGTACTCTGCTCTTATCCTTAACCTTGTCTTCTGAATTTATGCTGTTAGAAGACGAACTATTTTTGAATATTGAAGTTCGGATTTTTGTAAAATAAGTCTCAGCAGACTTAATTACACGATATAAAAAAGCTAATCGACCTTTTTTTAAGTGATTTCTTCTATTACTTATATATTTTTCTTCCAAGCTAGACGAGCTACGGGAAAGACTGGCCTGTTTATCTGCGAGGCGTCTTAGCTCAGCCCCATATATCTTCTGCCTAGATAAAAATAAGAGGAACTTTTTTAAATTCTTCTCACCACTTGCACCTTCACAGACCTGATCTGCGAAGCGGAGTACTAGCGGTCCATCTCCCTTATTCATCTCTTCGATAATAGAGCTACTGGTTTCGCAGAGTTCATCCATATAATCAGCAGGGTTGATATTATTTTGGGGGAGGTAAGGATCTACTAGGAATAGAATGCCACCACGTCTAGGATCTTCATATTCTTTGACAAAGAAACTTTGGTGTTTAGAACTGACATTAAAATGAATATCTTTCATTCTATCGCCCGGTCGCCAAGCTCTTATATTGGCGAGAGCATTTATTTCATTTGAAATTCTGTTATTAGCTCTGGCGAAATCAGACGGTTGCGGCTCAGGTAAATTGTGAATAAACCTGGCTCTATAGTATCTGGAATTTGGCATAACTTTCAAAAAACTAGATGAAACTGCTCTAGAATTTTTATTTTGCCTCAAGGGAAGACTAAAGAAACCAAAGTAATCTCTAGCATATAATTTACTGGCATTAATATCATATTGTCCGACGTGAGTCGGTGTATATCTAAAATGCCAGTCGTATCTGGCGTATGCGGCGAGGTAAACAACATGCTGTCTGCTCCGTCTCATTTTTACAAAGCGAGGAAAAATAAAAAACTTTTTGAAAGGGATGGACAGAGCCCTGAGCCATTTATCTTCAAGTGTTCTTACATACTCACTATCACTGAGTGTCAATAGCTGACTAGATGCAATATCTTCAGGAAAATTTGGGAAATTTATGAAACCTTTATCTTCTTGCCATTCATTTTTATCTTTGATTTCCTCACTAGCATATCCATTTATTATGAATCCCTTACTCTCATCAGGGGAATCAATATAAACAGTGATGTGGGGGAAGAAAAAGAAAGAAAGATTAAGTAAGCTTAATACAGCGCGTCCTTCTTCCAGTCTGTAATTCTCGTCATGCTCGGTGCGTATTGCCCACCTTACATAGTGCCTAGCTAAAAGAAGCATGAGAAATGAAACCACAGGCAGTAAAATAAGGAAAAGCAAAATGAAATACAGAGGTCTCACATTCATGTAAGAAAAGACACTGTAGGCAATAAAACAAAGACTTAAATAAGCAAAAAATCTTTTATGCATTTAGACTTCCTCTGATCCTTTCAGAAAATAAATAGGATATTTTGGGGTTATAAATTTATTCTCTGAGCTATTTTTATAAGAAAATATGGATAAAATATGCCGACGATTATTAAGTAAGACAAATATATTTTAGAATTCAAATGAAAAGCTAAATTATTGTATGTTAGTCAGCAAGCAATAGGGTATTTTAAAATCATATTCACTAATAAGTTAATAGGATCAATAATAATTTATATGTCAATCATGTTCCTATTCTTAATCTGCAGGAGGAACAGGAACAGTAAGTATCAGTTGCGAAATGATATTTTCAGCCTTTGTCTCGGATAGTTGGGCTGACTCACTCAGAACTATTCTATGTGCCAATACATATGGCGCCAATACTTGTATATCTTGCGGCAAGACATAATCTCTCATATTTAGAACTGCTCTAGCCTTGGCCGCTCTTAGAAGAAGCAATAGACCTCTTGGACTTACGCCGAGTTGAATTTCCTGAGCGCGTCTACTTTGCTGGGCAATCAGAGCAAGATAATGAAGTAGTGAGTCAGCACAGTATACATTCTCGCATAAGTCTTGGAGTTCAATAAGTTCACTTTCATTTATGACCGGCTGAATGGATTCGAGAGGTGATTTTTCTCCGTGAAGCTTAAGAATGTTTACTTCATTCTGGATACTGGGATAACCTAGAGAAAATTTCAACATAAATCTGTCTAACTGAGCCTCGGGGAGAGGATATGTACCAAGTTGCTCAATACTATTTTGAGTAGCTAAAACCATAAAAGGTTCTTCTAATTTATAACTTTTACCATCGACAGTTACTTGTCCATCCTGCATAGCCTCGAGAAGAGCAGATTGAGTCTTTGGTGAAGAACGGTTAATTTCATCTGCGAGTAGAATTTGACACATGACGGCTCCGGAATGAAATTCGAATTGTCCATGTTGTGGATTGTATACATTGAAGCCTGTAATATCACTTGGCATAACATCCGGCGTAAATTGAATTCTTCCAAAGTTAAGATTTAACGATTTAGCCATTGCTGATGCCAGTGTGGTCTTGCCAATTCCAGGGACGTCCTCCATGAGAATATGACCTTTAGCAAGCAAGGCTATCAAAAGTAAATCGATAGCCTCTTCCTGCCCAACAACAACTCTTCTAATGTTATTTTTCACAGAATTTAATTTGCTGCCATAGGCTGAAATTTTGTTTGCAATTGTATCGGCATGCTCACTTCTGCTACGCTCTGAAGAATTAATATTTACACCTCTTAAAGAAGAGTCCATAGTTACCTCGCAAAATAAATTAGATATAAAGCACCCTGTGCTGAGTATATTTTTTCTTATAAATTTTAGCATAGGCGAGATTTTTCTGCTTTTTTATAAATTTCCTTACCGTTAACAAGTTGAAAATATTAAATAAAGCTTTTACCTAGGGAAGATTTTATGGAGATTATGAGATTAGCATGCTTATTTGCTGATATACTTTTAAGTGATGAGAATGAAGCTATCTGTGACACAATAGAATAATTTTTTCATTCTGGGAGGGATTTTGAAACTCTTACACTGTGCTGACTTACACATAGGAAGTAAAATTGCTAGTTCGCGTGTTAAAACAGTAAATATTAGGACTGAACTTTTTGCTGCATTTGAACGCATTTTGAATATAGCAGATGAAGAGAAGGTTGACCTGCTTCTTATCGCGGGCGACTTTTTAGAATTGTCCGATTGTGATGAATCAATTTTTAGGGATGTTAGAAATCTTCTGAGTAGAGAGAGAAAGTATTATATTCTCTTAGTTGCGGGCAATCATGATCCGAGGACCGCGGGAAGTAGATATTCAGACCTTTTTTCAGATATAGATAAAATGTATTTTTTTAAAACCGAAGAAGAACAGGTCAATTTCCCTGAGCTTGACACGACAGTGTATGGATATTCTTTTTCATCTATTTATCAGAGAGAATTTCGCTTGCCTAGAAGGAAAATAGGCGAAAAAGAAAGCAAGATAAGTATTGGACTAGTTCACGGAACAATCGCTGACTCAGGTAGCAGTAACGATATTTTTTATAACGAGTTGCCTAAAATGGAAGTTGCTGCAAGTGGTCTTGATTATTTAGCACTTGGGCATATACATAAGAGTAACTTTAATTTCGATAGGCCTGAATTACAATATAAACTTGGAAATACAATTTGTCTCTGGCCGGGTTGTCCACAAGGTAGAACTTTTAAGGAAGCTGGTCCCAAAGGAGTTATTTTGGCTGAATTTGATGGTCGTGGAAATTCGTTTTTCAAGTTTATTTCCTGCGCTAACTCGCTTTTTATTAATAGCTCAATAGATATTACTGGTGTGGAGAGTGACTTGGAACTATCAGAGCTTATAACGACTACACTTGAACAACGTTTCGATAATTTTAGAAATAATTATTATCAAATTGAATTAACTGGTGTACTAGAAAATGCTTATAAGCCTGATTTTGAGGCTGTGCATGCTCACATTGCGAGAATCATTGGAACTACACTTTCTGAAGCTATTAAATTATATGACAGCACGAGAGCTGCTTTTGATTATAAGAAGATAAGTGAGGAAAAGACAATTCGAGCTAATTTTGTCTCTATGATTATAAATGAGATAGAAGAATTGGACTCTAAACTGGCAGAGCTTCATAATCAGAGCGAAGTTGAAAATATTGATGACGAAAAAAATGTACTTATTCAAAAAAAAGATAGGCTGGCAAAGGCTTTAGATTATGGCTTGCTTGCTTTTGAGGGTAATTTGGATATAGATAAGGAAATTCAGTTTTATGATAATTCAGAGAGTTGAAATAAAAAGTTTTGGCAAGCTGGAGAATTTCAAGCTGGAATTTTCTAGTAGAGCTTCTGTTCTAAGGGCGGATAATGAGAGCGGGAAAAGTACTATCTTAGAATTTATTTTTGCCTGCTTATTTGGTATGCCAGCAAGGGGTAGTTCCGATCCTATGAAATCCAAACGCTTGAGATACCGTTCGTGGAATACGGACAAAATGGCAGGTTCGATGGATGTATCAAAAGATGGCAAGGAATATAGAATAGTCGTTAACTTCGCTAAGACTGCAAAGGGAGATAAAATTCATCTTTACGATCTTTATGATATGTCAGAGATAGATCTTAAAGGGACTGTTCCAGCTTCTTTTCTCATGAATATGGATGCTGGAAGTTTCAGAAATACTGTCTATATACCTCAAATGAGTGTTCCTATTGATTTAGATGATAGCAAGCGAGAAGAAATTATTCAGACTTTAAGTCAGTTATCTTTAGGTTCAATTGATGAAGAAAGTTTCACTGGAGCCAAGCTTTTGCTTGAATCTGCCTATAAAAAAATAATTTCAAGAGGACAGAAAAGTCTAGTTTCAAGAATAGAGAATGATATTAGAGACAAAGAGCAGCTTCTGGCCGAGGCGAGAGTAGAAAGAGATTCAGAAATAAGGGAAAGATTGACTCTTGAGTCTTTGCAGAGTGAGGAACTTAAGCTTGCTTCTGAACTTAACAAGCAAGAGAGAGTAGAGCGTGAATTAGCTGCAACTATAACCCACTTGAGAGTGTCAGAATCTGAGGATACTTTGCTTAATTCGCGTAAAAGACTTGCCGAAATATCTATGGAAAAGGATGCCGAAAGCTCATTTGATATAAAAATGAATAAAGATAATCTTAATGAGTTTTTAGACTTAAAAAAAGATTATCGCCAAAAATTAGACAAGTTTGAAATAAAGATTGAGAGTAAAGAAAGGGATGTTAATGAACTATATACATTGGCAGAGCAAATGAGTAGTGAGCTTAAGTTGCCAAATGAAGATAGAGATTTTTTATTAAAGTTACAAGAAAGATTAATAGAGCTAAAAGAAAAGATTTCTTCTTTTCATGAACATATAGATGAGCTTAAGAACAAAAGAGATGATCTGAGAAAAAAGTCGGAATTTAAATTGAATCAGGCCAGAGAATCCTATATGGAGGCAGTTAATAAATATGTTAAAGTCAGTGAGGAGCAAAATAGTATCCTTGGTGAGCTTAGACACAAACATGCCGCGGCTTTGGAGGGTCAACTTGATTTTGAAAAGTCTTTGTCTGAGGTCAGGAGACGTCTTTCAGAGATTTTGGCAGAAACAGATAATGAGCGAAATGAGCTAGAACAATTGAGAGCTGAGCAAGAATATCTCAGAGAAGAAGAGTCCTCTCTTAATAATGTTGACGAAGAGATTGAGAGGCTATTTTTGCTATGGTATGAACAAGAATTAATAAATAATAAAAATAAAATTAGCGAAGATATTAGAAAAGAACAAAATGATAAAAGTTCACAGAGTGAGCGACATGAGCAAGACGAGCGAGTTGAGCAAGACGAGCAAAACAAGCAAGACGAACAGGTTGAGCAAGATGTGTTAGATAAGATGGAGGAGACAGAAGAGTCCATTTCTTCTGATGAAGTGGAGAATTTGGAGAAAAAGATAAAAGCTGATTCGGATGATGTTGTAGCTGAGAATGATAAACAAGCTAAGGAAAAAGTTAAATATTCTTTCAGTAAGATTCACCAGTTTAAAACTAATATAGATGTTAAAGAAAAGAGTATAAAAGATAAGGAAAAATATTCTTTGGAAGAAAAAGAGCAAATGGCTATTTCGTACCTTAGGTCAGAGCTCGAAAAGATTGAAGATACAAGAATTGAACTTTATAGCGAGAGAGCAATAAAGGAAAATGAATTGAAGCGTCAGCAAAAATTTATTGATGAGCTTTCGCAAAGGTTTATGAATATAGACAAGAGGGCTGTGCCAAAGTTAGCTGAATTTATTATTTATGGAATTTTGCTCGCTTTTTCGATTGCAGCTTTCTTTTTTCTGGGCCTTAGTTCTGATTTTTCTTGGGCTGATAATGAAAAAATTAATATTGCCAATATTAGTTTTTCATGGGGCGAAGTATTGGATAATCTTAAGTCTTGGTCATGGATATTTTTGATATTAGCTGCTAGCGTGGCAACGCTTTTGGGCATGAGACTAAAAAAATATTTGAAACTTAGAAGATTTGAGAGTATCGATGAGGCCTACGAACTTAAAAAATCAGAAATTAATAAGACTGTAAGTGGATTTGAGGAAGAGTTTAATAAGTTAACTAGCGAAATAAAGGAGCTTGAGAAAAAGAGAGCCGAGTTATCTATTTGTCTTAGGAATGTTGAGGATTTGCAGAAAGAGAGAATGAGCAAGGCTGAATGGATAAAAGAGAGAATGTCTCAAATAAGGGCTAGAGTTTTCGAGATAAATCTTAAGCTTCAAAAAAATCTTCCAAGAGAGAGGGCTGCTTTAAAAGAAAGAGACAAACTTTTGGAGAAAAAGGATGAGCTTAGTAAACCTGTAGAGAAACTACAGACGGATTTAGATAATAAACATAAGTTGTTTACTGAAGAAAGAGAGCGACTTTCTACAGATAGAGATAGAAAAAAAGAATACTTTGATGAGATACAAGAAAAGGACAGGAATTTTAGTGTTTTTGAAGATGAGCTTAAACTAAAGGATGAGCTTCAAGAGCAGGAACAGCTTTTATTTAAGTTGCGAAGTGAAGAAACGGAGTTACTTAAGAGAGCCGACTTGTTGGCATTTAAATATAAGAGAAAATCTTACAAGGAACTTTTGGATGCTATTAATACACAGACTGAACGAGAGAAACGATATCTAATAAGAGAAGACGAACTGCTTGTGGATGTCAAAGAGCTTTCGGATGAAATTCAAGATTTGCTTTCTAAATATCAGAGGAATCCGTGGTCTGAGTTGGAATTAGATGATAGAGGTAAGTCCTTATTATCATATGACGATATAGAACTTGGGCAGTCTGGGCTTGAAAAGGCGAGACTTTTGGATATTGATCCAGTGCAAGGAGAAATTTTAGATGAGTTTATTGATATAGATAGTTCTGAGGAGCAAAGTGTGCTTCGCAGGCAGATGTCTACAAGATTGAATGTGATTCATGAAGCTATTTTTGTAATAGCTGATATGCTGTCTCAAGAGATGGATTTTCTTGAGAACAAGTATAGGTATATACAGAGTAGAGAGCTTGAAGAGCAGAGTTTAATAGAGAATAAGGAAAAAATTGAAGCTTCGATAGCTGAACTTATAGAAGAGGATAGAGCGAATTTTTCAGAAGAGCAGAGCTTGGCTTTTGTAGAAAATATTAAGCGACTTTCGGCTAAGCTCGGGACCGAGGCCGAGGCAAAAAAAGCATATCGCGATTTTGAATTAGGTATACGTGAAACAAGACAAAATTTAGAAGAAATAAGACATAAGATGGCTAGACAAGACGAATTTATAAGTCAGAGGTTTAAGCTTGCATCTAGCAAAGAATTTATTGAGACGGAACTAGCTGACCTTAGAAATGATCTTGACAGGGCTAAGAGTATTGCAGATTCGTTAGAACTGGCAGGAGAATATATAGATTTATCTTTAGATGAACTTAGGAAAAATTTTTGGCCGATTCTAAGACAAAGAGCTGTATATATTCTTTCTGTTCTCACATCAGGAAAGTATAAGGATATTGTTCTTGAGAAAGATTTGACTATGAAGATTTTTGATGAGGACGGAATATCCCATGAAGCTTCATACTTGAGTGGGGCTGCTTATGAACAGATATATTTGGCTCTTAGAATCTCTTTGGCCAGTATTCTAACTGAGCAGTCGAGCTTGCCTCTATTAATCGATGATGTCAGTGTTCAATTTGATGATACTAGACTGGAAACTTGCTTATTGTTGTTAGATTCATGTTTGAATAATGATGAGGACGTTATTTTGAATAATGAGATAGATGATATTAAGAAGAAGCTTAGATGTTTTACGCAAATCATCTTCTTTACCTGCCAACGCAGAGTAGGAGAATTAGCCAAAGATAAGTGTCCAGCTTGGGAAGTGAGAGAATTTGTATAAGCAATATGAATTGATTAGTTGTTAGAATGCAACTTTTGAAATCTAGCACAGGATTCTTTTAGTGAATTAAAGAGACTAGGTTCAAAAGGGCTGTGAGAAGCTGTCTGGATTATATGGAGATTTGCCTGAGGCAGTCTATCTTTTAGAGATACTGCTGCTTCAAGTGAGCAAACTAGGTCAAAAGAACCGTGATAAATGTCGATAAAATCAATATTTTTTAATTTATCTATTTCATTTAAAATTTGATTTTCTTCAATGAAGCAGTTATTAATGAAATAATGATTTTCTAAGATTGTATATGAGAGAGCATCTTCATCGGAAGCATGGTGATTTTGTTCGCCTATGGTGCATAGAGATGATTCAAATTCAGCGAAGGCGTGTGCTAATTCTATTATTTCAGCAGAATCAAGGTTTGGCTCTTTATCAATTCTTTCGATTATTTTCTTAGAAATGATTTCGGCTTGATAATTTTTCCCTATCTCAAGATCCAAGCAAGTTAATAATTTTCTATATTCAAGAGGTCTTAACATCGCTGCGCCATTTGAAGATAGGTAAAAGTCTAAATCTTTTTTTCTTGCTAGGAATATGCCTCGTAAAATCAGACCGGCAACGTATTGGGGGTATTTTTCGGCGAATAGAAGAGAGAGTGTAGAGCCCCAGCTACCACCAAATAAAAGACAGGGCTGAGATGAAATTTTAGTTTCAATTAAGAATTTTATATCTTCTATTAAGGCAGAAGTATTGTTGTTAGTTCTAGAATATTTCTCTTTGCTCTTACCTGAGCCTCGTTGGTCTAGAAGGTAGATATGATAAAAAGAGTTGTCAAAAAAATTACACGATTGCTCTGAGCATGAGCCTCCTGGACCACCGTGGATATAAATAACAGGGAACCCTTTTTCGTTGCCATATTCAGCTACGTAAACTTCAGCATTATCTCTTGTTAAATAATAGTCTCTTAGTTTGATATTTCTATTCATATAGTGATCCTTTTTTATTTTTTCCTAGTGTTATCTGCATCTTAATTTAGAGATAAGTATAGTCGCAGCATTATATCAAATATTTTTGAATTCATCTCTTAATGAGCTATTACTAAGCTTAGTGTGTGTTGAAGCTTACTTATGATACACTATAGAACGTCTTACTTTTTAAAGAAAAGGTGATTATTTTGTTTGATACAGATATGATAGATGCTAAGGATAGCTTTTCATGTACTTGTCCACATTGTGGCAAAGACTTTGTACTAGAACAAAAAGGTTTAATTTTGTCAGCAATGGATTTAGAGGCTAAAATGGCACTGCTTGATTTTTCTTTTTATACTAGAGAGTGTCCCCATTGTCACAGAAATTTCGCAGCCTTGTATCCTTTGCATTACTTAGATGGGAAATTCTCCAATTTAGTTAGGTTAACTGGTAATGAGGAGCAGGACAAAGTGTTCCCTAAACTAGAGGTTCCAGGAATAAATGCATATTTAGTTAGGACTGCTGAGGCTATGAGAGAAATAATCTTAGCCCTTGATTATGAGCTTGACCCAATTAAGCTTCAATTTTTTAAGTGGGCATATTATGTATCACTCAGGACTGTTCAAGAGCAAAATCAAAAAAATAAAATGCAGGATAGAAGTCATAGTGAAGATGAAGATAGAGACCAAAGTTCTGTGCTTAGTGATGGAGCTATCGATATTTTGCCTGATATTTCAACACTTGATTACTTATATCTTACAATGAATCCCAAGGAAGATTCCGAAGCAAGTCTTGCTATGGAAGCCGCTGTAGGAGATGAACGATACCTTTTGCCCATATATAAGGACGCTTATGATAAGTTTGCCGATGTATATTTTAGAGAAGATATCTTTAAGTCAGCTTCTTCTAATGATGAGAATGATTTTTTCAAAGAAGTAGACTGGAAAATGGGATCAGATGCAATTGAAATGTTGAGAGTTCATGGAGAGAAGAAACACTAATTTTTCTTTTGTTTTTCATTTTTATAGATATGTGCTGCTTACTGTCAGTTCGATGATATTTGTTTCTTTGTACATCGTAATAGATACTTACTTTGTTGCAGATGTTTTGGGAGCGGACGGTCTGGCAGCACTAAATATAGCTATACCTATCTTTAGTCTAGTCCAAGGTACGGCTCTGCTGCTTGGCATAGGTGGATCTAGCCGATACTCAATTTTCAAAGGGGAAGGAAAAATAGAAGAAGCAAATCGTGTGTACACAAATAGTCTGTATATGGCGATTTTATTTTCGATATGCTTCTTTTTATGTGGTTTTTTTGGAAGCTCCTTTATTACATCTGTGCTAGGAACAGAAGATAGTATTTTTGAACTTACAGAAACATATATCCGTTGGCTTTTGTTAGGAAGTCCGATATTTATCTTCAATACTTTTTTAATTGACTTTATTCGAAACGATGATGCGCCTAAATTAACCACAATAGCGGTGCTAGTCAGTAGCTTGAGTAATATAGTGCTTGATTATCTTTTTATGTATATTTTCAAAATGGGGATACTCGGTGCTGTTTTGGCGACTGTACTAGCGGCCTCATTTAGCATAATGACTCTTTTGAGTCACATAGTTAGAAAGAAAAATGGCTTTTCTCTGATTTTATGTCAGCCTGATTTTAGGCTCGGTTTCAAAATTTTTTCACTTGGTTCGGCAGTTTTTTTGAACGAAGTGTCGGTGGCAATTGTTATGATAGCTTTTAATGCTCTATTATTATCGATGGGAGGGAAAAAAGCTGTCGCTGCCTATGGAATAGTGTCTAACATTTCACTAGTTTTTATTTCAATACTTAATGGTATAGGGCAAGGTGCCCAGCCACTTCTGAGTAGTTCATATGGTAGAGGGGATAGTGAGTTAGTAAAGAAATATGTAAAACTAGCTTCTATCACAGCGGTGATTACAGGACTTAGCTTGTATCTTATACTAATTTTAAATCGGGTGAGAGCGGTTGGCTTATTTAATGGGGATAATGATATAAGTCTTGGTGTTTTGGCTGTGGAAGCCTTGGTAATTTATTTCTTTGCTCTAGCTCCAGCCGCCTTTAATATTGTTTCAATCAATATTTTTATTTCAGTAGGGAGAGCAAAGGAAGCTCAGGTTTTAACTTTTTTAAGAGGTTTATTACTGATATTGCCGCTTAGTATATTGTTGTCGAAGCTTTTTAATATTCGTGGTCTTTGGCTTTCTTATCCTTTGTGTGACTTAATTTTACTTGTTCCATCTACTATGTTGATCTTCAAGATGCTGAAAAAGTCAGAGTGTGTTTAAGGGCTACTTTTGACAGCCCTTTTTATAGTTTATCCTCGAACTTAGAAAGCTTTTCACTAGAAACAAAAAATAGAACGAAACCTAAGCTTCCTGCACTGATACATGTGAAATGCAATATAGAGATAGGGAAGTGTTCTAAAATATAT
>JAEZWR010000044.1 GCA_023420115.1 Bacillota bacterium | reverse complement strand
TATCAATCCTGAGACAGATATGGATGATGTTATTAAAGAAGCTGAAATATTACAAATGGAATTGGCAGATAATCAAAAAATCATCGCTCAAAAGGAAAAAAGACTTAAAGAATTAACTCAGATGATTAAAGACAAGGCTATATCTGAAATGGGCGAAGATGATAAGAAAGTTGTTATAGGTGGTACTAAATATGTTTGGACACTATCCAAAGTAAGTCAGAGTTCTATAGATAAAGATAAATTATCAGCTGACGGTCTACTTGAAAAATATCAAGTACAAAAAAACAATTAATAAATTAACAGTACAGGAAAGAAAGGACTAAGTTATGAAAACAGTTAAATTTATTAGACCTACATTCAAAAGAGTATCAGAGGGACAACATATTTTTAGAATTTATGATTGCTATCTAGATCCTGACCACGAGGGGAGAATAGTTTTATCGGTTGTTAATCCCAAAGGAGAGACACACAATGAATTATTCTTTACCTTAAAGAAGAATGGTGAACTTAATGAATATGCTATCGGGCAATTTTGCGGAATTGTCGAAACTGTAATTGACACTGAATATACAGAAGATGAAGTCGATCCCGAGATATTAATTAACTCTTTTATCAAAGCTGAATATTCAACGGAAAAGTCAGAAACTGACGGAAAGTCCTACGGACATATTAGAAATGTTCAATATGCTACAGAAGAAGAATTTGAAGAATTTAATCCTGTTGATAAAGCTTATGAATTAAGTTCAGCTGATAGACCTAAAAGCAGGAAAGAAAAAAAGGAAGAAAAAATAGCTGAGACTAGAGCAAGACGTGAAAATCGTTTGAGACAAAGGCAAGATAATAGTAGTGCAAGTTTTAAATTAAGTTTATAAATTGTATGACTTATGGATAAGTGGGAAAAAATACCAAAAGAATTACAAGCTATGAAAAATTGGGTAGGAGTGAAAGAGGGATCTAAGATCCCTCTAAATCCTATCTATGACCAAACAGCGAGCGTTGCAGACCCTGATACATGGGGAGAGTTCAAAGACGTTTACTCACTAATAAAACAAAAAGAATTTGACTATGCAGGTTTTATATTTAATAACTCAGGGTACGTTGGTATAGACATAGACCAAGCATATGATGAATATGGATATCCTAATGACCTATGCATCGATATTATCAACACTTGCAGAAGTTACACCGAAAAATCGAAGAGTGGGCGTGGGTTTCATATAATCCTAAAAGGCGACTTGCCATTTTTAGGAAAGAATAATAGACAAGGTTTAGAGATATATAAAGACAAAAGATATTTCATAATGACGGCGGACACATTCTTATATAGCGATATCATAGCCAATCAAGAAGCTATCGATACTATTATCTCTAAGTATTTTGATAATAACTCTATCCAAGATGATGAAGAAAAGAGTGTATTCCAAAATGCAATTTATAAACCTACATGGCAAAAGTCTAAAGATAGTCAAAAAATCAATATCAAGGCTATTTATCAAAAAATAGAACAAGGAAGTAGAAATATAAGTCTGTTAAGCCTTGCAGGGTTATTTGTTAACTTAGAATGGAGTGCTGACACGATTTATAAGAAGTTAAGTGAAGTTAATTTAAAGGTCTGTAAACCTCCATTATCAGATAACGAGATTATAAATATAGTAAGAAGTATAGAGAGGTATAGGAGATGAAAAATACAATCAAAACAATACCAAGAGAGAAAAGAATTACAAAAGAGCCTGAAACTTTTGAAGAGTGGGTAGAAATTCATGGAGAGCCAGAATATATAGAAGATATAGATCCATATGCTTCTGAAGTATTTGATTATGAAGTGTTTCATATGGGAGAAGATTTTATTATCGAAGATGATAATCCTATTGATCCCCAATCCATTTATATATTGAGTCCCAAGGGAAAGTTAGATATTAACTACATCAATTTTGTCGACTATTTTATCAGTGAACTTAGATGCGTATATTGCAATGGACATTTTTATACACCTGATGGAATTGTAAACAGTGGCAACATTCGCAAACAGATAATTGACTTTTTAGGAGAAGCTGACTTTTCAAGACCATTAGACAGTATGGTTAATTCTATTTTTAATATGCTGAAAGACCGTTGCTACATCGAGAAGTTAGCAGTCAATGAAAATGTTATACCATTTGCCAATGGTGATTTACATGTTCCAAAGAATAAAAAATGGACCTTTTACGAGGGGCTAAAACAACAAGCACCTTATAGATTAAAAGCAAACTTTGACCATAGGGCAAAACGTGTGAAACCATTATTTGATAAATGGCTAAGAGATACTTTTTACAGAGAAGATATTGACACGATACAAGAAATATTAGGATATTGTTTAATACCTAATACCTCGGCACAAGAAGCATTTTTTATTGTTGGTGATGCTGGAGTCGGTAAGAGTGGACTAGGGGCGATATTAGAAGCCTTATGGGGTAATGCGTTTGAGCCTATGGAAACACAAAGCTTAGTTACTGGTAGATTCCAATTATCAAAAGCTGAAAATAAGTTAGTTGTTTATGATGATGACTTAGGAACAGCGGCGCTAACTGAGACAAGTGTACTTAAGAAATTAATTACAAGTGATCAAAAAATCGCAGCTGAACGTAAATTCTTAGATCCTTATACATTTAAAAGTTACTGTAAGATTATTGCTTGTACTAACATCATGTTATCTTCACTCTATGATGATACTGACGGATTTTTTAGAAGATTACATCCTATTTTAGTTAAACCTAAAAATGAAAAAAGAAAGACTATCAAGAACTTTTACCAAATGATACTTGAAGAAGAAAAAGAAGCTATTATTTGGTGGGCGTTACTCGGTCTAAAAAGATTACAAGAGAACGGATATAAAATAAGTTGGTCTGAAAGGTCTAAAGAGTATTTTACAGTTATAAGAAGTCAATTAAATCATATGGACGAGTTTTTTCAAGATACTATTGAATACAATTCTAATGGAAATATAGCTACAGCTGAATTTAAGAAATTGTATGACAAATGGTGCAAGGAGAATGCAATCAGTCCAATAGCTGATAGGAAATTTAACAGATGGCTATCAGAAAATGAAGATAGGTTAAAAATTAAATACGATAAAAATATTATTAGGGGTAGAATTAAGTTGAGAGGTTATCAAAATATATCGATTAAAAGAGAATGGAAAGCAAAAATAGGAATAAAGTAAAATTTTAGGCACTTTAGGCGGATAAAGGCACTTAAAATTAAGTAAGTGCCTATAATTTAAATGGCTTAAATACTTAATATATCTAATATATAGGCACTATAGGCACTATATTTATATTAATAGAATAAATAAATAAATAATAAAAAATATATAAAGAATATAGAAAATAGTGCCTAACATGCCTAAATTGAATTTAAACAGCTTAGATAGTTAATATTTAACAATTATTTATCTGCCTATTTACTGCCTTAAGTGCCTATAAATAAAAATATACCCTTATCTTTTCCAAAATAACTATAATTACTACAGATATTACTAATTACAGGAGATTTTATGGCTCACATTTCTTTTAAATATTTCGATACTACCAAAGCTACTCAAGAAGTCCTTAAAGATTTTAAACCTATGCTTGCTATTATCTCTAATACAGAATCTAAACTTGACTCTATCTCTGAAGATATGTCATCAATAAGTTCTAAACAAATTTCAGATATGCCTAAGTCTTTTACTTTTACTCAAGAAGATAAATATACTGAACTTATTGATAAAAAACTTTTCCTTGCTGATAGATATCGTGAAGCTCTAGCTTATATGGACTGGGTTAAACCTGCCTGGGAAGCTCTATCAGATGATGATAGATGGATATTGTCTAATTGCTTCTTTGATAATAATGTTTTTTCAGATTTTAAAATAAATGAGATCATGAACAAGTTCGCAGTGGAAAGAACTACAGCTTATAAACTAAAGAATAATGCAGTCGAAAGAATGAGATTCTATCTGTTTGGGAAATAATTAGAACAATGAATTTTACCGTAGAAAATCCGCGGAAATTTCACGGACTTTTTTTGACAATTTAAATATATACTTGTTAGCGTGATAGTGAGCGATAGACATTGTATTACACCTCCTAATTGGGAAATAGCCTTGCTAAAATAGTGAGGCTATTTTTATTTAAAAATTTTTGAAATAATATAAAAAATACTTGCATACTAAGTTGAATATGATATAATATATACATGTTAGAGATAGTTTTAACAAATATGTCGGTGGTTGGCTTAGAAAGGAATAACAATGAGTAAAGTGACCAAGAAAGAATTACAACTTTTGCTTGATTTGTATACTGATAAAATTCTCAGAATAGTTGAAGAGAATGTTGAAGATAAAGAAAAATCAACAAAAATACAAAATCAAATAAAAAAGATTCTTGAACCGTACGAACTTAAAAAGTAATTCAAGAATCCAAAATTAAAAGAGTTGAGTGAACCACCCACTCGACTCACTTATATGTAGTATAGGGTGGTACTGGAAAGGTGTCAAGATGGCAGATGATAATAAACGTCGCTCAGTTTACAATCCAGAAGCACAGAAGCGTTGGAATGATAAAAATAAAGAACGTGTCAATTATTTAGGTTCTCGTAGTTCTGCACGTAGTTTTATAAGAAACAAAGCAACAAAGGAAGACTTACAGGAACTGAAAATTTTAATTGAAGAACGTGAAAGATTATTAGAAGATTAAATATTAAATAAGTCAACCACATAGAAGCACGCAGTTAAAAGCGTGCTTTTTTATTACCTTAGGAAAGCGAATTAATGAAAAAGAATTTACGCCTGGATCATATAGGTTCACACAGAGCCAATTATGAACGAAATAGAAAAAGAATATTAGCAGTCCAAAAGTATTGTGGTATTTGTGGTGGAGAAGTGGATATGACACTTAAGTCTCCACATCCATTAGCACCTTGTGTTGACCATATAGTACCAATATCAAAAGGGGGGCACCCGTCAGATATTGAGAATTTACAATTAGCCCACTGGGGTTGTAACAGACAGAAGTCGGATAAAGTTTACAAGGATAAGGAAGCAAAGAAACCTAAAGTACTAGGGAATAGGAACTTGCCACAGACAATAGACTGGCGTAATTATAAGGGTAACAGTAGTAAAGAAAATTAATTGTACAGATTGCCAATTGACATAGGGGGCATACCCCTCCCCTCTAGCCGCTTTGGACTCCATCCGCCGTCAGTGTACAAATTTTCTCGTGAAAAGAATTGAAATTTGACAAGAACCGTTACCTGGTTCTTTTTTTTTTGTATCTATAAGGAGAAGCATTAAATGAGTGAAATACGTGGAATAGAGTATTTACGCCAAAAATTAGATATGAGACGTACTAGAGTATTACTTAGATATGAACAGTACAATCAGAAACATCAAAGTTCAGAGATAGCCTTGACTATGCCTGCATATCAAAGAATGAAATATAGAGCGACTCTAGGGTGGTGTGCAAAAGCCGTAGATAGTTTAGCTGATAGACTAGTATTCAAAGAATTTTCTAATGACAACTTTGAAATAAATGACATCTTCAGATTGAATAATCCAGATATTCTTTTTGATTCTGCAATATTATCTGCTCTCATCTCTTCGTGTTGTTTTATTTACATAACAGATGATAAAGATGAAGAAGTACCCAAGCTTCAAGTTATAGACGGTGCTAATGCTACAGGTGTACTCGATCCTATAACAGGACTGTTAACAGAGGGATATGCGGTATTAAGCAGAGATGATTACGGTCAACCTAAGTTAGAAGCATATTTTTTACCTTATCAGACAACATATATAGAGGGGAAAAATACCTGGACATTCAAACACGAAGTACCACATCCATTACTAGTACCAGTTATCTATAGACCTGATGCCAAAAGACCATTCGGGCATAGTCGAATTAGTAGGGCTTGTATGTACTATCAAAGCTATGCCAAGCGAACATTAGAACGTAGTGACTTAGCGGCAGAGTTTTATAGTTTTCCACAAAAGTATGTTGTAGGACTTAGTCAGAATGCAGAAGCAATGGATGCATGGAAAGCTACAGTGTCGAGCATGCTGCAATTCACGAAAGACGAGGATGGAGATAAGCCTACTTTAGGGCAGTTCACGCAGCAATCGATGTCACCATTTACGGAACAACTTAGGACGGCTGCGGCAGGTTTTGCAGCAGAAACTGGTTTGACTCTTGATGACTTAGGTTTTGCAACGGATAATCCGTCAAGTTCAGAAGCGATTAAGGCTTCGCATGAGACTTTAAGAGCCACAGCAAGAAAAGCACAGAGAAATTTTGGATCGGGTTTCTTGAACGTGGGTTTTTTAGCTGCGTGCTTGAGAGATGATTATGCTTATTCTCGTTCTCAATTTTATTTGACTCAACCTAAGTGGTTACCAGTGTTTGAACCAGATGCGGCGATGTTGTCACAAGTTGGCGATGGAGTTATCAAGCTTAATCAAGCTGTACCTGGATATGTCGATAAAACTTTTTTGGATGATTTAACAGGATATAGTGGAGCAAACTAATGTATGAAGAATTAATAAAAACTATTCTCGAAGCTTTTAATAGTCAACGCATGGGTGATTCGCTGTTAAAAAGTCTAGAGGATAAATTGAGAATAAATGTCGCAGGGTATAGAGAGGCTCAAATTTACGCAGAGAAAAATGCGAATATCTTAAACCAATTATTGCGAGAGATAATAGATGGATCATATTTAGTTGACGGAACAATTCCTTATGACTTATCTAGCGAGTTATTGCCAGAAGCGTTAAAAGATTTACATAAAGGAGTAGCAGAGTACAGTCGGGATATACAAACTGCTATAAATAAAAAAGCAGGGGTTAATATTAAGGGTCAATTACTAGAGTTTAATGATGAACAGATAGACAGGGTGACTAGATTTGCAAAGAAGATATCTGAATGTAAATCTGAGAGTACTTTTAGGTCTTTTCTCGAAGCAGGGATAGACAATTATAGTAGGTCTATAGTTGATGATACTGCTAAGTATAATGCGAAATTTAATTATGATTCTGGTGTTGCTGGGAAAATAGTAAGAACGACTACCAATAATTCTTGTAAATGGTGTAGAGAAGTTGCAGGAGAATATAAATACCCAGGAACGCCCAAAGACGTATTCAGGAGACATCAGCGTTGCACTTGTATAGTTGAGTATTTTCCAGATAAACATAGATATAGGCAGGATGTATGGAGCAAGAAGAAGTTTAAATTGTTAGAAAGAGAAGCAAATAGGAATGAAAGAGTAGAGAGATTAAAGAATTTTAATCTTAGGTCTTTTCGTTTAGTTGGTTCTCCGTTGAATAGAACTCTTACAAAGACTATTATGAAAGGGTAATCGGACTTTCATACAGAAAAATTAAATAATGCTCTTAGTTTTGTTAAGATGCTGGGATAAGTAGTATGTTCAGAAGAAAGAAACACAAAACGGATTGGGAAATAGTAGAAACTGAAGAAGATTTAAAAAAGAAAAGAGAATTAGAGGATGAATGGTATCTTTGGAGAGAAAAATATTATAAACACTTTAATGAGTGTTTCCCAACGATGATGATACATTCATCACTTAAAGGTGATATTGAGATGATTAAAACAGCAATAGAGACAGATACAAAAATTGAGGTAAAGCTATTTGACGAAAATGGTGGGATCATAGAATATTAGTTTCAAATTTAAATATGCGAGGTATTAATTTATAAGACGTCATTTGTAAAAATGGCGTTTTATTTTACCCTTAATAAAGGAGAGTATACAAATCAAATTACTATGGCTAAACGTTTAGGAAATCAGATCCCTACAAGGTCAAAAGTTCTTAAATATAGCAAGACAGAGCAAAAACAAGCTATTGAATTATACGAAAAGACAGGGCGAAAGGCTCAAAAGTGGCAGAAGTTGTTAATCAAAGATATATTAGCTTTTAATAGTAAAAAGTTATGGGTTCATACCAAATTTGGTTATAGTTTGCCACGCCGTAATGGTAAGAATGAAATTGCAGCTATTAGGGAACTTTGGGGATTGATGAATGGTGAGAAGATACTTCACACTGCACATAGAACAACAACATCACACGCAGCGTGGGAAAGACTTTTGAACTTGTTAGATCTTTCCAAGATTGAATATGAATCACTTAGGGCTATAGGGCGTGAAAGAATAGAATTAGCTACAGGTGGGAGAATAGAATTTAGAACTAGGTCAACAAAAGGTGGTTTAGGTGAGGGTTTTGACTTACTAATAATAGACGAGGCACAAGAATATACTGATGATCAAGAAAGTGCATTAAAATATGTTGTAACAGACTCTAAAAATCCACAAACTCTATTTTGTGGTACACCTCCGACACCTCTATCATCTGGAACAGTATTTACTAATTTGCGAGAAAAAGTATTTGATGGAGCAGTAGAAAATGCTGGTTGGGCTGAATGGTCCGTAGATGAGTTAAGCGATACCCGTAATAAAGATTTATGGTACTTGACTAATCCATCATTAGGAACAATTTTTACTGAACGTTCAGTGCAAGATGAAATTGGTGCAGATGATATAGATTTTAATATTCAGCGTTTAGGCTTGTGGCTGAAATATAATCAGAAGTCAGCTATTAGCGAGACTGAATGGAATGACTTAAAAGTTGATAATTGGACAGCTAACATCAACGGAAAATTGTTTGTTGGAATTAAATATGGTCATGATGGTACTAATGTAGCAATGAGTGTAGCTGTAAAGACAAATGATGACAGAATATTTATTGAGTCCATAGATTGTCAATCTGTTAGAAATGGTAATGATTGGATATTGAATTTTCTACATCAAGCTCACGTTCAATCGGTAGCAGTAGATGGTGCTAGTGGTCAGCAACTATTAAGTGCTGCAATGAAAGATGCGAGGTTAAGACTACCGATATTACCAACAGTTAAAGAGATAATAAGGGCTAATTCAAGTTTTGAGCAAGCCATATTTAATCAAACAATTTGCCACAATGGTCAACCCTCATTAATTCAAGTTGTATCTAATTGTGAAAAAAGACCGATTGGAAGCAATGGCGGATTTGGATATAAATCACAGATTGAAGAAAATGATATAGCATTGTTAGATAGTGTAATACTTGCTCATTGGTTATGTAGTGAGAGCAAAGCACCTATCAAACAGAAGATAGCATATTGATAAATTAAGCACCTGGTAGGGTGCTTTTTTTATATAAATACCTCACGGCAGGGTAAAGCTGGAAAGGAAGTTATAAGTATGGAATTTCAACCTATTCAAACTCAAGAAGAACTGGATCGTATTATTGGCGAACGTTTAAAACGTGAACGTCAATCAGTAGCGAAACAGTATGAAGACTATGAAGAAGTAAAAGTAAAAAAACACGAACTTGAACAGAAGATCATAGAACTTCAGACAATGATTGAGGAACAAGGAAAAAGAATTGATACTGAGCAAGAGATGAGTAAAAAATTGCAACAAGATTTAGATGCAAAGACTTTGGAACACTTAAAAGTCAGAGTAGCTATGGAAAATGGGTTGCCTTATGAACTAGCTACAAGACTCACAGGTACTAATGAAGATGAACTAATGAAAGATGCAGAAACGTTAATGTCTTTTGTCCAGTCGGAGCGTTCTAATGTTCCACAACCATTGAAATCTACTGAGACTGGATTAGATGAAATCAGTAGCGAGTATCAGTCGCTAATAAGTAAATTAAATTATTAAGGAGAAATATTATGAGTAAGACAGAATTATCAAGAGGTACATTATTTGATGCAAAGATTGTAAGTGATTTGATTAGCAAAGTACAAGGACATAGTTCATTAGCCTTGTTGTCTAAACAAACACCTATTCCATTTAATGGGCAGACCGAGTTTATTTTTTCATTGGACAATGAAGTAGACATTGTCGCAGAAAATGGCGAAAAGTCACATGGTGGAATTGATTTGACACCTATTAAGATTGTACCAATCAAAGTAGAGTATGGTGCTAGGGTATCAGACGAGTTTATGTTTGCTACTGATGAAGAAAAAATTAATATCCTAAAAGCTTTTAACGATGGCTTCGCTAAAAAGGTTGCCCGTGGTTTGGATATTATGGCTATGCATGGACTCAATCCACGCACAAAACAAGCTTCTAATGTAGTTGGTGAAAATCATCTTGATAAGGCTACCGAAACAGAAACAGTAACATTTGAAAAAGGCAAGGGCGATGAAAATATCGAGGCTGCAATTCAAATGGTACTAGGGTCAGGGGGAAAGGTTAGTGGTTGTGCTATGTCCCCTGTAC
>JAEZWR010000038.1 GCA_023420115.1 Bacillota bacterium | reverse complement strand
TGGCCATCCTTGTCCTTAAGCTCACCAGTAACAGTAACCGTCTGATACTCGTGTGGAGCAGCAGGATTAATACCAAAGCTCGTTTGGCCTGCGTTGACGTCAGCAGGAGCAATGGTGAGATTTTGCCTACCAATTACCTCGTTACCAGCAGAATCTGTGCTTACGATGATTGCGTCGCTACCTGCTTCGTCTGGTGTAAATCCTGGAATTGTTGCCTCGCCCTGAGCATTTGTCTGAACAGCCTGAGGAGCGTCATTGCCCGGAACGGTGATGTAAACCGTTTGGTTAGGCACGGGGTTTCCATGCTCGTCAGTGATAAGCGCATTGCCTGGGTTGGTAACTTCCTCACCAACCTGACCGGTAGTTACCACACGATTGGTCATCGTAGCGGTAGCCGGAGTGCTTGGAACAACTTCAAAGCTTTGGCTTGCACCAGCCTGATTATCTACCTGAGCGGTTGCTGTTGTTGTTCCTGCAACCGTTGGCGTAAAGGTGCCGGTATAAGTGCCATCATTTTGCCTAGTCAGTGGCACTGGCTGAGTGATACCAGAGACGGTGACAGTGACCGTCTTGGTATCAAGATTCACGACATTGCCCTGGGCATCAGTTGGTGTAAAGACAATGTTAAGGCCTGTACCTGCCGTGACTTCTGAATCGCTATCAACTGCATCAGCACCATTTTTAACAACCAGCTGTGACGCATTGGCGTCATATGGGCCAGCTACAAAAGCTGCACTGAGCTGGTTGTTGATATCGGTCGTCTTCGCGGTGCTTGCGGATGAATCAGTATAACGAGCAACAAGCGTCACCTCTTCTGCAACAGTAGAAGTCACCTTGGCGATATAGGTGCCAGGCTTGGTGTCGCTCTCAGTAAAACTGCCAATAGCAAGGCTCGCACGCGCACCTACATTACCAGCCTCAACGACGCTCAGATTGTTTGCTTGGCCGCTCACAGCAGTACCGTACTTATCGACCAAAACAACTGTTACCTCGTGCTCGTCAATACCATTGGCAACCTTGGTATCTGAGCTAATGCTTGCCGTTGACTTGCTTGCGCCATCGGCATCGCTAAACGAAGGCTTGCCTTCAAGATTTGGATCTTTGACAGGTGTGACAGTAATACGCTGCATGAGCTTTGCTGGGTCGATTGTTGTGCCCTCATAAAGCTCAACAACTTGACCAATACCCTGCTTGCCAGCTGTATAGGTAATTGCCTGAGCACCGTCAGCCGTGACCACGGTTCCGTTTGCTGTTGATACACCTTGGATACCGCTTGGGGCATCGGGCGTCACAACCAAAACATTTTTACCAGAAAGGCCTGCGCCTTCGTTGTTCTTAACCGTGGCATTAACCGTAACCGATACACCCTCAACTGGCTCTTCGGGGTTAGTAGTAAGTGTTGATTGATCCTTGCTTACCAAGTCGTTGGTAACAACCACATCATGCGTACCCAAGACACTGTCAGGATCCTGATTGTTATCTTTATAAATCGTGATCGTGTTATCAGTACTTTGTGTTGGAGTAAAGCCAGGGATCTCACCGACAATACCATCATCAGTTTGAGCAAGCTCGACGCGATGTAAGGTGCTGTCACCAGGAACCTTGACATACACAACCGTACCAGCAGGAACACTGTTTTCATGCTCGTCAACAACCGTAAACGTACCAGGCTTTACGACTGGCGTGCCAACAAACGTGTTGTCCTTGCCTTGCCCCATCGTAACCTGAGCAGTCTTTGGCTCACCTGCAATAAATGAGGTAATAAGCGATGGATTAATAACGCTTGTTGTTGGGCTTGCTCCGTCAGAAGTATAACGGGCAGCCAGCGTCATTGAACCAGCCTTGGTGGTCTTAACCGTAGCAGTATAGGTACCCTTCGTTTGAGTATCCTCAGTAAAGGCGGAAATAGTGGCACCTTGAGGAACAGTTGATGAAGTTGGATCAACGGCACTCAAGTTTGTTGCCTTGCCGCTGACTGGATCACCATAAGCATCAACCAAAACAACGGTAATGGTTTGTGTATCGGTATTATTTGCGACAACTTGAGAAGTGTTTGTGATTTCGGCGGTTGATTTTTGAGCGTCATTCGCATCACTAAAGGAAGGCTCGCCCACCAGATCACTGTTTTTCTGAGGGTTGACTGTAATCTCTTTAATCAGGTTACCTGGCGCAACTTGAGTGTGATAAATGCCGATCTTATCAGCAACACCATACTTGCTTGCCGTGTAGGTGATCTTTTGATTGGTGTCCTTGCGAACAACAACACCCTGACCATTAGTGATAGCGGCAATGCCTTCAGGATGTCCAGGGACAACAACGAGCACCTCTTTGCCCTCAAGAACCTGACCTTCGTTGTTCTTAATGACAGCGTCAACAGTTACCAGCGTCTTTTCGACAGGATTTTCTGGATCACTCGCAAGCGTGGTGTCAGCCTTGCTGATATGCGGATTAGTGACATTAACTGTTGTCTCGCCCAGCTTGTTGGCAGCAGAAACTTCATCTTGGCTGTAGACAACAATCGCATTGTCAGTACTCAGCGCAGGCGTGAATGCAGGAATATTGCCTGAAACACCAGATTGCCCCTGCTCAAGCGTCACGGAAGTGAGAGCCTCTTTGCCTGGAACCTTAACGTAAACGACTGTCTGAGGAGCAACGTCATTGCCGTACTGATCAACAACCTTAATCGTACCAGGAGTAGTTACCTCAGTGCCTGAAGTGACGTTTTGCTTTTCAGGTACAACCGTTACCGTTGCCCTGTGTGGAGCACTTGGATTAACTTTGACCTGGGTAGTTTTGCCCGTCGTGCCATTCACAGTTGGGGTGAGCACGACACTGGGATCAGCCTTCGTCAGCTGAGCGCTGCCTGTGTAGGTGCCGTCCTCTTGTTTCGTAAGCGTAACTGTTTTGGTGCCAGGATCCTCATGTGTTGGGACGGCTACGTCGATGGTCTCTCCAAGCCCATTCGTAATGAGATTACCCTCAGCGTCCTTTGGCGTGTAGATCAAATCAACCATATCACCAGCAGTTACACCGGTGCTGGTAACAGCTTGGCCATCCTTTTGAATCTCAAAAGTTGATTGAGTGGCATCATGAGCACCGGCAACAAACTCAGCACTTAAGGTATTGCTAATCTTGACACCATTAAGCTTAACCTCAATTAAGCCAGTTCCAACCTGCGTGGCAGTTACGGTTGCCTCATAGGTTCCTGGAGTTGACTGCGACTCGGTAAAGGTGCTGACGGTAAACGTATTGGTAGTCAGCGTGCCAGCGTGATCCTCCGGCAAGGACTTATCAGTGCTCAGCATGCTTTCGTAGCTTCTGACAGGCTGACCGTACTTATCCTTCAAGACCACCGTAATGGTATAGTGCTCGGTACCATCGCCCGCCTTAGGGCCACTGTCAATATTTGCGGTAGCTGCATACGTGCCAACAGTCACCGGTTGACCCTCAAGATCTGGGTTTTTATCAGAAGTAAATTGAGTAGTTAAGAACGGATCTTCACCTGTTGGCTTTGTACTGCCCTTGTAGACGTTAACCACTTGCTCGCCGGCGCTTGGTTCGGCAGCATTAAAAATAATCTCCTTGCTGCCATTGAGTGGTGTGACGCGCTCAAGCTGACCTTGGGCGTTAGCCGTTGCAGAAACTTGAGTTTTATCAGGAAGCTCGACAATATACTCGCCGCCAGAAACTGGGTTATTAAGATCATTCTTAATAGTTACAACAACCTTAACGGGTTTTTGATCTTGAGGCTGAGCAGGGGCAAGCTCAATCGATGAATTTTGCGCATTGAGCGCAGATGGAGCCACTGTCACCTGAACTT
>JAEZWR010000023.1 GCA_023420115.1 Bacillota bacterium | reverse complement strand
CGAGTGTGGCTGCACTCGTTTTACTCTCCCCGTTTACACCCATGCTGTTCCAAGGTGAAGAGTGGGCATCGAAGCGACCGTTCTTGTTCTTCTCTGACCAAGATGGTGATGAACAGATGGAACAGGCCATGCGTGAAGGGAGGCGTGCAGAGTTTGCTTCTCACGGGTGGGATGCGATTTATGGTGAGCATGTGGAAGTGCCAGACCCAACCTCGCGTGATTCGTTCGTGGCTTCGAAACTCGATTGGGATAAGCGTGACGCCAACGCGGGTCAACAGATGCTCGCGTGGTATAAGGCTTTGATCGACTTGCGTAAGGAAGAACCCACGCTTGGTGATGGTCAGCATGTGAAAATGTCGTGGGATGAGGACGTATTGACGTTGCATTTGGCTAACTTTGACGTCGTTGTAAACTTCGGTGACGACGACGTGGCTGTGCCCGCCCAGCAAGTGGAGCTGGCGTGGAGTGATAGTGTCCGCAAGCAGGGGCTGCTACCTGCCGAAGAAGTCGCCATTGTGCGCACGTGCTAGCAGATCCCTCTCAACCTAGAGCGTGCTTGCGTGATCCACCGGATGCACCTGCCTTCAGGTGTAGGCAAGGTCTAAGATTCTGCGACAGGCTTTCGGCGCCCCCGGGAAAGCCTAGATCCGTGCGGTATATACCGAGAGTTTGGCGGCAGCCTCGCCAAAGTCTTGCGGCAGACCCGAAGCCCCCGGGAAAGCCTAGATCCGTGCGGTATATGCCGAGCGTTTCGCGGCAGCCTCGTTAAAGTTCTGCGGGCGGATACTTTTGGAACATGGCTTGCAGCTTCGCGTCTCGCAGTAACAAGAATGCGTCGCGCTTCCACTGTGATTCGCGGGGATTTTGCAGCGGGTTGAACCTCTTGCCATAAGCTGTGAGTTCTTTCATCTTGCGCACCAAGTCGGGTGCATCCGCCCACCGCTGAACCACCGAGTTTGGAACCAGCGTATAGAACGCTTCCTTGGTGGCGACCTCCAGTTTCGCTTTACGCCCCTGCACTAAGTCATCTACCAACACGCGCATGGGGTTCACGCCCGCAGCATACACGTATGCGGAATTGCGGCCAATACGTGGATTTACCTCCAAGAAGTACGCAGTCCCATCACGCGGATCGACTTTCACGTCAAAGTTCGCAAATCCCTCGTAAGAAATCTGGGCAAAAATGCGTTTAACCTGATCAAACAACACTGGATGGGGACACGTAATCATAGCTACCGGCATACCAACCGAATCTGGGCGGTGATCTTGCAACACGACTTGAGCATGGCAGAGCATACGTAACTTGTTGCAGGCATCTACATAAGCAGTTACGGAGTGGATCTGAGAATCTCCCCCCGGAATGTATTCCTCCACCACGAAGCTGTCTTCGTAACCGTAGTGTGCTAGCTCGTCCATGAACGCGCCCAGTTCGTTCTCGGTCTCAAAATAGTAGACCTTATGCTTATTCGGCATGTCTAACTGGTCAAACTTCGCTGACGATGCCGGTTTCGCCACGACGGGGAATGTCAGGTCAGACTGCAAGCGTTCACCTGCCGACAGGTTCGCAAACCGTGCGGTAGCCACGCCAGCGTCCTCGCAAATCTTCTTAAACCTCGCCTTATTGGAAACAGCGTCTAAAGTATCGCGCGGCGGCAAAGCACACACGAAGGCATCAGGGAGCTGATCGCGGATCGTGACTATATTTTCAACCTGATCATCGGAGTTCGTCATCAGCACCAGCTGCTGGCCCTCGTAGCGGCGTGCCACGTCTTGCATGGTTGCCAAGACACCCTCGGGCGTGGTCACGTCTTCAGGGGTCACTAGGTCAATAAAGTCTGACAAAACCACGGACTGGGATGGCAGTTTGGAAATGCAAACCACGCGCGTGTGATACTCGTCGTTAAACTGACGAGCCAGGGCGTACGATTCCAACCCTCCGCCAAGAATGACGGGCAAAAAACGGGCTTCTCGGTAAGGCGCCGGGTTTGCGTGTCGTTCCTTCGCTGTACGCAAGGCTTGACGCGCCTGCAATAAGCTAGTTATCGAATAAAGCAGGGGCACATCGCGCGCGGGACGCACGGATTTCACTGTTTTAGAAAACTTCGTTTTGAACAAGTTGAGCGAATACAAGCTGGGAGCCAGGTCAGAGCCAATCCCCATGAGGTCGAACGTTCCCACCCCACGGTCTCGCAAAACCAAGGCTTCCTTGTAAACCATGAAATCGTTTACAAGACCCTTGAGGCCTGCTTTCCCCATGGCTGCATACAAGCGTTGCGCTCCTACAGGCGCCACCGTGATGATCGACCACGCAATTAGTTGCGATTCTTGTCGCGCGGCCATTAATAACGCATGTTCTGAGCCAAGAACGCGCAGAAGCTGTTGGAAAGTGTCTTGATCTGGGGGCGTAAAGCCGTCACGCTGCCCAGTTTCGACCATCAGCGCATAGTACGGTGAAAAGTCTTGAACCGCTTGAGCGGTTTCATCCCTGACTTCCAGATTCTCTTCGCGTAGCGCCTTACGTACATCGCGGCGTCCGCGTGTTTTGAAACGTCCTAAAATTTCTTCGTCGCTGCCTTGTATGTCCAATACGACAGTTGTATCAAAGGTGATTGTTGAGGTCACCAGCGGTCTGCCCGCCAAGTGCGGCTTGGCGTGGATGCGCATAAACGCGGCACGGGGGAACTC
>JAEZWR010000012.1 GCA_023420115.1 Bacillota bacterium | reverse complement strand
ATTGGAGGACGGGTATGAACTTGGCTCATATCGAGGCAGGTCGGCTGCAAGAGTCATCGAACGTCTGACTGAGCAAATACCTGCCTGAACAAACACTTGCCTAAGCAAACGCCGGATTACACGATCGGATACTTTTCCTTCTTAAACCGATTCATGCCGATGGTAAATTTCGACCCTTCTATGGGTTGAAGGAGCTCTTGGGACTCAACGACCTCTTTAGTAACGCGAGCCAAGAACTGACGGCCGTTTTCTTCCACCCGGTAGTAGGCATCCCGGTTCGACAGTGCATCAATAGAGGAGAATGTTCCTAGGATCGTGTCCGAGAAAATAAATCCGAGCCAGTCAAATACTCGTTCAGCTTTCGTGCTCAACTTCTTGCGTATGAGCGGCCAGATCCTTGTAGAGCGCGGGTGAGCTTCGATCACTGCCGCGTGGGTTTTCTTCTTCAAGACTTTGCCATGAGGACGCAGCGCAACCAGCTTGTCCCAACTGATCGGATACCGCACAACTGGGGTGGGCGAAATAGGAACCACGCCCAACAAATAATCGACAGAAACGTCGAACAGGGCAGCTATTGCACTGAGGTTAGAGATGTTTGGCGTGCCTCGCCCAGACTCCCATTTGGATACGGCTTGGCGAGAAACAGCCAACTTTTCAGCTAACTCTGTTTGCGACAGACCAGCTTGAGTTCGCAAGTCTTTGATACGTTCGTGCAGTTCTATGTCGTTCCCTTCGGTGACAACCGACTTTCGGCGGCGGCGACATTCGTCGGCGACCAATTTTCAGTCACAATTGGCTTTCTTTAGCAATCGACGAAAGTCGACTATCGAATTAACGCTCATTTCATCACGGTAATCCACCTTGTACCAAGAGTTTTCACACTACGTGCTGGAAACGCCCCGCTACGCTTCGTTGACAACACAAGTTTTCAGAAAGATAACGCCTATCTGGACGTCACTCTTAACTCGGCTTACAGGGCGCTCCCGATCACTTCAGCCATGGTGTCAACGACGTAGAAATGGGGAATAGATCTAAGTTTTATCTCTCCACCGAGATCAGCTGGATATTGCTCATAAAACGCATCTTTGCCGGGAATAGCAAGCCACGCTCGCTTCGCTGAATCGGTGTAGATTTCAAAACGTTTCCACGCTTGTCCAAGAACAGGGTGTGCAAGCTTTTGTTCTAACTCGTGGCTTGAGAGAGTGAACTCATCGCTATACGTGTAGTTAGGTACCGCGCCAAGCCAACCCAACACATCGCTAAGGATCAACTCGATTGAGCAAAGGTAAGCCGCATACTTCGGATGACCACTTTGGTAGACAAGCGGATCGTCTGCAGTATCTGAAGCAGTTCGAACTACTACCGGCCCACTAGATCCTCTAACTACTTGGTAGTTTCCTTCCATCCCACGAGTTGTTAAAACAACGTCTAACAAATGAGACCCGCGAATGTCTGCACCCAGGTCTTCTAAGGGTTGCCCCATATCTGCAGCGGAGTAGTAACGAGATTGCTGTACTTTCGAATGAGGAAAGCCTTGCTGGTTCAAAACCGGGACACCTAAACGTTGCGATACTTCAGAGTCAATAGGTGCGCCGGTTCGTGACTGCCTTTGAGCTGCTGCGACTAGTGTTGCTTGGGGTGCAGAAAACTCCAAGTTGTCTACGACCCACCTGAAAGTCGTTTCTACCCTCAACATTTGTGATGGCAAGAACGACGCTGTGGCAGTCAAATGTTTTTGGCCTGTAGAAAAATCCCAGCGCTTCACAATCAGCGCATGATCGTCGACAAAGTACGAAGAAGTCGTTTGAAACCCCACGTAATCTAAGTCCTCGCCATCCTCACTTGGCTTCGCGTAAGGCAACATCATTAACAAACACGTGTTTGGGTGTTCCTGGATCAAACGCTGTTGCTCGACGTAGACACAGTCCACTAACGGATCCTCGGTATCACGCGAGCTGAAAACTATGCTCGGACGAAATCCGCCCTCGTCCATCTGGCAAAAAGTCAAAACGCAATCTGCCTGCTTTTCAACGGTATTTAACTCGCAAAGCGTGGCGGGATAGATGATCCGCAGATCGCTGGTGGTTATCCGTTGAAGGGAATCCGACGACTCACTCGTTGGGTTTCTACGCCATTTCGACAGATTGAACCTCATGGTGTCCCACCTTCAGGAAACTTCATAGTCGCCTCTCATCTTATGGCGTATCGAGTAGGTTGTAACCGAATTTCCCTGGAGGCTCGGCATCTTGACTAGCGTCGATACGTTAAGTGCTGTATCAGCTGTCGAGGTGTTGGAGGTCGTCCTCCCCCATTTGAGTGCAATCAGGACGGAATTCTTCCTCCCAATCAGCGAAGAGCTTCTTTGCTTTCTCTGTTCGGCACAAGATAGTTAGCGTTTACATGTATGGGTCGGTGCAGTACTCGTAGCAAAGCTGCCACAAATCGACGTTTTTATCCTCGTCCCACACATGCCCCACGTCATCACTTCCTGAATAAGAACTTTTGCGTTGAAGCGTCCTGGATTTTGCCTGTGTAACTGATTCGTTCAGATTCTTATACAGGTGCTGCGACCGTGGCAAGAGTCTAAATCCGGTCAGATATCCAGTGGGATCACGTCGTCAATGAACCAGTAGCGTTGGACTTCGGCGCAGGCGGTGTCGAGTGCCAGCGCCCCCTCGAAAGTCGGGACTTTCACGTCTTTCAAATTAACCATACAAGCC
>JAEZWR010000035.1 GCA_023420115.1 Bacillota bacterium | reverse complement strand
TGATATAGGCATGCCTCAGATTTTTTAGTCTTTCAATATCATCTGATAATAACTCTATATGGAAATCACCATGAACACCGTGGGGTGACAAAATGCGACAAACATAAATAAATTGATTAAGTTTCCTAGTCATAATTTCAAAGAAAATAGAGACGATTGCTCGTCTCTATTAAAATTTAATTAGTCAACAATGTTGACGATGCAACGTAATTCAGAACGAATAGCTTTTGCACTTACAATGGAGCGCATTGCCTGGGCTCTACGTCCACTCTTACCAATTACTCTGCCCATATCTTCCTCTGCTACTCTCAGTTCAAGAACAACAGTGTTATCTTCTTCGCTACTTACAGTTACATTTACTGCTTCACGATTGTCGACTAGAGCCACTGCCATTGTATAAAGTAATTCTTTTAATTCATTTATTGACTGTTCTTTATTCATTTTTCGCTAATTCCATTTCTTTTGAGTAATGCTTTGACTGTTTCGGTTGTTTGAGCACCTTTTGATACCCACTCACGAACTTTTTCTTCATTGATTTGTAATTTCTTTTCGGAACCATTGGCACCAGGATTATAAGAACCAATCTCTTCAATGAAGCGACCATCACGTGGATAACGTGAATCTGCAACTACAACACGATAATATGGGGCCTTCTTGGCACCAATTCTTTTTAGTCTAATTTTGACTGCCATAATTTCCTCCTAAATTATATACCCTCGCATCTGCGATAAGTTTCATTAATATAATAAACACCTCAATTAAAAAGGTAGTTTAAATGGCATTTTTCTTTTCGATTTTTTACCAAATAGATTAAACTTTTTCATCATCTTGCTCATTTCTTCATACTGCCTGATAAGTTTATTCACATCTTGAACTGTCGTCCCTGAACCCTGAGCAATTCTTTTTCTTCTTGATGCATTAAGAATGTTCGGATTTCTTCTTTCCTTTACGGTCATCGACTTGATAATAGCTGCTATTCTATCCATTTTTTTATCATCAAGCTCGCTCTCGTCGATTTTAAACTTATTCGCTCCAGGAAGCATCGAAATAATATCTTTAAGTGGTCCCATTTTTTTCATTTCTTCAAATTGGAGTAAAAGGTCATCAAGAGTAAATTTATTATTCTGTAAATTCTCTACCAACTTTTCGGTCTTATCCGGATCAAGAGCCTCTGTAGCTCTATCAATCAGCGATAAAACATCACCCATTCCCAATATTCGAGAAACCATTCTATCTGGATCAAAGATCTCAAGAGCATTTAATTTCTCACCTAAAGTTATGAACTTAATTGGTTTCTTAGTAATTTGATAAATAGAAAGCGCCGCACCACCTCTGGCATCGCCATCTAATTTACTCATAATAAATCCATCTAATCCGATACGATTTTCAAAGGTCTCTGCTACATTAACAGCTTCTTGTCCAATCATCGCATCAACTACTAGAAGTTTCTCATCCGGCTTGACAATCTCTGCGATATCTTCAAGCTCTATCATCATACTGTCGTCAACAACTTGTCTACCTGCAGTATCGACGATTAAAACATTATTGAAATAATGCTTAGCATGAGCAAGAGCCTCTCTTGCAATAACTCTTGCATCCTTTTCCTCTGGCTTAATGAAACAAGGAACATCTATTGATTTCGCAAGAACCTCAAGTTGTTTGGCGGCTGCAGGTCTATGTGTATCAACGGAGCAAAGCAAAGGTTTCTTACCTTGTTTCTTTAAATAAAGAGCTAGCTTAGCTGAAGTTGTTGTCTTACCAGATCCCTGAAGACCATAAAGCATAATAACAGTGAATCCAGATGAGTTAAAATATAATTTATCACTAGCCTCACCTAAAATTTCTACAAGTTCTTCTCTAACTATCTTTACAACTTGTTGCCCTGGACTGAGACTCTCCATAACCTCAGATCCAGATGCTCTTTCAGATATATTCCGTGCTAA
Organism: Bacillota bacterium; assembly: GCA_023420115.1. Taxonomy (GTDB): domain Bacteria; phylum Bacillota; class Clostridia; order Saccharofermentanales; family Fastidiosipilaceae; genus JAEZWR01. Next base: position 29,101 of record JAEZWR010000035.1, on the reverse strand, counting down.
ATCCTTAACAACTTTATAATTTACATCTGCTTCGAGAAGTGCAATACGAATCTCCTTCATCATTTCTTTGACATCAGATTCAGTAACACGCTGCTTCTTGCCCATTCTTGAAGTTATATTCTGTAATTTCTCTGATAAACCTTCAAATAAGGCCATATCACAACTCCTCTATTTCAATCAGATCTTTCTCTCTATTTCGTCAATCAACTCGGAAATACTATTCAAACATTTATCATTTTGAATACTTTCTCTAAGTTTGATGATGAGCTTCATAATTTCCTGCCTACGACTTAAGTTATTCAGTAAATTCTCATATGTTTCAAGGTTCTTAATCGCCTGTTTAACTCCATCATAAACTGCCTGACGACTAGAACTCAAAACTTTAGCAATTTCAGTAAAACTCAAATCTTCAACAAAATATAAAGTCAAAAGTTCTTGGTGTTTCTCCGTCAGAAGAGGAAGATAAAGATCCATCAAATCTTGTATTCTAATTAATTTATCAAACTTTTCTTCCATAGAAACATCACTCACACAGTGTAAAGTCCCTATACTTTACACCACTTGAAATTTACTGTCAAGCTAAATACATATTTATAAAATTAATAAACTTTACAAACTATAAAACACTAACTTATAACATCTTATATATGATTTTTTAAACAGTGCCTCAGTAATTCGGGCTAATAAATTCTTTGGTTAAACAGGCAATTCCAATTAAACCTGCCTTGTTTCCAAGTTCAGCTGTGATTACATTAATGCCTTGGAAACTTTCCATTAGTAAAAAATGAAGCTGGTGTCGAATCTTCTTTATGAGCATCTTTTGTTGCATAATTCCGCCACCAATAATTATATTTTCTGGATTAAAAAGATATATTAAAGTCACAAGACCTATAGAGAATTCTTTTGCCCATATATTTATACAATGATTAATTTCTGGTCTATTCGCATTCCTAAATACATCCTTGGCAGAACGTATAGATGGATCAACTTTCTTACACAACTTTACCAGAGCTTTTGTAGAAGCATAATTTTCAAAGCTTCCGCTTCTGTACTTATTTTTTCTCACATCTTCAGCATGTGTTATCATCGCACCAAATTCAGCTGCCTGGAAACTCTTTCCATGGCGTATTTTCCCATTCTCAATAATCGCTCCTCCCACACCTGTTCCAACAGTTAAACAGAGGAAACTTTTATCATTCATATATCTTCCCGCACCATATTTAAGTTCACCATAAGCAGCAGAATTAACATCATTCTCAACATATACTGGTACATTAAAGATATCTTCAAAGTACCTTCTAATATTTATCCCTGTATAATTCTTAATACTGTCATGAGCAAATATTATGCTCCCTTTTAAAATATCGACCTGCCCCCTTGTCGATATTCCAATAGCCTCTAATGATTCGGTCTTATCTCGTAAATTTTCTTGAATATATTTGCTACACCTTTCCAACAAGGCATTGGCGCCCTGATGAGCCTTGGTTGGAAATTCAGAATACTCTCTTAATTTTTCATTTTCAAAAATACCAGCCTTCACAAAAGTTCCACCGATATCTAATGCTATTATGCTCATCTAATTCACCAATTTCTAAAAATAAAAATCCTACCTATAACAAGTAGGATTTTTATGATATATGAAACAAAGTATGCACGCAATTATTTATCAAAACTCTCGACAATTCTATCGGCAAGTTGTTTCAAATCATCAATTTGATCTTCTCTCAAAGTAGACAAAATTTCGAAGGTCTCTCCAATTTGCTCAAAGCCTTTCATTGATAGAAGAATTTCTTTAGCCTCGTCAGCTGCCTTGCCACCCCAGCTCTTACTTGCCAAAAGTGCAAATTTTCTATTTTGCAAATTATTATCTGCGAAGTGTGTCAGCACCTCATGCATTTCGTGATATAACTTAGTATTATGATTGACAACACCTACAACGATATGGGAGTATCTAAATATTTCAGCTAGTAGATAGTGAGTATCGGTCTGAGCTACATCGAAGAAACGAATATTGTCAATTCCACGCTCATCAAGCATATGAGCTAACTTTAGACAACACTCCTCCATATTTCCATACATTGAAGAATAGATGACCATAAGACCCTTTTCCTCAGGCTCATATTTACTCCACTTGTTATACATAGAAACAAGCTTATTTATCATCTCTGGAGTCCTATGAAGAACACCATGTAATGGGAAGATCTGTTTGAGCTCAACATCCTCCAATTTCTTAAAGACCTTCTGAACACTTACCCCTTGTTTACCGACAATATTTGTATAGTACAATCTAGCTTCTCTCATCCAATGCTCATCATATTTCACTCTATCAGAATAGATATTACCACTAAGATAATTAAAACTACCAAACGCATCTGAAGAGAATAGAGTTCCAGTGCTCTCGTCATAGCTAAACATAACTTCTGGCCAATGAACTAGAGGGGCTAAAATAAATCTCAACTTATGTTTGCCTAAATCTAAAATGTCATTTTCTCCTACCAAAACTTGTCTATCGGGATAATTTTCTCCCCTAAACTGCTTCAAAAATGTAAAGGATTTAGCATTTCCAACAATGCGACACTCTGGATGCAACTCCATGAGTTCAATTATTCCCGCACAGTGATCTGGCTCCATATGATGGATAACTATATAATCTAATTTTTCTCCTGCTAGAGCGGCAGCAACATTCTCTTTGAATTGCAAAAGAATTGAACTATCAACAGTATCGACAAGACAATTTTTCTCATCTTTTATAAGAAATGAGTTGTAAGAAACCCCTTTCTCTAATGGAATCATATTCTCAAAACGACCGATTCTCATATCAGAGTAACCAACATAATAGTAGTCATTACCTAAATATCTTTCCGTGCTCATTTTTCCTCCATAAAATTTACAAGCTTGAGACAGCAGAATAACTTATCTCTACTTAATATTAAATGATTTACATCACAGTAAATCAAAAACTATAAAGACCAATCGTTAATATTATATCAATAATTTTAGTTTTTTTTTCGCATATATAGCAATTATGCAACTTTTATTATGCAATCAAGCTTCCTCTAGCAAATTAAATATAAAAAAACCACTATTTATCTCGCAAACACTTTGATTACTCATTTAATTTATGTATTGATAATAAAAATTTTTCTGATATAATTCACTTACTCGCGGAAATGGCGGAATTGGCAGACGCGCTAGTTTCAGGTATTAGTGGGAATTTCCCATGCAGGTTCAAGTCCTGTTTTCCGCATACTAGACCGATTCTAATCGGTCTTTTTTTATCTTGATACATCTTTATATAATCAATTCAAGTCATTTATGAAATATAATTGTCTTAATTCAAGAATCAGATTCGCTATTTTTTGACTCATATCGGTAATTGATGCCCATTCTATCCATATAGGCTCTCGATTCATTTATAAATTCATAGCAAGACTCAAGCTTTTCACATAGTTCAACTTCATTCTCACAGAATTCATAATCCCAATGCGAAGGAAATAAAGATATATATCTTTCTTCTCTATATCTTTCATCAATTAATAGTAGACAACCTAAATCTTCAGCCGAACGAACAAGTCTTCCCGCGGCTTGAAGAACCTTATTAAATCCAGGAAACTGGTATGCATAAAAAAAACCATCGCCAAATTTATCATTATAATAATTTAACATCATATTTCTCTCGGCACTTAACTGTGGAATTCCAACACCAACAATTGATACGCCATCAAGTCTAGGTCCTATTAAATCTATACCTTCGGAAAAGATACCACCTAAAACAGCAAATCCAATTAAATCTCTATTATTATCTGAAATATCATTAAATTTACTAATGAATTCTTCGCGCTCAGCTATAGACATCGAAGCTGTCTGTGTGACAAGCTTTATCTCCGAAGGAATATATTTTTTCAAATTTGGAAGGACTTTATTCATATATGCAAAAGAAGGAAAGAAAAAAAGTTGATGTCCTCTCAATCTAGTTGCTGCAAAGGCCAAAGCTCTCGCTGTCTTTTCGGCAAAAGCGTCCCGATATTGATAAGTAGTTTTTGTCCCAGTATAAACAATAACCTTCAAGTTTTCTTTTGGGAAAGGTGAATTAAGACTGATTGTTCTCGAAAGCTTATCGTCCTCACATATTGTTTTTGCATAATAAGAATATGGGCTTAATGTTGCTGAAAAAAATATGGCGGAATGACTAGGATAAAAAGACTTTCTTATATATGTAGAAGGATCAAGACAAATAAGTCTGTGATGATACGCTCTCTCATTTGCTCTAAAGGCGAAAATAAATCTATCTGACCAAAATTCATCAACGATTCTCAAGTAATAACGTAAGGAAGAAAATACCTCAACAAGCTTGCGTTTAAGTTCAATATCCATGCTAAGATCAAATAAAAATCTCGCCACCTTCAAAAATTCTCTTATAAGTTCATTCAGCATAGCCGATTGTGCTTTCATTATAAATAAACCCGGCTCTTCATACGCCCCCTCATCATCAATATCAGCAGTATGAGATGGTTCATTATCTCTAAAAAAAGCTCTGAGACTAGCCTCAAGCGACTTAAGTCTCAAGCTATCAAAAAAAGCTCTAAGCTGATCAAGTTTATCAATAATGGAGCTAGAGATATTTTCTTCTCCAGTAAACATATGTCTCAAATCATCAAGGTCTTTAGATTTTATATCGACACTATACATGTCTCTGCTTCTATCTACTAGGTTATGCGCTTCATCAAAAAGAAGCGTGTGACTTTCCCTGCTCTGATAAAAGAAACGTTCAAGTCTCACTCTAGGATCTAAAACATGATTATAATCTCCAATAATAACATCGCAAAATAAGGCAATATCAAGTGAAAGTTCAAATGGACAAAGCTTATGCTTCTTGGAAATATCAGCAAGCTTATCAGCTGTTATTTCCTGCATAGATAAAAGTTCTTTGAGTCCCTCAGCTAAATTTTTATAATAATTAATAGCATATGGACACAAATTGTGATCACAATAAAGTTCTGGTTCTAAACAGCTTTGCTCCTTTGCTCTCAGACATATAGATCTTAAAAAAAGACCAGAATCCCTAAGATCACGCAGTGCTTTTTCTGCCACCTCTCTGGTAGAAGTTTTGGCAGTTAGATAAAAAATCTTACCCAAGGATTTATGTGGGATCACTTTAATAGATGGATATAATGAAGCTATCGTCTTGCCTGTTCCCGTTGGAAGTTCAGCAAACAAAGGAATTCTATCCATCACAGAAGAAAGCAGTTCCTGCATAAATATTTTCTGTCCATCACGTAAACTAGGATAAGGGAAGCTCATATTCTTGATAGATTTATCACGTATTTCCTGATATTTGGCAGTATTGAGAGCAAAATCTAAATATGAATATACAAGTTCCTCAAAATAATCAATTAATATATCAGCTCTTATAGTTCTATAAAGAAGCCTACAATCTAAACTTTCTTGTGAAACATAGGCCAAAACAAAAGGAATTAAGCGATTATCAAATCTCCGTCTAATAAACTCGCAATTAAATCTATAGATTTCCGCTTCGCTCTCTCCCCTAAGACTTTTAAAATCTAAAGTATTATAGTCTAAAAATAATTTAGAATTTTCTAATTCACTCCCACATATATCTTGATTATCAATTAAATTGATTTCGCCCTCATTATTACTATCAAGTTTACAATCAAGAAGTAGCTCTGGAAATCTAATAAAAATCATTGCAGCATATATCATCGCCTGAAACCAGTGAAGAGAATTTCCAAACATATTCAACTCATCTAGTGAAAGGGACACTGTCTTAACCTCTAAGACATGCAAGCAGTCAATTTTCATCTTATCTTTTATTTCTGTTATTCCAGCTATATTAAGATTTTTTAATTTATTTATTGTAGAATAATTTTCTCCACTTTTAATATTTGATTTCTTAGACGAGTCTAGCTTATAAGTTTTAGCAAAATCATCATATATATTTTTGTAACTTGCACAAGCCTTATCAGAACAAAAATTTACATTTTTTCTTTTATCATTTTTTTCATTTGCCACAATTTCGGCATCACAGTTAACACTTGGAATTAATATAACATCAGCTCTTCCTTGTATATCTAATTCTAAATTGTCAGACTTAGCAGCAATGTCAAGAGAGACCTCATTTAAAGATCTATAATCAGAAAAAAGCAAATCCAAGTATTCATAGAAACTCTTATGTGTTCTTGTCCCAGCCTGTGGACTTAAATTACTGAAACTAAGTTGAGAAAGACCACCATCTCTGCAGACAGTCTCTACTAAAGTTCTTGCAGCAATTTTCACCTTATTCATCTGCTAGCTCCCAGTTAATCAACTTATTTCACATCTTAACTAAATACAAGTCATTCTATTATAATACGCATCAAAATTATAAATAAGATCTATTCTCAATCCTATGTTCCTCAAACTCATACATGTCCTTTATTAATTAATGAATACAAATCTACAATCAAATCCAATTTCTTATACTCCTTTTCAACCTGCTCTCTCAAATAGCGTGACACAAATAAATATAATAAATGCTTATCCCCTGCAGAAATTGAAAACTTATAACAATCCGGTGACATCTTAGCATCAATCCACTGTAAAGAACGAAATAGCCCTTTTCCAATTGGAACTGTATCAGTACTTTTATTATCAAAGTTACTTTCTTCCTTAGGATAAAAAAGCTCCCGCTTCTCATTCTTTTCTGTTAAGAGTAAATCATCTCGAGTAGAAAAATTTTTCTTTTTCAATACAAATCTACGTTCAGAAAAAGAGAATTCAAGAAAAAAATCTGAAAAAATTGTCTCTGTACTAAGCTTGTGCCCCTTATTCTGTAAATCAAAATTTAGAGCGTATCCCATAAGACTTAAAAATTTATATGTAAATATCGACGAAATAAATAATTCATTTCCATTCGTCTGGTCCATAAAAAAAAGAGCAGAAGTAAAAAGTCTATATATCTCAATACATTCATTCAAAACAATCTCATCTGAAACATCATTTAAGCTTAATATGAAATCATGTACTAATTCCGTCATATGAGCTGCAGCCGTCTGTATTGTGAGACTGGTTCGCAAGGAGGCAAAGTCATATATAGAATCAGCTGAATCAAAATAATATTTACCATTATTATCGAACAGTTCAAATTTTGCATAGGTATAGAGGTCAGTCAAGTTTATAAATCGTCTATTTCTAGATTTTATAGACTTGCATAATACTGAAATAATCCCTCTATCCCTAGTTAGAAGTTCTATATATCTATCATTATCTGAAAAATTATTAACCTTAATAACTACTGCATCAACACTAATAGCATGCTGAGACATTAAAGAATCTCCCTCATAAGATTGTCATCCTCAATTCCATAACCAAATTCCTTGAGAAATTGATCCTTATTTTTCCAATTTTCTTTTATCTTAATATGACAATCTAGGTAAACCTTGCAATCAAGAAGTTCCTCCATTTTTAATCTCGCCGAGCTTACAATACGTTTAATAGATGAAGAATTCTTCCCAATGATTATTCCTTTATGACTAGATTTTTCACACAAAATAACAGCTGTAATTTTAACTAAGGTCCTATCTTCAAAATTATTAGTTGGAATATTATTTCGATCAAGCTCCTCAAATTTTTCAATAGCAACAGCTGTTCCGTGAGGAATTTCTTTGTGTGTATATATTAAAATTTGCTCTCTTATAAGTTCAGCACATATACTTCTTTCACTCTGATCAGTAAAACTATCCTCACTATACTCTGGCTCGCCATATGGTATATGCTTCTCTATAAGGTCAAGTAGTAATTCTATTCCGTCGGATTTTTTGACGGATATAGGTACAATTTCAGCAAAATCATATAGCTGAGAATAATTAGTAATCAGTGGAAATAAAACCTCTTTGGATATTTTGTCAATCTTATTAACAAGTAATATAACTTTTTTATCCTCTTCTTTAAGAAGCTTAATGATTCGCTTCTCTATATCAGCTGCTTGTGAATGAGTCGCGTCTACCATGAATAAAATCAAGTCACTATAGTCCAAGGCTGCGCGAAGTGATTTTTCCATAAATCTGCCAAGTTTAGTATCAGCTTTGTTCATTCCTGGTGTATCTGTTATCACTAATTGTGAATTAGGTCTATTGATGATAGCCTTTATATTGCGCCTAGTTGTTTGCGCTTTGTGAGAAATTATAGCTAAATTCTGTCCTACCAAAGTATTCAATAGACTCGATTTACCAACATTTGGTCTTCCTAAAATTCCCACATATGCAAATTTAAAATTATTCTCAACAGACATTTTATCTATCTTGTCATTTCTCAGTTTAGGTATGAGGGAATCGTCATCTTCTATTTCTTGAATCTCTTCAATTTCTTGAAATCTCTTAAGATCTTCATCACTATCCAAAATTGGCAAATTGTCACTGTCCTGAATTATAAATTCATCATACTCATCTTCAGTAAGTGAATTAATATCCAATTCTCGCTTATCTAAAAGTACATAATAATCTTCAAGATTTTTCAAAAAATCAGGCCTATCATCAAATGAAATATTTCTATTTATTCCTACTTCTTCTAAAATGCTATCTTGAAGCCCCTCCATAGCAAGTCTTTCATCATCTTTCATATGATCATAGCCGAGTAAATGTAAAATAGAATGAGTAAGCAAAAACGCCAGTTCACGCAAAGAAGAATGATTGTACTCTTTCGCCTGTTCCCTGAGTCTATCAATTGATATAACTATTGTTCCAAGTGATAAAGATTTAGTGTCAAGCCCCATGAAACTAATGGGAATAATATTAGAAAAGCTATCCGTCAATTCACCATTAAACATATTCTGCATCGGGAATGACAAAACATCAGTTACTTTATCAATACTCCTATACTCTTTATTTACCTCTCTAATATACTCATCAGAGCACAATATAAGTTCTAACTCACAAGTGTAATCATGTGAATCTAAATCTGCTTTGAATTTGTCAGCTGCTTCTTTTAGACAAGAATCTATCAGATGATTACAAAGACTGTGAATCAAAAGAATATTCTCTTCATTTGAGATATTGTCAAAAATAAGCTCACTTGTGCAATTTGATATTTTTATGTGGTTCAGGATACTTCACCCTTTCATGCAGCTGCCCTTGATAAACTCGCTCAAAGGCTAACAATATTTTTTCGACTTCATCGTATGATAAGCCGGATTCAATTAATTGCTCCTGCTCATTTTTTTGACGAAGTAATTTTCTTGCTAACTTTCTAACCTCAGCTGTAGATTTTAGCTGCATACTTTTTACAGCAGCTTCAACTGTATCAGCGAGCATAATGATACCTGACTCTTTACTTTGAGGTATGAGATAAGGATATCTAAAATCATCTAAATTTGGTAGTGGCAAGCCCTGTTCTTCCGCCTGCTTAACTGCCTTGTTATAAAAATAAAATAATACAGTTGTACCATGGTGTTCTCTAATGATATCTAATATTGGTTCAGGGAGCCTATATCTTCTTCCAATATTAATCCCAGCCTCAACATGATTGATAATGGCTCTAAAACTCTCTTCTGCTGTCATTTCATCATGAGGATTATATCCCTCTTGGTTTTCGGTAAACATAAGTGGATTCTCTAGTTTTCCAATATCGTGATAATATGACGCAACTCGACAGAATAAGCTATCAGCAGAAATTGCTTCTGCGGCGGCCTCAGCTAATGTCGCAACCATCATAGAATGCTGGTTTGTGCCAGGCGCTTCGAAGAAAAGTCGCCTAAGCAGTATATTCCCTGGATGCGATAAATTAGTGAGTTTCATAGGTGACACCTTTGCTTCCAAAACTTCAATAATTGGTGTAAATCCTATTGCAGCCATAGCGGAAAGTGCTGCTGTTATTGAACTTATCAAAATTGAATTTACCAAGTCCTGACTTGGTAGATCTCTAATTAGTCCAACAGCTAGCATTATAGGTGGCAAAGGTAAGAATGAAAATAAAATAACCTTAAGATAATTCGTTCCTTCTTTGTTATATGAAAGTGAAGCGGCGCTGGCAAAGGCAATGACTATATTGATAAGCAAAAATCCACTATCGCCGAATCTCATCAAAGAACTGGCCGTAGCAATAATTGTTGCCAAAACAAAGGCCATCCTAAAGCCATAAAAATTACTCATAATAATAGTAAAGAATGGAATAACGACTACATAGGGACTAAAATCAGAAAGATAATATCCCGCAAGCACCGTAATAAATGAAGTTATTGTAATAGAAAGCAAGGACTTGCTTTTTTTCCAAATTTTCTCTTCAAATAATTTAATATAGCAAAGAGCCATTAGTAGTAATTCTAAGAAAATAATAAGTATTCCCGCTAAATTACTATAGTTAAGCTTACCTGTATCCAAAAGATTAAGTTCCTCTAGATATTTGTACTGTTCATCACTTAATATATCTCCTACATTTACTATTCTCGTCCCCTTTTGAATAAGAATAGGATTGGCATTAACTTGGGCAATTGCAGCATCTTTGGCAAGTCTTGTTGCACGCTCATCAAATTCAACATTTGGCAAAATAAATTGCTTCAATATTTCACCAATAGTTCTATATTCATCTTTATAAGCTGGTAAAGTATCTAATATATTACTAATTTCCGAAGAAATCTTGGTGCTAATATTTTTATTATCTAGACTTTCATTAAGTAGTCTTCTTGCGGCCTCTTCTGTTACCTTAATGTAATTTTTATATATAGAATATGGTAATTTAGCAAGCATATTAGCAGTTGCATCACTCAACTCAAAACTATATTTATCCCTTGATATGGCAAGCATAGCCATAGCCAAATTCTCTCGATCTTGCTCAGTAAAAACATAAGCTTTTATAAAATCATCAATATTTGTGGAACTATCCAAAGACTCCTCAAGCCCATCGTCAGAAGATTTAGTATCCAAACCTTCGGATTTATCCGAATTATCCTTTTTAGCATCTTGATTGCTACTTAATGATGAATTTATCTCGTCATTGGAAAGATTATCTTCATTCGTATTAGATGATTGTTCATCAATACTTTCTTCATTTCTAGAATTAGAATATGTAAACTCAGAAGATGATATCTCTGGTGATGAAGAAGTCTTAGATATAGAGTTAACTGCATTTAGAACAATTTCATCTCTCTTACTACTTATTTCATTTAAATATTCAGTAAGAAAAGATAAATATTGGTTCGACAAATGAGCTGACCTAGCCATTACTTTCGTAACAGAAAGCTCTGCATCCTTCGCTCTTTTTGCAGTAGCTTTTTTATCCACAATAGAGCGATCACTTGTAATATCAACCATAACAGTATCTCCAGGTTTTAGATCATACTGTCTAGGCAAAGACTTGTAATAAATTAAATAAATAGACAGGCATAATAAAATTACAATTAAGAGATTCTCTGTATATTTCTTTATATTTATTAATTTAAGTTTACTTAGATTTTTTTCTAGATTTATCATATTTTTCGTATGCCTCGATTATTTTCTGAACCATAGGATTCCTAACTACATCTCCAGCGGTCAGACGCATAAAACTGAGACCATCAATTCCCCTTAATATCTTTTCGGCTTCTTCCAAACCTGATTTTTTATTTGGTTCTAAATCCATCTGGGTAGCATCACCTGTCACTACAACCTTTGAATTAAAACCAATTCTAGTCAAAAACATCTTCATTTGCTCTGCAGTAGTATTTTGTGCCTCATCAAGAATAATAAAAGAATTATCTAAGGTTCTACCTCTCATGTACGCCAGTGGAGACACTTCAATTAGACCTCTCTCCATATTCTTAATATATTGATCAGCTCCTAGCATTTCCTGAAGAGCATCATAAAGCGGCCGCATATAAGGATCAACCTTTGTCTGTAAGTCTCCTGGCAAGAAACCAAGCTTCTCACCAGCTTCTACCGCCGGTCTTGTCAATATAATTCTATCCACTTGATGCGTTCTAAATGCATTTACAGCTAGGGCAACAGCTAAATATGTCTTACCAGTTCCTGCAGGTCCAACAGCAAAAGTTATCTCACTATTTTTAATTGCCTCTACATATCTTTTTTGACCTTCAGTCTTACTTCTAACTGGTTTACCTTTTGCAGTCAAACAAATGCAGTCTGGTTCAAAGTCAAGAATTGTATCATTACCACTACTTATTTCTCTACTATAGTAATCAGTCAACTGTTTACTTGGATCAAGGCCCTTATCCGCTAAATCAAATAACCTTTTAATTAAACTACTAGCCTTGTTAACTGCCCCTATTGCCTCGCCACTAACTATTACACCTTCTTTTATGGATTCAACAGAAACATTAAAATTCTCTTCTATAGAATGAATATTAGAATTCATCGCTCCAAAAACTTCTGCAACTAAACTAGCATCATTTATCTCAATTATTTTTTCCATATATATACCATTTATACTTTCACTCAATATTCAAAACTCAAAATTCATTTACTAGCTAAATACTCGTATTCGAATCACATTTTATTTATTAGTCCCTTCTAGATCACTTAATATAAGAGCATTCCTAAATGCCGCACTATTTTGTTTCAAGGCAGGCACTCCAACCGTTTCCGAATATTGAATTGATGTATCAATGCCTCTTGTCGCGAGTTCTTCTCTAGCAGGAGCTAAAATATTCCAAACATTCTTAATTGCCTCTGTCTCGTCTATTACATGAATCTCATATAAATAATCTTTACTTATGTTTACACCATTCATCATAATTCTAGCGTCAGACGAGCCAACATTTCTTATGTCAGTCATTGCCACCACTCTCTGACCATTGATAGATATAGCTTCTGCTCCACCGGCTTTTAACTCATTAATCAAGTCCCTCAAAGTAGAAGCTGATACATTGGCATTCTCACTTCCCTGAATTTGAATAATAGCTCCTGGCCCACTTACATCTGTAAGACCAGCAAAAACAAGTGTTTCATGATATTTCTTTTTTAATTCTTTATCAATTGCAGAATTATTTTCTTGTGCCATTAATAATCTGTCTATATTCTCTTTTTTTTCATTTAAATTCTCAACAAGCTGGATATTTCTCTCTCGAAGATTGTTAACCTCTTCCTTTAACTCCTGAAGTGCCGTACTATCTCCGGTTAATACATATACACCATCTCTAGCAGCTTTATATTGTAATGAAATAGCAATGCCTAAGATTAAAAACACTAAACTAAAAATAATTTTTTTAACAAACTTCATCAAATACTCTCCAATAAATCCACTTAAGAAATCTGTGATATTCTCATCTCTTTTTTAACTACTACTTATTTTATTCGATCTTACTTATTATAATTTTAGACATTTCAAGTAAGTATCTCATTACTAGTTAAGCTATATCAAAATAATCAGCAAAAATAAATTCGACTATAAGTGACTATTCGGCACTTAAAAATTTCACATTGTTTCTTATCATATCTTCATCATTAAAAGAGCTGAGCTCCATATTTTCTATATAAGTTATTTCTAGATTAAGTCCCCTCTTAAGCATATCTAAATAAGTATTACTTTCCTTGAGATAAGAAATAGTAGTATCACACTCTTCCTTAGTTACAAAGGCCGCATCAATAACAAATGGTGCCGGCTTAAAATGCTTATTCACCTGAACACTAGGTCCATTACATACAATTTTACTCGTACTACTAATTCTTTCACCATTAACTGAAATACCTATTGGATAAAAAATCTTAATACTATCGACTAGATATCGAAGATCTGCATCATGGACAATTTGTTTCCTCTCTTCTGGACCATAGTCTATATCATCTGCATCATTAATCGTAATTCTGACACCAAGGGAATTAACCTTATTCATCGCCGCAAGCTGTATAGCTGCATCGTATACCTGATCATAGGCAAACTCATTATTTGGCAACCACTCAGAAAAAAAATCTAACATATTTCCATTTTTTGCATTTTCATTTGGAAGGAGAAGACTATTCAAAACACTGCGGTGTTTGTTATCAAGTTCAGAAATTTCCTCTTCTAATTCATTATTTTTTTCTTTCAGCTTAGCCCTCTCCTCTTCATATGACTTAAATAATTTGAGATTAGCCCCTGTATTTCTCTCTCTTTCAGTCTTAGTTATATGTATAAAAAGCACTCCCGCGCATATCAAAAAGATCAGGAATAGATACGCCCAAATATTACGGCTAACATACTCTGATCCATGAATATTATCATTTTTTCTGAATACCTTATCAATAAGTCTATATAATAATTGTCTCTTTATAAAAAACATTTTTTCCTTAAAATAAATAAATTGCAAATTCTTGATATCTACATATTATTTAGTGCAAGATATTTTTTGCACTCTGAAAAAAATTCTGGTTCGTCAATTTCAAAGTACAATTCTTCCCCAGTAATTGGATGAATAAATCTAACATTTGCAGAATATAGGCACTGCCCTTTAAGAAAATCAAGACAAAGTCTCTGATATGAATTACTCGTATATACCTCATCACCTAAAATAGGGTGATTAATAGCTTCAAGATGAACACGAATTTGATGTGTCCTACCTGTCTTAAGCCTTAGGTCAAGTAAGGAAAAACGTCTATATTCATCAATCACCTTAAAATATGTTAGAGCCTCTCTTCCAAATGGTAAAATAGCCATTCTCATTCTATTTGCAGGATCTCTTGCAATAGGGCCATTTATTTCGCCTGCTCGTTCTCTAAATAAACCATAACAAATAGCCCTGTAGTGTCGCTCTATACTATGCTCGGAGAACATCTTGCTCAAAAGCTGATGCACCTTGTTATTTTTTGCAGCAAGCATCAAACCAGCGGTATCTTTATCTAATCTATGAACAATTCCAGCTCGTTCTGGATTAATATCACTTAAATTATTTCCGCAGTGATATTTCAATGCATGAACTAAGGTATCTTGCTCTAAACCGGCTCCAGGATGAACTACCATTCCCTTAGGCTTATTGAGGACTATCAAAAATTCATCCTCAAAAATAATATCAAGCGGAATATTTTTAGCTTCAATAGTTTGTTCTTCGCTCTTAACACAATTGAAATCAACAATAACTTCCATCTTAGTTTCAACTTTATAAGACTTGGTTAACACTTTTCCACTAATAGACTCCCGCACAGCAGCAGATTCTATTAATTTTACAATCTGAGTTCTTGAATAATCATCTAATTTCTCAGAAAGGACTTTATCAAGACGCCCTATTTTATCTAAAATTACATTTTTCTTCATCATAAAATTCACATTCAAATTAATTATTAATTACGTATTACGCCTCTTATCTTCAAATAGGATTGTCATTAGCATTATAAATACTGATACAACTAAACATATATCTGCAATATTAAAAGTCGGATATATATAAGAAGCAAAATGAAAATCAAAAAAATCTGTAACCGAGCCTCTAAAAACTCTATCAAGCATATTTCCTATATTTCCACCAAGCATAAGTGCAAAAGCCAAAAGTCTGCTAAAACTGTCAGAATATTTATATGCCAAATAAATAATTATCGGAACTGCTATTATTGAAACAAAACTCAGTATCAATATCCCATAATCCTTTGAGGCGAGAAAACTAAAAGCAGCTCCTCTATTTTCATAATAACTTATATAAAAAAACTTATTTATAATTGTTATACTCTGTCCTATATCTAAGTTCCCACGCACCAGAAACTTAGTAAACTGATCCAAAGCCACAGCAAAAAAACTTATAAGTAGAAAAATTAATCTGTGCTTCCTATCCATAAATTCTCGAACCCCTCCAAAGGATTAAATGTATTTGAGCTGAGATTGCCTCTAATATTGTCACTCAAATAAACAGCGCAACTATAATTTGCAATAGTCATAAAATCAAGATTCTGGAAGAAACCCATGTATTTATCTTTGTTATTCTCATCCAAAAGTGGCGAATACTGTTCAAATGGCAAAAGATAGTTTGACCAATAGGTATAATCTTCATCTAATTTCTCTTCATCAAGAAAAGAAATATCAAATGTCAAGGGACTCACTTTACTTCTCCAATTATCACCGCGTTCACTTTCATTCATAAAAAATCCTAAATCAGGAAGACTTGGTAAGTCGCTTGAGCATAAAAGAAGATCATAGTCATTCGCTTCTACTCTCTTCTGGTACTCAAGTTCACTCAAACGTTCCGTGCGAAGCCTAGAAGAAATGGACTGAGTTAACTTTTCTAACGAAGAAGAAATATCATCAGCAAACAATAAATTTTCGGAATAGATTAGTGTAAGTTCTTTTTTTTCAAGTTCAGAAACACCCGTACCCGGTTTACGTCTGACCCTATAATTAGCAGATTCAGGAAAAATATCTGAAGGTATAGATTTTTGTATAAATGGATATCCCTGTGGAATTAGTGCTGGATCATATTTTCTAAAGATATGAAAATCATTATAAATATCTGAATATACTTCTCTGATAATATGAATATCTTTTGAACTTATAGAATTTACATTTGCTCTTAAAATGATTGAAGTATTATTGGCATAAACAAAATGTGGTTTTTTAATTAAGTCTTGTTTACCTGTATAATCAAAATATATGTCTATATCACCATTCTCAAAAGCATTTTTGACTTGATTAGAATTCTTGAAATTCTCTATATTTATCTCGCTGATATATGTGTTTTTTCTATTCTCACTTTTTTGATTTTTTACATAACTTACACTGGCTCTGTTCTCACTGCGACTGAAATCAGTTGAACTTAAGAAGTTACCTATACCCAATTTATCAACATCATTGACTGAAATTACTGGAAATGTCAGGGCATGGGCAATATATGGATCGGGTTTATTCAAAAACAATCTAAGTCCATAAGAATCAATTACTTCGCACCTTTCTATTGAGGACAGATTATCTTTGTAAATTGCAGTCTTATCATCAGACTTTAAGCTCTTAATTTTATCTATGCAAGCCTTTACATCAGATGGTGAAACTGCAATATTATTTTCATAATAAGCTAAATCATTAATACTTATCTCAATAACAGTATTATCATTTGAATAACTAATATGATCAACCAAGTCCGGAACAAGATGACCTTCTAAATTGTATTTAAACAAACTTCTATATAGAAGATTATTTATGGACTTATCATATTCATCCCGCACATTGAAAGGAGAATAATCTTCTCCATTAATTATTGCCATATTTATTTTCCCCTCAAGAACATTTACCTTCTGAGGTAGAACGAGCTTACTTATATCACTCTCATCTTGCTTCTGCT
The DNA here is from genome assembly GCA_023420115.1 of Bacillota bacterium. Taxonomy (GTDB): domain Bacteria; phylum Bacillota; class Clostridia; order Saccharofermentanales; family Fastidiosipilaceae; genus JAEZWR01. The sequence goes on along the minus strand of JAEZWR010000035.1, from coordinate 11,883 downwards.
CATACATTTTCTTTCTATACGAAAAAGGGGTTTCTATCGATCTCATTGCATTTTCGCCGGCCTCATCAGCATTCAAACCAAGTCCTAATTCATATATAGATCTCTCTGCACTAATCTGAGCACGTGGCGGATCAAAACGGCGACAGGAACCCGCCGCCGTCATAAATAGGCCTAATAACACTGTTATAATTAATAATACTTTTTTTCTGTACAAAACTTCTTCCAGATTTCTATGCAAAATAACTTGTTCCAAACAAAATATATTACTAACTTTTCTTGAATTAAATATGGATATATAAAAATCGTCAAAAATTATAAAAACTTATAAACTAATTATTTACTTGTTAAGCGTTGCAGTTTCACTACCAGCAGAACTATTATCTTTACTTATATTCTCTAGTTTATCTATAACATCATCGTCAATAAAGAATACTTTTCTCATAACCACATCTTTTAGTGGTTTATCATTTGAGTCTTTTTCCACCTTAGCAATTTTATCTACGACTTGCATACCATAAATAACATGTCCAAAGGCCGCATACGAACCATCTAAATGCTTCAGATTTTCATCATTTCCATTACAAATAAAAAATTGTGAGCTAGCAGAATTTGGATCTTGTGATCTTGCCATAGATATGACACCGCGCTCGTGTTTAATAGGATTATTCACGCCATTTTTTTCAAATTCACCTTTAATCTTTTTATCTGAGCCACCAATACCAATACCTAGCGGATCTCCTCCTTGAATCATAAAACCATCAATTACTCGGTGGAAAATCAATCCATTATAAAATCCACTTTTAACTAAATCTTGGAAATTAGCAACTGTTATTGGAGCGGCCTCCTTATCGAGTTTAATTGCAATAAATCCACCATCCTCCATGGATATAACAACATTCTCGGTAACGTCCTTTGATTCTTCAAATTCTACTTCATTGGCACCATTTTGGACTTTATAAATCGCAGTCTCAGACGTATCCTTCGTTTCATCAGCAAACATTCTAAGTGGTATGAAAAGAATTGAAAGAAGCATCATAATTGAAATCAGCAAAGCCATAGCTCTAACTGTATTTTTTACTACTCTACTATTTTTCATATTTTTACCTCCAAATTGACAAGATAATAATATCACAAAGCAAAAAAAAGAGATGAGCAGAAAACCCATCTCTATTAATTTTAAAATAATATTAATCACCAAATTAACAAATTATTTAGCATATTCAACCGCACGTGATTCTCTTATAACATTAATCTTGATCTGTCCAGGATAATTGAGTTCATTCTCAATTCTCTGACTGATTTCACGGGCTTTCATCATCATTTCAGCATCATCAACTTCTTCAGGTCTGACAATAACTCTTATTTCCCTACCAGCCTGAATTGCATAACTCTTTTCTACGCCATCAAATGAGCATGCAATTTCTTCCAATTTCTGAATTCTCTTAATATAAGTTTCAAGATTTTCTCTTCTTGCACCTGGTCTTGCCGCTGAAAGTGCGTCAGCAGCAGCAACTAAAACCGAAATTGGATCAGTGGCCTCACAGTCGCCATGATGAGATGCTATAGCATTAATAACCACAGGATGCTCATTATATTTTTTAGCTACTTCAACACCTAACTCTACATGAGTTCCTTCCATATCGAAGATAGCCTTTCCGATATCATGTAACAAACCTGCGCGCTTGGCAAGATTAACATCCAAGCCTAACTCAGCTGCCATCATGCCACATATCCAAGAAACCTCAACAGAATGTTGCAAAACATTCTGTCCATAGCTAGTACGATATTTCATTCTTCCAAGTAATTGGAGAATCTCCTGACTTAATCCTAGCACACCTGTCTGAAGAGCAACCAAATCCCCTTCTTTCTTAATCGTCTGATTGATTTCACGATTGGCCTTGTCAATCATTTCTTCTATTCTGCTTGGATGTATGCGTCCATCCTGAAGAAGCTTCTCTAGTGCTAGACGTGCAACCTCACGTCTAACTGGATCGAAGCAAGAAAGAACAACAGCCTCAGGAGTATCATCAATTATCAAATCAACACCAGTCAAGGTCTCGAAAGTCCTTATATTCCTACCTTCTCTACCAATGATTCGCCCTTTCATTTCATCATTAGGTAAGTTGACGACAGAAACTGTAACTTCAGAAACATAATCAGAAGCATATCTCTGTACTGCAGATACAATAAGATTTTTAGCTATATTATCGGCCTCTTCCTTGGCCTCTTCTTCAACCTTAAGTAGACGCTGAGCAGCCTCATGTCTATAGGTTTCTGTAGCTGTATCAAGGATGATTTTCTTTGCTTCTTCCATTGAAAGATTAGACACCTTTTCTAGTGCTTGAATTCTTTCTTTTTCTAGATCCTGAAGTCTTATTTCCCGATTGTTGATCTCTTTCTCACGGTTATCAAGCTGTTCAGTTCTCTCTTCTTGCAAAGCAATCTTCCTGTCCAAATTCTCATCTTTTTGCTCCAGACGATTTCTCTCTTTGTTAAGAATATCCTTGCGTTCCTTAACATCTCTCTCAAGATTAATCTTTGCTTTGTGAATTTCTTCCTTGGCCTGTAATAGAAGCTCTCTCTTACGTCCCTCAGCAGTCTTTTGAGCTGCATTTAGGATATCTTCACATTCCTGCTCTGTGTCCTTTTTCTTATTTTCAAGATCATTTAATTCTTTACTTATACCAGAACGGAAGTATGCGAATATAATCGCTCCTCCTAAAACAAGGCCGAAAACCAATGCAATGATTATATATAACCAATTAATGGTAATCACCTCCTAATATTTAATTGTCAAAGTACAGTTGCGCAAACGCGCTTTTATAATATTAAACAAGTGTTAGCTCTCTTGCAAGAATTAAGATGGAGTCAAAAATAAAATAAATTTACCTAATGACTAGGTTTTCTCGTATTTATGTGAATTTTTACTCAAATAAATAATTTGTAAATTTTATATATGATCCAATTTCAAATATATATTTTATGAAGCATAGCACTTTTATTTTTTACACTATAATAAGTTTGAAAAATCATAAGCAACACTTACAATATCTATATGAGCAATCAAAATATTTAGTTTATTTATTTTGGATAAGTTCTTTGAATATAGTAGTTAGCAAATTAGAAAATATTTTTATGATACATAAAATAGAAGTTAAAGAAGAAATTGTTAATCTCCCAGCAAAAGAGTATTTAAAAAAATACCATCTTTTCTCTACTAGATACCTTAAAAATATCAAAGTTTATGGCAATCTATATATCAACCGACAAAAGTCTAGAATGATAGATCCTATAAATCAAGGAGATATAATTCTAATACGTGACAGAGCTGAAAATATAAAAAATACATTTCAATTAAAAGCAGGAGCAGAAAAATACATAATATATAACAACGATAATTATCTTATAGTAAATAAAGATGGCAATCTTCTTACACATGATAATTATGTTGGAGCAAATTCTTCATTAGCCCACCTCATAGGCGAAGGAGATCTTCACTTAGTAAACCGTCTAGATAGAAATACATCAGGACTATTAATCATCGCAAAATCATCTTATTATCATCATCTATTCAGTCAGTGCCAAATCGAAAAAATATATTTTTTAGCTTGTCATGGTCAAGTAAGAAATAAACATTTCTTTATAGATTATAAAATCGCAAGAAAAAGTGACTCAATTATTGAACGCGTCTGCACTGATGAAGGGAAGTCAGCTCTCAGTGAATTTTACCTAATTGATTACGATGAAACAAAAGATATTACTTATCTCTTATGCAAAATACATACAGGTAGAACTCATCAAATTCGCGTGCATTCGCTCTATATGTCGCATCCACTATTAGGGGATACCTTATATGGCTTAGATAGACTCAAAGAAATTAATCCCAAATCATATGATAATCTCATATCAAAAATATCTCATAACACAAGAAAAAAATATGATCAAATGATAGGCAGACAATATCTACATGCGCTTTATATTTCATTCAAACTTAAGAATCAAGAAAAAAAAGAATTTGAAGCATTAATTCCTGATGAGTTAAGTAGCACATATAAGTCTAACAATGAATTTAAATTTAAAATTGAAGAAGCTCTCCTTGACTTCATTAAGCTAACAACTCAATAGCCTAAGCCACATTTTTTTGATTAAAAATACACTATGGTATCGCTTTTTTCTCTTTGCCATTAAACTTCAATCTATTTATTCGAAAAATTTCTCTTTCTCAGCCGATCTTAGAAGCTCTTCTGCCAAATCAAGGGCTTGCTTACTCTTATTATTCTTTCCTATAAGTGCTGCAAGTTCTACTTTAACTTCATCCGGCCTCAATTCATGCACCTTTGATATAGTTCTATCATTTTCAAGATACTTTTCAACTTTATAAAGATGGTCTGCATAGGCTACCATTTGTGCTTGGTGGCTAATACATAAAATCTGATATGTTTTGGCTAATTCAGCAAGTTTTGCTGCCATCTTAGCTGTCAGTTCACCAGAAACACCCTGTTCTATCTCATCAAAAAGCAATAGCGAGCAAGTTTTTTTATGGGCTAACAATAATTTTATAGAAAGAAGCAGGCGCGTCGCTTCGCCCCCAGAAGCAACCTTAGAAAGCGACTTCATCTTCTCTCCAAAATTAGCAGAGAATAAAAAAACAAGCTTATCCGCTCCATTACTGTCTAAACTTTTTTCACTAAAGTCACATGTCATCTCAACATTTGGCATACCAAGATCTTTCAGTTCCATTACCAGACGTTCACAGAAGGTCTCAGCGGCAGCTTTTCTTACGGAACGAAGCTGATCTCTAAGTTCAAAAACCTCTTGTTCTAGTTCCCTCTTCCTATCTGAGAGTTTAGCTATCTCTGGAAGCGTATCATCAAGTTCCTGTAACTTGTTTCGAATTTTCTTCTCATATTCAATAAGATCTTCATATTCAAGATTCAATTTTTGTTTAAGTCTTGATATTGCCTTTAGTCTTTGTTCAACATATCTCAATTCATCCTCATCAAAATTACAGTTAGATATTCTTCTATTTATGCACATATCCAGGTCATTCAAACTAGCATATATATTCTCTACTAGACCAATTTCAGTATCAAAGCGATTAATGGGCATGGAAGAAGTTCCCGTAGTCAAATCAAGCTCATCATTCTGATTAATATCCGCATTCACTTCCAGCTCATCCTGTGAATAAAGATTGGAAAAAGCTCTGCCGAGTTTATCCATACTGTTATATATTCCAAATTCAGGCTGCTCCCCACCATTTATCAATTCTGAAGCTGCATATAAAGTCTGCAATTCTTCACAATCTCTCAGTAATTTCTCGCGTCTATTTATAAGTGTTGTCTCTTCATTTTCACTTAATTTTAGTTCATCAAAAATAGCAACTTGTTTAGCTAATTTGTTATATATCATTTCCCTTTTTTTAGGATCAAGTATCAACTCTCTAGATCTCTTATATATTGCTCTAAGTTCATTGAGCTTAAAACTAAGATTTTCCTTAATTATGTCAACATTAGTAGAAGCAAAATCATCAAGAATATTAATATGGTTGCTTTCGTCAAAAAGGCGCAAAATATCGTGCTGAGAATGAATATCAAGAATCTGTCTACTAACATTTTGCAGAAGCGACAGTGGGACGATTCTTCCATTTATTCTCGCAAGTGATCTAGAACTTCGTCTTATTTCTCTAGAAAGGATAATAATTTGTTCCTCATCATCTATTTGCGAAGCTGATTCATTATTTATATTTGAACTATCTTTGCTAACAAGACCAAGTTCTTCATATGTTTCTCTACTAAGATTAAGTTTATTAAGATCAAAAACCGCCTCGACAATCGCAAAATCCTCTCCGTGCCTGATAATATCTTTATCAGACTTTATGCCTGTGAGGAGCTTAACGGCTGTCATTATGAGTGACTTACCAGCACCAGACTCACCTACCAAAATATTTAGACCGTCCTTTAATTCCAAAAGACAATCTTCAATCAGAGCTAGATTTTTTATACTCAGCGAAATTAACATCAGCTACTCCCATTTATTTACTATAATATTCTTCAATGTACATACTAAATATCACAAAAAGGTATTTGAAGCCAAGTTCTCAATAATTGCAATCCTAAGCAAAATATCTTATTAGAGTATATAGTATGCTAATAAAGAAAAGGAGCTATTTTTAAATAACTCCACAATTTCTTCTCTCATCAGATAAATTTTAGTACTTGGTATTTTTATAATATTTCCATAGTATTTTCATAAAACACATCAACTACTTCCTAAAAATACAAGGCTCTATTGGTCTTGAATCTATTAAGTTCTCGTACAATGTGGTCTGCAGAACTATTGCTAACACAGGCAATAAATATAGTATCATCTCCAGCAATACTTCCGACGACCTCTTCGAAACTTAATGAATCAATAAGTGTCGCACTCGCCGAGGCCATACCAGGCAAAGTCTTTATTACTACAAGATGCCCAGCGTGTCTAATTTCTAATGTAGATTCAAGAAAGACATTAAGCAAACTCTGTTCTGGCTTCTCATTTGATTTCTGAAGAGTTGTATATCTATTATTGCCATCGGCATCTAAGGCCTTAATTATTTGAAGTTCTCTTATATCTCTTGACACCGTAGCTTGAGTTACATCTGCCCCAGCATCAAGCAAACAATCAACCAACTCTTCCTGAGTAGTAATAATATGTTCTTTTATTTTTGCAAGTATCAAAGCCTGTCTTTGAGTCTTATTCATATATACCCCTATAAGAAAAATTAAATATCCGAATTTAATAACTGCATATAATATACAATAAATTTATATTTATACAAGTATTATTAGTTCCTCATATGCATTTTTTTTGCAATTTCAGCAAAAACAGACTTCTCTTTTAACTTGGCTATTCTAAGTTTATCCGTCGCCATACTAAGTTTAATCGTTTCTGAACTTAAGAAACTATATTCTGGCTTACCATCTATAAGTACAGTCAATCTTTGGTTTTCTTTACTCTCAGAGGCTGCTTTTATCTCTATTGAACTATCCTTATCTAGCACATAAGAACGTTGCGCCAAAGAATGTGGACATATCGGACTTATCGTCATGAGATGCAAATTAGGATCTATAACTGGTCCCCCTGCTGCTAGAGAATAAGCAGTAGATCCCATTGGACTTGAAATGATCAAGCCATCACCATGAACCTCTTCAACATATTCACCGTCAATATTCAACTCGAGAGAAATAAATCTATATACTACCGACGAACTAATTACGCAGTCATTAAGTGCCGAAGACTTATAAATTATATCTCCATTTTTTGAAGCGAGAGAGCAATCTATAACTGACCTGTCTTCGTATATTAACTTTAGTGCAGCAATGCTCTCAATATTATGCAAGCATTCATCAAAGTCTTGTGTTAGCATAAATCCTAGTCTTCCAAGATTAACACCAAGAATTGGCGTATTTAAATAATATGCTAATTTGGCAGCTCTAAGAAAAGAACCATCTCCACCAAAGACTATAATTAAAGAATATTTATCATAAACTCTATCGTCATCTATCTCATTGACAGAGTCCTTCATATCTGACACCTTATATCTATCAAGAAGCTCATCATCAATCGAATCAAGATCAGATAAAACCTCATATTTTTTTAAATATTCAGCAAATACAGAAGCCTTCTGCCCTTCCTTATCTTTATAAATATCATACAAAAGCAAAAAATGTTTCAAGACTCTATCTCCTGCTCTATGCCAAAAAATCTCTTATGACTTCTTTTAACGCTTGCCCTGCTAATGAATATTTCTCCAATATTTGATTTTGCTTACCATGACTAACTCCAGAAGTACCAAGATTAATAGCCTTTATCTTACAATTAAAGTCATTTTCATTAACCAGTGCTAATATATTAGGATATATTATACCCGGTGCTGCCACTTCCTCTAAAACCAAGATATTGTTATATTTACTTAGATATTTCTTCATTTCCTCACATGGAAAAGGCTTGAGACATTCTGTGGCTAAAACTGTTATCCTATTCAATTCATCATTATCTAAATTTACAAAAATATCTAATAAAAAATAAGTGAGAGTAGAATTTGTTACTATGAGCAAAGAATCTTTCTCGCTTGAAAAAGTGGTCTTTATATCAGTCTCTCCACCAGCAAACAACAATCTCAAATCACTGATATTCTCCATATTTTCACATTCGTTAAAATGCTTATTCGCTACAACAGATATATTTCTCTCTTTACTCAAGTCATTAAACTCTTTATACAAATCAAATTTAACTTGACCGCGAGGATATCTAATCATAACAGGCCCAAGTTCCTGCTCTATTGCAAATTTCAATACTCTATAAAGTCCGAGAGAATCAGAAGGCGTGTAAATCTTGATTGCAGGCAAGGAATTAGTAAATATAAGATCGTATATTCCCTGGTGAGTTTCACCATCTTCTCCGACTATACCAGAACGATCAACCACAAAAATAACCTTTAAATTTTGCAAACACACATCATGCAAGAGTTGATCAAGCGCTCTCTGCATAAAAGTGGAATAAATACAAACGATGGGACAAAGCCCCCCAGCAGCCATTCCAGCAGCCATTGTAACAGCATGCTGCTCTGCAATACCAACATCAAAGAAGCGTTCCGGATAAGTAGCTGCAAAATCAGCTAATCCAGTTCCTTTTTTCATTGCAGCGGTTATCGCAGTTAAATTATTTGTCGATTGACTCAGATACATAAGGCACAAACTAAATGCATCTGTAAATTTTGTTTCTTTTCTTAATTTAGAGATAAACTCTTTCTCTGTAAGTCTTTTAGATCCAGGCAGAATATTCTTCTCTAAATCACAATTTGGCAAAGACTGTGACCTAAGCACTTTATCTTTCTTTTTAAAAAAATTAATTGTGGAATATTTATCATCCTCATCATTTAATAACTTTGTTTCTTTATCATCATCTACATTATAGGTTTTAATTCCTCCACTTACTTCTGTTTGACAAGGATTTAAATCAAACTCGGTCTTTTTTTGTGGAGCAACTCCATGATAGTCGCTAGGTTCAAGTTCTGCGGGACTATATCCATAACCTTTTTTTGTACATACATGAAGAATAATTGGGCCACTGTGTGATTTAGCAGCTTCGAGATTTTCCGCAATGAGTTTAATATTGTGACCGTCAATTGGACCATAATACTTTATGCCAAATTCTTCAAAAAATATTGAATCTGGCTGAATTTTTTTCCTCAATCTCTTCTTAATAGATAAAAGTATATGTTTAAAAAAAGGACCGATTAAGGGCAACTTATTAAGAACTATTTCTGTGCTCTCTTTTAAACTAAGATATGCAGGTCTAATTCTAAGATCAGATAGAAGTTGATCGAGAGCGCCTACATTCTTATCAATACTCATCGCATTGTCATTTAGAATGATTATTACATTGTCATTACCATTGACAAGATTGTTCATGGCCTCCCAACACATACCACCAGTAAGAGCTCCGTCACCAATAACTGCAACTACATAATTATCTTTTCCTAGCAAGCTAGTTGCTTTGTAATATCCCTCAGCAGCCGACAGTGAAGTTGATGCGTGACCGGTATTAAAGTAATCATAATTACTTTCTTCTCGCTTAGGGAAGCCAGATAAACCATCCATTTGGCGTAGAGTGGAAAAATCTTCTAGTCTACCGGTGAGTAATTTATATGCGTAAGATTGATGACCTACATCAAATATCAAAACATCTCTGTCAAAGTTAAATGTTCTAAGAAGAGCTATCGTAAGTTCGACAACACCCAAATTCGAGGCAAGATGTCCACCATTACTTAGTACGGTAGAAATAATCTCTTGTCTCAACTCATCTGAAAGTATTTTTAGTTCTTCCTCATTTAGATTATTTATATCATTTATATTTTTAATTTTTTTTATAATAGACAAAATTAACCTCTTAATAATTTAGAATCTAGAATGCAATGTGCTTTTTATCCTAAACACTTCACTATTAATATTCTCTATCTCTAACACTATCAATAAATATTCGTAGTTCCTGTAAATTTAGACCTTCATCTTTCAATGAGTCTATACATCTATTAATATTTTCAAAGAGTTCATTACATAAAGCTTTGGCCTTTTCAGCCCCCAATACAGTATAGAATGTCTTTTTACCTACCTTGGCATCTTTCCCTATTGATTTACCCAATTTACCTTTATTTGCTTCATTATCGAGAATATCATCTTGTATCTGAAACGCTAAGCCAAACATATACGCAATTCTTTTTATCTCAGAAATATAATATTCAGGCAAAGCAAAAAGAATGAAAGGACAAACAAAGGATGCAGAGAGTAGACAGGCTGTCTTTTTTAATTCCATCAGAACAAGCTCATCAATTTCAGCCAATTTCGAGAACTCTCTCTCTAATAAAATATCTTTATCTTGCCCTGAAATCATTCCACTTATACCTGACTGATTAAGTAAATAATGACATGCTCTCATATAATCTGAATAAGAATCTATAGCTTCATCTTCTTTCAGCAGCACTTCAGTCGCATAATTTAGCAAGGCGTCACCACAAAGTATAGCTGTTGTCTCCCCATATTTTGCATGAGTGCTGAACTTACCACGACGAAAATCATCATTATCAAAGGCAGGTAAATCGTCATGTACAAGAGAATAAGCTTGAATAAACTCAATTGCTATAGCAAATCTGTCAACAAGACTTATATTATTATTCTTTAGCTGCTTAAATTTATAATTATCTGAATTAAGTAATGAATAGGAAATTATATAAAGTATTAGAGCCCTAAATCTTTTCCCACCACTAATTGAATACCACATACTTTCAACTAAAGATGAAGTAGTATGCGGACTCTTCTCTAGACCATTAGATGAATTAATCTTAATTTCATCAAAGACAAGTTGTTTTGTTGGAATATCAGCTTGTGAACTATCATCTCCAACATTAAATAAAAAATTACATATAGAAAATAAATCTTCTATTTTGTCTGTATAAGAATCAATCAGTCTTTTAAATTCATCCTGCAATTTTAATTCAAAAGACGCTCTTATTGAATCATAATGTGCCATCACAGTTACTCACCTGTAAAAGTTTCTTCAGTATCATCCTCTAGCAAAATCTGTATTTGCTTCTCACTCATCTCTAATTTTCTTTTAGCAAAATTACTCAGTTCTTTCGCTCGCTTAAACAAAGACAAAGACTCATCAAGTCCACAGTCAGAACTTGAAATTCTATTGCTAATATTCTCAAGCTCTTTCATAGCTTCCTCGAAGCTTAGTTCTTTTTCTATATTTATATTATTAACTTGATTATCCATATTATTTACATTCCTCCATCTATCCCTTATTAAAATGCACCACCTGCAAATTCATTCTTAACATTTTATTTGTTATTTGAAATAGAATTTTGCTTAATAGACTCAACACGGGTAGACACTATTCCGTCTTTTAGACACAATTTAAGCATATCGCCCTCACTTAAATCTTCCACCGAACTCATCGCTCTACCACTATCACTTAAAATATATGCATATCCTTTATCTAAAATTAGCTCTGGATTATAGCTCTCTATGCAGGTAATATAAGATACAAATAAATTATTCTTTTCATTTAGTAAAAATTTTATATCTCTCCCTATATTACTAATTCGATTATCCAGAATATGCTTATAGTTAACAAGTAAATTATTAAATCTATTTGTAATAAAATTCATTTGCTTATCAATTTTTTTATCACACTGGGTCTGAAACTCGAGCATCTTTCTCTCAAGAATTTCGCTATAAGTCTGAACTTGTTTATTTACCACACTAAGTTTGTTGAATATGTTAGCGCGAATCGTACTTTTATATCGAAAAAGCAGTTCACCTGTTGCCACATACTTAGCGC
>JAEZWR010000032.1 GCA_023420115.1 Bacillota bacterium | reverse complement strand
GTCAGAATGTGTTCCCATGGATATAGATAATGACCATTCAGAAAATCCAGATGATTGGATTTCAATGAATGATTTAAAGAGAATATTTGATGGAGTTAAATTTGTCATAGTTTACAGCAGAAATCATAGAAAAGAAAAAAACGGAAAAGCTGCAAGACCAAGGATGCACATATATTTTCCAATACCTAAGATTACAAATCTTGATGACTATGTGGGATTAAAAGGAAGGTTGGCAGAGACTTATACTTTCTTTGATGGTAATGCCTTAGATGGGGCGAGATTTTTCTTTGGAGTTAAGAACCCTGTTGTTGAAATAGTTAGGGGAAAGAAATATATAACTGATATTTTAAAAGATGACTTTGAAAATTTTGATAACTCTCAAGACTTAATTCAACAAGGCTCTAGAAATTCAACTATGAACCATTTTGCTGGTAGGGTTCTTATCCGATATGGAAATACAGATGAGGCAAGAAAACTATTTGATAAAAAAGCTAGTCTTTGCTCGCCACCACTCCCAGATGATGAACTAGAACAAATATGGAGGTCTGCTTGTAAGTTCTATAAAAAGGTAGCTGCAAGTGAAGATTATGTTCCACCTGAAGAATACACTGAAGGCATAAATTTAAGGCCTTCTGAATTTTCAGACATAGGTCAAGCAGAAGTTTTTGTAAGAGAATACCAAGATAGAATTCGTTTTTCTCCTTCTACAGGTTTTCTTGTTTATAACGATTCCTACTGGGAGGAATCTGAACTAAAAGCACAAGGATGTTCTCAAGAATTGGTTCTAAAGCAACTAGCAGAAATAGACAACGAGTTTCTAAAAATGGAAGAAGAAATAAAGAAATCTGGTGTTAGAGAAATAGTCTCTTCTATGAGTGAGAAGAAAGCCTTGGCATCTTTTAATGACAATCAGAAATCTCTATACTATAAACTTATTTCTTTAGAGGCATATAAGAAATATGCTATAAAACGAGGGTATACCAGAGCTATTCATGCAACTTTAAAAGAATCAAAGCCAATGTTAGAAATAGACCAAAGAGAACTTGATACGGATGAGTTCTTGCTTAATACACCATCTTTTACAGTAGATTTGAAAACTGGAGAGTGTAGAGAGCATAAGGCAGATGACTATATAACCAAAGAGACATCTGTAGACCCAAATGATGAAAATATGGATATATGGCTTGATGCATTGAATATCTTTTTTGTAAAAGATAAAGAACTTATAGAATATGTGCAGAAAGTTGCAGGGATTTCTCTAATTGGAAAAGTCTATATAGAGGCCCTCATTATAGCATATGGTGATGGAAGAAATGGAAAGTCCACATTTTGGAATACTATCTCAAGAGTTCTTAATCTATATAGTGGGTCAATCTCGGCAGATATTCTTACTGTTAATTCTAAGAGAAATGCTAAGCCAGAACTTGCTGAAACAAGAGGTAAAAGACTTTTAATTGCAGCTGAACTTCAAGAGGGATTAAGGTTAAATACTTCAAATGTTAAACAGCTTTGTTCTACAGATGAGATTGTAGCAGAGAAAAAATATCGAGATCCATTCAAGTTCATACCTTCTCATACCCTTGTCCTATATACTAACCACCTACCAAAGGTGGGTGCCTTAGATGAAGGTACTTGGAGAAGGCTTATTGTAATTCCTTTTGAGGCTAAAATTGAGGGAAGTAGCGATATTAAAAACTACACTGATTATTTAGTGGATAAGGCTGGGGGAGCAGTTCTCAAGTGGTTAATCGATGGTGCTAAAAAAGCTATTGATGAAGATTTTAAATTTAGTCTGCCTAAAAAAGTGGATGATGCCATCAATGAATATAAAGAATCAAATAATTGGTTCAAGCATTTTTTAAATGAGTGTTGTGAGATAGATTCATCATTTGAAGAGAAGTCTGGAGAAGTCTATCAAGAATATAGAGCCTATTGTTTAAGAACTGGAGATTATGTAAGGTCTACAACAGATTTTTATTCAGCTCTTTCATCCAATGGATTTATGAGGAGAAAAACTAATCAAGGAATTGTAATAAGTGGACTTAAATTAAAGTCAGACTTTGTGTAAAAATACAAGAAGTGCAGGTCGTGAATGTCATATATATAACTATTATATAGTAGGCAAATTAAATTTTAGTTATATATAAAGGTTATATAATAGAGTTTCACGACTTGCACAATGGCTAAAAATAGAGGTTTATATGTTAGAAAATGAAATAGAAAAAGCATTGGTAGATAAAGTGAAACTCCATGAAGGTCTTTGTCTTAAATTTACATCTCCATCAATGACGGGAATACCAGACAGGATAATACTTCTACCTAAAGGTAAAATCGGATTTGTTGAAACAAAAAGACCTGGAGGAGAACCAAGACCAATTCAGAAAAAGACAATAAGGCAAATTAAAGATTTAGGTTTTAAAGTTTATGTTCTTGATTCCAAAGAAAACATTGATGAAATAATAAAGAGAATCGGAGGTGACTAATTGGAATACACTCCACATAAATATCAAAACTATGCTACTGAGTTTATAAAAGAAAATAAAGAATCAGCACTTCTACTGGATATGGGTCTAGGC
>JAEZWR010000011.1 GCA_023420115.1 Bacillota bacterium | reverse complement strand
GGTAGTAACTGATTCTTCTAAAGTCTTCGATATAAGCTCTTGCGTCCTCGTTGCTGGAAAGTTTCTCTCCAGCGTTTAGGGTCACTGTCTTAGTAGGAAATTTGTATCCATCATGACTAAAAGGAATCACGAGATTGATGGTGACGGGTTGTGCAGCCACATCGCCGTCGCCTTCCGGTACAGCAACTTCTCCATTCACTACGCCCACGGGTACATCTCCAGAATTGGCTGCTCTTTCTACAGCAATCGCAGCGCCCTCTTCTGCATCTTCATTATGAACTACCACATTTTCTTCCAGTGACTCTGGAGCAATTTCTTCATCTCTGTCATCTACTGGAACTAATACTGGAGGAATATCCTCTTCAGCTCCGTCATCTGCAAATATTTCAGAATACATTGCAAGATTTGATGTAGTTACTAACACTAAAGAACAGGTAAAAATAGATAATATCTTTTTTAGTTTCTTATTCATAGTCTCCCCTTGTAAAATAAATTATGCAGTTCACAGTATTTAAAACCGCGAACAATTTTAATAAAAATAAAAAAGCCAGGCAAGGAGCCTGGCAACTAATTTATGAAATATTTTACTTACATATTTATATCACTAAACGAAACTCAAATGATACTTACTTTCCCCTTGGAGAGCTTAAAGAAAATTAGCAAACTGATCACCGTACTTAGAGCAAGTATTGTAGAAAGAGCTGCAGCCGTTCCATCTGACATACGCATAACCTCTTGATAAATCGCCACAGAAATCGTCGATGTTTGTCCACCAAAAAGCATAATTGATGAACTCAGCTCATTGATACATGTAATCCATGAAATAATTGCACCACTCATTATTCCCGGTAACATCATTCTCGCAGTAATTTTGAAAAAAGTTTTGGTTGGAGAAACCCCCAAGCTCACACTAGCCTCTTCAACAGATGGATCGTTAGCCAATAAAAAGGCAGACCCACTTCTTACAGTATATGGCAATTTTCTAATAACATATGAAACTATCATAATAATTGCTGTACCAGTCAAAATTAGTGGTGGCTTATTAAAAGCGACAATCAAAGCTATACCTAACACACTACCAGGAATGACATATGGGAACATAACCAAAAAATCTATAACTTGGCTAACCTTACTTCTCTTCCTAACGATAATATATGATACCAACATACCAATAAATACAATAAAAAGCATCGCTATGATAGAAAACACATACGTATTTCTTATATTTCTTAAAAGAGTATGAGATATTTCGATATAGTTATTAAAATTAATCCCCTTTACAACATTAGAAAAAGACTTTTCTACAAATGACTGACCTATAACAATTATTTGTGGAAGAAATCCAATAAAAACAATAATGTAAACTGGTAAAGAAACCAAAAATCTTTTAAACCCTTTAAGCTTTATTACCTGAGGAGGTCTTAGAGAACTCATTATATAATTACGTTTAGATATAACAAACTTTTGAAGCATTAAAATAATAAGAGCAGTTGCAACAATGACAACAGACAAGGCACTCGCCATATTAGCATTACCCTTAACCTCGCTCATATACTCGTTGTATACCAAAACAGGCAATACTACATAACGTCCCTCACCTAATAACATAGGAGTACCAAAGTCTGCCAGAGCTGTCATAAATACCATAACTGCACCTGCCAAAATAGATGGTAAAACAACAGGAATGGTTACATTCATTATCCTTTTCAACGGATTACTACCAAGGTTTTCGGCAGCCTCTTCAAGAGAAGCATCCAAACTTGTCAAGGCTCCTGAAGTATATAAATAAATATATGGATATAAATGCAAGGTAAAAACAAATACAATTCCCGCAGGTCCATATATACTTGGCAAATTAATTCCTAGTCCCCTAAAATAATTGATAACAAAGCCTGCATGGCCAAACATCAAGATCCATGAATATGCACCAATAAATGGTGGACTCATTAAGGTTAAAATAATAAGAATATATATAAACTTTTTACCAATAACATTGTATCTTGTCATAAGATAAGCAACAGGCACACCAATAATCAACGAAAAAATCATACATAGACCACAAACTAGCAGCGATCTAAGCAGACTACTATAGTAATAATTCTTGGTAAAAAATCTAATAAAATTATATAGAGTTATTCCATCTTCCTGATTACTAAAAAATGCTCTAGTTACCAAAGACCAAAATGGAAAAATAATAAATAGACCAAATATAAGAATTAGTATTATTTTGTTAATCGACCAAAAATCTAGTTTAACTATTTTTCCAAAAGAAAACTTTTTATCACTAAAGGTTGAAGTTTTATTCTTGCTTAAATTATTTAGCATGAAATAACCCTCCCCTCAGAGTTATAAAGTCGGATACGCGACGAATCCAATCCTATATGTACATTGCTACCCTTAGCTATAACCGATTTAATATCTCTCGTATAAACATTAGCGTGAATCAAATCTCCACTCTCAAGTAATAGTCGGTAATCTATATATTCACCTAAAAAGAAAGCGTCTTCGACATTAGCTGACATTATAGCTTCGATTTCTATCTCTCCGCCATCCATGCCCTTTTGAATTATTCTTTCTTCTTTTGATTCAAAAATATAAACCTGACCTGGTCGAATGGAAGATTCTAACTTATCACCAGGCTTCAATCCATCTGCATCTTTAACCTTTAAACTTAAAGTCTTATGAGCACCATCTAACAAATACTCTACAGCCAATTCACCATTGTCTGATATATTCTTAACCTCGCCAATTGTTCCATTTAAAAAATTTGAAGTTCCAATAAAACCAGCAACAAATTTGTGTACAGGATTGCTATATATTTCATATGGTGTACCAGACTGTACAATAACTCCATCTTTCATAACAGCAATACGATCAGATATCGCAAGAGCTTCTTCTTGATCATGTGTAACATAAATGGTTGTGATTTTCAATCTTTTTTGAAGATCTCTAATTGTTTGTCTCATTTGAACCCGGAGTTTAGCATCTAAATTAGATAAGGGCTCATCCATCAACAAAAGACTAGGTTCGATAACAATGGCACGAGCAAGAGCAACACGTTGTTGCTGTCCACCAGATAACTGATTAGGCATTCTTTCTGCCAAATGACTTATCTGTGCCATATCTAGAGCATCATTTACACGCTTCCTAACTTCATCAGCTTTGATACCTCTCGCCCTAAGTCCATAGGCAACATTATCTCTAACTGTAAGATGTGGGAATATTGCATAATTTTGGAAAACCATTCCTATATCTCTCTTATGAGCAGAAATATCATTAATTAGAGTTTCGCCAAAATAAAACTGTCCAGCTTCTATAGAATTAAAACCTGCAAGCATCCTTAAAAGGGTCGTCTTGCCACATCCAGATGGCCCCAGCAAAGTAAATAACTCACCTTCATTGACCTCTAAGCTAACATCATTTATCGCCAAAAAATCACCATATTTTTTGACTGCATTATTGATTGTTATCTTCTTGCTCATCCACAACTCTCCTCTTGTCATATAATAAAAAAGCCGTATAGCAAAATATTCTTAGAAGATTAAGCTTTTGCTATACAGCCATGAAATATACTTAAACTATCCAATAATTACATCATTCCATTTTGAAATAATCTCATCTTTATGTTTAGATGCATATTCAAAATCATATGAACCTAATTTTAATTCATCCAATGGCAATAAACCTTCTGGAACGATATCATTTCTTACTGGACGTCTTCCCCATTCTTTATTCTGTTGAATTTGGCACTCCTTACCAGTTACAAAATCGAGGAAAAGTTTGGCATTTTCCATATTGGGAGCTCCCTTAATGATAGCAACACCATCGGGAACAGCAGAATTTTTCTCTGGGTAAATTACACCAATATCTGGGTTGTCGGCATATTGAACTGCTGATTTCTCAAGAGTTAAACCAATATGATATTCACCAGTTGCTACAAGCTTGTGACAGTTACTTGATCCATCTTGAAGCTTGCCATCTAAGTTAGCATAAAATTTCTTAACTAAGTCCCAACCCTTTTCATCATTTTCTTGTGAAAAAATCATTGTGCAGAGTTGTGTGTATCCTGACCCAGATTTAGCAGGATTTGCAAAAGCAATCTTGCCCTTAAACTTTTCATCGCATAGATCTTCCCATGTCTTTGGTGCATCCTCATCTGATACAAATTTTTTGTTATAAACAAATACCATTGGCAATGGAGACTCGCCCGTCCAAAGATGATCTTTATCTTTAAATTCCTTATCTATTACCTCATCATTTACACTAACATATGGTTCAAAATATTCTACATATGATGCTAAGCTATCAGCACCTCCACCCCAAATGACATCCGCAATTGGTCTTTGACTCTCAGCAGCAATTCTTTGTAGAAGTTCTCCAGTTCCAGCCTGTATCTCCTGAACAGAAATATTAGGATAAGTCTTGCGGAATAGCTCAAGCGCAGCTGTCAATGGTTTAGGGTCATGAGGTGTATACAAAATTAAATCTCCTGTATATTCCTCTGCAGATTTTCCTTCTTGAGATTTGGTTTCATCAGCTGAATATTTCATATTTGGCAAAAATAAACCAGAAAACAAGAAAGTTGTGGCAACCAATGCTGAAAGTAAATTCTTAATTTTCATACTCATCTTTCCTTTCTTAATGGTAAATAATTTTTACTTACCAAAACAATAATACTTATTGCTTCGTATTATACTTGATTTTTAAATATATTCACTATTTTACTCTTATTTAGAATGAATAATTTATATAACATCATCAATTCAAATCAATATTATCTTTATTTTATTGTTTTACTCTGTAGCGCACAATCTATATATATCGTTTTTATTACTGCAAAAATGGGACCTATAACACCATATGTTATAAGTCCCATTAACTCTAGTTAATATCATAAGATTTCATTCTCATGATAAATATAGTTAGATATAAACTTATGCTTCACAAATAACTGTAAATGCATCTTTTTTGAGAGAAGCGCCACCTACAAGACCGCCATCAATATCTTTCTGACTAAATAATGATGAAGCATTCTTTTCATTTACAGAACCACCATAAAGGATTCGTAAATTACCAGCACATTTCTCACAATATAATTCAGCCATAAGTTTACGTATATAAGCACAAACTTCCTGAGCTTGCTCATCGGTCGCAGTCTTGCCTGTTCCGATCGCCCATACTGGCTCATAAGCAATTGTAATTAAGAAAAGCTTCTCGTGTGGAACATCTTTAAATGCACCTCTAATCTGCTTCTCGATAACTTCAAATGTCTTATTCGCTTCGCGCTCTTCAAGCTTCTCACCAACGCAGACAATTGGACGGCGTCCCCATTTCAAGCAGGCCATAATCTTCTTATTAACTGTTTCATCAGTTTCTGCAAAATATTCGCGTCTCTCACTATGACCCAATACGACATAAGGAACTTCCATTCTTGCTAGCCACTCTGCTGATATTTCACCAGTATATGCACCCTTGTCCTCAAAATGACAATTCTGTGCTGCAATTTTGAGCGCAGTAGCATCAGCAACTTTTACAGCGTCAGCTAGAACAGTATGAGGAACAGCACAAACAACCTCAGACTTAACCGTATTTGCCAAAGTAGCCATTTCTTTCAAATACTCTGATGCCTTGGCTGGAAGACCTAAATTCATTTTCCAATTTCCAGCAGCCATTGTGCGGCGCTCTTCCTTATCAGATAAGACAGAAATCCCTGGTAATACCTTGCCTTCTAAGAATTCCAAGGAAGCTCCACCACCAGTTGAAATATGTGTTACCTTATCTGCGAAACCTAATTTTTCAATGGCTGCAGCTGAGTCTCCACCACCAATTATTGATACTGCCTGACTTTCTGAAATTGCCTGTGCAACTCCTCTTGTACCTTTAGCAAAAGCATCAAACTCAAAGACACCCATTGGGCCATTCCAAACAACAGTTCCAGCACCACGAATTTTATCAGCATAAAGTTTAACTGTTTCTTCACCGATATCCATACCTTCCCAATCTTCTGGTATGGTTCCTGCCTTTATTGTCTTATGTTCAGCATCTGCAGAAAATTCCTGTGAAATAACTGTATCAATTGGTAAAAGGAATTCAACTCCAGCAGCCTCGGCCTTTTCCATTAATGACTTAGCTAACTCAACCTTATCTAGTTCAAGTAGTGATTTACCAACCTCTCTTCCAAGAGCCTTTTGGAAAGTGTAGCTCATACCACCACCAATGATTAAAGTATCCACTTTTCCAATTAGATTCTCGATAACACCGATCTTATCAGATACTTTGGCACCACCAAGAATTGCAACGAAGGGTCTCTTTGGATCGGCGAGAGCCTTGCCCATAATATCCACTTCTTTTTGGATGAGATAACCTTGGGCACTGGGCAAATAATTTGCAAGACCTGCAGTAGAAGCATGTGCTCTGTGTGCTGTACCAAAGGCATCATTGACATAAATATCTGCCATTGAGGCTAATTCTGCAGCAAAAACTGGATCATTCTTAGTCTCTTCCTTATGGAATCTGACATTCTCAAGCATCATAACATCGCCATTATTAAGGCTCGAAGCAAGCTTCTTGGCATCTTCTCCAACTACATCCTTAGCCAATTTCACTTCTTTACCAAGAAGTTCAGATAATCTCTCAACAGCTGGACGCATAGAGAACTTATCTTCTGGCCCATTCTTTGGTCTGCCTAAATGGCTAACAAGAATAACCTTTGCTCCTTCATCAGCAAGCTTCTTAATCGTTGGAAGAGCTCCTCTGATCCTCTTATCATCAGTTATTTCGCCAGTACTTTTGTCTAGCGGAACATTGAAGTCAACACGAACTATTACTCTCTTGCCCTCAACATGAAGGTCATCTATTGTCTTCTTCTGCAAATATGCCATAAAAATCACTCCTCACTACTTAAACTTAAATTTTAAGCATTAAGTTCAATATTATGGATAATTATATAACAAATACATCACAAATACATTAAAATTTTTTCTAACAACCGTAATTTACTGCACAAGCATGATAAAAACTAACTTGCTACACATAAATTTAAAATTTTTATATTTTATAAAAATGTGTATAATTCATACAAATAAGTTATTTGGAGTATTAGCATGATTTTTGTAAATAACTTTTCTTATTTTTTTATATTAATGAACGGATTCTTCCTTGAAAGAAAAATTGATATTGAAAAATTTATCTCTAGCCTTTCTTTCACCTATCTTACATATGCTCTATACACATGTTTAGGTTTACTTCTTCTTTTTTATGGACGAAGAGTATTCCATCTATTTCTCGCTCTTGCTGGTCTTACAAGTGGACTAGCCTTGGCTAATCAACTCAATATGCATTTTATGCATCTTAATAACGAATTTGCCGTAGGCTTTTATCTGGTAATCGCACTAGCAACCGCTCTTCTTTTCTCACTTGCTTATAGATTTTCATTTTTCTTGGCTGGAACTTCAATTGCTATATACTACTCCATCTTCCTATTTAGGTTGTATATGCCCGGACAGAATCCCCCATGGCTATATGTTCTTGCGATATCGATTATTGCTGGTACAATTGCTGGAATATTTAGAGAAAAATTTCTTGCTCTTGGAAGTGCAGCTGCCGGTGCTATCTTAGTTGCAGACAGCATATATGGTTTAAGTTTTAAGCAAGCTCCCGCAGCAATTTTGAGGGGAAATTTCGAATCTCTCAATCATATCGCAAATCGCATAATTTTATTAATTCTTCTTATCTGTACAATAAGTTTGGGGTTTATTTTCCAAATGAAGAAGGTAAAAGGCAAGAGATTAAAAAGGCACTAAATTATCGTTCATTAATTACACGAAGTGCTTTTTGGCAATATAGATACTTATCTCAATTAAATCTTATTTTAGAAATGAAAAGTGACTTAGGATATATCTTACCTAAGTCACTTTTTATATAAGCACTAACAATTTATTTATTCATTCGTAGACTCAAAAATCGAACTTGCCTTCAAAGTATGTTTCTAGCTCATCAATTGGAATTCTAACCTGCTTCATGCTATCTCGCTCACGAATGGTCACCATTTTATCCTCATCTGACTCGAAGTCATATGTAATACAATAAGGGGTTCCAATTTCGTCTTGTCGTCTATATCTCTTACCTATACTCTGTCTCGTATCTATTTCGCAGAAATATTTACGACTTAGACGTCTAAATATGTCATCACAGCGATCTGCCAATTTTGAAGAAAGAGGTAAGATAGCAATTTTGATAGGTGCCAAGAATGGATGGAAATGAAGAACAGTTCTAGTCTCTCCATTCTCTAATTCTTCTTCATCATATGCACTGGCTAAGAGCGCAAGGGTTAAACGATCAGCCCCCAGTGACGGTTCAATATCATAAGGGATATATTTTTGGTTTGTAGCTGGATCAAAATAACTGAGATCTTGTTTCGAATATTCTTGATGTCTACTTAAATCATAGTCAGTCCTACTGGCAATTCCCCATAA
This sequence comes from Bacillota bacterium, assembly GCA_023420115.1. Lineage (GTDB taxonomy): Bacteria > Bacillota > Clostridia > Saccharofermentanales > Fastidiosipilaceae > JAEZWR01. Next base: position 8,175 of record JAEZWR010000011.1, on the reverse strand, counting down.
CTCACCCCACCCAAAGGGGAAAAGGAATTCAATATCACTTGTGGCTTCAGAATAAAAAGATAACTCTTCAGGTCTATGATCACGAATTCTCAATTCTTCATCTTTAAGCCCCAAATCTTTTAAAAATGAGATAGCGTAATTTTTCCAGAACTCAAAAGCCTCCTTGGACTTCTCTGGCTCTGTAAAATACTGCATTTCCATCTGTTCAAATTCTCTTGTTCTGAATGTGAAATTTCCTGGCGTAATCTCATTTCTGAAGCTCTTACCAACTTGAGCAATACCAAAGGGCACCTTTAATCTCATAGCTCTTTGGACATTTCTAAAATTGACAAAAATCCCCTGAGCAGTTTCAGGTCTTAAATATATCTCTGTCGATGAATCCTCGGTAACTCCTTGATGTGTCTTGTACATCATGTTAAATCTTCTGACAGAAGTAAAGTTATGTTTGGAACACTCAGGACAAGTAACATTGTATTTCTCTATTATTTCATTCAAAAATTGGTCACTTTGACCGTCAAGAACTATTTCTTCAATGTCCTGCCCTTCTTCCCTTAATTTATTAAGATGATCTTCAATTAAGTTGTCTGCTCTAAATCTATGTCTACATTCTTTACAGTCGATAAGAGGGTCAGTAAAGTTACCTATATGTCCACTCGCTTCCCAAACTCTAGGATTCATTAAAATTGCTGAGTCAAGTCCAACCACATCCATACGCTCTTGAACGAAGCGTTTCCACCATGCCTGTTTAACACTATTTTTAAGTTGTGCTCCTAGAGGACCATAGTCCCATGAATTAGCTAAACCTCCATAAATATCTGAGCCGGGAAAAATGAAACCTCTGTTCTTGCACAGAGCTACCAATTTATCCATTGTTTTTTGAACTGCCATCAGTAAGTCCTCTTTATTCTATTTGTATTAACAATTTCGATATATTATATCATTTTAGAATTATTAATTTAATATTTATTTATCTACTATTATCTTGAAAATATATGCCAAATCATCAAAAAACTAGAAGCCCTCGCGCGGCTTTGTTATATCAAGTGAAAATTCAGAAGAACTAGAACTAAGAGCAGGAAACTATTTCAAATTGTAATGACAAATGAACAAGACCGGTCTGCTGGCGTTAGAATTTATAAAATAGACCAAGGCACAAAAGAAAAAAGTCCAATGGAAACCATTGAACTTTTTCAAACAAGTTAAAACCAATATAAATTAGAAATCTAAATCATCATCAAAGAGATCGTCATCTCTATCTTTATATAATTGAGAATCTGAAATTTTTTCAATATCGCTGAGATCTTGATCAATTTCCTCCTCATCATCATACATCATTTCCTTGCGAGAAGAAGAAACTGAAACAGCCTCATCTTCACTATCATCATCATCTATATCTGTATAAGAAGCTGAAGACAAGACTTCTTCATATGTACTCTCGTCCATTTCCTCAGGCATTAGGAACACATCATCATCGCTCATATAAGTGAGCACCGATCTTACCTTGTGACTCTCCTCTTCTTCTTCAGTTAAAGCAGGAGATAAAGTTTCCATATCAGGTCCCTCTGGCTTAAGATCGATTTCTTCTAAGTTATCACCATCATCATTTGAATTTTCACTTAGATCTTCTTCAGGACTTGGAACTTGGGGAATAAAAGGCTTGACATCTGCTGGAACTACATAGATATCGCTATTAGCCAATTCTTCACAAGCCAATGTAATCAGACTATCATTCTCCTGAACTCTATATGGTTTCGCTCCGTCTACCAACTGACGTACCCTTTTGCTGATAGCCAAAGCTAGGGTATAACGATTCTCAACATGAGGTAATAATTCTTCGATGGGTGGTTTAACCAGCATATAACACTCCTACTGTAAAATAACGCTTAAATTCTAAACTAATATTTTAACTGCTTATTAACTATTTGCAAGACCTTTTTTAATTTATATGCACATTGTCATATAAATACATAAGTAAACATTAGCTAATTTAATATTTGTCAACTTCTAACACATGGATAACAATCACTGGGCTTCTGCCAAACTCATTCAAACAGAACCTATTGATCTCATTCTTTAATACTGGACTAGCAAGAGAATCTCTCACATTCCTATTCTCTGCTAGACAACGCTTTATAAAATTATCAATTAATATAGTTAACTTTTTTGGAAAAGCCTCCCTATCTGACTCAAACAAATACCCATAGCTATAAATAGCAGGCTCCGCAAGTATTTCCCCTTTATTATTAACAGATAAAGATAAAACGAGCACACCATCCTCAGACAAACATTTTCTTTCATAAAGAACAGAAGTATCTGAAGTCTGGGGATGTAGTCCATCAATAAATACAGGATTGGCATTCTCATATCCAACAACACCTGCAAAATTGTCAGAAAATGCACACACGTCCCCATTATTTAATAGGAAGATTCTCTCATAAGGCATACCTAGACTATGGCTAAGCTCCGAATGCTGATGAAGCATTCTGTACTCTCCGTGAACAGGAACAAAATATTTAGGTCTAACCAGCTCATGTAATAACTTAATTTCCTCTTGGTACGCGTGACCTGAAACATGAACATCAGCAAGCTGAGAATAAATAACCTCTGCGCCCCTTTTATATAACTCATCAATCATTCTAAAAATTGGCTTCTCATTTCCAGGTATGGTATTAGCCGATAAAATAATTCTATCACCATGTTTAATATCAATTGTTCTATGTTCTGCGTACGCAATCCTACTCAAGGCAGCAAGTGGTTCCCCTTGGCTACCAGTCATTATGATGCACACCTTATCATCTGGATATTTATCCATATCTTTCTCTTCAATCAGAGTATCCTTGTTTACATCTATATATCCAAGATCGTATGCAGCCTGAAACACACTCAACATAGATCGACCAAGTAGCACAACCTTTCTTCCGTGGTCCTCCGCAGCACTCAAAATCTGCTGTACCCTGTGAACATTAGATGAAAAGGTCGCAACAATAATTCTACCTTTAGCTCTATCAAACTGTTTGGAAAATTCTTCAGCAACCTTACTCTCAGACATAGAGAATCCTGGTTTAGAAATATTTGTACTTTCGCAAACAAAAAGTAATACACCAGCATCGCCAAGTTCAGCGAAGCGTGGGAGATCAATTGGGCGCCCATGAGTTGGCGTATAATCAATCTTAAAATCTCCTGAATGAATAATCAGTCCAGCTGGAGTATAAATGGCAAGAGCAGACGAATCAGCAATCGAATGATTAACATGAATAAATTCAACATCAAACTTTCCTGCTCTCTGAACCTGACCATTCTTGATAATATGAAGATCTGAAAATCTAGACTGTAAACCGGCTTCTTCTAACTTTCCTTTAATAAGTGATATCGTCAGAGGTCCACCATAGACATCGCACTTCACTTCCTTTAACAGCCAACGAATCGCCCCTATGTGATCCTCGTGTCCATGGGTGATAAAAACCCCTCTCAATTTATTCTTATTTTTGAATATATACTGCATTCCTGGAATAATTGCATCGACTCCAGGCTGATCCTCACCAGCAAAAGCTACGCCCACGTCTACAATGATAATATCATTTCCATACTCATAAGCAGTCATATTTTTGCCAATTTCACACAAACCACCAAGAGGTATCATCTTGACAGCATCAGCTGGCGAACTGGGAAGTTGGCTCTGAATTTCAGGACTAAGTTGCCTATTAGATAATCTATAGTATCTATTCTCAAACCTATTTTTACTTTTCTTCTCTTTACTATTTCTCATAGCAATAAGCTGTGGAGAAAGAATAGGCTGAATAGCAACAAGGTCTTCTTTCTTAAAATGTGAAGAAGCCGTTATTTGCAATTTACTTTTTCTTTTTTTATTCATATCTTTATTATTTTTTACAGCAAAATCAGTTCCACTATTTATCTTATTGTTGCTACTTTTATTATTACTTGACTTTAAAGACTTATTCTCACTCCGAACATTCGACTTAATCAAAGTATTTTTATTAGCTAAACTGAACCTTGTCTTTGTCTTTTTCTTTGTTTTTGGCCCATTATTATCAAAAGCAATCCTTGAATTTTTATTTAGACTCTTTCTCTTAGGCTCATGTTCATTATTAACAGAAGAATTCTTTCTTCTTCCCTTATTATTTAAACTAATTTTACTAATAATATTTCCATCCTTTCTTCGTTCATCCATATATCTTTCATATGCCTTTATATATATATATATATATATATATTAAATTAATTTATTTTGTAATTACATAATATTACACAACGAAAATTTAGCAACACGCAATACTTATTTCACTATAACTTGTAGATTCTCTAGATTAACCAATACCCTATTTGAGTATTTAGGTTTACTTTATTATAGCAAAAATTGATTAAAAAAAATTTTTTCTCAATTTAATTTAAACGGCTAAATTACTGAATATTTAAAAATTCAAAACAAAAAGCAATTTAAAAAGTTCTAGTTTCTTGGGTTCAAAAAATGGGTTCAAAAAATGACTATAAAAGGCTCTAAATTTTAAGATAAAAAAAGCGTTAACTTTTAAAGCTAACGCTTCTTTTGTAGTCATATGCTATCTTTTATTTTTCTGTCAATTCTTCAATTTTTCGTTCGTACATTCTTAGTCTAAACGCATTCCAAAAATAACAGATTGCAAGATAGATGATAGCTATAGTTTTAACTATAGCCCTTGTTTGTCCTTGGGTGAATATCAGTGACACGCATAGAATAACGGCAATAATATTACTGATAATCCAGTAAGGACTTTTGACAATTTTCAATATTTCTTTGAACATCTTTTGTAGACAAATGCTATAATAGTAAGCCTAAGGGGCGGGAGTATTAGAAGTGTTGCCCCTTGACTTTTTTCTTTTTTTCTAATACTATCTAGTCAATAGATAGATTAGAAGTAGTTTTGCTAACTCGACTATAAGTCTTGCTATAATCTTTATAATCAAGTTTTGCAAAGCCTTAGTCCAGTCAATTTTTATTGATTGGACTTTTTTTATTATTTTTCGCATTTGTCGTTCCCCCCTTTCTTTATTGATTACTACTATAGTATAAATTATATTTTAAAATTTGTCAATATTTTTACATTATTTTGTATTTATTTTTTTATTTTTATGTTATAATTAAAAATTTTTTAGATACTGCAAATAAAAAAGGGGCGAACACTTCGTTCACCCCTAAAAAGAGATACAAATTTGGATCATATAAAATTAACTCATTCTTTCTTTAATCAAATTCAATAATTCTTCTAGGTCTTCTTCTGTAGCCTTATTCCTTATGAAGCTTCTAGCAGTACTTCTACAAGATAAATATCTTGCGTGTTCTCTATTCTTTTCTTTCCATTTGTTTTGAGCCACAGGGTTATATATGCTTCTTCTTTTTTTATTTTCCATTATGTGTTACCCTATTCATTGAGTGATGATGGAGGGCACTCTCCATCTCTCTCAGTTTGGTTTTAAATCATCATAAATTTTTATTTTTTAAATGTTCTTTTATGATTTCTTCTACTTCTTCTATTTGTTCTGTCGTAAGCTTTGATTTCTTTTCAATCTTTCTTAGAATAGCTTCAACAAAATCTTCTAACAGAACTTTTAATTCTTTATTAGTCATATCATCTGTCATTATCTTTTCCTTTCTAGGCAAGTGCCTACCAAATTTGTATCTCTTGAATACAATAATATTATATAATAGTCTTAAGACTATGTCAATGCTTTTTCAAAAATATTTAGACAAAAAAATAAGGGAGTAAGCATTTGCCTACTCCCCTTTTTATACTCATTTTAGTTATTAAAACTTTTCTGCTTTGTTGCTGGCGACTACATCGTAAATTCCGCTCGCTGATGCTCCATAGATCACACCACTCACAATATGTTGTATATAGTCTTGATTGTAGCTTATTGCAAAAACAAATCCTAATACTCCCCCAGTTATTACTGCTAACAGTGGTAATAGCTTCCTGTCAACTTCGAATCCCTTTAATAGCTGAACAAATATAGCCGTTAACGGTATGATAAATAAATTCCAATCCATAATTTTAAATCTCCTTTTTACTTTATTCTGTGTGCTTTTTCGTTAATATGCTTTTCTAACATATTTCTTGCTTTGTGTGCTGTGCCGTTCGCTCCATTCTTGATAGCGTGGTCAAGAAGCCCGAGCATTGCCTCACAAAAAATACTATTTTCGGCGTAGATATCTTCAATCAATTTATTTTGTTTAATATCTCTTTTCTCTAAATCTTTTACCGTTGTTTCTAATTTGTCCACGTGTAGTGTAATAGCACTCATACTCTCAGATATATTCTGTATATACCTTAAGTCAACAACACTATCTGCTATCTCTGCCAATTTAGATAATGCTCTAGCTCTCTTTGCTCTACGTTCATTCCATTTCTTAAAAAGAATGCCCTTACTCGTCAATACTCCTACTGCTCCAACTGCCGAAGATATCAGAATAAGGGCTGAGAGAATGCTTATAAAATGTTCCCAATATTCCCCTATCATTTTATTTTTAACCTCTGTCCTGTAGTAATCACGTAGGGCTGAACTAGATTGTTAAGTCTTTCAATCTGTCTATAATCAACTCCATATTTAAGTCCTATACTCCACGGTGTTTCCCCTGTTTGAACCGTATGAATAATCTCATCTGTACTATCTTCTAATTTACAAGATTTTATATAGATATCTCCCTTGTCTTGAGCACAAATCCATAAATTTGTATCTAACTGTACCCACGCCCCTGTGAAACCTTGGTCTTTTTGCTGATTAATAACGCTAACTTTTGAACCTGTTTTTAATATTCCTACGACATCACCCACAGAATCGGCAAAAATAGGCTTATTTCGCACGTTAAGGTCTACCATAGTCATATATGTACCATTTGGATAATCAAGCGTTTTAGGCGTGTTTTCGTGCGTTTCTCGCGTTCCGTCAAAATTCTTAACTCCTAACAAGTAATCAAGTGGATCTGTTAAAAGTCCATTTTTCCAAATAGAGATATGTAAATGACTCCCTGTGCTATTCCCTGTAGTCCCTTGATAACCAATCTGTGTATTGCTACTTACTTTACTTCCTTGTGTTACTGTAACTTCGTCTAAATGGCAATATAAGACTCTATAAACACCATTGCTAACTTGTACATAGTTACCATTGTATCTGTGATTAAAACCTACTTCGATGACTTGACCGTCTAAACCAGCATAAATATGCGACCTATGAACACCTGCACTATCCACTCCAATATGCCCGAGGTATGCTTCGGGGAATCTAATTGTGTCAAATGTTCCTGCTTTGTATTTTTTTGTCATCTCTGATAATTCGCTATTTTGAACTTTGCTAGGGTCTATCAAGCAAGTAATCTGTACATTCTTCTTGTGAAATATTGAATAAGATGATTTCCACCAGTTCCAGTTAAAAATTTCTTCTTTAGCTTCGGTTACTTTGTTACCTGTGATAATACTTGGATAGTCTTTTATCATCTTGTTACAATCAAGGTCATCATTGTAGCCATTCAATCTACCTTTATCTGAATATTGCCAAATACCAACGCTTGCCCCCTTGTATGGTGGGTCGCTGTTGGGGTCGTAAGTCCAATGAGCTAACCAATGGTCATATTTTTGTAACCTGCTATCGTCTAACCTGGTTTGAAACCAGCTTGTGGAACTGTAAATACTTGCAAAATATCCTGCTTTTTCAATTGTTTTACAGAATGCAATAACTGCGTTAGTTAACTCTGTTCTGTATGCTTTGGCTTGATGATATCCATCTTCAACATCAATTGCCAAAGGCAATTTTATATCTTTTCCTTGAGCGAACTTAATTAATTCATTCGCTTCCTTTGCTCCTTGTGCTTCATCTACTGCACAACTGTACCAATAAAACCCACAAGGTACGCCCCTTTTATTAAATTCTGCGTAGTGTGTGTTTGCGTGAGTATCTATATATGTACTTCGTCCGTCACCGTATCCAGTGAAGCCTGCTCTAATCATTACTCCGTCAATTTCTTTGCTTAGCAAGTCATAATTAATCAGCTTAGGATCTTGCCACTGTGATACATCAATAACTAATTTCATTTTTCTTTCTCCTTTTCTAACTCACATAAAAAAGCTATATTGCATGCTAAATGAGATAAATGACTGATTCCCGACTCTTTATCTTTGCTTGTAG
>JAEZWR010000019.1 GCA_023420115.1 Bacillota bacterium | reverse complement strand
CGACATGGGATAATCGCGGTGACTTCAAAGGTGGCGGTGTTTCACTGGTCGATGCCGATGATATGACAGCCTTTAATGAGAAGCACGTCATGGCTGGCGGCGATGGTGATCCAGACGCAGAAGAGGACATGTTTACTTCTGATGAACCAATGACTGAGGAGCAAGAAGCTCTGATGCGCGAACGTATCGTTCGTATGAACGACCGAGAACTCAACGCGCATGAGATTTGGCTCGTTGCCTTGGGCGCTGGCGAGCAGGGTAATGCTGGTATGAAGGCACTGCTCAAGGAATACAAGCGCGAGCTTCGTGGCGCATTCTTCATCCACGTCTACGGCATTGGTGCTGGTAACCTGGCGACGCTCACCAAGGAGGGTAACTTCTTTACCCGTAACGGCGACAGGCGCTTGCGTAACCTCATGCACCACGTTGCCGATCAGCTGCACATCCCGCTCGCAAGCACGTCGGTCGATTGGTTTGACACTGATGTTACGCCCGCAATGCGCGCTGGTTATCGCTCCATTACGCTGGCGGGTATGGATGGTAAGAATTTTGCGCTCTCGCACGCGGTTGATGACGTCCCCGAAAACATCGACGAGGCTCAAATCGATGCTGTGGTCGATATGATCGCGGAAACCATTAGGCGCTCGTAGGTGTAGTTTGTGTCGTAGGCGTAACCTACATCGCCTGACAAGAGGGCTGATAAGAAGGCATCATGGACGTTATTGTTGTTGGATCGGGGCGCGTTGGCTCACGACTGGCGGTGTTGCTCTCGCGTAATGGTCACAACGTTTCTATCATCGATAAAAATCAAGCTGCATTTCGGTCGCTCGGCAAAGACTTCAATGGTCGAACGATCAAGGGCTTGGGTTTTGACGAGAGCATTCTGCAGCAGGCGGGTGTCGATAACTGCGATGTTGTTGCTGCGGTAACCAATAACGACAACACGAACATCATGACGGTCGAGGTTGCTCGTCGTCTGTTTAATGTGCAGCACGTGATCACACGTCTGACCAACACCGATCGCGCGAGCGCTTATTCGCATCTCGGCATCGATTATGTGAGCGGAACCGATCTGGTTGCTGAAGAAATTTTTTCTAAGATTGAGTCTGGTCATGGCAATCACCTTGAGACCTTCGGTGACTACGAAGTCATGCAGTTTGTTATGAAAACCCCTGATGGCAGGCCGATGGCTACCTCGCTCATCGAAGAAGATCAGATCTTTCATGTGGCACTCATCGAGCACGAAGGCGCTAACATCATTCCTGTGCCACATACGCTGCTCCATGAGGGAGATATCATCCTTGCGATCATCAGGCAGGATAAGCTTGATCACTACACGCGTTACATGAAAGAGCGGTCGCTGTAATGTATATCTGCATCGGAGGCGGCGGTAAGGTTTCTGAGTCCTTGGGGACAACCTTGTTGAGCAAGGGCCATGAGGTCGTCATCATCGAAAAAAATCCAACGGTGGCGGAGCGTCTTGCCGAGACGCTTTCTGGTCGCTTTATGGTGCTGCAAGGCGATGTGTGCGACTTAAACGTCCTCAAAGATGCTGGTGTCGAGCATGCCGATATCTACGTTGCGGCAACTGGCCAGGATGACGATAACCTCGTTTCGTGTGAAACCGTGCAGGTTATTTTTCACACGCCACGCGTTATTGCACGCGTCAACAACCCCAAGAACGAGCGTATTTTTCGCAAGCTCGGTATCGAAGGCATTAGCGTCACGAGTATTATTTCGGGTTTGATCGAGAAAGAGGCGGTTTCAGGCGAACTCAGAATGGTGATGAGCCTGCGTCAGGGCGACCTCATCATGATGGAAATTGAGCTTCCGCAGGTGCATGGCAGTGGTGATGAGAGCGCGGTTCGTGTGGCCGATATTGAGCTGCCGCCATCAACGGTGTTGGTTTCGGTTGCGCGTGGGGAGACCCTCGATACAGTCAACGGTAATACCTTGCTCTATCCCGGTGATGTCGTGGTTGCCTGCGTGAAGAGCGATTATGAAGAGGCAGCTCGCCAAGCACTGATTAATTCAGTCGATTATTAGTGACAAAGCGCGATTGGGCGGCAACGGTTTGCCGCGTGAGATGTTTTCGTGCGGATCGTGCCTGTTTACGCAGCGCTGCCTTGTCCTGCAAAAACTGGCACGGTACACTATCCCTCGCGCCGGTTTTTCCGGCGCAGACGCGCGGGCGTCGCCAAGTGGTAAGGCACCAGCTTCCCAAGCTGGCATTCGCGGGTTCGAGTCCCGTCGCCCGCTCCACTAATACACTCAATTAATACACTGTATCGATTTTGCAAGCTCCCCTTGGTGGGAGCTTTTTTGTTGGGCGAATGCGCTTGTAGATTGCGGTTTTAGCGATGTTTCTCCAGTGCGGGGGTCGTGTTCTAAGTCTGCTTGCGGGTGCTTTGAGAGGCCGTTTGGAGGCCTGTTTTGCTGAGTGTAGTGAGGCGGGCGAGAAATTTTGCGCACACCTGCACACAGTTTTTGCCTTGCGTCAAAAAGTTAGGGCT
>JAEZWR010000014.1 GCA_023420115.1 Bacillota bacterium | reverse complement strand
TCCCCATGCTTCAATTTTTAACGTCTGTTTGCTGTCTTGAATAATAATACTATCATGATTTATTTCTACTTCTTTATTAAGGAACATATCTTTGTCACCAGTTTTTTATGAATCACTAGCAATTTTTAGTAAATCATTAAAATAATCTGTTGAAGATTTTTTAATAAATACCGGAATACTTTCAATAGGTGCATCTATAATGTAAGGTTGTCCACCTTCATATTCATTTTTAGTAAATATATTCACCCATTTTTCTCCGTCAGGGAGATATACTTCTCTTTGTCTATCTTTATAATTCATTATTGGAGCAACTAACATATCTTCTCCAAACATGTAGATATTGTCTTTCTCCCATGTTTGGTCATCTTCAGGAAACTCATAAAACAATGGTCTCATTAACGGTATCCCATCTTCATGAGCCTCAACCATTAAATCATAGATATAATCTCTAAGAGCTTCTCGTATATGTAAATATTTGGTCATAATTTTTTCTGCCTCTTTACCAAATGACCAAATTTCGTTTGGTGCTCCGGTAGGCATCGAACCTCCACCACTATTCGATAATGGCTTACTATGTGGTAGACGATCACCATGCATTCTTAAAATTGGTGAGAAAGTTGAGTATTGGAACCATCTAACCATAAGTTCCCTAAATTCTTCATCCTCTGGATTTCCTCCGTGGAAACCTCCAATATCAGTAGTCCACCATGGCATACCTGCCATACCAACATTTAACCCAGTATTTACCTGGTTATTAAATGCTTCGAAACTAGAGTCGATATCACCAGACCATCCTAGAGCTCCGTATTTTTGCGCCCCGGCCCAAGCTCCTCTTACTAAAGTCACAACCTCATGATTTTCATTTTTCATTCCGTCATATACCATTTTTAAGAAGCCATTAGGATAGAGATTTGCTGTCTCTAACGCTTGACCACTATGATAACGATAATTATCAAAATCATAAACAGCATATCCTGGTTCCGCAACGTCAACCCAGTAATAATTTATGCCTAAATCTTTATAATTTTTCTTTATTCTATCCCAAACATAATCTCTTGCTTCAGGATTTGTGGTGTCTAAGAAAACAGTTGTTCCTTGTATTAGCATCGTTAATCGCACCCCACGATTAACATTGATTAAGTAACCGCCCTCTAAATAATCATTATAATTATCTGCATCTGATTGAACTGTAGGCCAAATAGAAATTATTGGATCAACATTGTAGTCTTCTTTTAATTCCTTAATTAATTTTTCAGGTTCAGGCCAGAAGTCTTCATCAAACCTATACTCACCTTGTTTTGGCCAGTGAAAATAATCTATAGCTATAGTAGATAATTGAATTCCTTTTTCATGATATCTTTTAACTACATCTAAAACTTCATCAGGTGTACGATATCTTAGCTTACTTTGCCATAAGCCTAGTAATTTCTTAGGCATTAAAGGGACTTTCCCTGTTACATCAGCATAATTTTTAGATATATCTTTTAATGTGTCACCAGTTGTAATCCAGTAATCAATCACATTGGTGGATTCCATATGCCACTCAGTAATATTTTTCGCAAATGTAACTTCACCTATCCCTGGATTGTTCCATAAAAAGCCATAGCCTAAACTAGAAATATAGAATGGGATAGACATCTGAGAATTTCTCTGTGCTAATTCTAATTTCGTGTTTTTTAAGTTTAAAAATTCATGTTGATATTGTCCCATTCCGAAGATTTTTTCATTAGGGTTTGACTCAAATCTTGTTGTTGTTTCAAAGCCTCCCCCTCCTAAATTCGCTTTGAATTCTCGTGATTTTAGTTTCAATGTTGAATTAAAATCTTTAGTTATTTCGATAGTCCCTACATCTTCAGCTCCATCATCATGTTTAACGGCTCTTAATCTAATAAACTCCTGTAATAACACCTTATTATTCTCATCATAAAATGTTATTCTATCTCTATGATCAATTACTACTGTAAGCTTTCCATTTTTTACAGTAATTTCATTTTCTTTTTGATCTACTACCTGCAATATTGATGTACTATCAGAGACTTTATTTAGTGCATAATTCTCATCAGTAAACTTTCTATCTGCAAAAGAGCGAACTCTAAAAGAGTCCTTTCCCCAAGCATCAATTCTTAGTAACTCAGTATCATATCTTTTCTCGATATATGTATCAAATACTTTAATCATTTTTCTCCCCCCATATTATATAGCAACATTAACTATTAACAAGTACTTTATTTCGTATATAATACTCTATGATAGATATCTCAAACACCTTGGAAAACAAACTTTTAGTTGATATTAACCTAACTTAAGTTTTTTTAATTTACTAACTATCAGAAAATATTTTATAAAGAAACCTCTTCTGTTTCTAGTTAGTTAGTAAATCCAACTAACTTACATCAAATTATATAATACCGTTTACAATATGTCAAGTAAACATTTCCTCACAACGTAAATAATGGTAGTTTATCAGCAATGTTTATAAAGTAACAATATCTAAGAACAAACTAACGTTTTGATATTTTTACTTTATCTATCTATTAATAATTAAGATCTATTAATTTTCTCACTACGATAGTGAGTCAAGTCCATAATATTGTGCAAAATTAACTAGCACATAATTTATTCCATTTTTTGCCTTAGTTACTGACTAATTGCTGGCAAGGTTCTGTCAAGGGGGAAAGCAAAGCGACCCTTGACAGGTTCTTAGAAGCAATTATAATGTTTACGGGCAAAAATGGAAGGATTACAGTTGAATATATATTCTATCTGCTGTTAGCCACTCTTCGTCTTGATCGATTAACATCGCTCCGATTAAACGATAAGCGGATTCAACATTAGGAAATATTCGAATGACTCTTTCCCGTCTTCTAATCTCTTCGTTTAACCGTTCAAGACAATTGGTACTTTTTAGTCTAGAATGAATAATCGATTCATTAAGATAAGTAAAGGCATCTTCAAATCCGTCATCAAGAATGGTTAAGCTGGCTTGATATTTCTTGTCGCCTTCATATTTGTTAAAGAGTTCATTTTTAACAACACGGGCAATCTTGATATCCTGAATACGAAATAGTGCCTTCATGTCTTCTTTAAATTCTTTAGTCTCTTTTTTCGGTGATTTATCTAAGATATTTCTTAAGAAGTGAACCTGACATCTTTGCCAAGAAACATTAATAAAGGTTTGCTTAATAGCTTTTACTAGACCCGAGTGTGCATCAGATATCACCATTTTAAGGCCATTTAGGCCTCTTTCTTTGGCTCTATGTCAAGTAATGTTGGTAAATAGTAATAGTTGCACTTGAACGCTCGTTCAAGTGTTCTTTTTTTACTGAAATTAAGCTATCTTATTT
>JAEZWR010000020.1 GCA_023420115.1 Bacillota bacterium | reverse complement strand
CGATTAATGCTTGAAAAAAAAGAAGCTATTCAAAAAGAAATCGAAAGATTAAAGACGGTAATGATTACCCCAACTTCTGAGACTAATAATATATTAGAAGAACTTGGTAGCTCCCCTATCAAAACTGTTACTACTCTTCACGAATTAATTAAGAGGCCAGAACTTGATTATGAAATGATAGCTGTATTCGATCCAAAACGACCAGAACTCAAAAAGCCATATAAGCTTGAAGTTCAAACTGAAGTTAAATACGAAGGCTATATTGAAAAGCAAAATCTTCAAATTGAACAATTTAAGAAAATGGAAAGTAAAAAACTTGATATTATTGAAGATTATAAACAAATCGATGGTCTAAAACATGAAGCAATTGAAAAATTAAACAAGGTAAGACCTGATTCAGTTGGACAAGCTTCAAGAATGCCAGGAGTAACACCTGCAGATATAAATGTAATATTAATATATCTAGAAGTTCAAAGAAGGAAACATAATGAAGCATAAAGAGCTATTTATAAATGAAGGTTATGAGCTAAATGATAAACAAATTGAAAAATTTGAAAAGTTCTATAATCTTCTTCAAGAATGGAATTACAAAATTGATATTACAAAGATAGTAGATGAAGATGAAGTTTATATAAAACACTTTCTTGATTCTCTACTTATAACTAAGTCTGGTGTAATTGAAAAGAATCAAAAGATTATAGACATTGGTACTGGTGGCGGGTTTCCAGGTATACCATTAAAAATATATAATGATACCCTATCCTTTACTTTACTAGATAGTCTTAAGAAAAGAATCAACTTCTTAGATATAGTTACTTCAGAACTTAATCTATCAAATTTAGAAAATTTACATGGACGTGCTGAAGAGATTGCTAGAAAAGAAGAATATCGTGAAAAGTATGATATAGCAACATCTAGGGCAGTTGCAAATTTGCAGACATTGCTTGAATATTGTCTACCATTTGTAAAAGTTGGCGGATATTTCATAGCCATGAAAGGTCCTAACTACAAAGAAGAACTAAAAGAATCAAAAGGAGCGATTAATATATTAGGTGGAGTTTTAGACCAAGTAATTGAATACGAACTTCCCCTATCGCTCGGACAAAGATCACTTATTATAATAAAGAAGGTAAAAGCTACCCCGCACAGATTTCCAAGATCTGGTGGAAAGCCTAAATCTAAACCATTAAACTAGCTTAAAGCTAGTTTTTTTGTTTAAAGTTTCATATGGAACATTTAAGATGAAGAAAAACTATAAAACCGATTTATTGAATAATAAAATGATTTAAAGTTTCATATGAAACACATAAAAATAAAAAGTATAAAACAATTCAAAGTTTCATATGAAACAAATACAAAAAGAAATATTTAATAGAACTGTTTTATATAAACGTAAGGATAGGAAAAGTTACATATAAAAGAATTAAAATAAATAAATAAAACTAATTGATTAAATATAAAATGATTTAAAGTTTCATATGAAACATATAAAAACAAAAAGTATAAAACATTTAAAGTTTCATATGAAACATAAAAAACAAAATAGTGAGAAGTATCATATAAAGTAAATACCCTATAATAAATATTAGAACATATTGACTGAATAATAAAACTCTAAAAAGTTTCATATGAAACACTAAACTAAATCTTAAATTAAGATCAGTTTTATGGTATAATTATCAACGAGGTGCGTATGAAAATTATATCGATTTTTAATCAAAAAGGTGGAGTTGGCAAAACTACAACTGTTGTAAATTTAGCAGCTTCACTAGGTTCTAAAAACAAAAATGTTTTAATAATTGACTTTGATCCGCAAGGAAACAGTACTTCAGGATTAGGTATAAATAAGGAAGAGCTAGAGTTTAGTATTTATGACTTATTATTAAATGGCTCTGAATTTACACCTTTACAAACAAGTGCAAATAATGTTTCAATTTTACCATCGACATCTGATTTATCTGGTTTTGAAATTGAAGCGGTTAATATAGAAAATAGAGAAAGTTTATTGAAGAACAAGATTGATCAATTCGATAAATTTGACTTTATTTTAATTGATTGTCCGCCATCGTTAGGATTACTAAGTATCAATGCATTGGTTGCAAGTAATTCAGTTTTAATACCAATTCAAACAGAATTTTATGCTCTTGAAGGGGTATCTCAATTAATAAAGACAATAGATTTAATAAAAGAAAGCTTGAATCCTAATATTGAGATAGAGGGGGTTCTTATTTCTATGTTTGATGGAAGAAATAATTTGTCATTGGATGTAGTAGAGGAAGTTAAGGCGTATTTTAGAGATAAGGTGTTTAAGACTGTTATACCAAGAAATATAAGACTTGCTGAAGCGCCATCACATGGTCTGTCTGTAATAGACTATGAGAAATCCTCAAAAGGAGCAAAGGCATATTTAAAACTTGCAAATGAAATAATAAAGAATAATAAGTAGGTGACAATGGCTAGAAGAAAAGGATTAGGAAAAGGGCTTGGTGCACTGATACCAGAAAAAATAGAGCAAGAAGTTTCGAGTGAAGATATTGATCAAATTCAAATGATTGCAATTAAAGATATATTAATTAGTTCAGGCAATCCTAGAAAGAATTTTGATATGGAAGGCATAGAAGCTTTAGCAGAATCTATTAAAATGTATGGTGTTTTGCAACCCTTAGTACTTATTAAAGAAAAAGAAAAGTATAGAATAGTGGCTGGTGAAAGAAGATTTAGAGCGGCTAAAGTGGCTAAATTAAGCGAGGTTCCAGCTATTATAAAAGAATTGTCTAATAAAGATCAAGACATGATTTCTATGGTAGAAAATATTCAAAGAGAAGATTTGAATCCATATGAAGAGGCAATGGCATACAATAATATAATGAAGCAATATAATCTGACTCAACAAGAATTATCAGATGTGATAGGGAAGTCTAGAACATATATTGCTAATATGGTGCGTTTAATTAATTTGGATGAAATAACTATTGAACAGCTTGAAAATGGCAATATTACTTCATCACAAGGTAGGGCATTGCTCGGAATTGATAATTTAGAAGAAAGACATAAGTATTTAGAATTGCTGTTAAAGAATGAAATTACAGTAAATGAAATAGAAAACACAAAAACTACCAAGAAAAGAAAAAAAGTTAAGAAAGATGTATTTGTAAGAGATTTGGAAGAGAGATTAAAGGAGTCCTTAGGTACAAAAGTTAAAATTAACAAAAGTAAAAATAAATGGACCGTAAATATTGAATTTTCGAATGATGAACAAATAGAAGAATTTCTTTCTCACTATGAGTTAGGAGATTAGTATGGATAAATTGATATTTTTAATATTTATAATAATGAGTGTAATAATATTCATTTTAATGT
Source organism: Bacillota bacterium (assembly GCA_023420115.1). Lineage (GTDB taxonomy): Bacteria > Bacillota > Clostridia > Saccharofermentanales > Fastidiosipilaceae > JAEZWR01. The sequence continues at coordinate 7,593 of JAEZWR010000020.1, read as the reverse complement.
ATAATGTTTATGATTTAACTGCTAAAATCTCTAGATTGCAAAAAAGATACAATACTCTTGTAAAAGGTAGGGGAGAAATCGATTTAGAAGGACTATTAAGATCTCATGCTGCAGACATTGCAAATGCAAATATATTAGTGAATGATATGCAAAAAGTTACAGACAAGTTAAATGAAGATTATGGTAATACAGCAAAAAATATTGATGATAAGATAGATTCAGAAATAAATGAAGTAAAAGACATATTCACGCAACTATATGACAGTTTAAATAATAAATTTGGAACTGAAATATCTAACTTAGATAATAAGTTTACTGGTAAGCTTCGTATACAACAAGAAGAAATGAAATCAGATATGGCAAAAGTAGAAGAAGATATTAAGAGAAATATGAATTTATTAAATGATCAATTATCATTTGCAATTCAAAAAGTTGGTTTCAATAAATATGATGCTTTTGAAAATCAAACTGGAAAACTTTCTTTTACTATTGTATTATTAGATAGGTTCTCTAATGGTGTTATGATAACAAGCATAAATGGTAGAGAAGATAATTATAATTATTCAAAGGCAATTAAAAATGGTGATGCAGAGTTTGAAATTTCACCAGAAGAAAAAGTTGCACTTGATATGGCTTTAAGAAAAAAATAGGGGGATTTATGTCAATAAGTTTAATTGATGAATTAAAAGAAAAGTTAAAAGGAAAAGATAAAGCGATAGTATTACCAGAAGGTGAAGAACCAAGAATTTTAGAAGCAGCTCAAAGGACTAAACAAGAAGGAATCATTAAATTAATTCTTTTAGGTAATGAAGAAAAAATTAGAGAAGTTGCTAAAGAAAAAGGATTTGATATTGAAGGTATAGAAATTAGAAATCCAGAAAAAGATCCCAAATTTGATGAATATGTAGAAAAATTTGTTGAAATTAGAAAAGGCAAAAACACAGTTGAAGATGGTCAAAAGCTAATAAAAGATGTTAATTATTTTGGTACAATGATGGTTAAATTAGATGAAGCTGATGGTATGGTTTCAGGAACTGTTCACACAACAGGGGATACTGTAAGACCAGTACTTCAAATAATTAAAACAAGACCAGGGGTTTCAAGAACATCTGGAGCAATGATATTACTAAAAGATGATGAAAAATATATTTTTGCTGATATTGCAATCAATACAAGCTTAGATGCTCAACAATTAGGTGAAATTGCTGTAACATCTGCAAGAACAGCAGAAACATTTGGTATTGAACCAGTAGTTGCTTTACTTTCATATTCAACAAATGGTTCAGCAGTTACTCCTGAAACTCAAAAAGTGGCAGAAGCTACAAAAATAGCTAAGCAAATCGCTAAAGATAGAGGATTTAATTATGCAATCGACGGGGAAATGCAATTTGACGCAGCATATTCTGCAACAGTTGGTAAATTAAAATTCCCTGACTCAGAAGTACCAGGAAGAGCAAATACATTTGTATTCCCAAATCTAGAATCTGGAAATATCGGATACAAGATTGCTCAAAGATTTGGTGGATTCATGGCTGTTGGTCCAATCTTACAAGGTCTAAACAAACCTGTAAATGACTTATCAAGAGGATCTACAGTAGAAGACGTATATACAACAATTATTTTAACAGCTGCACAAGCTTTATAATAACAAGCTTTATAATAATAAAATAATATTTTTAGGAGTGAAAATGATAGGTGTAATTGGAGCAATGGATGTCGAAGTGGAGGCTATACTTGAGTATATGTCTAATGTTGAAAAGATTGAGATTAACAAAGTGACATTTTTCAAAGGAAGCATTCATGATAAGGAAATCTGTCTAACAAAATCTGGCGTAGGCAAGGTAAATGCTGCAATTGCAACTATTACTCTCTTAAATCATTTTGATATAGAATATGTAATCAATATAGGGACAGCTGGGGGAATGGTTGAAACTCAAGAACCTATGGATGTTGTAATTTCAAGGGATGTAATACAATATGACTTTGATACTTCATATATTGATGGTGATAGTGGAATCGGATTAAAATTTAGTTCTGATTATGAACTAGCAAAAAGGGTAAATATTGCATATAACAAGCTGAATATTGAAAGTGAAATATTTTTTGGGGATATAATTACTGGAGATACCTTTATTGGGGAAGATGAAAAAGTTATAGAACTAAAAAATAAATATCCAAATGCAATAGCTTGTGAAATGGAAGGCGGGGCAATAGCCCAGGTTTGTGATAAGTTAGAGATTCCATTTATAATCATAAGATCACTATCAGATATAGTGATGAGGGATAACAGTGATATTGATTTTATGAAAAATGTAAAACTAACATCACAAAGATCAGCGAATATGATTAATTTATTCTTAAATAGCGATATTTAAGAAAACATAGGAGAATGATTATGAAAAAATTAAGCTTATTATTGGCAGTATTACTTATTTTGACAGCATGTTCAACATCAAATAAACAGGAAGTTACACTAGAAAACACTGATGGAGGACACAAATCTACAGTGACCTATTATGCTGAAGGAGACGATGTTTATAAGCAAGTGACTGAAAACTTTATAGACAGATCTTAACTTACAGAATCAGAAGAAGAAATTAAAACTATTCTTGATAGTGCTAAACAAAGATACGATGAAATTAAAGGAACAAAATATTCTTATTCTTTCGATAATGATGGCAATATTATCGAAAATATAGAAATTGACTTTAAGAATTTAGATTATGAAAAATATCAAGCTCTAAATGCAGCTAATTTAGAGGGCGACATAAGTAAAGGCGTTAGCCTAAAAGCATCTTTGGAATTTATTAAAAAACAAGGATATGTAGAAGTTGAATAAAAAAATGGTGGGAATTATTTCCCACCTTTTTTATGTTTTAGTATAAATGTATATTATTGTTTTAGATTCTTCATTTAACATTTATGAATATTTCTATATATTTTTAGCGTTCAATGCTCTTAGAGAATTCAATACTGCAAGTATTGTAACTCCAACGTCTGCAAATATTGCAGCCCACATATTTGCCATTCCAAATGCACCCAGCAAGAGAACGATGATTTTTACACCAAGTGCAAATATAATATTTTGATAAACTATTTTTAATATTCTCTTAGATATTTTTATTGCTTTTGCTATTTTAAGTGGATTATCATCCATAAGGACTACATCTGCGGCTTCAATTGCTGCATCAGAACCAAGCGAACCCATTGCAATACCTATATCTGCACGCATAAGTGATGGGGCATCATTGATACCGTCTCCCACAAATGCAAGTTTATCTTCTTTAGGATTTTTTTCAATTAATTCTTCCAAATGTAAGACTTTATCTTGTGGAAGAAGCTCAGCAAAATATTTATCTAAACCAATGCTTTCTGCCACATAACTTGCAATTTTATCGGAATCACCAGTTAACATAATTGTATTTTTAATGCCTAAATGCTTTAAATTAGAAATGGCATTTTTAGATGTTTCTTTTATTTTATCTGAAATTACAATATGTCCTTCGTATTTTTTGTCAATTGCAATATGAACAATTGTCCCAATATCTTTACATGGATGATATTCAATATTAAATAAATCCATTAATTTATCATTTCCAATTATTATTTCTCTATCGTCAACTCTAGCTTTAATCCCTTTTCCAGCTATTTCTTCAACACTTGAAACTCTATTTCTATCGATTTTATTGCCATATGCTTTTTGAATTCCAATACTTATTGGGTGAGTTGAGGAAGATTCTGCAAGGGCAGCATATTCAAGCAATTTATCTTTGGACATTTCATTATCATGAATTGCAACGACTTCGAATACACCTTTTGTCAAAGTTCCAGTTTTATCAAATACAATGGATTTTGTTTTAGCCAATGTTTCGATGTAATTTGAACCTTTGATAAGTATTCCTTCTTTGCTCGCACCTCCAAGTCCTGAGAAAAATGTAAGTGGTACAGATACCACAAGTGCACAAGGACAGCTAATTACTAGGAATATCAATGCTCTATATATCCAATCCATCCAATTTGCATCACCATTTAAAAATATTGTGATGAAAAGAGGGGGAACTATCGCAAGTAAAAGAGCTGAAATACATACAATTGGTGTATAGTATTTTGCAAATTTAGATATGAATTTATCTGTGTCAGCTTTTTTAGAGCTTGCATTTTCAACTAAATCAAGTATTTGTGAAACAGTAGAATCTCCAAATTCTTTAGTTGTCTTAACTTTTAATAATCCGTTAATATTGACACTTCCGCTTATTACTTCACTATCTATTCCTACATTTCTAGGAATGCTTTCACCAGTTAAAGCACTTGTATTTAGTGATGATTCACCACTTACAACTATACCATCTAAAGGAACCTTTTCACCTGGCTTAATTACAATGATTTGTCCGATTTCAACATCATCTGGATCAACTTCTACAAGAGAACCATTGACTTCAATATTTGCATAATCAGGTCTAATTTCCATTAATTTTGCAATATTTTTACGGCTTTTATCGACTGCATAATCTTGGAACCATTCACCAATTTGGTAAAATAGCATAACAGCAATAGCTTCCAAATAGTCTTCGCTTTTAGTCAAAATTGCAAGAGTAAATGCTCCAATTGTAGCAATTGCCATTAAAAAATGCTCATCAAATACAAGTCCATTTACAATTCCCTTATAGGCCTTAATTAGTATATCGTAACCAATTAGCAAATAAGCTCCTAGATACAAAGCAAGTTTGATATAGCCAGTAACTGGTAAAAATTGCAAAATAACAATAAAAATGATAGTAAGTAAAATTCTATACAACATTTTCTTTTGTTTTTTATTCATAATTAACCTCTATATATTTTTATTTTAAGATGAAAATCTATATTTATTTTTCATCTAAATTAATAATTGATTTCTATTCAAATTAATTTTCTATTGCAAATTCAGATTCAACCTTTTTGCCTTCTTTTTGAATTTGTTCTAAAACATCAGCTGGATTTGCACCATCTTTATATTTAACATTTAACTTTTGTAGCATGAAATTTATGGAAGCTTGTTCAATTCCATCAATTTGATTTATCTTTTCTTCAATTATATTTGCGCAATTTGCACAGTCTACGCTGATTTTATATGATTTTTTCATGACTCCTCCAATATTTTAATTAATATATATGATTTTATCTACGATGCCGTGTCATCAATCAAACGATTAAGTAATTGCTTAATTGTTATATTCTTAGTATAATTCAATTAGAAAATAAAGTCAACAGAAAGAGTGGAAAATAATGAGTAATTTAAAACTACCCCATGACCATGGAGAAAAAATAGACGAATTAATAATAGAAAGATTAAATAATAAAAGTCATTTCGATCTAGTATCAGAGATTTTCAAGCAATTAGGGGACACAAATAGAATTAGACTTTTTTGGTTACTTTCAAATGTAGAGGAATGTGTAATAAATATTTCTGCACTTATGCACATGTCATCTCCAGCAGTATCACACCATTTGAGACTTTTAAGAACCAATGGTCTTGTAACAACTAGAAGAGTTGGAAAAGAAGTTTACTACAAAGCCGCAGAAACTAAGGAAGCAGAATATCTAAAGAAAATAATTGAAAAGACCTTGAATTTTACGGAGTGATAATGATTTCGCTTTAGAGTATATATTTAAAAGTTTACTAATACACAAAAAATTATAAAACTAACACAAAAAAAGAGAAGTATGCAAAAAGTTTTTTGACATACTTCTTATTTTATATATATTAAATTAAATCATCATTTGATTTTTCAGCACCTGAACTAGATTTTTCAGTTTCTTCTGATGAAATTTGTTCAAAAGCTTTTTCTTCAAAATTTTTAATATAATCTGGCTTTTGTGTGATTACATATTGACTATTGAAAATATCCATAAATTCTTGACCTGAAATGGTTTCTTTTTCTAAAAGATATTTAGCTATTTCGTGTAATTTATTGATATTTTCATTTAATAATGTATGAGCTTTATTGTGAGCTTCATCGATTATTTCCATTACTCTTTTATCTACTTGGTTTTCAGTTTGCATTGCTGCATATGAGTTTGTTGAAGAACCAGCTAGATATTGAGCTGATGGGTTTTCAAGTAATATGAAATTGAATTCATCTTCCATACCATAAGTTGCAACAATCGCTCTAGCAATCTTTGTAGCTCTTTCAATATCGTTTGAAGCACCAGTTGTTTTTATATTGAATATTATTTCTTCAGCGGAACGTCCACCTGCAAGAGTAACTATTTCTTGGAATAGGTCATCTCTTGACATTAAGAATTTTTCTTCTTCTTCAACTTGCATTGTATAACCAAGTGCACCAGAAGTACGAGGAATTATAGTAATCTTTGTAACTGGAGCTGTTCCTTTTTGAGCTGCAGCTGCGATTGCGTGACCAACTTCGTGATATGCAATAATTTCTTTTTCTCTTTGAGTGATAACTGCATTTTTCTTCTTTTGACCTGCGATTACTGTTTCTACAGATTCTTCCAAGTCTTCTTCTGTTACAAGTTTTCTACCTTCTTTAACAGCTTTCAAAGCACCTTCATTTATGATATTTGCAAGGTCGGCACCTGAAGCACCAGCTGTCATACGAGCGATATTCTTTAATTCAACACCTGGAGCAAGCTTGATTTTTTTAGCATGAACTTCTAAAATAGCTTCTCTACCTTTAACGTCTGGAAGTTCAACTCTTACTTGTCTATCAAATCTACCAGGTCTTGTTAAAGCAGGATCTAGAATTTCTGGTCTATTTGTTGCAGCAAGGATAATTACTCCAGATGTTGCATCAAAACCGTCCATTTCATTTAATAATTGGTTAAGAGTTTGTTCTCTTTCATCATTTCCGCTATAACCGGAAGTATCTCTTCTTTTACCAATAGCATCTATTTCGTCTATAAATACAATACATGGCGCTTTTTCATTTGCTTGCTTAAACAGATCTCTAACCTTTGAAGCACCAAGACCAACAAACATTTCTACAAATTCAGAACCTGAAATTGAGAAAAATGGTACATTTGCTTCACCGGCAACAGCTTTAGCAAGTAGTGTTTTACCTGTCCCTGGAGGGCCTACTAAAAGAACCCCTTTTGGAGTAACAGCACCTATTTCTGCATATTTTTTTGGATTGTGTAAGAAATCTACGATTTCTTCAAGACTTTCTTTTGCTTCATCTTGGCCAGCTACATCCTTGAACTTAGCTGCGTTTTGTGCCTTGATATATACCTTGGCATTTGATTTACCAAAGCTTAAAGCATTTCCGCCACCACCCATCATGGTCTTTGAAAGTAGTCTTATTGCAATAAACATAATTGCAAGTGGAATACCCAGCTGTACCAATATAACAATTAACGGATTGGTTGGTTGAATTATTTCTGTTCCGAATGTTGTCTTAGCGTTTTCAAGCCTATTTGTTATATCTGGATCTGGCCATACACCAGTCTTATATTTTGTTTCATTATCTCCATCTTTTACAGAAAAATTATATTGATAAGTGGTTCTTTCAACTTTATCGATTTTTCCATTTTCAAGCATTTCTAAGAAATTGCTATATGTTACTTCTGTGACTTGACTATCTCTAATCATAGGAGCAA
>JAEZWR010000060.1 GCA_023420115.1 Bacillota bacterium | reverse complement strand
GTGCAACGCTACCCCGTCCTCGTCATAACCCTCTTTGCCTGCATCTTCCGCTAAGAGACGCTTAAAACGGCGTGTAAGCACCTCACGCATGGCTTGGGTATCGTCGCTAGCACCTTCTCCGTTTGCTCCACGGATCGTGAAATGGCGGTAGTCGGACTTACGAGGTGCACCATCTTCAAACACGACCATAGATGCCACCTGGTTTGTGCCCATCGTGTGCGACACATCGTAGCACTCCACGCGTAGCGGAGCAGCTGGTAGGTCTAAGTATTCAGCTAGTTCTTCTAACGCTTGAGACCTTTGCGTTAAATCGCCCGCCCTGCGCGTCTTATGCAACTGCAACGCGTGCTCAGCGTTGTTTTGCACCGTTTCCATCAAGGCGCGCTTGTCACCGCGTTGGGGTTTACGCAGCGAGACATGCGCGCCACGCAGCTCCTCTAGCCACTGGCGGACTGCGCGGATGTCGGCTGGCAAAGTGGAGACTAGGATCTCGCGCGGAATCGCAGAGGTTGGCGCATGTTCTACGTCATCTACCGAAACCGCTCGCTCACGTTTTCGACTTATGGGCGCCGATTCTGTGGACTCCGAATACACCTGCAAAAGAAGCTTTTGCATCAGCTCCGCTTCACTTGCGTCTCCCGGACGATCTACAACCCATCCGCGTACACCGCGGATCCGTCCTCCTCGAACATAAAATACTTGAACGGCAGCTTCCAGCTCGTCTGCCACCTGAGCGAACACGTCCGCATCCGTACCATCATCAAGGACGACCGCGTTTTGTTCTAACACCTTTTCTAAAGCGTGTAAGTTGTCACGCAGCCGAGCCGCACGTTCGAAATCTAAGTCGTCGGACGCCTGCTGCATTTTCTCTCGCAAGTCGCGCAAGTAAGGCCCAACTTTGCCGGCCATGAATTGGCATAACTGCTCAGCTAACTCGCGGTGGTCTGCTACAGAAATATGACCTACGCAAGGTGCACTACATCGCTCAATGTAGCCCAACAGGCAAGGTCGTCCCTGCAACTGAGCCCGGCGCAACACGCCCGCCGAACACGTGCGCACGGGAAATACGCGCTGCAGTTGATCTACCGTTTCCCGGATCGCCCAAACCTGAGAATAAGGGCCGAAGTAGCGCGTTCCCTTCTTGCGAGCACCACGCATAATCTGCATTCGCGGGATCTCCTCCCCCATGGACACCGCCAGATAAGGGTAGGACTTGTCATCGCGATACATGACGTTGAAACGCGGATCGTACTGCTTAATCCAGGAGTACTCCAAGGACAGTGCTTCGACCTCGTTAGCGACCACCGTCCATTGAACTGAAGCGGCCGTGAACACCATCTGCTGGGTTCGCGGATGCAGATTTGCGGGATCTTGGAAGTAACTGGTCAAACGGTTGCGCAAATTCTTTGCCTTACCGACATAAATGACTCGACCCTGCTCATCGCAGAATCGGTAAACACCCGGATTGGTTGGGATCTCCGAGGTCTTTGGTCGGTAGTTCAGGCTGGCCATACCTTTGATTGTATCGATCAGACAGTCAACGTTGCGCATCCAAGCTTTGTTGCCCGAGGACGAGTTGTGTACGTACAAGGTCGGCGCACAACGTCTAGATGTCACATTCAGGACTGCTTCATCTGAAGCAGGTTCGGTGAGGTGCGTCACTCTGTCCGTATATCGCATTCAAGACTGGGATCGTCTGAAGCAGGTTAGGTGAGCAATGGCACCGCCCGACGGTCTAGATGTGGACGGAATTAGCACGATTAGGGGGCAGTCGTGGTAGTTTTTTCCTAGCCTTTCCGCGGTTAAGTGGCGAAAGCTAGCCGTATAGTCCTATTGAGGAGGACGAGAAGTGTTTACCACCCATGAACAAGCACTAGAGTTCATAGAAAAAAACAGTGTGGAGTTCGTTGACGTCCGTTTTTGTGACCTACCCGGTGTGCAACAACACTTCACGATCCCAGCGTCTGAATTAGCCACCGCATTAGAGGACGGTCTGGCTTTCGATGGTTCATCTATTCGAGGATTCACTCAGATTCATGAGTCTGATATGAAACTCATTTTGGATGTCACGACTGCCTACGTGGATCCGTTCCACGTGCGTCCAACTTTGAACTTTACTTGCTCAATCGTAGATCCCTTGACGGATGAAGTATTTAGTCGCGACCCGCGCCAAGTGGCTGCGAAAGCAGAAGACTACTTGCGTTCCACAGGTATCGCTGACACGTGTTACGTGGGAGCTGAGGCTGAGTTCTACATGTTCGATGCCGTGCGGTATGAGACGAAACCGCATTCGACCATGTTCGAGGTCGAGTCAGTTGAAGGCTATTGGAACTCAGGTCGGGAAAGTGATGACCGCTTCTTAAACCTCGGTCACACGGTGCGACAAAAGGCGGGTTATTTCCCCGTTGCGCCCTTAGATGGACAGGCCGCTATACGCGGCGAGATCATGGCGAATATGACGGCGGCAGGCCTGCAAGTTGAGCGCAGCCACCACGAAGTTGGATCCGGTGGACAGCAGGAGATCAACTACCGTTTCAACACGCTGAAAGCTGCCGCCGATGACATGATGAAGTTCAAATACATCGTACGGAATACGGCGCATGCGTCCTACCGCACGGTCACCTTCATGCCAAAGCCATTGTTCGGGGACAACGGGTCGGGCATGCACTGCCACTTGTCACTATGGAAGGGTGGCGAGCCCCTATTCTACGACGAACGCGGTTATGGTGCTTTGTCAGATACCGCCCGCTGGTTCATTGGTGGCTTGCTGCGTCACGCTCCCGCCTTGTTGGCTTTCACGAACCCGTCAGTGAACTCCTACCGCCGTTTGGTGCCAGGATTTGAAGCGCCCATTAACTTGGTTTATTCCGCTCGCAACCGTTCCGCTTGTATTCGCATCCCCATTACGGGTACATCCGCTAAAGCAAAGCGAGTGGAGTACCGCGTGCCGGATCCGTCTGCGAACCCTTACTTGGCTTTTGCTGCTTGTTTGATGGCAGGTATAGACGGTATTCGCAACCGTATGGAACCGCCGGAGCCTATTGATAAGGATCTTTACGAGCTACCGCCAGCGGAATATCAAGATATTGAGAAACTGCCCACGTCTTTGGAAGCAGCCTTAGAAGCATTGCGTGCTGACCATGATTTCTTACTGGAAGGCGACGTGTTTACTCAAGATCTGATTGATAGCTGGATTGATTACAAAGAGTCAGCGGAAATCGCACCCATGCGCGCCTACCCGCACCCGTTTGAATACGAGCTCTACTTCAATCTGTAAACAGTGATCTAAACTTCCGACCACCGATGTCGAAGTTCGCCTAGTTGTCCCATAGGCTACGTTGACCAGCCCAATAAGTCAGCAGGTCAGGGTTGGATTGACCTTGTTCTAAGGCGTGTCGAGACGCGTTGTTGTACTCCAAGCTCAGCAGCTGGCGCTTCCTATCCACCCCACCGGCGTAACCGCCCAGGGTTTTATCTGCGCTAACCACGCGATGACAGGGCACGATGATAGAAATCGGATTGTGTGCAACCGCTGAGCCCACCGCTCGAT
>JAEZWR010000056.1 GCA_023420115.1 Bacillota bacterium | reverse complement strand
ACGACTCTTTTTACGTTCTATGGGCCGTGAAGAAGTGTGGCAACCACTTTCAGCAGATGCCGATGCCCATTACGCAAGACGCATTGATATCGATTTAACCAGCTTACGTCCCTTGGTTGCCGAGCCTCATAATCCTGATAAAGTAGTGGCTGTTTCTTCTTTATCTGGAATGAAAATTGATCAGGTTGCTATCGGTAGCTGCACCAACTCTTCATATCTTGACTTGGCTAAATGTGCTCTAGCTTTAAAAGGTAAAAAAGTGCATCCAAACGTTAGCCTAGTTATCAGCCCTGGCTCTCGCCAAATCTTAAAACGATTAGCCGACGATGGTCTACTTTCTATTTTTTTAGAAGCTGGAGCACGAATCTTAGAGTGCAGTTGTGGCCCTTGCATTGGTATGGGACAAGCTCCAAATACCAACGGTATTTCTTTGCGCACCTTTAACCGCAATTTCTTCGCCCGCAGTGGCACGAAAACAGCTTCTGTCTATCTTGTTAGCCCTGAAGTCGCTATCACTTCTGCTATTGCAGGTGAATTAACCGACCCGTTCGGTATGGAAATCTTTAAAGGGGTTTCTGTTCCAGAACACTTTGAGTTAGATAGTAATCTTTTTATTCCTCCATCTGAAGAACACATAGGAAATACACCTCTCATTAAAGGGCCGAACATTAAAGAAGTTCCCGTCGGAACGCCTTTAACGGAAGAAATTCATGGATCGGTGGCAGCCTATTTAGAAGATGATATTACCACCGATCATATTATGCCCTCTAATGCTTCGTTACTTCCCTATCGCTCTAACATCCCACATCTTGCACGATTCTGTCTTACTCCAGCAGATTCTGACTTTCCTGAACGTGCAATGTCACTTACTGATACTGCTCCTATTATTGTTGCAGGTGAAAATTACGGCCAAGGATCGAGTCGAGAACACGCTGCACTAGCACCACTTTATTTGGGCGTAAGAGCTGTTATTGCAAAGTCTTTTGCAAGAATTCATAAGGCAAACCTTATCAATAACGGTATTCTTCCTCTTACCTTTAAAAATAGCGAAGACTATAACGATATAAAGCTTGGCGATTCTCTTGTTCTTATGGAACTCTTCTCCGCTCTTGAAAGTGGAGAAGTACAGGTTAAAAATGAGCGTAGCCAAAAAATATATCGTCTTTTGCTCACAATCAGTGAGAGAGAAAAAATGCTTTTACAGCAAGGCGGTTTGCTCGCTTCCATTCGTAACAAACAACAATAATGCAATAAAAAAAGAAGCTCCCAAAAGGGAGCTTCTTTTTTTATTTTATATGGTCTTGCTCTATCATCGAGTGGCAAGCACCACCACATCCAGAGCAACCACAACCACAGCCGCCTGAACTTGATTTTTTATCTTTATAAATTGTGTAGATTGAAAAACCAAGAATGGCTAACACGACTATTCCTACCACCAAGGTAGCCATCTTCATGCGCCTCCTTTCAAGTGAGACATAGATAGTCAATTACAAGGTCAAAAGACCTTTACTAAAACACCTCAGACTCTTGTCTCTTGAAATTGAGACCTTATTCTTACATAAACAAGCTACCGATTTGGTAAACCAAGAGCGCTACAACGTACGCAAAGAGTGTTTGATAAGCAAAAGCAAAAATCGTCCACTTACCACTCATCATTTCACGACGAATTGCACCCATTGCTGCAATGCAAGGCACGCAGAATAAGTTGAAGATAAGATAAGCCATACCACTTGCAGCAGTGAAATGTTCTTGAATAGCTGAAACAAGACCTGGCTCTGTACCTTCTGCCACTTCACCAATGTTGTAGAAAATACCCAAAGCTGCCACAAGGTTTTCTTTTGCAACTAAACCAGTAATAGCACCTGCAGCTGCTTCCCATGTTCCAAAGCCAAGAGGAATAAAGATTGGGGCAATAGCGCCACCAATAGCAGCCATAATAGAGTCAGCCCCCTCTACAGCTTCAAGTTGGAAGTTGTAAGAAGCTAAGAACCACAAAATAATCGAGGAGATAAAGATAACCGTACCGGCCTTACGAATAAAGACGCGAGCTTTTTCCCACATCATGTAAAGTAAGTAAGAAATCTTTGGTAGACGATATTCTGGTAGCTCAATAATAAATGGAGCTGGATCGCCTTTGAAAAGGCTAGTGCGCTTTAAGATAAGGCAACTTACGATGATACCTGCAATTGAAATGAAATAAACACCTGGTGCAACAAAAGAGTTTTCTGGGAAAAGTGCACCAGCAATCATTGCAATAATAGGTAATTTAGCACCGCAAGGCATAAAGCTGGTTACTATGATGGTCATGCGACGATCTTTTTCATTTTCGATAACACGAGTCGCCATAATAGATGGCACAGCGCATCCAGTAGCCATTAAAAATGGAATAAACGATTTACCGGATAAACCAAAACGGCGGAAAATGCGGTCCATAATAAAGGCAATACGTGCCATATATCCACAGCCTTCTAAGAAGGAGAGGAAAATATAAAGAATCATCAACTGAGGAACAAAGGTAAGAACCGCACCTACACCGGCAATAATACCATTGCAGATAAGGTCAATGAGCCATTCAGCAACGCCCATCGCTCCCAATTGTTCACCAGCCCATCCAGCCAGTGCTTCAAATGCGCCACCTACCCAGTCTTGGGTTTGACCACCAACGCCTTGAATTGAAATCGCATAGACGATGTACATAACAAGAGCAAAGATTGGTAAACTCAAGATGCGGTTGGTTACAATTTGGTCAATTTTATCCGACGTGGTGAGTTTTTTAGATTGTTGGGGGCGTTTCATGACACCGGGCATAATGGTTGCGATGTAATCATAACGGCCATTAGTGACTAAAGTCTCGCCATCATTATCTTCCGCTTCCTCAACACGTTGAATAACATTTGCAATTTGTGCCTTTTGTTCTTCTGATAAAGTTAAAGACTCTTGAATCTTGCTATCATTTTCAAAAAGTTTAACAGCAAAATATCTTTGTGATGCACCAGATAAGCCAGCAATCTGAGCAATTTCAGCTAACGCTTGCTCAATACCATCACTGTAACGCAAAGGTGATGCACTACTTTGTCCGGCTCCAGCTGCTTGTAAAGCTGCATCAATAAGTTCCTTCATCCCCTTACGCTCTAGGGCAGAAATTGGAATGACCTTAATACCACCAAGCGCTTGAGATAAAGCTTCAATATTAATGTTTAGACCACGTTTTTCAACAAGGTCTATCATATTTAGTGCCACTACAACTGGCACACCTGTTTCTAATGCCTGTGTTGTTAAATAAAGGTTACGCTCAAGATTGGTTGCATCGACAATGTTTATAATAGCATCTGGTTTTTCTTGAACGATATAATCG
>JAEZWR010000072.1 GCA_023420115.1 Bacillota bacterium | reverse complement strand
ATATTGAAAATTTCTGATGCGAGTAAAGATAATCCAAAAGAAGTACATTACAAAACTGTATTTACTGACTACAACAAAGATGGTGCAGTTGTCACCAAACGAGACTTTGATGTAACCCTAAATTCTACTTCAACAAGATTGCGTTTAAAAGGAAGAAATAAAGTTTTCGACGGTCAAAATTCATCCATTTATCCAGATCTCATGGCCCTTCAAACTTCCGAGGGCTATGGATCGAACAATCCCCTAGTCTTAGGTAAACGCTCACTCGATTTTGAGTGGCCAGAAGATTTGAAAACAAACTATAAATTGGTTGTCAGCGGCAGTCACGAGATGGGTGACTTTGTTGACAAAATATATAGCTTCTATCGTCGCGTAAAAATGACAGTAGACAATGGTGACAATGATACTAATGAATATACTGTTTACCAAGGGCTGAAAGTCAGTGAGGGAGATAACCTTGAGGGTCTAAGTCAGCCAGCACCACAAGAGGGGAAGATTTTTCTTGGGTGGAAATTAGACGAGAAAACGAGATTTACAAGTTTAGAAGCGCTTAAAAATTTCGTAGTTAAGTCTGCGACAGATTTTACAGTCCATGCTCAATATGAAATTGATAAAACTAAACTGATTGCAAAAATTCAAGAGGGTAAAACTCTCCTAGATGATTCGGATACATATACACCTAGTACAATAGCCAAGCTTCAAGAAACAATTACAGCAGGAGAAACAGAAAAAGACTCTGATGCTTCGACAGTAGAAACAGTTAATACAGCAATTGCAAATATTGACGAAGCTATCACAAATCTTAAGAGAAAAGCAAATCTCGAAAAATTAAAGACTTTAGTTGATGAAGTTGATGATTTAGACGAAAGTATTTACACTCCGGATTCATATAGTAAGCTTGCCGAACCACTGAATACTGCAAAAGAAATATTAACTAATCCAGAAATAGACCAAAATTCAGTAGACAGGGCATATGACGAACTCAAGAAAGCCAAAGATGGTTTAAAACCAAAGGCAGACAAAAGTACTTTAAATAAATTGATTGAAGAGGCAGAGTCTAAGACGGATAAGGATTATCTACCAAATAGTCTTAAAGACCTACCAACAGCAATTGAAGAAGCACGCAAAGTAGCTCAAAATGACAATGCTAGTAAAGAAGATGTTGAGCGTGCTGTGAACAAGCTACAGGAGGAATTAAATAAGCTAGTACCTCGACCAGATAAAACTGAATTAGAAAAATTAATTGAGACAGCTAAGGAAAAGGAAGCTGATAAATATACAGAAGATAGCTTCAAAGAGCTGCAAGAAGCTCTCGAAAATGCTGAAAAGGTTAACAAAGATGATAATGCAGACTCAGATAAGGTGACGGAAGCCAAAGATAAGCTGAAAAATGCATTGGAAAAATTGGTGGAAGAGGTAAAAACATCAATTCCAGACACATATCCAGTGGCAGACCCCTTGCCAGTATTCCCAATTGATGAAGTTCCAAACGATGAAAATAAGGAAGAAGATATTAAATTCTCGATTCCTACAACATATCCAGTAGCAGATCCCTTGCCAGCATTCCCCATTGACAAAGTTCCAGCTGATGAAAATAAGGAAGAAAGCAGCACCACAAGTACATCATCAGCTACGACAAGTAGCACAAGTTTTAAGACAGAAGAGACAACAAATCAATTGAGTGATGCAACATCAAAGACTGATGAATCAATTAAGGATTCTAGCAAGCTTGATGATAAGTCTAAGAGCAAGGATATCAAGAAAGGTAAGAAGACAGAGAAAAAAGCATTGGCAAAGACTGGTGAAAATATATCAATAAGTATTTTGTTAGTGTTATCTATTATGTCAATTATCTTGGTTCTTAGGTCTAATCTTAAGAAAGATGAATTAGTTTAAAGTTTTGATATTAAATATACTACAGACTATAAGAAGCTGAAGTGTTTACTTTGGCTTCTTTTTTATAATCTATAGTAAATAAGAATAAATGAGAAAAAACTCTCAAAATTAGAAGCAAAATATATGATTTGTATGCAATTATAATAAATAGCAAAAATATATTAAGGGTATTATTTTTTATGCTTATACAGTATGAAAAATTATATAGAAAGCTTATTTTATAAGTAAACAAAAATTATATATAGAAAAAACTTCCCTAGGGCTTGACAAAAAAAAAAAACGTGCTAAAGTGCGTCGAATTTTAGGTCGACGGGTAGATGAATCTACCCATATTAAGAAAAAAGTCTTAAGGAGATTAAGAATGAGAAGGAGCAGATTTTTAGCTGCAATATTGTGCTTGGGAATGCTTTTTAGTTTTCTCCCAAAGTATAATGTTCAAGTTTATGCTAGTGAAGCTACTAATGTATATGACTCCGACTTCATGCACGTGACTGAATTTATCAGCACGGATACGTTACAGCCGAACTCAGGTGGCAACGTGAATTGGTTAGTCGGTATCATTTTTGAAGTCCAGCCTGAACCAGGCCAGACCTTCACAGTCAGCTTCCCTAAAAATACAAATATTTGGGGCGATACGACCGAAGAACCATCTCTTGCGCCTTTTACAATCAAAGGGGAAGAAGTGGCGTCTGTTACTTACGATAAGCAGACGAATACAGCGACTTACACCTTTAATGAAAAGATCAAAAAGCACAACCATGTGCGTTTTAGAGCCAAGTATCCTGTTTTCGTTGATCGTGAAAAACTTAAGGATGATTTAGAAATTTTACCTTTGGTATTTAAGGTTAACGATAAGACCTATGACCATTATGTAAAATTGGATTATCAATTCCGCGAAGGCGAACATGGTGGTGTTATTTCTATAAGTCAACAGAATCCAGATGATCCTTACCATATTATCGGTATTTTGGCTGATACAAATAACGCTGAGCAAACCTTCAAATACGTTGCAGTAATCAATCCCTATGCGGAGCAAGTACCAGCTAATACAGCTTGGTTATTTGGTACTTCCAACAAGGAAGAAATATCGAACATCGTTCAAGGAGATCCTGATAGCCCTTGGGTAATGGATAATGTCAAGATTTACCGACCTAAGAATGGAGTTCGTGTACGCCATAGCATGTACATGAATCTTAAAGACGATTACGACTTATTGCAAGAATATACTTCAGATCAATTAGCTGGAAATCCTACAGTTGTTCAAAGTCAGTTTGCACAGAGCTTTGATAATCCTGTAGTTTTCGTAATTGAAGGTCATAACAAACTCAAAGATAAATCACTTTTGTATATCAATGGCTTGGTAGGTGCAAGTAACTTGTCCAGCTATGCTGTTTTGCAAACGGGACAGCGTTTTGATAGCGACGAGGCGGGTGGATCTTCGACCGAAGCCTTCTCGATCGGCGATCGCGTCTGGATCGATGAAAATGGTAACGGTATTCAAGATGAGGGTGAAAAGGGGATCCCTGGTGTTCCTGTCACCTTAGTTATGAAGAATGTTATTTTGGATGTCGATATTACGGATGAAGAAGGTACATATAGCTTTGAGGATGTTTGGAAGAATGCACCAGACACTAACTATACGGTTCGTATTCAGATTCCTGCTGGCTATCAGCTGAGTCCAACTGAACAAGGTGAGGATCGTGAAAAAGATTCAAATGCGAACGAAACCTCAGTTGTGGTAGTTGACAAAAATATTACCGATGTGGACTTCGGTCTGGTGCCCATTCCTAAGGGACGCTTGCTTGAAAAACATGACTATTACATCCTGCCTACAGGAACGGACGAAAACAGCTACGACTACACAGTCAACTCGCCTGACTTAGTCTTCTCTGAAGAAGAGGAAGGCTATGCCAAAGATAAATGGCGCGTCGAAGCCAAAGAATACGAAGACTACAAGCTGGTTAAAGTTGAAACGAAAAACTTCACTGAAAATGCCCCCAGCAAAGAAAGTCCCACGCAGACCGGTAACTTTGTGGACGGTCAAACCTTGGAAGCCCGCTATATCTATGTCAAGCATTACGACTTAGGTAAGGTGGTGATTACTCATAAGTACTATACATCTAAGGACGGTGAAGTAGGTACTATTGTTAATCTTGAGCAACCAGATTTCACCTTTGCAAACGAAGGTGCTGGAGATGAGAACTTCACCTACCATACGAATCCCTTTAATATTCAGGGATATACATTAAAAGCAGTAAATACAGAGGGCACGTTAGAGAATGCTGTTACTGTTGATCAGCCAGATCAAACAAATCATTTTGTAGAAGGCGAAACGCATAAAATTACCTATGTTTATGTTAAGCCTGAAACAGTAGTAACTCCACAAACAGGAAATGTTATAGTTCGTCACTTGATTAAGGATACCGATGATGAGTTGGCTCCAGATGAACAATTAAAGACAAATGAAAATGTCGGTACAACTTATAAAGCTACACCGAAAGTAAGCGGAGCAGAAGAATTTGACAAAGACGGTGTTAAGTACCGCTTGATTGGATTATCTAGAAAAACTGAAGCTCCTGAAAGTGGTCAAGTTCTTCCAGGAACGATTCACGTAATTTATGAATACGAAGAAGTTCCTGCACCTGTGGCACCTAAGACTGGTACAATTAAAGTTCGTCATTTAGATAAAGAAACATTGGAACCAATTGTTCCCGACGCATATGCAGTTGTTGGGGAAGGCGAAGCAAATAATGTGGCTGTTGGAACAGAATACACGTCCGCACCTAAAGTTACAGGTTCTCAAACAATTGGTAATCAAGATGGAAGCAAGACATATGTATATTACGGCTTCTCTGAAAAGAGTACAGCTCCAGCCAATGGTCTAGTCCGAGAAGGCGAAAAAGAAGTAATTTATCTATATGTTCCATTTGAAGAAAAAGAAGAACCTGAACAAGAAACAGGTACTGTAATTGTTAGACACTTAGTATATGGAACACAAAATAAAATAGCTGAAGATACTTTTGCAGCCAATAATGCCAAAGTTGGCACAGAGTATCAAAGTAATCCTCTAGTTACAGATGATGCTACTGTTGAAGGTCAAGTGGGTGACACCGTTGGCAAAAAATATCGTTATAGAGGCGTAGCCAAAGAGAGCACAACACTCCCGAATGGCAACGTTACTAAAGGCGAGAAGATAGTTATTTACACATACGATGAAGTAGTTGATACACCAGAAGTTCCAACTGAAACTGGTTCTGTCGTTGTTCGCCATGTTGAAGTAGGAACAGATACCGACATTGCTGACAAGGTAACATTGATTGAAAATGCAAACGTTGGAACACTTTATGAATCTAACCCACTAGTAACTGGTGATAATGAGTATGAATCTAACAACGGTAAAAAGTATGTCCTAGTAGGTATTTCTCTAAATTCAGAGGGTGCTAAAAATGGTGTCGTTCGAAAGGGAAGTACAACTGTTATCTATGAATATAGGGCAGTTGAAAATCCAGAGCCAACTCCACCTACCGAAGAAAAAGGTACTGTCATAGTTCGTCATATTGAAAAATATACAGGCGAAAATTTAGTACCTGATCAAACGATCCAGAATGAAGTTCCTGTAGGAACACCATATACAAGTAGTAGTCTTGCTGATGGTAGTGGTATTTATACCGCTGGAGACAAGACCTATAAGCTAGTCGGTGTTGAAGGTAATGAAAATGGAAATGTCCAGAAAGGTACAATCACTATAACTTATACTTACGTTGAAGTTGCTGATGCTGGTACCGATCCAGACCCAGATACTGATCCAGAAGAGCCAAAGCCAACAGGTTCAGTATATATTCACCATGTTGATCAGAATGGTACCGAATTAGTCACTGTAACCGAAGCAGCTAAAGATGCAGAGGTCGGTACAGATTACACATCAAATTCCTTGGCTGATGAAAGTGGAATTTATGTGACAGAGAGTGGCAAAAAGTACAAATTCACACATAACTCTGGAGCCCCAACAAACGGTACTGTTGTTGAGGGAAACCAAGACGTCTATTATCACTATACAGAAATAGTTGACGAAGGAACGGATCCAGAGCCTGTTAAACGTGGTACAGTCTATGTGAAACATATAGACAAAGAAAGTGGTTTAGAGATTGTTGAGTCTGAGGTCGTTAAGAATAATGTTGAAGTCGGTGAAGATTATTCAACAAGACCTATCGTACCTGAGGGTGAAACATTTACAAAAAATGGTAAAACATATAAGTTAGTTGGTATTTCTGATTCATCAGCTGCTGAGAATGGAAAAGTTACTGAGGGTGAGTCAACAGTAGTTTATCTCTATGAAGAGGTTAAAAATGTTGAGCCAACAGAGCCTACTGAGCCAACAGAACCAACTAAGCCAACAGAACCAACTAAGCCAACAGAGCCTACTGAGCCAACAGAACCTACTAAGCCGACAGAACCAGTTAACCCAACCGAGCCAAGTAAGTCAACATCTCCAACTGAACCATCAGACTCTAGTAAGTTAACTGATCCAAGTAGCACAGCTTCTGACTCTGATAAACCAAGTACACCAAGTCCTGCCAAGCCATCCAATAAAGGTGGTAATAACGGCGGTGGAAAGTCAAATGTAGCTAAGACAGGTGAAAAAGATATGTTAGCAGGAGCAATTATGTTGATTCTTGCAGCTTGCGGCTTGGTAATCATTAGACGTAAACAAGAAAATTAATAGTCATTAATTTGTATTTATCTTGTATAAAGTCTCCTCGTTATTTCGGGGAGACTTTTTTATATTTTCAAAATTAGATTAATATGGCTTGATGTAAATTTAAAAATTAAAAATTATATTTTCGTTAGAGAGTTTGAGTTAATAATTATTATTTATAAGTAAGATTTATTTAATTCAAAAAGTGAGTAGAGTCACAATCTATATAAACATTAGAATAAATATCAGAATATTTGCTAAAAAATACGAGAATTCATCTTTTCTCTGTGATATACTCATATCAGTTTAAGAGTCTTTATTTTCAGACTTATCGTAGATAAGGATTGAAGATAAGGTTAAACGGAGAGTTATTTATAGCAATGAGGCTAGCGAATAATAATCTTAGAATAAAATTGAATAAAGGAGTTTACAATGTCAAAAGAGAAAAAGTATTTGACGTTGGATGGTAATACCGCGGCGGCTCATTCCGCTTATGCTTTTACAGAAGTAGCTGGTATTTATCCAATCACACCATCTTCTCCTATGGCCGACTATGTTGATCAGTGGTCACAGCAGGGAAGAAAGAATATTTTCGGACAGACTGTTAATGTTATTGAGATGCAATCCGAGGGTGGTGCTGCAGGTGTAGTCCATGGCTCGCTTAATGCAGGTGCATTAACAACGACGTTCACAGCTTCACAGGGACTTCTTTTGATGCTTCCCAATATGTATAAGATCGCAGGTGAATTGCTTCCTGGTGTATTCCATGTTTCAGCTCGTGCACTTGCAACTCACGCTCTGTCAATCTTCGGCGACCATTCAGACGTAATGGCAGCAAGACAGACAGGTTTTGCACTTCTTTGCAGTAGCAGTGTTCAAGAAGTAATGGACTTGGCAGCTGTTTCTCATCTATGTGCTATCAAGGGTAGAGTTCCTTTCTTACATTTCTTCGACGGTTTTAGAACCTCACACGAGTTACAGAAAGTTGAAGTTTTGGATTATGATGATTTGAAGGATATGGTCGATATGGACGCCTTGCAGGCTTTCCGCGATCGTGCACTTTCTCCAAACCATCCTACTCTTCGTGGTTCCGCTCAGAATCCTGACGTATTCTTCCAGTACAAGGAAGCTCAGAATAATTATTACAATTCTCTCGAGCCAATTGTTGATGAATACTTAGAGAAGATGAACAAACTTACAGGACGTAACTATCAGCCATATAACTATTATGGTGCTGAAGATGCTGAGTATGTTGTTGTGGCAATGGGTTCAATTTGTGAGACTGTAATGGAGACAGTTAACTATTTGAATAAGCAAGGTCACAAGGTAGGTCTTGTAAATGTTCACCTATATCGTCCATTCTTAACTGATAGATTTGTCAGTGTAATTCCTAAGACAGTTAAGAGAATTGCTGTTCTTGACCGTACTAAGGAACCAGGTTCAATTGGTGAACCCTTACTACTCGATGTCAAGGCCGCCTTTGTTGACAGTGATATCAATGTTTCTATTATCCGTGGTCGTTATGGTTTAGGTTCAAAAGATACAACACCTGATGACGCTCTTGCTTGCTTCAAAAATCTCATGGACGAGAATGGTAAAGAAGAGTTTACCTTGGCTATCACAGATGATGTTACTCATCTTTCACTTCCAAGAGACGAGCATATTGACGTTGCCGATCCTTCAACTATTGCCTGCCGTTTCTGGGGTCTAGGTTCTGATGGTACAGTTGGTGCAAATAAGAACTCAATTAAGATCATTGGTGATCATACAGATAAATATGCTCAAGCCTATTTCTCATATGACTCTAAGAAGTCTGGCGGTATTACCATTTCTGACTTGCGTTTCGGTGATAAACCAATAACTTCACCATACCTTATTAATAGAGCTGATTTTGTCTCTTGTTCACAGCAGTCATATGTAGACAAGTACGATATGCTGAGCCCACTTAAAGAAGGTGGTGTATTCCTTCTTAATACACTTTGGTCTGATGAAGAATTAGAACATAGACTTCCTGGTAAAGTTAAACGTCAACTTGCTGAGAAGAAGATTAAGTTCTATACAGTTTCAGCTGTTGAAATTGCTCAGAAGATCGGTCTTGGTATGCGTACCAACACAGTTCTTCAGGCTGCATTCTTTAAGTTAGCTAATATTTTGCCTGTTGATGATGCTGTTAAATATATGAAACAAGCTATTGTCAAGTCATATGGCAAGAAGGGTGACGACGTCGTCAATATGAACTATGCAGCAGTCGATGCTGGTGTTAATAGCTTGCACGAAGTTAAGATTCCCGAGTCATGGTTGACAGCTGATATTACTGACAAACCTAAACAGACAACAACTGATTATTTCGAGAAGATCGCTGGCGTTCAGAATGAACAACAGGGTGATATCTTACCAGTAAGTCTATTCATTGATCATGCTGATGGTACCTTACCACAAGGAACAAGTAAGTATGAGAAACGCGGAATCGCAGTAAATGTTCCTCACTGGATTTCTGAGAATTGTATACAGTGTAACCAGTGTGCTTATGTATGTCCTCACGCAGTTATTCGTCCATTCTTGCTAACTGATGAAGAACTTGCTAATGCTCCTGAGGGAACTGCTGCAATTCAGGGCACTAAACCATATGATAACTATAAGTTCAAAATCCAGATTTCAGTCCTAGACTGTACTGGTTGTGGATCTTGTGCAAATGTCTGCCCTGCTAAGACAAAGGCTCTCGTGATGACACCAATTGCTGAGGAAATGGACGAGGCCGATCGTTGGGATTATATGATTCACTTACCTCAGAAGAAGAACCCAATGAAGACCAATATCGTCAAGGGTTCACAGTTCAATATGCCATACCTAGAATTCTCTGGCGCTTGTGCCGGTTGTGGTGAAACCCCATATGCTAAGTTAGTAACTCAGTTGTATGGTGATCGTATGATGATCTCCAACGCTACTGGTTGTTCTTCAATCTGGGGTGGTAGCTGCCCAAGTCAGCCATATTGCACAGATGAGAATGGTAGAGGTCCTTCATGGGCTAACTCCCTCTTCGAAGATAATGCTGAGAATGGTTTAGGTTTGCATCTTGCTGCTAAGCAAATCAGAAATAGAGTAGCAGCTCAGCTTGAGACACTAGTTGCTGAAAGTGGCGACGATAGTTTGAACGAAGTTGTAAATAAATGGCTCGCTAATAAGGATAATAGTGAGACAACAATCGAGACTTCACTCGAACTTACTACTGCACTCGAAGCTTATAAGGGTGAGAAGCAAGAACTCGTAGATGAAATCTTGAGAAATAAAGACTACTTTACCAAACGTTCAACATGGATCTTTGGTGGTGACGGTTGGGCATACGATATTGGTTACGGTGGCTTGGATCACGTCCTAGCTACAGGTGAAGATGTCAACGTCTTGGTCTTTGACACAGAGGTTTATTCAAATACTGGTGGACAGGCTTCTAAGGCAACACAGTTTGGTGCAATCGCACAATTTGCTGCCGGAGGCAAGGCAATGCGCAAGAAAGACCTAGGTATGATGGCTATGAGTTATGGCTATGTATATGTTGCTGAAATAGCAATGGGTGCAAACCAGGCTCAGACACTCAAGGCCATCCAAGAAGCTGAAAGTTACAATGGTCCTTCACTTATCATTGCATATGCTCCATGTATTAACCATGGTATCCGCGGTGGTTTGACACTTTCTCAGACAAGAGAAAAAGAAGCTGTAAGTTCAGGTTACTGGCACTTATTCCGCTTCGATCCACGTAACGAGGCTCAGGGCAAGAATCCATTCACACTTGATTCTAAGAAACCAAACTTTGATGAGTTTATTCCTTACATCGAGAGAGAGGTTCGTTTCAACAGCTTGCTTAAGAAGTATCCAGAGGATAAGGTCAAGCAAATGTTTGACGTTGCTAAGGAATATGCAATCGACAGATACAAGAGCTACGTCCGTATGGCTCATGCCTACGATGTCGAGATTGAAATCTAAGTGCTGATATCAATACTTAGTATTTGAAGTAATTAGATTAAATATATAAATTTAAAAGTCCACTGTTTTTGAATCTATGTTCATCGGCAGTGGGCTTTTTCTATTAAATATTAATTAAGTGCTAATTTAGTGAAATTGTTAGTTCAACAAGGGGCATTTTATCTTGTATAATTTTGTATATATTTGCCTGAAATTAATAAATAACTTGAAGTAAAAGTTCCTAAAAATTCCTACGTTTAATGATAAATAGGTATGGTTTAATATAATCGATTTAAAAAGAATAGTAGTATTGATCTTGCGAAGGTAAAATTAGGATTAAGTAGTATTAAATATGAAGATTGCTGGAGAGATTAAATGGATTTTGATTTAAAGAATTTATTTTTAGATGATATTCTTGTTCCGGAGGCTTTTGTTGCTGAATATATTTATAAACTATCAGCTGACGCTCTTAGACTTTATCTCACGCATCTTCTTCATAGAAAGAATGATAGTTTAATTTCGATTGAAGAGACGGCTAGCATTGTTATTAATGGTGGCGAAGAACAGAAAAAGGTTTTGTCGGAACTTTGGATAAATGGACTTATTAGAAATGATGAGGAGAGTGGGAAATATCAGCTTGTCAATCTTAAATTACGAGAGTGCGAGTCTTATATTGAGCATGTGTATGGCGATTATAAGCCAATAAATATTAATGATGATAATATCTTAGGTGATAATGAGCGCCTGATTGATGATTTGAGTAATACCTTTATGCATGGAGTTATGGGGGCAAAGTGGACACATTTTGTTCTTGACTGCATAAATGAATATAAATTTGAGAATGAAGTTATCTATATGCTTTTTAGTGAGTGTAGCAGGAGGGGAAGTTTAAATTTACCTTATGTGAGGGCTGTGGCTTCTAATTGGTACAAGGAAGGAGTAAGGTCGGGTGACGATTTGGAAGAATATTCCAAACGCTACGAATCACTCAATATTCTTGCGTCGGATATTTCACGAAATTTAAAAATTAAGTTGACAGAGGCTCATCTCAATCTTTTGAAAAAGTGGCTGTATGAAGATGAGTTTGATAGAGAACTCATCTTAAAGGCTATGGAAACTAGTATTCAAAATCCAAATTTAAATTTTAATTACTTTGATGCTGTTTTGCAGAGATGGAAGAAGGAAGGTCTTGATACTAGTGAAAAGGTTGCTAGGTATCAAAATACTTATAAAAGTAGGAAGAAAAAATTAAACTCAGAAATTGTTGCTGGAAAATCTAGTTCGTTTGCCGGAAGTAAGAGAAAGAGACTTGGTGAGGCTAGTAAGAATTTTAATTCAAGAGATTTTAGTGAAAGTGATATTGAAGATATAAATAAAAAAGCGGATGCTTTGCCTATTTTTAGAAGAAAAGAGAAATGAGAACTGCTTGTTTGACTATAGGTCCGAGGCGGCTTTTTGACTATATTATTATATTAACTAAAATGTATGGAAAAGAATGGAGCTTGTTTTGAAGAAGCAAATTTATACTGCGATAAAAAATCACTATGCTGAGCTTAGGCGGATTGCCAAACTGCGTCAAGTCCAACGCATAAATTATTATGAGAGTCTTTATCCTCAAATAAAGGATATGAAATATTCTATCTCGTCTTTGTATGCGAAGCAGCTGATTGTCTTGGATCAAAGTGAAAGGAATGAGTTAAAGAAATTAGCTCGAGAGGGGGAGAAGAAGTATAAGGATTTTCTTCTTAAAAATAATATTCCTTTGGATTATGATAAGATACATTATTCTTGTCCTATCTGCGAGGATCAAGGTTATGTTAATGGGGATATTTGTATCTGTTTCCGCAATGAAATGAAGAAGCTTATAGCGAAGCTTAATTTAAGTAAGATTCCTGAAGATAAGTGTTTTTCGAAATTTAAAGATAAACCTTCTAATGATGAGGAGCAGAATAAGAAACTTAATGAGATTAAGGATACTTTCCTTGATTATTGTAAGAATTATGATAGTTATGATGAATTGGGATTTTTCTTTTCTGGTCAACCTGGTACTGGTAAGAGCTTCATGGCGCAGTGTGTAGCTCATGAATTGCTCGAGGCTGGTGTTATTGTTGAATATATTAGTGCGATGGATTTTGCGTATATTAATTTGGAGTTTGATAGGAGTAGGAGATTTAGACCGGATCCTGAAAGTCTTGATATTATAGAGAATAGATATGCACTTCTTTTTGAGGTTGAGTTTTTGATAATAGATGACCTTGGGATAGAGCTTGATTTGTATCCTGAGTCAGGAACTAAGTTGACTTATCTTTTAAGTCACAGAGCTGATGCGAAGAAAAAGACTTTGTTGATATCGAATATGGATAGCAAGGCTGTGATTGAAAATTATGGGGAGAGGGTTAGTAGTAGATTGTATGGTGAACTAGTACCTATAAATTTTATAGGTACGGATATTAGAGCGTAGATTGTTGGGGATTAATATTTGTTGTTATTCACTTAAAGCTTAACACTGTGGATAGATGAGTAGAGCTTAACACTGTGGATAGATGAGACGGTAGCATTATTGTCCAAACTTAATGTCGATAAGCATATAAGTGTTGAAGTAGAGCTGGATGAACTTGATTTGACAAGTGCGGAGAGCAAAGCTACTTATGCTCAGATTAAGGAATATATATTAGAAAAATTTGGTTTGAAAGTTTCAGCACTCTATATTGCCCAGATTAAAAAGAAATGTGGAATAGAGTTGAGAGAAAATTATAATAAGTCAAAAAAAGAAAAACAAATTATTCCACAATGTACACCTGAGAAAGAAGAAGCTATCATGGATGCGTTAAGACACTTCAAAATGATTGAATAGAAAAGAATGACAGCATATGACTTTCTGCAGTTATGACATTCCTACTTGGAAGCGGAAAAACCTATCTTGCCTGCGGTATTGCAAATGCTTTGACAGAGGATTATCAAATAGGTGTTAAGATAAGAAATTTTGCACAGATTATCAATGAACTGCAAAAAGCAGCTTTGACTTTGAGAGAGTGTGATAAAAAAGGATAGATTTTGAGTAATGCAATTAATCAGTGTACTTTTACCGGCACCATTAACTCCTAATATCCCGTAGACATTTCCGTTTTCAAAATCATATGAAAAATCTATAAGAGCAAGAAATTTTTTATATCTCTTTGTTATATGTTTTAGTTCAATCACTAAAATATCCTCCTAATATCTAAAATTGTTTTTTGCAGAAATTTTTGGAAATATAAGTTCCTATAAATGCAACAATCACAATAGCTATTGCAATTATAGCCATCATCGGCATTGTCTTAAGTTCTTGCATTTTCATTGCATAATCCAATCCATACATTTGCTTAATCATTTCTAATTGCTGTTCTTTC
>JAEZWR010000067.1 GCA_023420115.1 Bacillota bacterium | reverse complement strand
ATCTGAGGCATGCCTATATCATTAACCCGAAAAATGAAGACGAACGATATGAAACTATAATTTCTAATGATAAATATAAGAGTTTGATTTTACATTCAGATCGTATAAATATGCGAGAAGATGTACCTAAATATCGATTCTGGTATATAGCAGTAAGTAGAGAAAATGCTAGGAATTTACCCGAAGGGGAATATTTTATTTGCGATCTTATATCTTGTACAGTTTTTGATAAAGAACGTGGTGAATTAGGTAAGGTTTTCGATATTATTGATAATGGTTATCAGAAATTATATCAAGTAAAGAAACCTGGATGTAAGGATCTTTATTTTCCTGCCAGTGAGAATATTATTTTATCTACAGATATAGAAGCAGCCGTAATTAATGTGGATTTACCCAAAGGGCTTTATGAAATATATAGAGAAGATTAGCTTAAATATTATTCAGTTTGCAGGAGGATGTAGTTGTGAATCAGGAATTGACTTTTAATAAGCCACGATTCCGCTTCTTTGTTCTTACATTGTTTCCAGAACAGATTAATAACTTTCTTAATTATAGTATAGTTTCACGCGCTAGCAAGCAGAATATCATAGAGATTAATTGTATAAATATTCGAGATTTTTCACAAAATAGATATAATCAAGTTGATGATAGATTATACGGTGGTGGTCGTGGAATGTTACTAAAGGCGGATGTGATATCTTCTGCTATTGAATCCCTTGCTAATTTTTCTTGTGATATTGCCAATACAAAGAAGATATATATGTCGCCTCGAGGACGTAAGCTTGATCAGAGACTTGTTAAGACTTATGCCTCTGACTTCAATGAGCTTATAATTCTATGTGGACATTATGAGGGGGTAGATCAAAGGGTATTGGATTATTATGATTTTGAAGAAATATCGATTGGAGATTATGTTCTCACTGGTGGTGAGCTTGCTTCAATTGTTTGTATTGACTCAATTTCAAGATTGATTCAAGGTGTCTTGCCAGATAATTCAGCTTTTGAGAATGAATCACACTACAATGACTTGTTAGAGGAGAATCAATTTACTATGCCTTCATTATGGAATGGTAGAAGTGTTCCAAAAGTTTTATTGTCTGGGGATCATAAGAAAATTGAAAATTTTAGGAGACTGTCATCCATGAAAGTTACCCTAGAAAAAAGACCAGACCTTTTTGATGCCTACGACTTTACTTTTGAAGACTATAAAAATTTAGCTGATTTTATCTTGTCGAATTAAATTTTTAATGGTAATATTTTATTTTGTCAAAGAAAGGACGGTCCTCTGCGAGTTGCGTGCACGAACGTCTGACATGAGAGGAGGAACGCAATATGCAAAATCTAGTACAGGCTGTCGAACAGACACAATTAAAGTCAAGATTTGCTGACCTGGAGATTGGTGATTACATTCGTGTTCACCTAAAGATTAAAGAAGGTAATCGTGAACGTATCCAGGTATTTGAAGGAACAGTTATCTCTATGAAGGGAAAAGGTTTAAGTGAAACCATGACAGTTCGCCGTGTTTCATATGGCGTAGGTGTTGAACGTGTTTTACCTATGCATTCTCCGAAGATTGATCATATAGAGATCGTTCGTAAAGGTGTTGTACGTCGTGCTAAGTTATATTATCTACGTAACCGTAGTGGTAAGGCTGCCCGCGTCAGAGAACGCCTCGTCCGTAGAAATAAAGAGCAATAAGATTGACCATTTCTATGTTAAGAAAGTCTCTTCGGTTTTTTGCTGGAGAGACTTTTTAATTTGTGAATTTACAGAGGTTTTTTATGAGTTTAAAAAGACTTAATATAAATTGGTATCCTGGTCATATGGCTAAAGGTTTTAGACTTTTGGAAGAGCAGCTTAGTATGATTGATATTGTCGTGGAGATTTGCGATGCTAGGATTCCTTTGAGCAGTCGTAATGAAAAACTTCAGGAAATGATTAAAGATAAAAATAGATTATTGGTATTAAATAAGGAAGATTTAGCAGACCCTATAGAAACTGCTAAGTGGAAATCTTATTTTTTGTCAAAAGGGATTAGGTGTATAAGTGTATCAACACACAATATTAATCCAAATAAGAATGAAATTTTTGATCAGTGTAGAGAAATTTTTGCTGATAAATTACAAAGGTATCAAGAAAAGGGACGCATAAATAGGCCTATACGTCTAGCTATGACAGGAATCCCTAATTGTGGAAAATCTACTATGATTAATTCTCTTTTTGCTAAATCAAGCATGAAAACTGAAAATAGACCAGGTGTAACTCGGTCTGTACATTGGTTGCGCTCTAATGATGCAAAATTTGAATGTCTTGATAGCCCTGGGCTTTTGTGGCCGAAGATTAGCAAGGATAGATCTGCACTATTTTTAGCAGGCTTAGGCTCAATAAGAGAAGAGATTTTAGATATAGAAAGTATAGCTTATTATCTTTTTATAATTCTTTTTCAAATTGATGCTAAAGTGATGACTGAATATTTTTCTCTCAAGTCTAGAATCTGCTCCAGTTTGATAAATAATTATGATTTAGCAATATATACTATAAATAATTTTGAGAGTGAATTTTACGACTTGTTTATTGAAGCAGCAAAAAATAGAGGTTGCATAAGAAAAGGTGGCAGGGCAGATACAGATAGGTTTGCTAAAATTTTTATTAAGGAACTTAGAGATGGTAAATTTGCTAGGATGACTTTGGAACCATTTAATAAGCTTGTACTTCAAAATATAGATAGAATTTTGGAGGGTTAGGCAGCAACTATCGTTAGAATTATGTCTTTTTGGCACGCTCAGATTACGGCGTGCTTTTTTACTTTTTGCAATAAGATTGTAAGTAACTTTGTTTATAATGTAAGTTAATTTGTTTATTGCTTAATTATCATTTTATTTAGGATATAATATTTTTATTATGAGTAGACTTTGTGAATTATATAATAATAGTAGTAAATATGAGCTTGAATGCATAAGCAAGGGATTTAAATTTATTGCTGGGATTGACGAGGCGGGGCGAGGTCCTATAGCTGGACCGCTGGTAACAGCATCTTGCATTTTGCCTGAAGACTTTGGTGTTGAAGGAATCACTGATTCAAAGAAACTAAGTGAGAAGAAAAGGCAATATTTGTTTGATTTGATAAGAGAGAATTCCATTTCATTCTCTATAGAGTTTATTTCCCCAGCTTCAATTGAAAATAAAAATATTTTAAATGCTGTAAGAAATAGTGTTTTTAATCTGTATGAAAATATGGGAATCAAGCCCGATGTTTTTCTGATTGATTCATTTAAAGTGCCAGATGGATTTACTGCTTGTGAGAGTGTTTCATTTAACAAGGCAGACCTTCTCAGTGTGTCAGTTGCCGCCGCTTCTATTTTGGCTAAGGTGGCACGTGATATGTATATGAAAGAAATAGCAAAAGAATTTCCTGAATATGGCTTCGACAAGCACAAGGGATATGGAACCAAGGCTCATTACGAGGCTTTGGATAAGTATGGTGTCTGTGAAATTCATAGACAATTATTTCTTCGCTCATGGATTTTGAATAAAAATTCTTTGCAAGAAGAGAAAATGAGAAATAGATTTTTATCTTTTAGAGAGAATACAAGTAGTTATTATAATTCTGTTTCAGTAGATAAAGTTTTACCGGGACTTATTTTATATAAATGAGGGATATATTTTGAATACGAAACAGATAGGGCACGAGTATGAAAGAAGTTTTGTAAAATATCTAAGAAATCGTGGATATCTTATTCTTGCAAGAAATGTGAATTTTTACTCAGAGGCTGAGATTGATATACTTGCATCTAAAGATAATAAAATATACTTTTTCGAAGTTAAGAAGCGCGAGAGTGCTTTTTTACAGCTTAGAGAGATAGTTAGTTATAAGCAGGTTATTAGACAGCGGCTAGTAGTAGAAAAGTTTAAATCTGACTTTATAGGAAATATGTATGAGATATTGCATATTCTTTGTATATGTCTGCCTAAGAATAAGTTTTATTTTGTAGATATTTTCGATGGAAGACCTTATGCAAATATATAAAATGGAGTAGCATGGACATGATATATCTTGATCATAGCGCAAGTACAAGACCATATGATGAAGTAATTAATAGGATGAGCGATATTCTGCAAAAATCATATGCCAATCCGAGTTCATTATATGATTTAGCTATCGAGGCAGAGAAGATAATTAATCAATCTCTACAAATTATTTCTGATGATCTTCATTGCAAAAGGCAAAATTTAATTGTTACATCTTCGGCTACTGAAAGTATTAATAGTGTGTATGATTTTGTGAGGAGAAGATTTAGAGATAAGGGAATAGTTGCATGCACCAGTGTTGATCATGCGGCCAGTATAGAATCTGCTAAACGACTTGAAAAAGAAGGTTTTAATATAGAGTATATGCCTGTTAATTCAATAGGTTGTATAGAAGAGGACTATTTTATTTCATTGCTTAATCGTAAACCAATATTAATCAATATTATTATGGTAAATAATGAAACTGGTGTTGTTAATGACATTAAAAAATTAGTTTCTTATAAGAATCAGTATTCACCTAAGACTTTAATAAATATTGATGCAGTTCAAGCGTGGAGAAAAATACCTCTTGATTTAGAAAGTCTATCTGTAGATTTTGCGACATTTAGTGGACACAAAGTACACGGACCTAAGGGAATAGGTTTACTTTATGTTAGGGATGTAAACAAGTATGAACCCTTTATTATAGGTGGCGGTCAACAGCGCAATTTGCGTTCTGGTACTGAAAATCCAGTTCTTATAGCTGGTTTAGCTGAGGCCATTAAAGTGCAAAGTAGGCAATCTTTATCACAAAGTATGAATAGAGTAGCAGAACTCAGGACTTACTTGATAGAAAAAATCAAAAATATGAGTACCATTTCATTCGTTATTAATGAGGGTGAAATTGATAAGTCTCAGATAGCTAATATTGTTAGTTTGTCTATTCCAGGAGCGAGAGCAGAGACTTTGCTCCATTTTATGGAGAGAGAAAATATATATCTTTCGTCAGGTTCAGCCTGTCATTCTTCGTCTAAATCTGGAAGTCATGTTTTGCTTGCGATGGGACTTAATCGGGAGTACATAAATGGGACTATTAGAATTAGTTTAGACTTCAATAATACTGAAGAGGAAATTGATATTTTTGTGGAAAAATTGGAAAAAGCCCTTCGGCAAATGAGAGTCATAAAATAGAGATAAGAATTAGAGGATATTAATATGGATAAGAAAGAAGAGAATGTTGTTTTATTGAGATTGGGTGAAATTGCACTAAAAGGGCTCAATAGGAGAAAATTTGAGGAACAATTAATTCAAAATTTGGCTCGACCACTCAGACATTTTTTTCGCTACGAGATTTTAAAAAGAGATGGGCGGATTTATATCGAACCTGTATACAAGGAAACAGATTCATTTTCTGAATTTGAAATGAAAGAACATTTGAATCATGCTATGACTGTTGCGAAAAATACTTTTGGAATAGTATCACTTAGCCCGGTTAGTAAGCTGATTTATGACGACGAACTGATGATAAGTAAAGTTAGAGATTTTGCGAGAGAACAAAGAGAGCAGGGTAAGAGACGATTCAAATTAGAAGTCAAACGTTCAAAAAAATCTTATCCGATGAATTCAATGGAGCTTGCAGCTTTTTTAGGAGAAAAAGTACTAGATGAATTTGCTGACTTAACTGTAGATGTTCATAATCCTGATTTTATTATTTGGGTTGAGCTCAGAGAGAAGATTTATGTTTACACAGATATAATTAAAGGTCAGAGAGGTCTTCCGGTAGGTGTTTCATCTTCTGCTATGGTCTTATTGAGTGGTGGTATTGATTCTCCTGTTGCAGCATATATGATCGCTTCTCGTGGTTGCTCTCTAGAAGCAATTTATTTTCATACCTTTCCTTATACCAGTGATAGAGCAAAAGAAAAAGTTTTTGATTTGGCAAAAATAGTTAGTCGTTATAGTGGAATGATTAAGCTCCATGTAGTGGATTTTACGGATTGTCAGCTCGAATTAAATGATAAGGTTCCAGAAGAATTGATGACCATTGTAATGAGACGTATGATGATGAGAATCGCTGAGGCTAAGTCAAGACAAAGTTCTTGTATGGGACTTGTTACAGGTGAAAGTTTAGGACAGGTTGCAAGTCAAACGATGGAGGCAATATATAGTACTGATAAAGTTGTCAATATGCCTGTCTATAGACCGCTTATAGGTATGGATAAAGAAGATACAATTAAAATAGCAAGGAAGATTGAATCTTTTGAAACTAGTATTTTGCCCTATGACGACTGTTGTACAGTTTTTGTCGCCAAGCATCCAACTACAAGACCTAAATGTGAAAAAGTTGAGCTAGCTGAGCAAAATCTTGATATAGATGCTCTCGTTAATTCATGCTTGTCAAAAATTAGTTCATTTGAAGTTAGGTCTTGGGCAGTTAAAGAACTTAATTAGCTCATTAGATGTTATTGAAGCATTTTGCGCACTAGAGATAAATGAAAAAAGCACTCTCGTGCTTATGAGCAATATTTATGATAATTAATTTCATTTATAGTTTATAGTGAATTGACTTGAACGATTTTGTGGAGTGTTTATGAAAAAGAAGATTATTGCTATTTCTGGCAGTGAATTTATTGATAGAGCAGATTTTTTACCCGCATATAAAAAGGCATATGTAAGTAAGGATTATGTTCGTTCCGTTCAAGAGGCTGGAGCTTTGCCTATAATACTTCCTGTATTGGAAGAAAAATTTAATAGAGTTACTGATTCTAATTTGTCAAGTGACCTAGAACAATTAATTACAAATGTTGATGGACTCATTTTAAGTGGTGGTCATGATATAAATCCATACTACTATGGTGACGAACCTAGACAAAAACTTGAGGAAATATGGCCATCTAGGGATCTTTTTGATACTGCTTTGCTCGAGCTTGCTATAAAAAAATCTATACCTATTCTTGGCATATGTAGAGGTTTTCAGCTGATAAATGCATATTTTGGTGCGAAACTAGGACAAGATCTAAGTTATTCAAATCATGAGTTACTGAAACACTCTCAAGAGGGAAGTCCTGATTTAGCTACACACAAAATATTTTTGACAGATAAGAGTCGCTTCTTTTATCCAATTTTTGGTGATGAGGCATGGGTAAATAGCTTCCATCATCAATTTGTAATCGACGAGCTAGATGATTTACTGATCGCTGCGAAGTCATCCGATGGAGTTATAGAAGCAATAGAACATAAAACTTTACCTATATTTGCAGTACAGTGGCATCCTGAGATGATGTCTGCTTCTGATCCACAATCAAAGGAGATATTTAGGGCGTTTATAAAGATGTGTAATAATTAAATTCGATTTTATTATGGTTACTCTTCTATTATATTAATTTATGAATTATTATAGAAATGCATATTTATATCTGCTTTGATATTGTTTCTTATTTAGGAGGTTATAATGCAAAGATATTCTCATATTGCTGATATTGATCCTGAAATTTATTCCGCTTTTTGTGAAGAGGCTGAAAGACAAAACAATAGTTTGGAGCTTATAGCGTCTGAAAATATTGTCAGCGAGGCTGTAATGGAGGCACAGGGCTCTATTCTTACAAATAAATATGCAGAAGGATATCCTGGCAGACGTTATTATGGCGGCTGTGAGTTTGTTGATAAAGTTGAACAGCTAGCAATAGACAGAGCTAAACAACTTTTCGGTGCCGAATATGCTAATGTCCAGCCACATAGTGGAGCTCAAGCAAATACAGCTATTTATTTTTCAGTTTTAAATCCACATGACCGCATCCTCGGTATGGCCTTGGATCAAGGTGGTCATTTGACTCATGGTATGCATTTGAGTATTTCTGGTAAGTGGCTTGAGCCTCATTTCTATTACTTAGATAAAGAAACACATACAATAGATTATGATGCTTTGATGGATAGAGCTCTAGAGGTTAAACCTAAACTAATCATAGCTGGAGCTAGTGCTTATCCAAGATTTATAGATTTCGCCAAAATGCGTGAAATAGCAGACAGTGTTTCTGCATATTTAATGGTTGATATGGCGCATATCGCAGGACTTGTTGCTTGTGGTTTGCATCCGTCACCTGTTCCATATGCTGATTTTGTAACTTCAACAACACATAAGACTTTACGTGGTCCTAGGGGAGGTCTTATCCTTGCCAAAGAACAATATGCTAAAAAAATAGATTCTGCTGTCTTTCCAGGTATTCAAGGCGGTCCTCTTATGCACGTTATTGCCGCCAAAGCGGTAGCTTTTAAGGAGGCCTTGCAACCATCATTTATAACTTATATGGAGCAGGTAGTTAAAAATTCTAAACATTTGGCTAATTGTCTGATGCAAAAAGGTGTGAGATTAGTTAGTAATGGTACTGATAATCATCTTTTATTAATAGATTTGAGAGGTACTGGAATCAGTGGGAAAGTTCTCCAAGAACGCTTAGATTATCTTTCTCTCACCGCTAATAAAAATTCAATTCCATATGACGAAGCTAAACCATTTATAACCTCAGGATTGAGAGTAGGCACTGCCGCAATTACTAGTAGGGGTATAAAAGAAGATA
The DNA here is from genome assembly GCA_023420115.1 of Bacillota bacterium. Lineage (GTDB taxonomy): Bacteria > Bacillota > Clostridia > Saccharofermentanales > Fastidiosipilaceae > JAEZWR01. Next base: position 148,643 of record JAEZWR010000067.1, on the reverse strand, counting down.
TTATAGAAAAAATAGCAGAATATTTATATCAGGCAATATATAACTTTGATGAGACAAAAGAGAAGATACGAAAGGAAGTAAATGAGATTTGTTTGACTTATCCAATTACTACTTGTAGCAAAGATCTCAAATGATTTTAAGTAATGGTATTAGTAATTTTGTTTTTTTGATTTTAAACAATCTTGCTTATTATTGACTATTGTAACTTGCTTAGGCTTTGTACCTTAATGATTTGACGGGGAGTTCTTCTTGTATGCATTTTAATAAAATTGAGCCTCTTGCATATCGCATGGCGCCTTTAAATTTTGATGAATACCTAGGTCAGGAAGAGATACTCAAAAAGGGGAAGCCTCTTAGGAGAATGATTGAAAATGATAGTTTGAGTTCTATTATTCTCTTTGGACCTCCGGGCACGGGTAAGACATCATTAGCTAAGCTTATAGCTAAGCTTAGTGAGTGTAGATTCTATAAGATTAATGCAGTAACTAGCGGAGTTTCTGATATAAAGAAAATAATAGAAGAGTGTAAATCGCCTATTTTTCAAAATATGCGAAGTATACTTTTTATTGATGAAATTCATCGTTTCAATCGAGCCCAGCAGGATGCACTGCTTCCTTATGTTGAAGATGGCACGATTATACTAATTGGTGCAACGACAGAAAATCCTTATTTTGAAGTTAATAGGGCACTATTATCAAGGTCAAGTGTTTTTGAATTAAAATCTCTGTCTGAGTCAGATATTAGGAGTTTAATTGAACGGGCATTGAATGACAGTAGGGGATATAAGGACTATGGAGTTAGCCTCTTGCCCGAAGCATTGGACTTTCTCGTGAAAATGAGTGCAGGAGATGCCAGGGTAGCTTTGAATGCTCTCGAATTAGCAGTGAATACCACTTCTCGTAATAATAATGGCTTAATAGAGATAGACTTAGATACAGTTAGAGATTCAATACAAAGAAAATCTAATATTTATGATAAAAATGGTGCAGAAAGGTATGACAATATGTCCGCCTTGATCAAGTCTATGCGTGGCTCTAATCCTGATGCTGCTATTTTTTATCTTGCGAGAGCAATTGAAGGCGGGGAAGATATAGAGCATATTGCTAGACGTATCGTAATAGCGGCGGCAGAGGATGTAGGTATGGCTAATCCACAGGCTCTTACTGTTGCTATGTCTGCGTTTGATGCGATAAGAAGAATTGGTATGCCTGAAGCTAGAATAATTCTTGCGGAGGCCTGTATTATGGTTGCTAGTTCACCAAAATCAAATGCTTCTTATATGGCAATCAACCGGGCTTTAGAAGATGTGAGAAATAAGGATACAGGATCTGTTCCATTGCACCTTCGAAATGCTAGTGTACCTGAGTTAGAGACGGAATTAAATTATAGTGTTGGTTATAAATATGCGCATGATTATCCAAACAACATAGTTGAACAGGAGTTCTTTCCTGAAAAGATGAAGGGTAGTAAGTATTATTTTCCAAGTAATAATGGTTATGAAAAGAAAATACGAGATTGGTTTGATAAAATAGAGAGCAAACAAGAAAATAAGTAATATATGGTTTTTATTTAACTTAAGTGGGTTATTATTATGAATTTTAAACATTACGCAGCTGCAAAACCTATACCACTAAAAAATAGAGATTGGCCAGGTAGAAGTTTTAAACAAGCACCAATTTGGTGTAGTGTTGATTTGCGTGATGGTAATCAATCCTTACCTGCACCTATGACCTTTTCTGAAAAAGTTAAATTATTTAATTTGCTTTGTGACGTAGGATTCAAAGATATAGAGATTTCATTTCCCTCGTCCAGTCAAACTGAGTATCATTTCACTCGCTTCCTTATAGAGAATGAGCTCATTCCAGATAATATTAGAATTCAAGTTATGACGAATGCTAGTCCTCAGTTAATTCGAAAGACCTTTGAATCAATAAAAGGGGCTACTAATGTAATAGTGCATTTTTATGTTTCTTTGTCTCCTATACATCGTGAAGAAGTATTTGAACTAACTGAGGATGAGTGCTTAGAAAAGGCCAAATTGGCAGCCTTATTGATTAGAGACTTAGCTAAGAGACATGAAAATACTTATCCTGGTTCAAAGGTTGATGTGCAATATTCGGCAGAAAGTTTTTCTGCAACAGAACCGGAATTTGCTGTTAGAGTATGTAGCGAAGTGGCGGATATTTTTGCAGATGATGATAGAGAAGTAATTATTAATCTATGTAATACAGTCGAAGCCTGCTCTGCAAATTATTATGCCGACTTAGTTGAGTATTTTTGCAAAAATATTAAATCAAGAAAAAAAGTTACAGTTTCTATACATTCACATAATGATAGGGGAACAGCAGTAGCTTCAACTGAATTAGCCCTTTTAGCGGGTGGAGAAAGGGTAGAAGGTACACTTTTTGGTTCTGGAGAGAGAGCTGGCAATGCAGATTTAGTTAATTTGGCACTAAATTTTATGACGCAAGGAATAGATCCTAAGTTGGACTTTAGCAATATTAGAAATTGTATTAATGTTGTAGAGGAGACGATGCATTTTAAAGTAGCACCCCGTCAGCCATACTCTGGAGCGGATATTTTTGCTACTTTTTCTGGAACACATCAAGATGCTATTAGGAAATATTTTAGTAGAAGAAATAATAAGTTTAAAAAAAGTGAAACTGAGTTCCTTAAACTTCAGCCTAATCATAAAAATAATAACAAGAATATACTTAGTGATGAAGTTATAGATAATGAGAATGGTAATTCGCATGACAATTATGAAACTCAAACTCAGAATGAAATATGGCAAGTTCCATATCTTCCAATTGATCCTAAAGATATAGGAATTTTTGATGAGAATATTATCAGAATTAATTCCCAATCGGGAAGAAGTGGCATTCATTTTATAATGGAAGAAATGTATGGACTAAGTCTTCCGGCTCCGCTTCTTGCTATTTTTTCAATTCTTATTAAGGAAGAATCAGAGAATCAAAGACGGGAACTTAAATATTTTGAAATATATGATATTTTTTGTAAAAATTATGTCAATTTGTCATATCCATTAAAATTAATTTCATTTAATGAACAAAGTTTACCAGATGGAATGGTAAAAATTTCGAGTGATATTTTATACAAAAATAAATTATATATGATTTCTGGAAGAGGATATGGTTTAATTGATGCGATGATTAATGCTCTGTGTGAAGAATTTGGAGTTAATTTGGAATTGGCGCAATATTCACAGGTTGCACTTGAACAGAGTTCAAAATCTAGAGCTATTTCTTATTTAGCTGTAAAAGAGAAAGATAAAAATAATGATAAATTTTATTATGGTGTCGGAAACTCTAGTAATTTAAGTAAGTCTAGTCTTAGGTCTCTTTGTAGTGCTATTAATAGGTATTTTAATTTAATTGAAAATGTGCGTGATGAAGATAATTTAAGACATATATTTGATAAATGAAGCCGTCTTTTGTTACAGTTGATTGATGGAAACTCATACAAAAGACGACTTATATCTATTTTGTGACTAAGATTTATTTTATTTATTATTTAGTAGATCACCAATATAAGATGTAAGTTTATTTTTGTGTCCGAGCCTATATTCCCAAAACATCAAACCACGAAGAGATTTAGATTTAACATATTCTGCTTTTTCTCTAATGCTATCTTTATCATCATATGTGATGAATCTCCCATCACCGAATAAATATGAGGCTTTTGCTTCGTCATCCCAAATTTTGACATATTTATTTTCTAAATCATTCTCAATTATTTCATCGTAGGATGGTCCATAATTTCCAGTAGTACCTACATATACTCCATATGATTCTGCTGCTGAATCACAAGGAACATTTTTCCATTCGCGAGAGTAAAAAGCTACGCCTAGAATAAGTTTATTCAATGGAACAGAATTATTACTAAATACTTTTACAGCATGATCTGCAGAAGATATTTGCAAGTCAGAATAAGGCGTGTAAAGATTGGTGTGATGCCCAGTTACTACGGAAAAGCCAGATCTATAGTCATAGGTCATTAACTGAATATAATCGAGATAATTAATATATTCTTGAACTTTAGTATTTTTTACGAAATAATCATCAGCTCCAGCAGCAATGCTAAGAATTAATTTTTTATTTGGATTCTTATTAAATTCATTTCTAATATCTCTAAGTAACAAAGTGAAATTATTTATATCGTCAGGTGAAGATTTTATTCCTGCTAATTTAAAATTTGGATATTCCCAATCAATATCAATTCCGTCAAGTTCTAAATCTGTAACTAACTTTAAACATTCATTAGCAAATTGAAGTCTTAAATTTTCTTTAGAAGCAATTTCACTGAAGCCACCGGAAGACCATCCGCCAACAGACATAACAATTTTCAAATTATTATTTTGTGATTTAAGATTCTTGATATTGGATTTAAAATTTTCATTTGCTTCGAAATATAAATGATCAGATTTAATATGAGCAAAGGCAATATTTATAATAGTTATTCTTTTTAAATCATCATTATTAATGATACTTAGGTCGTTTTGATTAACATAAGCAATTACATCAAACATATTGAATTCCACCCTTTTTTAATATTGCGAGCTAAGCAAAATTATTATTTTGCTTAGCTCGATAAATTTCTATCCAGCTACTCCCTAGGAGCTTTTTATTTTATAAATAAGAATTTTTATAGAGATACTCCGCTGTTAATACTGCACCACCAGCTGCACCTCTAAGTGTGTTATGACTAAGTCCTGTGAATTTCCAGTCGAATAAATTATCTTCGCGCAATCTAGCAAAATGAATTGACATACCTTTGTCAGAGTTACAATCTAACTTAACTTGAGGTCTATCTGATTCATCATGGTAAACAATAAAATTCTCAGGAGCCGTTGGTAAGCCTTTGCAAACAGATTTATCACTAAAATCTTTTATAATTTTTAATAAATCATCTTTTGATAATTTATTTTTCATATTGAATGAAACAGCAGCAGTATGTCCTTCTTGTACAGGAACTCTGAAACAATGGGCAGATATATTTATCTCATTATTATTTATTATTCCTTTATCGCTTATTTTTCCCCATATTTTTAATGGTTCTTGTTCAGTTTTTTCCTCTTCACCAGATATAAATGGAATCAAGTTTTCGTTCATTTCTGGCCATGATTTAAAGGTTTTACCAGCTCCAGATATAGCCTGATATGTTGCTACTGATATTTCACGTAAGCCATATGGAATAAGCGCAGAAAGTATGGGAACATAAGATTGAATTGAGCAATTTGGTTTGCAGGTTACGAACCCTTTTTTTGATCCCAGTCTTTTTTTCTGTACTTCAATAATATCGAGATGTTTATTATTTATTTCAGGTATAATCATTGGAACATCGTTAAATTTTCGCATTGCAGAATTATTAGAAACAACTACTAATTCCCTTTGAGCTAGACTTGTTTCTAATTTGATTATTTCTTCTTTGGGCATATCAACTGCGCAAAAAACTAAATCAATATCTTGAGTATACTCATCTATCCTTTTACTTGAAATAATTTTCATATCAAGGACAGCCTTGTCAAAATTTAATCCGGGCACTTCCCTATTAAATATTGCTTCTGAGAAACTCAGCCCATCTGAACGTTCAGAGGCGATTAATTTTTGTAAATTAAAGTATGGATGATTCTGAAGCAAAGAAACAAAACGTTGACCAACATACCCACTAGCTCCGATTACTGCGACATTAATCTTATTCATAGACATTCCTTTTTATCATTTATTCTTTTGATATTTTAACATCTTTGAATACTTTTAAGTGCTTAATTATTAATATATTTGAGGGTTTACAATTAGTATTCAATTGAAATATATACATAAGTATTTTCTATTATTTACAAAAGTATTGTTTAATAAAAGTTTTATATTGTATAATTTATTCAATAAATGTTTAAAAATACTATAATATGGAGTTTGACAATGCCTAAACATTGGGATCAGGAACTTTATCATTTTGACTTGTTAGATCAATATCTAGCCTATCTTTCTGCAGTGAGTAATAAATCTAAGCTTACTTTAAATGAATACAAATTAGATATAATGGCATTTATGCGTTTTTACTTGCGTAAAAAGGGATACATTTCTTCAAGAGTAGATGATCAAGAATTTGATTTTACTATGATTGATATTGAGATTATAAAAAAAATTAAATTAATCGATATTTATGATTTTTTATCATATTTGAATGAAAGAGGAAATGATAGTAGTTCTAGAGCTAGGAAATGTTCTTCTCTATCAACTTTTTTTAATTTTCTCCATGTCAAACTTAAAGTTATTGATGAAGATCCAACTGCAGATTTAGATATTCCTAAAAGAAAAAAAAGTTTACCTGTTCACCTAGATCTTGAAGAGGCACTTGAACTTCTTACTACAATAGAAAATGATGTGAAAAATAATCCAACTCCAATTAAATATAGAGATAGGGCAATTATTATACTTTTCTTGAATTGTGGTATGCGACTTGCCGAATTATGCTCGATAGATATTCAAGACGTGCGTGATGATGGAATAAGGATCAGAGGTAAAGGTCAAAAGGAAAGAATAGCCTATATAAATGAAATTAGTCGGACTGCAATAAAAGATTATTTAGAACGTCGTACTAAGATGCATATAAGAAAAGGATTGAATGCGTTATTCGTTTCTAGGCAGGGTAATCGCTTATCTCATTCTGCTGTGCAGAGATTAGTTAAACTTTATATAGAGAAGGCTGGATTAGATTCAAGGAAGTACTCCCCTCACAAATTAAGGCATACTTGTGCTACTTTACTATATCAACATGGAGCAGTTGATATAAGGACTCTTCAAGGTCTCCTTGGTCATGAATCAATACAAACGACACAGATTTATACTCATTTGAGCGATAAGAAGATAAAGGAAGCAGTTGAGAAAAATCCATTAAGTAACTTCAAGTCTGAAGATATGATTAATATAGATAATGAAAAAGAAGATGAATAAATTGACCTTATTCATCTTCTTTTTTTATATAAATTTTAATTTAATAACCTAGAAATTTAACTATTTCACTTAATTTCTGTACAGGATCAAAAGCATATACTAAAAATATTAGGACTAAAAATAATACACATAGTAGAATATATTTTAGATATTTGCTGTGACGAAATTCTTTTTTTCTATTTTTCTCAGCTACCTTACTATTAATGATTGCTGTAACCTTATATCTTTTCACCCTACCCGCTCGTCTGAGACGAATTAGAGGCTGCCTATATCTACTAATTTTTTTTATTCCAACCGTATCTTCTTTGTTATTGTCATCAAGAAGACGATCATAGGCTGCTATAGCTTCTTTAAATTCTGGATTATTTAATTCTTCTACTTGATATTTTTTATTATTACGGTTCACTTTAAAATGCTCTCATTTTATGAATTTATTTATTCTGCTATATATGCACAGTGTTCATAGTTTATCATAGAGACGATAAATCTAAAATATATACATACTTAATTCTTGATAATAAGATTATAACATTTTGAATATATGTTTATATCTTTGTATCGATAGTATTATCTACGTGCTAAAATATGTGTGTATATTTAAGACAATAAGGTATTAGATAATAACGGAGCATTAAATGTCATCAAATAAGTCACAGGATAATTTTTCTACACAAAATAAAACTGTAGAAGAAAGAGTATATGATTATTTAAAAAATTTTATTGCAGAAAATGGATATTCACCATCTGTAAGAGAAATAACAGCAGGGACTAACATTAAATCAACTTCCACTGTTCATACTGCCCTAAAAAAAATGAATGATTTAGGGATACTTGTATATGCTAAAGGCAAACGTAGAGCTATATCTTTAAATGATAGCGGTAGCGAAGCTGAACTTGAGTCTGATAAGGATACAATTAAGAAATTGCAAAATAAATTGGATGAGTTGATAAGTCGTATTAACGCTGATGAAACAGTTATACCTCTTGTTGGAACTATAACAGCAGGTAGACCTATTTATGCCTATGAAGATATTGAAGAATATTTTAGGTTACCGGAGAGATTTTTATCTAGACAGTATAAGGACTTTTCTAATTTTCTTCTAAAAATCCGTGGAGATAGTATGAGAGATGCAGGTATTTTAGATGGTGATCTTGTTCTTATAGAAAGTCGTAATTTTGCTGAACCAGGAGAAATTGTTGCTGCAATGATTGGCGAAGAGGCCACTGTCAAAAGATTAGGAAAGGAAGATGGAAGGTACTACCTATTCCCTGCTAATGAAAAATATCAACCCATACCATTTAATTCAAAAGACTGCTATGTTATCGGAGTTGTGAAATCCTTATTTAGAATTAATATGTAAGAAACTAATTTAAGATGAATATCTAATTTAGTTACAAGACATATTAAGCAACAATATTTTTATTCCTAATATTTAAATTTTTAATTGGAAAGTCGGAGGCAAAAATATTCTTGTTATTGGAATTGTCTTGGATACTGACGCTTGAATTTACTTGTATTATAGATATTATCGCATTATGAAAAAATAAGTATTTTTGTCCACCACTTTTAAAAACAATACTTTTATTGTCAAATTCTTGTATATAACCTCTATTCATAGAGTCATTACTTAGATATATATCAACTTCAATTTGTTCATATATACATTGTTTGATAAATCTGCTGAGACAAGTATTTGCACCATGAATATATTGTTGTGGTCTATCTGAATTGACATTTTTCCTATAGTGGACATACATTTTCCTAGCATTATCAAAATTATAATTGCTCATTTTAAAGTTCTCCTAACTTCTAAAATTTTTATGAGACAAATATAATCAATTAGATTTCCAACAACAATCGCTATAGCGAAAATGTGTTAATAAAGTGTTAATATATCAAACAATCTATTAGATAATAAAAATTCATCTATATCATTACTATGCAATCTGATGACATCACTTCTTCTTTTCCACCATGTAATTTGTCTCTTGGCGTAATGACGTGAATTAATTTTTAATCTATCAATACACTCATTGAGAGAGAGTTCATGTTTAAAATAAGGAAAAAATTCTTTATATGCAATTGCTTGTTTACAAGTAGAAGATAATTCTGAATTTTTATCAAGTTTATAGCAATATTCAGCTTCTTCTAGTAGTCCAAGCTTCATCATTTGGTCTACCCTTTTATTTATCTTTTGATAGAGAAGATCCCTGTCGTTATCAATATAAATTGGAAGAAAAAGAAACGATGAAAATTCTTCTGAAATATTCGATTTTGGATTTAATTTAGATGGTAATATTCCCGATATTTTATATTTTTCTATTGCTCTTAAGACACGTCGTCTGTCATTAGGATTCAATTGTGAAGCTCTAATATTATCTATTTTATTTAGCTCTTGCCATAGTTCAAAATTACTGTAACATGAGTAAGTTGTTTCTAACTTATTTCTCAAATCTGAATTTTGATCATCTGAATATATTTCCCTATCAAGAAGAGAACAGATATATTGGCTGCTTCCACCACAAACTAGGTAATTTCCTTTGCTACTTAGAATTTCTAGTGAATCATGTTGAAAGTTTACAACTGAATAACTCTCACTGGGGAAACGAATATCAATAAGATGGTGAGGAACAAGTTTTTGCTCACTAATACTAACCTTAGCAGTGCCAATATCAAGACCTTTATAAATTTGCATTGAATCTGCGGAGATAATTTCAAAACCATATTTGAGAGCAAGCTTGATGGCAAAGTCAGATTTTCCAGAAGCTGTTGGCCCAGTTATAATTGGTATAATTTTTTGATTATTTTTATAAAATAAAGAATTTAACATATAAGGACTACCATTAAAAAGCATACTTTACTAACACACTACACTGTTCGATCTATCTATAGCAATAAATCAATTTACAACTCGCTGAAAAAGCTTATCAATATAATATCTGCTTTTTTTTATCAACACAGGTCTACCATGCGGACAGTGATATGGATTTTTTAGTTTTTGCATGTCTTTTATTAGTAATTCTACTTCTTCTTTGGAGAGATAATCATGAGCTTTTACAGCTGCCTTGCAAGCCATAGTTGCCAAGATAAGATCTAGTCTCTTATTTTCTTCGACGAGCCCTGAATATATATCATTATCAAAAATAGATTGCAATAAGTCATAAGCAAGCTTCTCATTCATCAAATCATTGCTCGGGAGAGCTTTTATATATAAATCACCTTGCTTCTTGATAAATTCAAATCCAAGAGATTCGAATAAACTTAATTTATCGTCAAGACCCTGAATCTCTGAAAGCATATCTAATTTCAATGGCACAAGTAAGTCTTGTACAGCAGGCTTTGAACTAGATTTTTCGAATAAATATTGCTCTCTAAATCGTTCATAAAGAACCTTTTCATGAGCTGCATGTTGATCGACTAAATAGGCATACTCCCCTTTTTCAAATATAAGATACGTCTGAAATAGTTGACCAATATAATTGGCATCACTGAGTTCTGAAATTAAATCAGCATCGTTATCTTTTGACGTGGTTCTAGATACATTTGTAAAAGTAATACCATCTTGATGATTATTTGTGTCTGTATCAAAGTATTTACTTGTATTATCATTAAACAAAGCACTTTCGTGTTCGAGCTTAGACTCTGTATTATCATAATTGCTATTTAAGTCAAAAGGCGATGATTTGAAAATATCTTCAGCAGGCGGAAATAGAATATTATTTTTTGAGTTATCACTAGTTATACTTGAATTTGTAGTGGGTATATCTTCTGTCGCAAACCGATAATTTAACTTTGATTGATATCTATTTTCATCACTATCAAATTGAAGATTATTCTGGGTAAATTCGGTTTTTAAATCATATCGACTATCTTTATAGTCACTAGTATGTTTTGGATCTTGGGTTTTTAAAATATCATCTACAAGTATCTCGTTATTATTGTTAACTAAAGAAGTAGGAGAATGATATAGTTCGTTATATATATTTCTATTATTAGAGCTTACATCTAATGTATTATGGTTGTTGTTAACAATATTACTATTCTTGCTGTTTATTGCTTCAAAATTATCATTGCTATCATAACTTTTAAACTCTCCAGCTGAACTGTGCATTTTAGAAAGATTAGAAAGGAGTGAATTTTTAATTTGCTGATATACTGATTTATATATTGAGTTATCATTCCAGAAACGAACTTCAGATTTTTGAGGGTGGACATTTATATCCACGTAGGCCCCCGGAAGGTCTAACTTTAAAAAGAAAATTGGAAAGAGCCCTTTTACGAGAAATTCCCTATAAGCATCTTCTGTAGCCTTGCTGATTAACTTAGAATTTATAATCCTATTATTTACGAAAATAAATTGCATAATACGACTTTTTCTTGCTAAGTCACAGGCACCAATATATCCACTACATTGGCAAGTATTATTGGGGTCGGGAATAATTTCAAGCATTCTCTCACCTATTTTATTTCCGAAAAGGGAATAAATTGTACTCAAAAGATCATTGTTTCCTGGGCTATGAAGAATTTCTTCATTTTGGGAGAAGAGTCTGAAAGATACATCAGGCCTTGATAAGGCAAGTTCAGTTACGACTCGAGTAATTTTACTCGCTTCAGTAGAATCTTTTTTTAAAAATTTATAACGCGCTGGAGTATTAAAAAAGAGATCAGTGACTGTGATAGTTGTACCTTGGCTACAATAATCTTGTTTGTGTTCAATTATTTTTCCTGCTACTGCAGTCATACTAGTTCCAGCATCTGAATCAATTTCTCTACTAATAATATTTAATTTTGATACTGAGGCAATTGAGGCCAAAGCTTCACCTCTAAATCCCATAGTAGATAGATGATTGATTTCATCAATACTGCTAATTTTACTAGTGGCATGAGCTTTTATTGCCATAAGACAGTCCTCGTAACTCATCCCAGCTCCGTTGTCACTTATTTGTATTTTTTTTATTCCACCATTTTGAATTCGTATAGTAATAATATTAGCCTCTGCATCCAAGGCATTTTCACAAAGCTCTTTAACCACTGATGATGGGCGTTCTACTACTTCACCAGCCGCTATTTGATTCGCAGTGTTTGAGTCTAATACTTTTATCTTAGTCATCATTATTTCCCTTTTTGGCCAATTTAATTAATTCATCAAGTTTAGCCATAGCCTGAAGCGGAGATATACTATTTATATCAATACTATTTAATTCTTTAACAATATTACCGCTATAATTAAACTTAATTGAACTAGTAAATAAATCTATTTGATTTGAATCGCTTGAAATAGCTGTTTTTTTCTTATTTTTTAAACTCTTGCTTATATTTTCACTAAGCTTATCTTTCTCAAGTGAATGAAGAACTTCGTACGCTCTATTAATTACTTCTTGATTAACACCAGCGAGCTTAGCAACTTCTATCCCGTAGCTTCGTTTGGCTTCACCTGTTCTGATGTGGTGAAGGAATTTAATCTCTCCATTTTTTTCATCAACTTCAATATGAAAATTTCTTAAGCCAGTTACAGAATTCTCTAAAATAGTCAATTCATGGTAATGCGTGGCAAAAAGCGTTCTAGCATAAAGGATATTTTTATTAGAAACTTCTTCAATTACTGCCCAAGCTATGCTAAGACCATCATAAGTTGAGGTACCCCTACCTATTTCATCTAAAATTAGCAAAGACTGATTCGTAGCTTCTTTGAGAATATATGCTAATTCCTCCATCTCAACCATAAAGGTTGACCTTCCAGAAGCGACATTATCTGAGGCTCCTATTCTAGTGAAAATTTGATCTACCAGACCTATTTTGGCATATGAAGCAGGCACAAAAGAACCGATTTGTGCAAGTATAACAATCAAGGCTACTTGTCTCATATAGGTACTTTTACCAGACATATTAGGTCCTGTAAGCAAAATCAAATTAGTATCATCATAGTTCATATATGTATCATTTGGAACATATATATCATCATTAAGAAGATTCTCAACTACTGGATGCCTACCTTCTTTTATTATTAGTTCATGTTTGTCACTAATCTCAGGCTTGCAATAATTTGATTTTTCTGCCAATTCCGCCATTGATTGAAAAACATCAAGCTGAGCGATAATTTCAGAATTTTTTCTTAAACTAGATATATAAGACTTACATAGTTCACGAAGCTCAATGAAAATTTGATACTCTCTATCTTCTAATTTTTTAGCTGCTGAAAGTAGTTCATTTTCCATATTTTTCAGTTCTTCAGTAGCATAGCGCTCAGAATTACTCAAGGTTTGTTTGCGAATATAAGAAGATGGTACTAAATCAAGATTTGATTTGCTGACCTCAATGTAATATCCAAAAACTCTGTTATAACCAACTTTCAAATTCTTTATATTATATTTATCTTTTTCACGTTGTTCGAAGTCCGCTAACCACTTTTGACTGTTATGACTCAAAAGACGATATCGATCAACTTGTTCATCATAATTGTCAGTAATTATATTACCATCTGTAATCGTAAGTGCAGCATTTGATTTAATCGCCTTTAGTAGAGTATTGCTTAGTGAAGTAATTGGATCAAGATTTTGAAGAAGAATATTTCCCATAGATGTTTCTTTAAGCTTGCTTAGACATATCTTAAGATTGGGGATTTTTTTTAGACTATTTGCAAGGGCATATAAATCCCTAGCATTGGCTTTTGATAGGGCAATTTTTCCTGTAAGCCTTTCAATATCCTGAAGCCCAGTCATCGTTTCGCGAATTTCTTGTCTTAAAATAAAAGCTTCCTTGAGAACTTCGACAAAATTTTGCCTTAGCATAATTTCTGAGACTGAAAATAGAGGCTCCTCTAGCCATGAACGCAACTTGCGTCTACCCATTGCAGTTTTGCAATTATCTATACTAAAAAGAAGTGAGCCTTTTTTCTTCTTATCTTGGATTGTTTCGAACAACTCGAGATTTCTTCTTGTATTTTCAGACATGCTTAATTTGGCTTCATTTTTGAGAATTTTGAATTCTTCTAGGTGCTCAGGAATTGAACGCTGTGTTCTATTGACATAATGAAGCAAAGCTGTCGCTGCTCTTTGGGCAAGTATGGAATCATCATTAATATTTTGATTTTGTATATAGGATGCAAAATCTTTGCTGAAATATGTTTCATGACTACACAATGTAACTTTAAAAGGTTTAAGTGCAAGTGTTAACTGTTTATCACTTAAAATTTCCTCGGATACTATGACTTCACTAGCCCTATATCTATAGATTTCATCAATTAACTTTTCCTTGCTGATTAAAGATATCCACTGCTTGGCAAAAAAAGTTCCTGATATTAATTCGATGACAGCCAGTGCATAGTATGAGCTTTCCATATAAATTGAAACGAGATAATTATTTTGATCATCAGGTAGTTCTTCAGGATCGACAATTGTACCAGGTGTGACAATCTGTGTTATCTCTCTTCTCACTATTCCCTTAGCTTGGGCGGGATCTTCTACTTGTTCACATATTGCAACATTATATCCTGCGTTAATAAGCCTAGATATATATGATTTAGCAGAGTGATATGGGACACCACACATAGGTGCCTTTTCATTAAGACCACAATCTCTAGCAGTAAGTGCAATCTCAAGCTCATTAGAAGCAATAAGAGCGTCATCTAAAAATAACTCATAGAAATCACCCAAACGAAAGAAGAGGAGACAATCCATATGCTGCTCCTTAATCTCAATATATTGAGCCATCATAGGGCTTAATTTCTGATTTTTAACTATTTCAAACGTTAGTGGCACTTTTGCTCCTTTAGATAATCTAATGAGAAACTTACTATAATAATATATGTAAGTTTCCCATTCTTATCACTTGATTTTGACAAAAATTTTAATATTAGAGTATCAACATCATCTTTTAAATATCACATATCATATTGACTTGTAAATTCAAGAAAAAATCTTCTAAAGAATATCATAGAAAGTCACTATAATATGAGTTCAATCATCTCACCTTCAAGTGAAAATGTCTTAGCATTATTTATTTTTACTTTCGCGAATCTACCTTCAAGAATAGCACCGAGATGCTCATTTTCAAGATTTCGTATAGCTTCAGGGAGAAGATTCTTATTAATTGAAAAATTAACAAGGAAGTTTTCGCTACTTCTTCCAGCAAAACGATCATCTCTTTGGGCTGAAATTCCTTCAAGTAATAGTTCTAATGTCTTTCCCTCTTGTTTTTTCATTGCCTTGAGACTGAGCTCGTTCTGAAGGTCTGACATTCTCTTAAATCTATCTTTTACTACATCCTTATCGGGCATTTCAAGACTTGCGGCTTTGGTTCCCTCTCTCGGTGAATATATAAACATAAATGCCTGCTCATATTCCACCTCTCGCATAGCATCTAGAGTGGCTTGAAAGTCCTCTTCTGTTTCTCCGGGAAATCCGACTATAATATCAGTTGTAATTGATATACCCGGTATGATTTCTCTTGCTTTTTTTGCCTTGCTCAAATACTGCTCAAGAGTGTAATGTCGATTCATAAGCTTAAGAATACGATCACTTCCCGATTGTATCGGAAGATGTAGGTGTCTCTCAATATTAGGATTATCGCGCATTACATAGAGAAGTTCATCGTCTATATCTCGCGGATGGCTAGTCATAAAGCGTATACGTGGTATCTTGAATTTCGCAGCCTGTCTCATTAGTTCAGGAAAAGACATCATCGACCCAGAATTTCTTAGATCCTTACCATATGAATTGACATTTTGGCCAAGTAGCATTACTTCTGAATAGTGCTCTGCCTCTAGTTCGGAAAGTTCTTTAAAAATTGATTCAGGAAGTCTGCTTCTTTCTCTTCCTCTTGAATGAGGGACAATACAGAAAGTGCAGAAATTATTGCAACCAAACATAATAGAAAGAAGAGCCCTATATTTTCTTTTTCGACTTATAGGTAGGTCCTCAACAATAGGATCAAGCTCTCCAACTTCGTATACATGGCTATCAGAAGCTAAACGTCTATTGAAAAGTTCAGGTATTCTATAAATATCAGAAGGCCCGAAGACTAGATCAACAAAATAAAAGCTCTTCCTTATCTTATCAACATGCTTACTCTGTTTCATTAGACAGCCACAAGCCATTGTTATAAGATCGGGCTTGTCCCTTTTTAAATTTTTAATTATGCCTAGATTTCCGAAAAATCTATCTGCAGCATTTTCTCTAACTGCACAGGTATTAAGAACGACGAGGTCAGAAGTCTCGACAGAATCAGCAGGCTCCATTCCCATTTCAGCAAAAATACCAGCTATGCGTTCAGAATCATTTTCATTCAACTGACAACCATAAGTCATAATAAAATAACGTTTGCCCTCACACCAGAGATCGCGATTCTCCTGCATGAAATTTTGCTGTCTTTTTAGTTCATCTTCTCCAATATAAATAGTTCTAGCCATTCAATATACAAAAGCACTTCCCGTGCTCTATCCTCTCAATTTAACTTAACTTATATTTAATTCTCATTGTTTGATTATTGTTCCGCCACCAATTAGCTCATTATCTCGATAGAAGACCGCAGCCTGACCAGGAGTTATAGCTCTTTGAGGCTCAGCAAATACAATTTTATAATATCCGTCATCTAATTTGTATAATTTTGCTGCTTTTTTTACAGACTGATACCTAACTCTTACATCTAAATCTATCTCAGTGTTATTAGCTTCTTTCTCAGAAAGAAAGTTGACTTCATTAACATAACAAATATCAGTAAATAAGTCCTTTTGTTTGCATAGTATAACGTTGTTATTCTCAAAATCAATTTTTTGGACAAATAGAGGCTCTGAATAACTTATTCCTAGACCTTTCCTCTGGCCTATTGTGTAATGCTCCAGACCTAGATGCTTACCAATTATTTCATATTCTCCATAGATATATAAGATGAAATTTCCCTCTCCTTTTGATGAGGATCCAGCATATTTATCTAAAAAGGCAGCATGTCCTTTATTTGGAATGAAGCAAATATCCTGACTATCATGTTTAGAACCAATAAATTCAAGTCCACGGCTTTTGAGAAGATCACGCAGTTCTTGTTTCTCATGATTCCATAGTGGAAGTATTAGTCTGGACAGGATGCGATTGGACATCTGATATAAAACATAAGATTGGTCTTTTTTCAAATCGTTGGGGCAATATAGATGATATATTCCTTCGTCATCTTTACTGACTTTGGCATAATGACCGCTAGCTATATAATCAAATCCCATTGCAAAAGCAATTTCGGCATACATTCCATATTTAATGAATTTGTTGCAGAATAAACAGGGATTTGGAGTTATTCCTTTTAAATATTTACTAAGAAATGGTCTAACCACCTGCTCGTAAAAAAGAGGACGAAAATCGAAGCAGATATGATTTATACCAAGAAATTCACAAGCTCTTTTGGCATCTTGGACAGCTTGGTCTGAAGGAAATTGTGAGGAATCAGCAATATAATTTTCATAGTGAATATCTTTGATACTTTTATCAGAACTATTTGAAGGATATACTGGCAAGTTTTTTTCTTGATTTAGACCATATTTTTCTAAATCATTTTGTAAGGATTCGGTATCAAATAGATGAAAGGTTGCTCCAGTCACCTCATATCCAGCATCCTGTAATAAAAGAGCTGCGGCAGTTGAATCTACACCCCCACTCATTGCTAAAAGTACTTTTTTCATAGATATCCTCCATCTATTTGTATATTTGATCCAGTAATATATGACGAATCATCAGACAATAAAAATTTAATTAGTTTAGCAATTTCATCTGCTTTGCCGAGCCTAGCAAGTGCAAGTTCGTCTGCAAAGGCTTTTTTTTCTTCATCATTAAAGATTGCATTCATAGGGCTTTCTACCCAACCTGAAACTATTGTGTTGACATTAATATTTGATCTACCTAATTCTTTGGCAAGTGATTTATTAAGTGCAATCATTGCTGCCTTGCTAGCAGCATATGTTGCTTCCATTGCAGCACCTTTGACGGCCCATATAGAACTTACGCCTATAATTCGAGAACTGGTATTTTTAAGCATATATGGGATGATAAGTTTACATATATCAGAATAGGCAAAATAATTAATTTCAAATATTCTCATTTCATCTTTATATGAAGTATCTTGAAGTAGTGAATATTGTGAAATACCAGCTAGATAAACTGTTGCATATATATTTTTAATTTTTGCTAAGATTTTATTTAATTCTTGACTTCTTTTATCTTTATCGTAAAGATCCAATTTATAAAGTTGTGTATTATATTTGTCTTTATATTTATTTTCCAGGCTTTCATATTGTTTATTGCTAAATAGGTGTAAATTGTAATCTTCATCTTGAAGTAGAGTGTTGACTAGTGCTGTTCCTATACTCCCGCTTGCACCAAAAATTAGAATATTTTTATTTTTATTAAAATGCATAATATTTCCTAAAGATAATATTTCTTTATATTAATTTTAAAGTTTGAAATAAAAAAGCCGGTAATAGACCGGCTTCTTTATATAAAATACTAGTCTATATTAGTAGTCAAGATATCTATCAATTTCCCATTGGCTTATTTTTTGATTGTAGTCTTTCCATTCCAAAGATTTTGCTCTGCTGAATTGCGTGGAAATATGTTCTCCTAAGCAATCGAGAATTACTTTATCTTCTGAAAGAGCTCTCAGTGCTTCGTCAATTGTTTTTGGTAAAGCTTCAATATTTAACATCCTGCGTTTGGCTTCATGCATAGCAAAAATATTTTCATTTACTGAAGGACACAAATCAAGTTTATTTTTGATTCCATCCAGACCAGCTGCCAATATTACTGCAAATGCGAGATAAGGATTGCATGCGGGGTCAGGCGAGCGAAGTTCAAGTCTTACGCTAGATTTGCTGGCAGTAGGAACTCTTACGAGTGGACTTCTATTCTTAGCTGACCAAGCAATGTAGCAAGGGGCTTCAAAATCTGGAACCAATCTTTTGTATGAATTTACAGTAGGATTTGTTATTGCTGTGATAGCTTTGGCGTGAGACATAATACCAGCTAAAAATTGTTTGGCGATTATACTTAATCCTAGTTCATCACTTTCATCGAAAAAAACATTGCTACCATTTTTCTCTAAAGAGATATTACAGTGCATGCCACTTCCCGCCTCGCCGAAAAAAGGCTTAGGCATAAAGGTGCTGTGAAGTGACATAGATGCGGCACAGGCTTTGACTACATATTTGAAAGTCATAACCTGATCTGCAGCCTTGAGAGCATCTGTATAATGAAAATCAATTTCGTGCTGAGAACTACCATTTTCATGATGGGCCATTTCAACATTGAACCCCATATTCTCAAGAGCTATCATCATATTTTGTCTAGCAAGTTCTCCTATATCATCTGGTCCCAAATCAAAATATGAGCCATTATCGAACTTCTCAAGCAAGGGTTTATTGTGTTCATCTGTTTGTAATAGGTAAAATTCCATTTCTGGACCAACATTACATACATTGAACCCCATAGATGCTGCCTCAGATAATACTCGTTTGAGAATTTGTCTTGGATCTCCTAAGAAGGCCTCTCCATTTGTTTGGTAGACATCGCAGATAAATCTTGCACTTTTACCTTGGTGTATTTCTTCTGGCAAGATTACAAAGGTTGATAAATCTGGCTTGAGATACATGTCACTTTCTTCTATGCGAACGAAGCCATCGACAGATGAGCCATCAAAAAGTGCATTATTATCAATAATTGCTTCTATTCTTCTTGCGGGAACCACAACATTTTTGACCTTACCAAACATATCAGAGAATTGAAGACGAATAAATTTAATATCATTCTCTTCAATTATTTTTAGTATTGATGATTTTGTTAATATGTTATCTGTATTTGTATCTCGATTTTTTTTACTAGTATTTGTCATATAATTATTCTCAATTAATTTTCTAAACTATTTTATTTTTTTAAAATCTGCAATAGAGTTTTTCAGTCTTGAGCCAGCCTCACATAGTTCATTTGATAAGTAAGTCAGATAAGAAATTTTTCTATGTATATGTTGAATTTTTTCAGAGATTAGAGTACTGGTCATATCTGACTTTTCTTTAAAAACTTGCATGCTATTAGTAAGTTCTTTAATAGAATTATATTTACCCCTTTTAAGCATAAGACATCTCCCATGAAAATAATTGTTTAGATTTTATCAAAAATATGATCTATATTTAGTATCCCTTCTTATATCATCTTAAAATTTTTTGAAATTTTTTCTTATAGTCATGAATATTTTTATTTGATAGCTAATTATAAAAGATTTGTACTTTAAAATTAATTTTATATTTATATAATTTCTCAAAATAAAAAAAGACTCGCATTTGCGAGTCTTAGCCGGTGAACGGACTTGAACCCCTGACCTACTGATTACAAATCAGTTGCTCTACCAACTGAGCTACACCGGCGAATACAAGCGACGAGTCGCTTGGTTCATCCATTACTTAAAACGTTTCTTAAATGCAGGATATGCTTTGAAAGTTGGGGTCTTTGATGCAGGAATCTGAATTTTTTCGAGAGTCTTGGGATTGATTCCTTCGCGAGCCTTAATGTCGCGAACTGAGAAAGAACCGAAACCTGTGAACTGAACATCGTCACCACTTGTCAAACTTTCAGAAATTTCATCAACCATTGCACGTAGAACAGTACTAGCAACAACTTGTGTGCAACCGGCCTTTTTAGCACAGGCGTCAACTAATTCTTTAAAAGTCATTTCCTTATCCTCCTAAAGTGGACTGAAACTCGTTTGTGTACTAAATCACATATCAATATGTGATATCTAAAACGAACGTTCTATATTATGAGTATATTAATTTTAAAAATCAATACCTTTTTCACAAAAAAAATAGTAAAACTTTAATTACATAATATAGGTTAATTTATTTATAAACTTATTATTTTCCTGTCTCTGATATATTCATCTAAGTTCTCACTAATTCTATATTTATTTAATTCTTTATCCCAGATTAAACAACGATCATCTAAAGATAAAAGATAAGACCAGTATTCTTGTTTGTGATTCATATATTTTAGATGGGCTAGTTCATGTAAGATAACATATTCAAATAAGTGTCTAGGTAAGAAATATATTTTGTAGTTGAAAGATAGTGTTCTTTTGCTGCTACAAGACCCCCATAAACTTTTTTGCTTACCAATTCTAATTTTAGTATTACTGAGATCAATTGACTTTATTCTAGGATCATTATTGAGAAATTTACTAACCTCTTCCCTGCACTTGTTTATATATTTTTTTATACATTCAGATTTTGGAGTTTCTATATCAATAATGTCTAGACTATTATTATCAATTTTAATTTTAAATTTTTTGATAAGGAATAAATTTTTCTTTACAAAATTATGGATACTTTCTTCCTTGCTCAAATTAGATGGATATTGTATGAAAATTATATTATTTTTACATAGTATTTTTTTTGTTTTGGCTCTTGATGATGTTGCAATGATATATCCTATTTCAGGATGATGAAAAATAAGTCTTCGTACTTTACCTTTTTCTTTAGTGGCTCTATTTGCTTGAATATATTTTTGTATTTTTTTCATCTTATCACTCTTTAATTAAAATTTAGACATATCATACCAATATGTTATTTAAAATTTTTCTTCTACAAACTATCGCTTCGGTGCTGACTAATATAAAAATAAATTTGATAATTTATATAATAAATTAGTTAATTTGCGATAGGGATTATTTTTCTCAACCGATTTTCTTTGACCTCCATTAGCTTTTCTTCGTGATTTTCTACTTCAAAAAGACTTGCTATTCCTCCTGTTTAGAGTGATATATAGACACCAAGAACAGCAATCTAAGGAGGGAAATCATGACCAAGAAAACGGAGGAGAAACTGTTGGAAATCGCAATGAAACATAATGGGGAGATGAAAGAGCGTGGTGATTTTGAAACCCGTAACTCCGATCAAGATGACTTCTTAGAGGTTTCGATTTGGGGTTTGAAAGCAATGCTGGAAGAAGCCTTTGAAGCCGGACGGAAAACAAGCATGAAGAAATAAGGACGAGAGCCGTTATTGCCCTCGTCCTTTGCTTTTAGAGTTTGGCTAAGAGGTTTAGAAAGTCGCTTGAACTGTAAGCGCCATCCATTGGTGTTACGCCGTCTTTGAATACCATGTAGTAGCGATAATCCGATCCGGCCGCATGTGCCCATTGTTTGCCCAGCTCGATTTTCAGGCGTGAATCGTCATTTTTGAGCATTTCTCCTTTGGATTCGACCAGTACGGTTTTGCCTTTCTGGGTGCGTACCATGAAGTCGGGGTAATGGTTGAATGGTCCGTTGATATAGAACGCTCCTGCTGCTCGTTCGCTGATGCGGTGCCACCAGATGACGTTGTCGAGAGCGGCAATTTTCATAATCAGATCGCGCTCTTCCGCGTTCATATCGCCTTCTGCTTCATACAGCGATCCACCGATGGTGTTACTGCTACGCACGGGCGAAATAGCCATTGGAAGTGTATAGAAGGCTTTTGCTGTTACCTCTTCAGTCTCGATCAGCTGCATAAATCGATTGGCGCGATGTTCGGTTAAAAAGCCCTGCACTTTTTTCTTGATCTGTTCTGCTACGGCAAAGGGAGCGGTTTCCAGCATTCTCAACTGAGAGGAGTCTAGGTTTTGAACGACTGTTTGCACGTATCGTTTGAGTTCCCCTGACGAGATGGTGTTTATGCGATCCAGTTTGTTAAAGACAATATCGGTTGCTTGCTCTACTCGTTTTTCTTCGGGCAGGCTTTCCATATAGCGAAGTAGCTCTTGCTGTTGAGCGACATTTAGGTTGAAGGCTTTGGGCTGGTCGTTGCCTCCGCTACGGACATCGATTGCGACCATTTCCTCAGCGGCACGGCTGATATCCAACGTCGAATCTTTTCCTTTCAAGCTAAAGCCTTCGCCTAGATGTTCAGGTGTGAGGAGTGTCCAAGAGAATTCATCATCCTCTGCAAACAGCATGCCTGTTTGGTGATAGAAGAACTGCGGGATTTTGAGGTTTTGAATCGCTTCTTGAAACTCAGGCAAAACACGGTACTGTTTCACATGTTTTTCGACCTCTTGAGGAATATAGACAGCCACGTCTTCACGCAGGGTTTGCTCTGCTTGCCGTGCATAATCGGATTCCATGGATTGTGCCTGTGTAATCATGGTGCCAACAGAAGAATTTTCTACCTGTGACGGTTCTGCTGTTGTTTGCGGACGGACTTGAACCTCTTCAGGGTTGAACCCTAAAAATTCTTCTGCCTCTTCTGGTTCACCGGTCAGGCTAGTAGTGTCTGTGTGTTCAGAGGGGTTTAGTTTGGGGAGCTCTGTTTGGTGCACTTGCTGTTCTGGTGCAACTGGCGTGATCTCTTCTGCCAAACGGTAATCTTTGGCGCTGAAACCAGCTGCATTCAACCCCACTACCACATCATCGACGGTTTGCTGGAAATTGACGGAGGAAGCCAGCACATAGCTCATGTTGAGCAAGTTCTGTTGGTGCTTGCGAACATGCGGCTGACGCAAGATACGCCCTAAGATCTGCTCTACATCAACACGCGAGGTCTTATTCGCAAGCGAGGCTAAGATGTAGGCGAAGGGGCAATCCCATCCTTCTTTCAGGGCGTTCACGGTAATGATGTATCGCACTGGACAAGTCGGATCGAGCAAGTCTACATTTTTCAGCTCATTGACCGTAGCTGTTTTGATAGCAATATGCGAGGCTTCAATTCCTGCTTCGACGAGTTTTTCTTTCAAGCGTTCAAAAGAGGTGGCGTCTTCTTTGTTTTTGGGTTGTGCTTGGAATAAGACGATGGGACGAATGTAATCGCCACCATTTTGCGCTTCCATCTGTGCTGCTTGTTCCAGAGAGTTTCTCAGGTCGATGGCATCGTTTAGTACTTCTGTCTGGTTGTTGCGGTTATAGACCACGACGGGGAGTTTCACCATGTTCTCTTTTTTCAGAGCCATCGCATCTACATAGGAGATGATGTTTGCTTTCTTGGTTGGCGTTGCCGTTAAATCTAAGACAAAAGCAGGGTTAAAGTTTTTGAGCATCTCCAAAGAGAGCGCACTGCGAGCATGGTGGGATTCATCGACGATTACGACCGGGTTTAAGCGGTTGATTACTTGAAACAGTGCTGTCTCATCTGCTTCTTCAACAGGCGTGTCCGATGGCGCAAGCGTTGTGCGGAACGCTTCTAATGCACCGTTGGCTTGATAGGCTTTGCGCCCCTCTTTGTTTGCGGAACGGAATGAATCATAGGAAAGCACCATCACCGACAGTTGCTCTGACACGGTCACCGGGGAAAAATTTTGTCCGGCAAGGAGTTCTTCTTTGGAGTAGACCTCTACTCGTCCACCAAAATCAATGTTGAGACGCTGACGATAGGGATGTGCAGGATTTTTCAATGCTTGCAAGGTCTGCGTCAAAATCGATTCGGACGGCACCAGCCAAACAACAGCCTGTGAGTGCCGAGTCGGCAGTGCAGAGACAATCGGCTTAATCGAGGCGCAAGCAAGTAGCGTCTTACCGCCACCCGTAGGTACCTTATAGCAAACGTGTGGAACGCCTTCCATGAGATTTTGATACGGTGTTAACCCGTCCAAACCAACTGGGACTTGTTTTTCCAACCAGTAACGACGAAACGCTTCACTTAGCGAATCGGTCTGCTGTAACTGTGCCAAATAAGCCTGCAAGTCACTGAGGACGCGCTTTTGATAATTCTTAAGTTCCATGTCGTCCTCCTTTACAGACGGGTAATATCGCGCGGAATTTTCTTAAACGTTATATTGAAACGGCGAAGCTCCTGATCCGATAACAAGCAAGCATCCGCATACACCACCAGTTGATCCGAAACCGTCTCCTTGGTCAGCGTAGACAAGAAACGATAATCCAAGGTCATCGCCCGATCTGGCTCATACAAGAAGTGATACGCCGTGTGATTGGCGATGCCTAAAAAGTACGGTTGCCCCTCCACCATGGGTGCGCTAAAGGCTTGTCCCGTCTCGGTAAACCAGATGTATTCACGCACACGGTCAACTGAAACACCCGGGTTGAGATTACCGTCCATCATAAGCGGTTCGCCCAACTCATAATAGGAGAACGAACCACCTGTGCCTTCCACCGCTTTCTTGCCCTCGCCATAGCCATCAATCACGCGCTTCACCCGCTCTGCAGTGATGGTGTTTGCATAGTCCATCATCTCGCAAAGGATGAACTTGCGGTTGCCGCCGTCTTGTTTGTTCAAGTTCAAAACAGCGTGAGCAGTAGTACCCGAGCCGGCGAAGGAGTCGAGGACAAGGGCATTCTTCGATTTCGTCTGTTCGAGGCAATATTCAATCAGGGCACTCGACTTGGGGGTTTCAAATACACTTTTACCGAGAATCGATTTGAGTTCTAACGTTCCTGCTTCGGCTGAAAACTCGGTTCCAGACCACACAGATTTTGGCTTTGCTCGACGCTGCTCACCTCGATCTAGATAATCTTTTTGGTAAACATCAAATTTGTTACGTCGAGCTACTACTTTCACATCCAACTCATTAATGCGTAACTGCGCGGTCTCTTTTCCCCATCGCCAATTGCCATCAGTTCCATCCGAGAGCTTGGGATATATGTTGACCTCGTCGTCTCCGGCTGTCCCAACACGTAAAGAACCCGTCTCTGGGTTGTATGCAAAGCTATAAAAGAGATTGGGGCGATCTTCTCGTCTTGAGTTTGCACCACGCTTACGAAGCCCGAGCAGTCTATACTTACCTACTGAGTCTTCGAACTTGTAATCCTTCAGATATGCATCAGGCAGTGGAATCCCCGCAGACTCAAATAGAGGCCCACGATACATAATCAAATGTTCATGGGCAGTAGCAATGTATTTTGAGTCACTCCGCCCCTTAAGATTGTTCACCACTGCTATATCAGCAACAAAGCATGAGGAACCAAAAAATTCATCACAAATCAGTTTGAGATTAGCCTGCTCGTTATCATCAATGGAAATGAAGATTACCCCTGTCGGCGCAAGCAAGCGATGCAGCAGCCGCAGACGTGGATACATCATGCACAGCCATTTATCATGACGGGTGAGGTCTTCGCCTTCTTTACCGACGACTTCGCCGAGCCATTTCTTAATGCGTGGGTCATTGACGTTGTCGTTGTAGACCCAGCCCTCGTTTCCCGTGTTATAGGGGGGATCAATGTAGATGCAGTCAATCTTGCCTTCATACTTTGGCAACAGTGATTTCAATGCTAAGAGATTATCACCGTGGATAATCATGTTATCTGAGCCGTTGTCGGCTGTTTGTTTGCCGTTTTTGTCGTAGCTGTATTGGCGTTCTAGTACGTGATAAGGAACGTCTAAATGGTGATTGATCACCTTATCTTTTCCGATCCAGTCTAGTTCAGGCATGACGTTCCTCCTGTGCCTCATCGGGCTTGAATTCTAAGATGTCGTCGACGGTGCAACCCAGTGCGTTGCAGATGGCTTCGATGCTTTCTAGGGATACGTATTGGCTTCTGCGGATGCGGGTCATAATGTTTCCGGAGAATCCGGCTTTGCGAACCAGTTCGATGTGGCTTAAGTGTTGTTCTTTCATTTTTTGAAAGAGTTTGCTGTAGTCGACCGCCATGGATTTCCCTCCGTTTCCTAACTGATTCATATTATCACGTTTTCGTGATTTTGTCCAGTGTTTGCTGTTGCAGATGCTGGACTTTTTCTTGTCTAGATCTCGCGCTTCGTTCTTCGTTTCTCGCCTTGCGGAGGGGTGAGCAGATGAGTTTTCGGATTTTAGTCCAAAACGCCTTGGAGTCTTCAGGGAGTGGTGAAGCAGAAAATTTGTGCTTGGGTTTCCGTCCACTGTGACGGGTTACGTCCAGAGAGAAAGGAAGCACAGAAAAAATCTTCGAAAAAGTTTCGTCCAAATCGCCCTTGAGTCTTCAGGGAGTGGTGGAGGACGAAAAGTAGTTCTTCGAACGTGAGAAAGGAGTGATGAGGTTGAACAAGCAAGAACAGTATTCGGCACTGCCTGAGTTTTTTCGTAATTATCCGCAGGCTTGTTGTTGGAAAAAGCAGTATCGGCAAAACCGCCTGACAAAGATTCCTTATCAGGTGCGCACCGGCAAGTATGCCAAGGTGAATGAGCAAGCGCATTTTGTGCCGATGACAGAAGCAATCGACAAGGTCGATTCCTTTGACGGTGTCGGGATTCGCCTGAGTGGTTCTTTGGTGATGATTGATATTGATCATTGCCGTGAAGGGGATGGTTGGAGTTCTCCTGCTTTGGAGGTGCTCGATCGTTTTTCCGGCACCTATGCAGAGGTCAGTCCGAGTGGAAACGGCATACACCTATATGCATTGGTCGAAGAGAATTTTGTCCTCGATACCGGCGCCTATTACCTGCATGCGGGTGGGTTTGAGATCTATATGGAGAGTGCGACTAACCGTTTCTCGACACTGACAGGAAACGCGATCCATGCTTGTGAGGTCACGGAGCAAACTGAAGCAGTGCGGTGGTTTTTGGAGCAGTTTATGCGCCGTCCCCCACGGCAAGTCTCTACCGTGGCTGTTGAGAAACACTCGGGTTTGAGCGATGACGAGGTGATCCAAAAAGCGTATTCGTGTGCGCAAGGCGAGCGGTTTCGCGCCTTGTGGGAGGGTCGTTGGCGGGAGTTGTATCCGTCGCAGTCGGAAGCTGATGAGGCTTTGTGTGGAACGTTAGCGTTTTTCTGTGGTAGGAACATCTCTCAGATGGACAGGCTGTTTCGCCGTTCTGCTCTCATGCGTGACAAGTGGGATGCGCTTCGTGGAGAGAAAACCTATGGACAGCGCACGCTTGAGATAGCGATACGTAACTGTACCAAGGTGTATCAACCGGATTTTGGGCGGCTGTCTGCTGAGGAGGAGTTTTCCAATCGACTTGAGAAGATGCGTTCGCTAAATCCTTTAAAGCGGTATCGCTTAAACGATATTGGTTTTGCCAAGCTGTTTATGGATGTGTATGCAGACTGTTTGTGTTATGTGCCGGAGCGTAAGTCTTGGTACTACTTCAACGGAAAAGTCTGGACGCATGATGTCGGCTCGGTATTTGCCGCTAAGCAGTGTATGGACTTTGTGTCCATGCTGTTTTTCCTTGTGAAAGACATTGAGGAAGAATCGCGTCGCTCGTCGTTTGCGAAAAAGGTGGCGTCCTTACAGAAGCGTTCAGCACGGGTGAACCTGTTAAAGGATGCTGAGGTGCATCGGGTGCGAAAGATGGCAGATTTTGACGCACTGCCGCATCTGTTTAATTGCCACAACGGCACGCTCAATCTGCTCACCGAGACCTTTTCTGCCCATAACCCGAAAGACTATCTGACCAAGCTCGCCGGCGTGGACTATGACCCTGCTGCTTGCGCACCGCGCTTTGAACGCTTCATTGACGAGATCATGGTCTTAGATCAAGAACGGATCCGTTTTTTGCAAAAGATCTGTGGCTATGCGCTTACGGGAGATACGCGCTATGAGTGCATCATCTTCTATTTCGGACCGACCACAAGAAACGGTAAAGGGACACTGTGCGAGACGCTTCTTTTGGTGTTAGGCGATTACGGCATGACCGCACGTCCGGAGCTGATCATGCAAAAACACTTCTCGAACAGTTCTTCTCCTTCCGAAGAGGTCGCGCGCACGCATGGTGCTAGAGCCATCATGATCTCTGAGATTCCTAAAGGCGAGCAGCTTAATGCTTCTCTCGTTAAGACCTTGTCGGGTGGCGATAGTGTCAATGCCAGGTTTTTGCATGAGAACAGTTTTGACTTTCGTCCGCAGTTCAAGATTTTCATCAATACCAACTATCTGCCACAGGTCAACGACGTGACGCTGTTTCGCTCCGGGCGGGTGTTGATTGTTCCCTTTGAGCGTCACTTCTCCGAGACTGAGCAGGATAAAACCTTAAAGGCACAGTTTCGCAGTGAGATCACGAAGAGCGCGGTACTCAACTGGATGCTGGAAGGGTATCGCTTGTTGCAAAAAGAAGGCTTAAAGCCGCCTCAAACGGTGATCGAGGCAACGAAGAGCTATGAGCAAGAGTCCAATAAGGTCTTGCTGTTTTTGGAAGACTGCTTGGAAGCTGGTGCGAGTTTCGAGGTGCGCACTCGTGATGTGTATGAGCACTATCGGCTCTGGTGTGAAGCCAACGGGCTATATCCGGAGTCCATGCGCACCTTCAAACAAAGCCTTGAGGGAATCGCTACCGTGGTCAGGAAACGCCCACAAGCTGGTGGTGAGAAAACCACGCTGCTTTTGGGCTATCGCTTCCCCGATGACTTCTTGACCTAAAGTTCGTGGCATTTCGTGGCAGGTTTTTACTGTCTTTTCATAAATCAGATTTCTTATAGAAAAAACCATTTGAAACTGCCACTTCATGCCACAGCACATCAGAGCCAATCAAAGAAACCCACCACAGTGTTTCTCACACCCGCAAAGGAGGTGATGTCGCTTGATTGTCTAAAACCCACCCCCCTAGGGGGAGTTCAATCTCTACCGCAACCCTTCAGGGGAACGGTGCCGGGGTCTCGCGTACAAAACCGCGGATTCAAACAGGGGATTAACCCCCGCATTTCAAGAAAGGAGAAACCATGAGCAAAAAACTACCGAAATTCCCTTATGGGAAGTTCTATCCACTCATTGATGGA
Source organism: Bacillota bacterium (assembly GCA_023420115.1). Classification (GTDB taxonomy): domain Bacteria; phylum Bacillota; class Clostridia; order Saccharofermentanales; family Fastidiosipilaceae; genus JAEZWR01. The sequence continues at coordinate 119,024 of JAEZWR010000067.1, read as the reverse complement.
AGCCGAGTAGAAGACAAAGTTCCGCTGTTTCCATCGGAGTATCCACCCGATGAGAAAAATCAGCCCTATCTTTCAGAACTCAGCGAAAACTTCTACCTCTTAGAAGGCTGCCATCAGCGACTAAATGTGCACTGTCCGAAGTGCCAACAGTCCATGAATCTACTCCAGATCGAGCCAGACACTTATTTCTTCCGCTGTCCGAACTGCAAGAAAGGAGAAAAGTGATGGGACGAAAAGTCTGGATCGGTGACCCGAGGAAAATGACGCAAAAGGACTGCGAGTATTTTTCCAACGACCGATACCGCTGCGTTCGCTTACTCAAAGACCGCAACAAACAGCTGGTGATTCTCTCCAAGCAGCTGCATCAAAAACCCGTGTTGTGGTGCGTAGCTTATGACACCTGCAACTTATGGTTTGAAAGCTACGAAGAAGCACTGAGCTACTGCAACCAACGTTTCACGCCACTGGATGAGCGATGAACCACACACATTTTCAATCCATGAAATAGGAGGAACAACAAATGGCGAATTATCTCTTACACACGTACCAAAAAGGCGGAACAACATTATTTCCGTCTACAACCTTACAAACCCAACCCCAAAGCGCGTACTACCTGAGTGACTACTTAGAACGCTTACCCAATGGATCGGTGACGTGCTACTACCGCTTGCATACCCAGGATTATCACACGCTGGAAGACACCTTTCAGTTCGACATTCTCTGTCCGAAGTGCAAACAGCGTTTGAAGCCCTACAACATCCAATCGAACGGATACACCCACTCTTGGTATCACTGCCCGCACTGCAAGAAAGGATTGGAGGAATAACCGTGCCTAATAACAAAGTTGTTTTAACGACCGACTACTACAACACGGACTTCTGGAACGCGCTCAAAGGAAAACCTCATAACGAGAAATCTCTTCTCTTTGGAAAAGAAAAGGCCAACGGCACTTATTTCTTCCCCGAAAAAGACGAAAAAATGCTTCTCGAAGCGCTTTGCGAACACAACCCGTTGCGCCAAATCTGCACGGTAGTCGCCGGCTGTGACGGGGACTATACCCTCTTTGCCTACAAGCATCACTCGAAAGCTAAGTGGGTAAAACCCGCCGATGGCATCGACCCAGAAGATATCACAGGAAAACTCAAGAGACACATCCTTCATTCGCACAGGCTCAGTGCCATTTTGCAGTTTGACCGTGACTTCATGGAGGAAACCAAAGGCTTTCAAAAGCTCCTGACAACAAGTATCGCTAAAACTTTGGCAAAAGGAGAAATCGAAGGGTTTCTCTACGGCAAAAACGATCTGGAGCCTACCGGACTATTGCACCCAGACAAAGGCGCAAAACCATCAGTAAAAACCAAGGAGATAAACGCAAAAGCCCTCATGGAGTTGTTCTTGTCCGTTCCCGATGACTACCGCAAAAACGCCAGATGGGTGTTTAGCGACAAGACCGCTCTTGTTGTGCGCATGCTCAAAGACGACTCTGGGCGGTATCTCTGGAATGAAGCGGATGGACTGCTCCTAGGAAAACCGGTCACCATCATCAACGAGATGCCGCAGATTCAAGAAGGCAACACGCCTATCTTGTTCGGAGATTTTAGCTCTTACTGGATTGTTCCTCGAAGAACACCAACCATCCGTCCACTCACAGAACTCTATGCTCTCGAAAACCGTATCGCGTATCTGTGCATGGAGTATCTGGAAGCCGTACTCATCCACCCAGAAGCCATTTGCACCATGCAGATGACTTCCATCTAACCCCGTTAGAGATGCAAAGGGGATTTCACGACGAAGTCCCCTTTGCCCTCTCAACATCGACAAGGAGGTTCTGTTATGGAACGCACACACCAAATCAAGGTCGGCAACGCCTTGTTCACGATTAAAAACCATATCGCCAAACAGGCACGAGAAACGCCACTGCAAAAGATTGGACGGCTCATTAAAACCACGCCATATCGCTGCGCCAGCCCGCCCAAATAAACAGACACAGTCTAGTTGACTATTCACCCAAGCAGAGTGATGTATAGACACACAAACAGGCTGCTCAGAAAGGAGGGAAAGCCCAATGAAAACACAAACACAAAAGCAGCCTGGCTCTGCTTTGGACAAAATCACAGCACTGTATTGCCGCCTATCCAAAGACGATGAACTGCAAGGCGAATCCAATTCCATCACCAACCAAAAAGTGATGCTGCAAAAATACGCCGACGAGAACCATTTTTCCAACACACAGTTTTTTGTCGATGACGGCTATTCCGGAACCAATTTCGACCGCCCAGACTGGATGCGCCTGAACACCCTGATTGAAGAAGGATGCATCGGCACGCTCATCGTCAAAGACATGAGCCGTCTTGGGCGCGACTATCTCAAAGTCGGTTACTACACCGAAGTTCTTTTCCCGTCTTCAGACGTACGCTTTATTGCCATCAATAATGGGGTTGACTCTGCCAACGCACAAGACAACGACATGACCCCCTTCATCAACATCTTTAATGAGTTCTATGCCAAAGACACCAGCCGCAAAATCCGTGCGGTATTCAAAGCCAAAGGACAATCCGGAAAAGCCTTAGCCCCCATACCCCCTTACGGCTATTTGAAAGACCCGGAAGACAAAACCTGCTGGATCATTGACGAAGAGACCGCGCCCATCGTGCGTGAAGTATTCCGCCTATGTGTTGCTGGATACGGCACCAGCCATATCGCCAACCACCTAAAAGAACAAAAGGTACTCACGCCTGCCGCCTATTATGCTGAGCAAGGCATCAAGCACCCAAGAAAACCCAGCGAGGATCCCTACTTTTGGACAGCCGCTACCATCGCTCAAATGCTCGAGCGCCAAGAATACGCAGGACACACCGTTAACTTCAAAACAACCAAGAAATCGTTCAAAAGCAAAAAGCAAATCAAGACCGATCCCAAAGACCGGCTCGTCTTCAAAAACACCCACGAAGCCATTGTGGACGAGGAGACCTTTGCCATCGTACAAAAGCTCAGAAGCGGCAAACGAAGACGCACTCTCAAAGGGGAAATGCCCGTCCTATCCGGCATGCTCTACTGTGCTGACTGCGGGGCAAAACTCTACCAAACTAGAGGCGGAAACATCAAAGAAGAAAATGAATACTTTGTCTGCGGGACGTATCGTAAGAACCGAGGAAAATGCACCAACCACATCATCAAAAACAAAGAACTAGATGCCATCCTCTTACAAGAACTACGCGACATCACCGCCTACGCAAGAAAACACGAACAAGACTTCGTGAGCCTGCTCGAGAAAAAACATGCTTCGGAGATGACGAAGAACTTGCGCAAACACACCAAAGAACTCGAAGAAGCCGAAGCAAGAAACCGCAAACTCGATCAGATCATGCAACACCTCTACGAAGACAACCTCGACGGAAAAGTCTCGGATGAACGCTACGTCAAACTGCAAAGCAACTACGACACCGAACAACGCCTCCTAGAACAACGAATATCCGAACTGCGTGGCATTTTGCATGAAGCCAAAACCCAAATGGCAAACACCGATGCCTTCTTAACCCAAGTACGAAAGTACACCGACATTCAAGAACTAACCCCAGAAATCATCCGAACCTTCGTGGAAAGAATTGAAGTCGAGCAAGCCGAAAAAATCCCCGGCACACGAAAGAAAAACCAAACCATCCACATTTACTGGAACTTCATCGGAAACATCGAACCCGAGAAAAACTAAAGCAGAGCACGACACCCAAACCCCGTCACGCTCTGCTTTTTCTTTACCCTAAAAAATAATCCCCAAGGAAGATTACCTTTTCATTTATATATCTGACTAGCTGTAAATAAACTGTCATAACCGAATTCATTTCTTATATTATTTAAGATGTACTCAAGTTTAAAATTTGTTTCTTTAGTAGGTCTATTATTTATTGTATATAACTCATCTAGATTAATTTGCTTGTTATCTGAAGATAATTCAGACAGCATAAATAATTTTAAACCTATTTTTCTTATAGGTTTATTTTTAAGTCGATATAAATCTATTAATATACTAATTGCATCAGAGAAAAAATCACTGAACTTATTTCTTGAATATTGATAACTATATTGCTTCTGGGCTTCATCAAAATCGGAGAAACGAATATAAATAGCCAAACCTCTTGCACCTCTATTATTATTTTTAAGTTCTCTAGTTAAACAATCTAGAATAAATCTGCAGGCCAAGTCTATGTATTTAAAATCACTTATATCTTTAGAAAAGGTTCTACTTAGACTGATACTTTTATTTTCTTCAGTTCCGTCATCAGAACCTAGAATTGAATTAATTTTTATCTCCTGTCCTGAGATATTATTTTTTATATTAAGACCAGATTTCCCAAATAAAGTATATGTAAATTCGGAGTTTAAGCTTAGAAGTTCAGACAAGGTTTCTATATTATATTTTTCCAAAAGCTCTTTAGTATGCTTCCCTATATTCATTAAACTTTCGACTGGAAGTTTATCGAGATTATTCATTTTATCTGAAAAGATCATAGATATTCCTTTTTCAGATTTAAAATCTGAGGCAAGTTTGGCAAGAATTTTATTATCTGAGATACCGATAGATACAGTGCATTTAGTTTGTTTATATATTTCATCTTTTATAATTTTGGCAAATTTTAAGGGAGAGTTTGCAAATAGATGCCATGTAGAGTTTATTTCCATAAAAGATTCATCAATACTGAAAGTTTCTACATTACAAGAAAAGCGACGATATATTGAGTTCAATTTTTTACTCATTAGTGTATATTTCCACATGTTGGCAGGAAGAATAACTAAGTGTGGACACTTAGTTATAGCGGAATATATAGTTTCAGCTGTTTGGATAGAAAAATTTTTAGCTATTGAATTTTTGGCTAGAATAATTCCATGTCTTTTGCGTGGATCACCCGCTACAGCTACAGGTTTAGATATAAGATGAGGATAAGACATAAGTTCAACATTGGCAAAAAAGTTATTGCAATCTATGTGCATAAATATTTTTTTCTCATGCCTTTTATTTTTTGAGTTAACTTGTTCAACAAGGGATGGTGAAAGAGTATTATTTAATAATGAATTCATGCCAAACTCCAAACAAAAAGAAAATATGTTCGAAGTATATCAAATATATGTTCGAAATGAAATAATAAAATATAATTTTTATATATTAATTATCGTCAGAGAAACATATTTCATTACCAATACAATACAAATTTTGCTTTTGGTATATTAATATTAACTTTCGCGAGTATAAAATGATTAGGTATAAAAAAGGACTGACATAAGCCAGTCCTTTTTTGATGATTTTTGCTATACCTTATTTTCTTCCCTGAATAAGATTCAAAATCCAGAGGAAAATGCATGATCCGAGGATAGCTGTAATGAGAGTTCCAATATTGAAACCTCTGATTACATCGGTATGAGTGATTAAGCCTAAGACAAAACCCCCAACATATGAACCAATTATACCGACTACGATATTCTTGATAACACCCATTTCTGCATCACGATTCATTATTTTACTTGCAATCCAACCTGCTAGACCACCAATAATTAACCATGCAATTAATGACATTTTTATTGTCCTTTCTTCCTTTATTAATACTGTAGTAGAAAATTATGCTCTGCAAATTTGCAAAGCAAGCTAATTATAAATAAATTTTTACTTAATGATGTATCAAAAGGTAAATAAATTAAGTCAAAATATGCTAGATATGTTAATCCATACTTGCTTAATGGCTGATAACTCACAAATAAATAGTTATAAAAACTTCAAAGAATATAATGAACCTTAATAGTAATCGTCAATAATGTACATAAATTAATAGTTTGGCAAAAAAAAACTCTCTAGCGATAAACTAAAGAGTTGTTGCCGGCGGCCGGACTCGAACCGGCACGGTGTCACCACCGGTGGATTTTGAGTCCACTACGTCTGCCAATTCCATCACACCGGCAATTGCTTGTCTATATTATATAACTTATTTCCATTTGTCAATAAGTGCTCGAGATACCTTTATACCATCTACAGCAGAACTTACTATTCCCCCTGCATAACCTGCTCCCTCGCCTGCAGGATATACTCCTTCAAGCCCAATCGATTCTAGTGTTTCTTTGTTTCGTATCATTCTTAATGGAGCAGAACTTCTAGTTTCAGCAGCTATAAGTAATGCATTTTTAGAATAATTTGGATAGATATTATCTATGAGTTTAAGTCCTTCAATAAAATAATCATTAATATATTTCGGATACACTTGGTGTAAATCTACGAATTTAAGACCGGGTTTAAATGTTGAAGAGAAATCCGCAAAGCCAAAACCAGATGTATTTTTATTTAGATAATCTTCGCATAATTCCGCTGGGGCATAGTTGTTTTTGCCACCCAGTTTGAAGCATATTTTCTCAATTCTCTCTTGGAATTTCATTCCGGCAAATAATTCATCACCATAATCTCTTTCATCTATGCTACAAAGAAGAGCTGAATTTGCTATTCCTGAATTTCTTTTTAGATTACTCATTCCATTAACACATAACATACCTGGGAAGCTAGAAGCTTGAATAACTTCACCACCAGGACACATACAGAAACTATATATGGCTCTCTCTTTTTCCTCCTTTAGTCGTAGTTCTTCTTTAAAGGGATGTACTACAACGCTATAGTTTGCGGAACCGAGAAGCGGACTGTTAAAATACTTCCCATATTGTTGTTTATTTATAAATTCTTGCCGATGTTCTATTCTAAAGCCCATGGCAAAAGGTTTATTCTCTAATATAAGCCCATTATTATAGAAGTTAACATAGCTATCTCTGGCACTGTGACCTATGGCTACAATAACTTGATTACATTTGATTTCCCCTCTATTTGTTTTAACTGCTGTGAGCTTGCCATCACTGAATTGTAGACCCTCAGCTCTAGTAGAAAATAAAATTTTAACTCCCAGTTTAAGTAGTTCATGGCGCAAATTCTTAAGAATATGTGGCAGACAGTCACTACCCATATGGGGCCTTTGATCATAGAGAATACTTTCATCGGCACCAAAATTGACAAAGTTTCTTAGAACAAGATCGACATATGAATTTTTCATTCTACTTGTTAACTTGCCATCACTAAAAGTGCCAGCACCGCCCTCACCAAATTGAGCGTTCGATTCAGGATTAAGAATGCCTTTTTCCCTTAATAAATTAAAATCAATTTGCCTATCTTCAACTGCCTTGCCCCTCTCAATAATTGTTGGCGGATATCCAGATCTAGCCAATTCAAGAGCGGCAAATAGACCAGCAGGTCCCATGCCTATTACTACAGCATTTATTTTCTTTTCCGTAATTAATGTTGAAGTGATTCTGTGCGAAGTAATATTAATAGATGAGTTATCATCAGTACTAAAAGTGCCCTGCGAAATTGCATGATGATATACGTAAAAAGCATCTTCATGAGTTTTTTCTGGATAACTTACCCTATTTGCAAATTTGTTCCTAAGAAGATAATTCTTTTTACTTTGAGAAAGATCATCTTCTTTGATTAAGACTGAAAATATTATTTGCACGCCTTTTCTAGCATCTATTGAGCGTCTACGAATAACATACTCTGGTAAGGCAGACTTATTTTTTACCTTTAAAATTTTCTTAAGTTTTTCTTCTAGAAACTCAATTTCTTCATCATGTGATAATGCAACATTAATTTTAATATCAGAAATTTGGACGTAATTTCCTTTGAAAATATATTTATCTATATTATTTGTACTCATCAATATCCTCTAATTGTTGATTCAATAAACAAATTTGAAAAAGCGACTATAAATAGTCTAATTCATTTATTATCAACTTAATTATTGCCTACTAATTGAAATAAAAAAATTAGTGAGAGTCTTTAAAATAAGGATTATTTGGGGGAACCATAATTGAGTATGCCTTATTTTTTACCTCGATATGCCAGGATTTACTTTGTCTTGCAAACTCACCATCTAAAGTAAAGGCTACAGGCTCATCGAAAAAGAAGTCTACAGATTTTACTTTGTATCTTTCAATAAGCTCATGATCATAGTCATTGAGAAGAAGTTTGGCTATTAAACCGGGATATAAAAAATGATTATCACTAGCCTTAATCAATAGAAGTTCAAAATAAGAATCATCCATGTAAATATTTTCAGACTCAAAATTTAAAATTCCACCGACAGAAATAGAATTAGAAACAGAAACAAATAAATAATTGTCCTCTAAATCAATTTCAGAATTTTTAACTTTGCAATGAATCGGTGCAATTTTCCCAACTGACTTAAGTGCCTCTATAAAGTATGCGAGTGAACCCAGATTCTTTTTTAGTTCTCTACTTGTTGAATAACTAGTATCAGCAAAAGCACCAAAACTTGCTATATATACAAAAGCTTCTCCATTTGCTAGACCGATGTCAGCTTTAGCATATTCTCCATCCCAAAACAAACTCAAAGACTGCTCAAGATTATTTGAAATACCTATATTTTTAGCAAAATCACAAGTAGAACCGCCGGGCAGATATAGAGCTGGCTTATCACTTTTCATATTAGTTAATGCAGTAGCAAGATCTTTCATTGTGCCATCTCCACCGTAGCAGGAAATAAAATCAAAGTCATCAATTTTATTAGCAACTATATCGGACAATTGTCTTGAATACTGATTTATATTTATAGTTGCAAGTATATTGTGCTTGCTTAGTATGTTGACGATGGAAGCTAGATCAGCATCAGACAGGCCACGACCAGACTCAGGATTAATTAAAATCAAAGCTCGTTTATACATTGGATTATTATTTTTGATCAAAGCTTTGAAATGATCACCGCGCTCTTCAAAATTCTTATAGTGATTGTAACTGGCTGCAGCTGGTGAGAGTATGCAAGCAGACCCCTTAGGACAGAGTTCGAAACAGAGATCAACTGCCTCTTCCATATTGTTTACCGCATACAAACAAAGAGGACCATCCAAAGCTTCAAGTATTGATTTTGACTTGATAGATGTGGGCGATAACTTATTTTGATTGTTAACTTCTATCTTAAAACGCAGTGGTCTTGTTTTGTCATAACTATATTCAGACAGCAGATATTCACCTGTGTCGAGTAGCTCTTTCATTATTCTCCAACCAGCATCTGGAATACAAAATATATGTCGGAGCTTATAATTTTTGCAGATAGTTTGAAATAAAGAATAATCAATGCCACGATCTTGACCACCAATGATAAGACAAGCTGCATTAGCACAATTTTCAACTGCTAGTTTACTTGCCTGTGGAATAGTGGCTATTGAATCATTAATAAAATCAATTCCATCAAATCTACCAACATATTCATATCGATGACTTAAAGATTCGAAACTAGATAGTCCAGATAAGATTTCAGTTTGGGTTAAGCCGAACATTATAGCGACAAATGAGGCCATTGCAGCATTCATCAACATATGCTCACCCTTACAATTATTAGCTTGTTCAATTTTATATTCAGATAAAAAAGCAGTTCCCCTGCTATTAAATTTCTTTAAGTTCGTTTCAATATCTTCGGTATAATCGATATAAAGCTTATTTGAGTTAAGCAAAATTTTAACAATTCTATGTGTATCATCTAAGCCAAACTTCGATAAGTAGTCTGAACTCAACGCTTCTCTATTGTTACTAAAAATTACTTTCACAGCTTTGAAATCACTAAATCTGTTACTTAATTCTGAAATTTTATTTAAAATTTTAGAATCATCAGAGCGGAAAATAAAAAAATCATCATAATTTTGAAATTTAGCAATATTTAATTTAGCCAAACAATAAGAATCATAATCAGGATAATGATCTAAGTGTTCTGGATATAAATTAGTGAGTATCGATATATTTGCGGAAGCTTTTGAAAATTCTAATTGGTGACAAGAAAGTTCTATACTTGCTATTTCTTCTTTACCTGAATGTATTTCATTAAATACAGGTATACCAATATTTCCTAACAAATGACTGGGAAGTGAATTGAAACTTAGAAGATGATGTATAAGACTTGTAGTTGTACTTTTGCCTTTGGTACCAGTAATTGCTATTTTAGGCATATCGCTAAACCTTAGGAATAAATCTGTTTGGCAAGTGATTTCGCAATCTTTTGCATCTTCGAGATATTGAATATTATCATCTAATCTTCTTAGATGGGCAAAAGATATTCCTGGAGATTTTATACATATATCATATCTTCTCAATATATCAGTAATATTCTCATTATTTGACTCAAAAATAATATTAGGAAGTTCTGGAACTTTATCATAATTGTCCATATTAGAATCCAAAACAGCTAATTTTTTTAAGGAGAGTTCATTAAAATGCTTCGATATAAAATCAAGACTGGCGAGGCCTTCTCTTCCAAGTCCATATATCAAGATCTTTTTTTCTTTTAAATATAAAATGATTTTATCTATAGCTGACTCAGACATACTTCACCTCAAATGAATCGTTTAAATTGGTTAAAATATCATTTCCTCAAGAATTTGTTTCGAGTATGGTATAAATTCATCAGGAATAGTGTGAAAATTTAAGTTTCCTTTCGGAATATCTGATATGAATCTTAATTTCTCATTTTCATAGCACAAATCGTCATACAGACCTTTTTTGACATCTGAAATAAATTCACAAAGAAGCAAAGGAATATCTTCGTTATTTTGGCTCAGTTTAGAATATAAAACAAAAAGCGCATAGCGAACTTCGTTGCTTTCGCCGACACATTCAAATGGTCTAACTGGTATTTTGCCACAAAGTCTTTCAAAGTCATCTCTTAGAGAACTATCATTTAGTAGGTTTTTTCCAAATATAGATATTACCTCATCAAAAGAAATAAAGCTCGATATGATTATAAAAACAAATAAGCACTTAGCACAGTTAGCACACCAACTATTAGCATTATTTTTAGAGCCTAAATTACAGGATCTGAATATTTTGTGATACTCAGTATATTTACTGAATTGACCTGCAATGCTCAATTCACTATAAGGCCTTAAAAGACTGAAGTAGACTATTTCTGAATCAAAATATCTTAATGCGTGCTCCCTGAATTTATTTTCAAATTCGTAACTCTTTGACCACTGGTGGTTGACATCAAGTCCAGATACATAGGAGCTGTTAGCAGATGACTCATTAGAAAGAGCAATATATTTTATAAATTTAAATTTTGCTTGAACAAAAGCTATATGAGCTAAGATTGCAGAAAATGGTATGTGGCCATTTAAGAATGATTGATTATTAAACTCGATAAGTTTCGAATCAATCTTTCTTATGACATTTAATCTTTTATCATTTGGAATAGATGCTAAATTTTCGCACTCTTTTGCTGCTTGATTGCTGTTGAGCCTAAATGAATATATTCCATTGGGATAGTTTCTGAGTAATTCTAAGCTAACAATAGAATCTTTGCCACCACCTACAGGTACCATTACAGAAGCATATTTCGCCCTTGAAGAATTTGACTTTAGCTTCGGCGTAATAGTGAAAAATTTATCTACTTTAACGTAGCCATCATCTAGTAAATTATTATAGATTTCATTATTTTCAAAAATATTTTTGAGATCTAGACTTGTCTTATCTTCAATTTTTGATGCAGGAATAAAATTGACGAAGCTATCGTTAAAATTTATTTCATCATTAAAAAGTCCATTTCTATAGCAATATTCTGATAAACCTTTTTTATATACATCTATGTAGAATTTCAGTTCATTATCACTTAAATCGAATGATAAAAATATATTTTTTGAGGCACAAAGTTTCCAATAATTAATTGCTTCAATAAGGGCGAGAGAATTTAATAAATTGATCAATTCTTTTTTATACTCTGAACTTTGGGATGACAGGGTCTTGATATCATCTATGCTTAATTTAAATGTGAGCGAATGTGAGAAAGAAGAAAGATTCTCAATATGATAGATAAATCGCATTTCAAGATTATTGTTCTTATCATCAAATTTAAGCAGAGGTATAGATATATAGAATTTTGAGTAGTGCTCGGATAATTCTACATACTTTTTTATATTATTTTCAACAGTTGAATGAAAAGATACACAGTTGCTATGTTTATTTCTTATATTCATTTTTTCACCGTTATTCATCATATTCTATACAGAAACACTCAGCAGCTTCAGCGTATAACATATCTAATTTACTTGTATCTATCCAAGTACCATAGCGTCTATCCTCTAAAGTTAGACACGTTTGATAACTAACAATATCTCCATTGGCATTGCAAGTTGGTATAGATTGACCGGTTCTCAAGCATCTAATATTTTTAATTACTTTATTTTGGCTTGGCAAAAAAACTCTTTTGGGGAAATGTGGTTCAGTTCTATAAATAAAAAAGGCGTAATCAAAATTTCCTTTATTTACAAAACGCCAATTTTCGTATGGTTCAACATCAGAAATAGTTGAACCATAAATAGCTTCGCTATTCTCATTTACGAAACGCCCAAATTGTCTCAATAAATGTACTGCCTTGCGAGGAAGAGAACCATCTGGCATAGGAGTAACATTTAATGCTAAGTTCCCACCTTTAGATAATATTTCTATAAAGGTCGATATTAAGTCTCTTAAAGATTTATATTTTTCATTGTAACTAAATGAGAAATTTTCGCCTAAAGTTATACAGCTCTCCCACGGAGCATAAATTTTTCTATTTGGTACACTTTGTTCTGGGGTCAAAATATTTTCATATTCTCCACCACAGGTTCTATCTACAAGCAAAAGTTTATTATTATATTTCTTGCGTAATTTAGGTACAATTTCATTGAGTCTTAGATCTTGACCTTTGTTGTCCTTGTGAACCCAACCGGCATCTAACCAAAGGGCATCAATTGGCCCATAATTGCGCATTAATTCATCGAACTGATTATGAGTGAATTCGACAAACTCGTTCCATTGTTCTTGATTTTTAGAAATATCATAATTGACATTTCTACTTTCTATTTTTTTGTTTGGATCCCAGTAAGATTCATGGTGCCAGTCGGCTTTGCTATAATATGCAGATATTTTTAAGCCTTTGTTTCTAAAAGCGTCAAATAAATTTTTGCATATATCAAAATTCTCATTGCTACTATAAGGGCAATCCTTATTACTAATTTTATAATCAGTGTAGAGACTATCATACATACAGAAACCATCGTGGTGTTTGGTCGTAAAAAGAAGATATTTAAAACCACACGAGGCTGCTAAATCTGCAAGGTCTTCAGCAGAAAATCTGAGCGGATTAAATGTCTTATATAAATCAAAATAAACTTGATTAAATTTATCTTCATCAATAAAATCAGCATCTCTTCTACTCCATGCAGCGTCGCCTCGAGATAGTGCCCATGATTCTACTATACCGAGTTGAGTTGCTGGTGAAAAATGCATCATAAAACCTAGTTTAAGATCACTAAAATCAGAAATTGCATCTCGCAGAATTGGATCGTCTGGATAAATATAATCATCTTCGGAACTAAATGTATGAATTCCTTGTTTAAGCTTATCTTCGTTATTTATAGTATTGAGTTTGGAGTTTTTGTTCTTGTCATTTTTTTTTATTGTCATATTATCAGGAACAATATCTGTCATATATGTCACCTACAAAATCATTAATAAATTAGAAATGACTGAATATTAAGCTCAGCCATATTCTACTTACACCAATACATTTTACTCTAAAGATTCTAGCAAAAGTAGGACTCATATTAATACATGTAGAAATTTATTATTAATTTGACTGATAATGAACGAACTATTATCAATAAATAGTATAAAAAAAGAGACCAGATTGATCTGATCTCTTCTTGGGAGAGGACGGATTCGAACCATCGAAGCCGCTGGCAACAGATTTACAGTCTGCCCCCTTTGACCGCTCGGGAACTCTCCCATTTATATGGGCCCTCAGGGACTCGAACCCGGGACCGACCGGTTATGAGCCGGCTGCTCTAACCAACTGAGCTAAGGGCCCATGGGCTCATCCGAGCAACGTCCAAAATTTTAGATTTAAAATTCTTCCTTGTCAATACCCTTTTAGTTCTTATATCTGTACTTTTTAAATTCACTTAAGGAGGCTTGTAGGTCTAAGATAATAAATAAGTACTTATTTATTGATTTGATTTTTTGTAAATTTTTTGAATATGGCGTGTATAATATAACAATACTTATGAAAGTTGGATGTCACCTTATGGATAAGAAATTTAAAATCTATCTCGCCTCTCATTTTTTTAATTCCGCCATGTTTGATTGGACTGAGTCTTTGGCTCAATATATCGAAGAGCATTGTGAAGTGGATATTTATGTCCCACAGCGCAATGCTTCAATTAATGATAAGAAAAATAATGATGCGATAATTACAGATGTTGCAATATCAAAAGCAGACACTGCTGAATTAAAATCTAGTAATATTTTGATTGCCTGTCTTGATGGCCTAACAATTGATGATGGTGTCGCTGGTGAGATTATGGCTCATGGTGTTATGGCTGAGTTAGAGAAAGAATATGGTGTTACTAATTTCCCTAGAGTTATTTTTGGTTTAATAACTGATATGCGTTATATGGGGACAGGAGAAAATAAGCTTTATCGAAATTTAATGATTGTTGGTAAAGTCAAAGAACATGGAGAACTAATCATTTCATATCCAGGAAGTTCCGAGTATAAAGATATTATTGTCGAGAAAATCAATAAATTTATTTTTGAGAATCGCACCCGTTTAAATAATTAAATATATTTATTAGAAATGAAAAATTTTGTTTGTTTTTTACAAAATGTGATTAGAATTACTGAATGATATTAAAGAAAGTTTAAAATTAGTCTGCTATTTTTTATATTTTGAGTTTTTATATTTTTTAGGTTTAACATGGAGGTGTTTTGAGTTTTTAGATTGATATGATTTTTGATTCTATTAATTCTGGTATTAGGATATTTAGTGTATTAAATTAGAGTAAAGTAGAACTATATTAGAAAATTTGCTGAAATGACCATAAGTCTTAAATTCAGATGTGAATGTATATTTCTTTGAAGCTTTGAATTTTGAATTTATATGAATTTAAATTTATATAATTATTGTGCCTTGCATATAAATTTATAAATTGAATAGCATTTAATAATTTATCTAGTTATTATATATGTTATAAGTATGAATTTGCTTCGAGCTTCTTAATAGCATATTTTCTCTCATTAAATTAATGTTCATTGGATTTTGAACTTAACTTGATTTTGAGCTAATATCGATTTGCTTCTTATATATTTGCAGCATCTTAATTCATTTTATAAGAATTAACCTTAATGGTTGTTAGTGTTTGGGAAATATAAAAATTTTTACCAAGTTCTATGAGTTCTATTAGCAAAATAAAATATATTTTCGATATATTTTCACCAGAAAAATATATTGGAGTTAGCTAAGCTTATACTTGCTTATCTCACCATGCTTAGTT
The DNA here is from genome assembly GCA_023420115.1 of Bacillota bacterium. Classification (GTDB taxonomy): domain Bacteria; phylum Bacillota; class Clostridia; order Saccharofermentanales; family Fastidiosipilaceae; genus JAEZWR01. The sequence continues at coordinate 103,631 of JAEZWR010000067.1, read as the reverse complement.
TAGTTACTTTATTTATGTTTTCTGACTGAATTTATGTTTGATTTAATTACTTCTATTTATGCTATTCCCTACAAAATTTAGAATTAGTAATTTGTATGTCTGTCTGAACTACTTTTTGTACCTATATTTGTTTTATCGCTTTATAAAAACTGAAGTACTGGCAAATATATATAGCCAATAAATTATACATATATTTTGAAAGGAGCTTTTAGATGAGTATCGTATCTAAGTTTATTCAGGATATGCGTTTTACTTTTACTGATAATAAAGGGGTACATGTATCTCACAATAAGGGCACTCAAGATATGAAGATTGAGGAAATGCCCGCACCTGATAGAGTAATTCTTCCACTTAGACAACATATAGGTGCACCCTGTATCCCCTTAGTTAAACCAGGCGATATTGTAAAAGTTGGACAAAAGATTGCTGATAATGAGGGGTTATGTGCCCCTATCCACGCAAGTGTGTCAGGCAAAGTCAAAAAGATTGCTGAATATCGAACAACTATGGGACCAAATACAACAGCTATCGAGATTGAATCTGACGGAATGATGGATGTGGATCCAGATATAAAACCAATAGAAATAAATAATTCGGAAGATTTTATAGAAGCTGTTCGCCAGTCAGGCTATGTTGGTCTAGGTGGAGCAGGTTTCCCAACTTTCTTTAAGTTAAAAGTGCCGAGTGATAAAAAAATTGATAAACTCATCATTAATGCAGCTGAATGTGAGCCATATATAACAGTTGACTATAGGAAGTTAGTTGATGAGACAGATAATATCATAGAGGGACTTAAGCTTATAAGCCATTATCTTAATATTGATGAAGTGATAATTGGAATTGAGGATAATAAGAAGCCTGCCATTAAACTTTGGCAAGAAATTTTAGAGAATAATAATCCTCTTCCATGCAAATCAAGAGTTAAGATTTTACCTAGCTCCTACCCTCAAGGTGCAGAGAAAGTGTTGATACAAATGACAACTGGGAGAAAAGTCCCCCCAGGGAAATTACCCAGTGATGTTTCTTGCGTTGTAATGAATATATCAACTGTTGCTGGATTAGGTTCATATTTTTTAACTGGCATGCCACTGGTTAGGAGATCTATGACTTGTGATGGTGGAGCTATTAATAATCCCAAAAATTTATCAGTACCACTTGGAACCGCAATTACTGATGTTATTAATTATTGTGGTGGTTTTTGTACTGAGGCATATAAGGTCTTAATGGGTGGACCAATGATGGGAATAGCTCTAGATAATATAGATCAGCCCGTACTTAAATATAATAATGCAGTATTGGCACTGACTTCAGCTGAATTACCTAATAATGAAATTGGTCCATGTATTAGATGTGGTAATTGTGTATCAGTATGTCCTATGTCGCTTGTTCCTACATCAATTAAGCGTTACGCTTCAACAGAAAATGTTGAGATGCTAAATAAGTATTCTGTAATGGTTTGTATGGAATGTGGTTCCTGTGCATATGCTTGTCCAGCCAATATACCGCTTGTTCAGTATTTGCGCTTAGGAAAAAGTATAGTAAGAAAGGCTGGGCAAAAATAATGAACGAAAAATCAATTGTTGATAATCTAAAATTCACGATAAGTTCTTCACCGCACGCACATGGTGTTTTATCTACTAAACGTTTAATGACAGATGTGATAATCGCTCTGTTTCCAGCATTGATTGCCTCATTTTATCTCTTTGGATGGAAATCGCTTGTTGTAGTCTTAACTTCAGTATTTTCTTGTGTATTTTTTGAGTATATAAGTAGGAAAATAATGAAAAGAAATTCAACAATTTCAGATATGAGCGCAGTAGTTACAGGTATTCTTCTCGCTTTTAATCTTCCTATTTCAATTCCACTTTGGATGGTTGTTTTTGCTGCTCTTGTGGCAATTGTAGTTGTCAAACAATTTTTTGGAGGTATCGGACAAAATTTTGTCAATCCTGCACTTATGGGAAGAATTGTACTTCTTTCGTCATTTCCCACCCAAATGGCAACTTGGACTCAAAATGTTAATTCCTTTTTCCCAGCTTCTTCGCTAGATGGAGTGAGTTCTGCTACTCCGCTTTCTTATTTTTCACATGAAGGAGTAGCTGCGATTAACAATTCTTCAATGCCCAGTCTTTTAGATATGTTTCTAGGTAAACATGCTGGTTCATTAGGCGAAACTTGTATATTGGCGCTACTTATCGGTTTCGTGTGGCTTATATATAGAAGAGTAATCAAGTTAACAATTCCCTGTGTATATATATTTACTTTTGCTATATTAGTATTGATTTATGGAAATTTTAATTTTGAGTATTTGGCATACCAATTAATGGCTGGAGGTCTTATTCTGGGCGCAGTTTTCATGGCTACAGATTACTCCACTTCTCCCCTCCATAGGACCGGAAAAATAATCTATGCTATAGGTTGTGGTATCCTAACTTTTCTAATTAGAACATTTGCTTCCCTTCCAGAGGGTGTCAGTTTTGCCATTATTTTGATGAATTTAATCGTTCCTCTTATTGAGCTATATACAAGTCCAGTGGCCTTTGGGGTAGATCATAAGTTTTCTTTTAGAAAATTAGCTTCAGGAGGAAAAAAGAATGAACAAAGATAAATTTAAAAATCTATTTTATCCTACAATTGTTCTTTTACTTATCTGCTTATTTTCATCTTTTCTACTCGCTCTTACAAACCAAGTGAGTTTACCTCTTATAGAACAGATAAAAATTGATAATGAAAACAAGGCGAAAAAGACAATTGTTTCAGAAGCAAACGAGTTTTCTGATGTTATGTCTTTAAATTACAATGGACAAGATTATCAATATTACGAAGCATATAACGAGAATAATGAAAAGATTGCTTATATATTTACTACATCCGGCAAAGGCTATGGCGGTGATGTAGTAGTTATGTCTGGAATTGATATGAATGGAAATATAACAGGTATAAATTTTCTGCAACTGAATGAAACAGCAGGTCTCGGCATGAGAGCTAATAGTCCTGATTTTATGAAGCAATTTACAGGTCTTAATGCAGATTCTGGTTTCACTCTCGTCAAAAGTAAGGCAGGAGATAACGAAGTTCAAGCTCTTACTGGGGCCACGATAACCAGCAATGCTGTAAGTGATGCATGTAAGACTGCTTTTGAGCTTTATAAAAGTTTGGAGGGAGGAAAATAATTATGAGTAGTTCTGCAACTATGAATAAAAAATGTGAATATGGTAAAGTTCTTAGCAGAGGCCTAGTAATAGAAAATCCTGTTTTAAGATTAGCATTAGGAACGTGTCCAACATTAGCTGTAAGTACTTCAGTTCAAAGTGCACTTGGTATGGGCTTTGCTGCTACCTTGGTTTTAATATGCTCTAATATAGTTATCTCTTCACTTCGTAAACTTATTCCTGATAAAGTTCGTATACCTGCTTTTATAACGATTATTGCTAGTTTCGTTACAATAATTCAAATGCTGGTAAAAGCTTATCTCCCAGAAATTGATACTCAGCTTGGTGTGTATCTGCCATTAATTGTTGTTAACTGCATTATTTTAGGACGTGCAGAGGCCTACGCCAGCAAGAATCCAATATTTTTATCTGCTATAGATGGACTTGGTATGGGCATAGGATTTACTGCCGCCTTAGCATTGATGGGAATTATAAGAGAATTCTTTGGTGCTGGTAGTATTTTAAATTTTGCTATATGGCCAGCATCTATTCCTCCAATTGTTATATTCATACTTCCGCCTGGCGGTTTTTTCGTATTTGGAATTCTTGTTGCACTAGCAAATTCTCTATCAAAAAAATATGGTATGCCACCAATGGAGATGAATTGCTGTGCTGGTTGTATAAATTCGGCATCCTGCGGAGCTGCAATAAAGGCTGTCAAGGATAAAAAAATATCTTCTATTACGAGTTCAAGTAAGAAGCAGAATACTAGTAGTCAGCCAAATGAAGCCACTACAAAATCTGTTGATGGTGAATCAACATCAGATAATAGAGAGTTTGCAGATGGCTTTGAACAAGTAAAGAATAATGAGTTTGTCGATGCTCACATCATTGATCTTCCAGAAGATCTTGGACCAGCCTCATCCTATGATAGTGTCACTGATAAAGTCGCTGATAATAGAGGTTTAAGTTCAGATAAGAATAATTTGAATAATAAGGGTGAGGAGAACTAATTTATGAACACTTCATTATTATTTATTTTGATGACGGCAATTTTGACTAATAACTATGTTTTAGTCCAATTTCTTGGTATTTGTCCTTTTCTCGGCGTCTCAAAGAAAATCGATACAGCACTTGGTATGAGTATAGCAGTTACTTTTGTTATGGTTCTTGCAACTGCAGTTTGTTATCCGATTAATACATTTTTACTAAAAGCTTTTGGTCTCGAATATTTACAGACAGTAACATTTATTTTAGTCATTGCTGGACTTGTACAATTGGTTGAATTTACATTAAAAAGATATATTCCTCCCCTATATAAATCGTTAGGAATTTTCCTCCCACTTATTACAACAAACTGTGCAGTTTTGGGTGTAGTGCTATTGAATATACAAAATGAATATAACTTTTTACAGTCTATGGTAAGTTCAATAGGTGCTGGTTTAGGATTTATGTTGGCAATCGTAATCTTTGCAGGTGTTAGAAATAGAATGGAATCATGTGATATCCCCAAAAGCCTTCAAGGCTTGCCAATTACTCTTATAGCAGCTTCTATCACTTCTGTATCCTTCCTTGGCTTCACTGGTTTGGTAGAGCGTTTATTTGCTATGTAAGAGGAGGTTTATATGAACAGTAGTATATTGATAGCAGTAGGACTTTTGGCGATAGCAGGAACAGTAGTTGGCATAGTTCTGACCATAGCCTCAATAATAATGGCTGTTCCGGTCAATCCAAAAGAAGAAGAAATTATTGAGATATTACCAGGTGCCAACTGTGGTGCCTGTGGATATTCGGGTTGTCAAGGTTATGCGGTTGCTTTAGCTTCTGGTGAGACTTCCAATTGCTCTCTTTGTGCTCCAGGCGGTAAAGATGTTATGGAAAAAGTATCTGATGCTTTGGGAATTAGTGCAAGTCCAGGAAAATATCAAATGACCGCTGTAGTAAAATGTAGAGGAACTTGTGAAAATACTAGTACACGTGCGGATTATTATGGAGTTAGTAGTTGTCAAATGGCAAGTCAGGTGCTTGGTGGACCTAAAAAATGTAGTGAAGCATGTTTAGGTTTTGGCGATTGTGTTCGAGCTTGTCCTTTTGATGCTATAAATCTTAAAGATGGCGTAGCTGTTGTAGATCCAAGATTGTGTAAAGCTTGTAAAATTTGCATCGCAGTCTGCCCTAAAAAAATTATTTCGTTGGTTCCACTAAGCAAAAAGAATGCCGTTAATCTTTGTAGTAATCACGAAAAAGGTGCTGTGGCTAGAAAGAATTGTTCAGTTGCATGTATTGCTTGTGGCATTTGTGCAAAAAAGTGTCCTAAAGATTGCATTAAAGTCGAAAATAATAATGCTACAGTCGATTATGAGACCTGTGTAGGATGCAATTTATGTGTGAAGAATTGTCCAACAGGATCTATGCAAATGCTACCACTCAAGACATTTGAATTAAGTACTGAAGACAATAAGCAAGAAGCTTCATAAGTAATTAGTTGATTTTATATTTATTTAAAAAAGCACTTGAGACTTGTTCAAGTGCTTTTTTTTGATCACACTATCTGCTTAATTTCTAGTATTATCGAATTTATTAATAGTGTTTTTACAAATTTTCGCTATAGCGATTGTAATTAGTATATAACAAAATCAAAATTGTCTGTATAAGCAAATTTAATATAAAGGTACAGGTTTATGAATAATACAAGAATTGAATTAAGTGATGACCAATTGTCTAAACAATATCCATTGTTTTATCTAGTTTCTAGTGATAAAGACTTACTTAATAGACTGAATAAATTATTAGAAAAGGATGGAATACTTGCTATATATGATATTGCAGGCAGAAACAAATATATATTGGACGGCAGAGATAATCTTTTTAAAGTTAAATATAGAGTTGAGCAGATACTTGAAAAATTTTATGGAGAGGGATTTATAAATGATAAGAAAGATAATGTAGTAATACCAGATAAAATTAATAGAAATAATAGTATGGTATTCTTCGAAAATAAATATCCTAATGATAAATACCAATATATTAAACAAGACTATTATAATAAAATCAGTATTTATGATAACAAAGAGATTTATCAAGTTTCTAAAATTATACAAAAGACTGATGATAATATGAATTCTACTCCCCTTTTAAATGGAGATGATTTAAATGAGGAAAAATTAAATAAGTATATGTCAGAACTCAAGAAAAAGGCTATTATCGAAAGTCTGGATAAATATAATATAAATAGTAATTTATCAGCATACAAGTATATAGCAGATATATTAGATATGTGTAATTGCGATCCAATGAAATTACGACCACTAAGTAAAAATGTATATCCCGTTTTAGCAAAAAAATATAATAAGGATTGTAGAGTTATAGAGCGTGTAATTTTATATGGTGTTAGTAAATCTGGATTTAGATTAGGGAATATTGATTGTTTATCAATGCTATATTGTTATGCTAGATTAAAATTTTCAGAATATACGAAAATTTTAAATGAAATGGATAGAGAAGTATTAGTTAAGGTGATTAACAATGGTCAAGATTTACTTGACTATTGTACTAATATAAAAAATGATACTTATAATAAGACAGAATTAAATAATCAGACTACAAATATTCCAATATATACTGCGGCATAATAAAAGGAAGGAAGTCAATCTATTGACTTCCTTCCTTTACAATAAATGTACTTAACTAAATATTTTCATTTTCTTTTGCCAATTTTTCTTTATAATCAGCACCATTAAGAAATACATTAATTGTATCAAGTAGATGTTCTAAATCCATACCATGTACCATGCATGCCTCTTCTATAGTTTCGCCAGAAGCCATCATACAGCCAATACAATATAATCCATTCTCAAAGAAGATAGGAATTAGACCATCGTCTAACATTAAAACATCAGTTATAGTCATATCTTTTGTTACTACAAACATAAGCGCCTCCATATCAATACAAATATAATAGAATAAAAAATTTATTTATATTGTCTCAAATGATATCTTGATAAAACTTTTCAAGTTCAGATATATTTATATTAAAAATTTTAATCAGAGCATAGGCCAAGCCATCATCATTATTATTAACTGAAATTATCTGGGCTGCGTCTTTACACTCCTTTTCTGCATTATCAACGGTTACTGCCATACCTACCTTAGTTAGTGCCGATAAATCATTTAAGTGATCACCGAAATAAATTATATTGTCTAATTTGCAATTATATAGCTCACAAAATTTAAGTAAACCACTTCCCTTATCAGTTCCAGTTTTCATGATATCCATAACAGTGGAAGAAGAACGAATGAACTCAAGTCCATCTACATTATTAATATAATTATTTATAGTATCTATATGTTCTAATTCATCAGCTGTACAAAGAATTTTAAATTTGATAATTTTATTAGGTAAATTATCGATAGTTAACTTATATAATTTTACAGGTTCTTGCCCATAATTTTTGCAATTCTCATTATATTTAATGAATGGCTTAAGTGAGTCAGAGTCTTGGTATGGATAATATACAGCTTCAGTTGTATATAGTAAAAAATCAATATTATTTTTAATGAGATATGAACTTAGTTTGCTTGCGTCTATTTTATTTATTTCATTGATGAATAATATTTGCTCATTGGCTTTTCTTAACAAGGCTCCATTGCATGATATAAGTGGAATTTCTGATTTAGTGATAGCTGAATATAAAGTCATTTGGCAATCAATTCTACCGCTACAAAGACCAAATTCTATCTTATACTTATCCTTAATGTATAAGATGCAGGCTTGGGTAAGTGCTGTTATGCTTTGATTATCATGAAGCAAAGTTCCATCTAAATCCGAATATATATATTTGATATCACTTATCTTATTTAGAATTGTAGGATCACTTATATAGACTTGATTAAGAAGGTCTTGATTAAATTTAAGTTGATTTAATAAATTAGTCTCCGTCAAAGACACCAATATCACCACTTTCTTTATCTATACTAGTAAGCACCCAGTTATTATCATCATTTCTAAATACGAGAGATGATTTTATTATAGCTATATCTGACGTTGAAGCTGTACTCAAATTAACAATATCAGAGCCAGCTACATCACTTCTGTAGATTCCTTGATTGACAAAATAAATCATTTCCTCTCCACTATCTTTATTCTCTTCTACATTTAAACGTTTTATATTACTTGGAAGAGGAAGAGGTCTATCATTTTTTCCATCCCTGAGCATTACAAATATACTGCTATTTGAAGATAGATTTATATAATATATATTTCCCCCTGATGGATTTAATGATGATGAGGTTGCATTATTTAATTCCATTAAATTCTCGCCATTGAAATCGATGCTAGATATAGCATTATCTCGGTTAATATCCGTGAAAAACAATTTTAATCCATCACTAGCAATTTCATTCGCTTGTAAATCACCAAGTTGTTTAAGTTCTTTATTATCAATATTTAAACTATACATATGATGATTATTTAGATTAATGAAATAAATAATTCCATCAACCATTATATAATCCTTTACTGATTCAGTATATATTTCTTCGGGCTCCCCACCATTTATTGAGATAGAATATAAAGCTCTATTACTAGATGGAGATATAAAATATACCTTATCTTTCCACGATGAGATTAGTTCAGCAGGTAGGTTTGTAAGTTCTATTTCATTTTCCATATTTAGATCAGATCTATGCAAGGCTCTAGTATTATATTGTGTAAAGAAATAATAATCGTCAGTTTCTGTTAGAAAACCTTGATTATTCAGATTTCCATTAGTATTAGCAAAATTCTTATATAACTTATCACCACCGAAGAAACCTAGATCTAAACCCTTGCTGAGATAAGAATTTGCGTCATTAATATTAGATGATTTAATTGCCTCATCATAAAGAATATTTATTGCCATCTTATTTAAGCTACCACTTTTATCCAATTCCTTTGATAAGTAAAGAAGTAAATCATCTTGATTAGCATCTTTTAAGAGACTAAATACTTCTGACGAACGTCTATCAGACGAATTAACAATTTTAAGCAAGTTATCCTTGTTATTTATAAAGAAATTAGCATCATTTTGTAAAATTGCTATATCTGTCCTAATTAATAAGAACTTATCTTCATCTTTATATTGAGTAGCCAAAATATCAAGTAAGCCGGCACTTGAGTTTAAGTCGAATTTACTACTTTCGTCATCACCAATATAAATATCATTTTGAATCAAATTAATAAGTTCATCTATATGTTTGCGATCTAAAAGTTTAAAAGATTCATAATTATTTGCAGCGTCATTTTTTAAATCATTGCTTACACTATCAAGATCTAAGTTATCTATATTTTTATATATCTCTACAGCTAATTTATATTTATTATACTGAGAATCGCGATTTGTTATTGTTTCAAGGTTGCTGGAAGCTTCATCATAATTTCCATCGGCAAGAAGTAGTTTGCTAAGCAACAATTTTCTCTCATCAGTATTTTCAAAAATTAGAGCTTGACGAAGAAGTTGAACAGCAGCTGAAGTTTCCCCTTTTTCCAAACTCTCAATTGCTGCAGTCTCAAATCGTTTGGCTCTTCCCTTATTACCTAACTCTGGGAAAATATATAGATAAAAAAGAATAGCTGAAATAAGAAAAATTATAAATAAAAAAATAAATAATATATGTTTGTTTTTTTTCTTCATTATTATCCCCTATGTAATTTACTTAGCATATAACTATCTTAAATTTTATTCTAAATTTGAATCGTGATTATCGATCATCGTAATAATTGTCTTGGTTCGAGGAAGATATCCAATATTATATTGCTCATTAATATGAATACTCAGTGAACTCAGGAATACTTCATCTTCATCACTTATATATATTTGAGGTAGTATTCCTTTTCTAACAAAAATACACTGTCTGATACTTAAATTATTATATATTAAATCAGTGAAATCTAGAATTGCTGGCAAGGTGAAAAACCATACATGGATTAATGTAATAGAAGACAATAATACTGGCAAAATATATGAATTAAAGTTAGTGAAAAAACTACCTTTTCTAGACTTTATTATCCTTACAAAGAAATAGACTAGAATTATAGAAATTAGGAATCTAAAAATAAGAATAAATATAAAATTACTCATCTAAGCACTTATACTCTTTCAAAATATCCAAAAATTCATCTTTGTTCATAACCTTTACATTAAGACTGTGAGCCTTTGACAATTTTGAACCAGCAGCATCACCAGCAATTAGCAAGTCCGTATTTTTAGAAACAGATGATGTGACTTTAGCTCCTAAGCTGTCTAAAATCTCGGATGCTTCTTCTCTGCTCAAAAGATTCAAATTACCAGTTATAACAATTTTTTTATTGAAAAAAATATTTTCTTTGCCATCAATAAATTCGCTATTAATATTTTTGTTATTATCATCATTAAAAGAATTTGCTTCATTGTTATTAGTCAAAGTATCTTTAGATCTAGATAAACACTTACATCCCAAAGAAATTAATTCATCAATCTGTTCTAAATTATTATCATCGTGAAAATATTGATGAATTGAATATGCAATTTCGTCGCCTATACCGGATAATGATAAAAGATTTTCAATACTTGCATTTTTAATCGCATCAATCGTAGAAAATTCTTTAACTAAAAGTTTGGCAACAGACTTACCAACTCCATCAATGCCAAACCCAACTAGATATGAACTTAAATCCTTACTTTTTGCCTTATCAATCTCTTTTAGGAGATTATCGATTTTTTTCTCTTTATACGTTGGAAAACTTTCAGACTCAATTATAAAATCTTTATGATTCTCAAGTCTAAATATATCAGATATATTCCTAATTAGACCATTATCAAAAAATAGTTTGAGACTATTCTCGCCAAGTCCCATTATATTTAAAGCCACCTTTGAAGCAAAATGTAGAATTTTTCTAAAAAGTTTAGCAGTACAATTTGGATTATTACAAACTAAACTACGACCATTTTTATCCCAACTTAGTATACTTTCACAATTAGGACAAAATTTAGGTAACTTATATTTTTCACTTAAATTAGAACGTCTAGAAATATCAACATTAATAACTTCAGGGATGATATCACCCGCCTTGCGTACATTAACATAATCACCAAGGCGTATATCCTTTTCTAAAATTGTAGCTGCATTATTTAAAGTGGCAGAAGAGACTCTAGTTCCCGCTAGTAATACTTCATCAAGTACAGCTACTGGAGTCAGAACACCAGTTCTACCTAATTGCCAATTTATATCTTTCAACTTAGTTACAGCTATTTCAGCTTCATATTTATAGGCAAAAGCCCAGCGGGGAACTTTGGCAGTTGAACCAAGTTTCTCACGCAATTTTAAATTATCAAGTTTTATTACCGCTCCATCAATTCCATATTCTAGCGAGTTTCTTCTTGAGTTAATATCCAAGACGGCAGTAACAATCTCAGATAAGCTGCGGCACTTTTTAAAATTAGGACTAACAGGTAAGCCTAATTTCTTGATATAACTCAAACTTTCACTATGAGAATTAAACTCAATTCCTTCCACTTGTTGAATATTAAAGATAAAAAAAGATAAATTTCGTTCTGCAGTAATCGACGAGTCAAGTTGTCTAATTGAACCAGCAGCAGCATTTCTCGGATTAGCAAAGAGAGGAAGATTCGACCTTGCCCTATCTTCATTAAGAGCCTCAAATGCCAGCTTAGGCATATAAACTTCAGCTCGAAGTTCAAGATAAGAAGCATCAGTATCAATTCTCAAAGCCAAGTCTTTCAGCTGACGCATATTTTCAGTAATATCTTCACCAAAATCACCATCACCACGAGTCGAAGCTCTGAAGAAAATACCATTTTTATATTCTATTGAAACAGATAGACCATCTATTTTTTCTTCTACTACATATTGATTATGCAATTCTCTAGCATTAATTTTACTACTATCCATCTCCTCTTCAGAATTAGACTCAACAGAACTTGAGAAAGAAGATAGATATAAATTTGAAGATCCAAGTAGAGGTGAAAAATATTCACTATCATCAAGCTTGGCATAAGCCAAAGACTCTATTTTAGCAATTTGTTTCGATATTTCGTCGATGCTAAAAATATCTTGCAATGATTCCATTCGAACCTTATGATGAACCTTAGCAAAAGAACTGTCAGCAGTTCCACCTATTACACTAGTTGGAGATTTAGCAAGTTTAAACTCAGGATATTTATTCTCAATCCATTCGTAGGCTCTGTAAAAGGCATCATATATCTTGTCTTCAACTAGAGGCTGATCTTTATCATAATACGCATTAGCTAATATCTCCAAAATCCGTCTTAATTTACTTAGAATATTAAATGCATAATCTTTTTCAGAAAATAACTTCTCCAAAGATGAATCCAAAAATAGTTCATCTAAACTATTTATATCTAGCTCTAAATTAAAATCCAGATTAGGCAAGGTGAAACTTAACATAAATTAACAATATAATCCTTAATATAAATAAATTCTTCTCTTAAATGAAGATAAAATTTAGTTATAATTATCCAAATCGTATGGATCAACTTCAGAAAGAACTTCTTTGAGAAGGTTCAACTCATCAGCAGTAAGACTAATGCCTTTTCCCATTTTGCTATGATCTGGGGACCAATCGCGAATATCATACTTCGGCTTATTGCCATTCCAACTTACTATATTAAGTTCACGATTCCAACCAGTTCTATTGCTAGAAAGAACTTCAATTGTTTCCTTAATTTCAAATGTAAATGAACTTTTATTATCAGCCATTTTTAATCTCCTATTTAGAAATAACAAAATTATGCCTTGCGATTATAACATATATGATTTATATCAATGAGATATTATTACTATATTACATTAAACAATCTTTTAATTACATCGTGTATCATCGAAAATAAAAAAGCACTCACGCGTTTGATGATGTATAATCAAGAATATTTTAAATCTATTTAGGGTGATAATATGAGTCCATGGAATGTTTTAATATTAATAATTATTTTGTGTTTGCTTGTAGCTTTTGTCTGTTTATTAAGAGATAGTTTAAGTTTTGATTTTAATAAATATGTAATAAGGGCTATCTACGGTAAAAGAAGAGATGATGAAGATAGTTTAAATGATGACGGTAATTATGAAAAAATAGGCATTGAGAGCTTGTCCAATATAAAAAATTACAATGAAGATGAGCAAGAATTAGAATTTATATTTTTCTCGGATCTCCATATTGAAACTTCAATAGTTAACAGAAAAAAAATATTAGATTTAGCCAAGAACCAACGTGATACAATGATAATTTTTGGTGGTGACCTAGTTAGTAAAAGAAGGGGAGCTAAAAAAGGTCTAAGTTTTCTCCGTTCTTTAGTAGAAATTAATAAAGATAGACCTATAATTGTTGTTAGAGGAAATCATGATGGCTCTCTAAACTTTGATGATTTAAAGGAAACTGGAGTTATCCCTTTGAATAATCAATCAATATTTATATCAGACAAAAAGAAAAATATATATCAGATTACAGGAGTTGATGATGCCAGAGTCGGAATTTTGGATTTAAAATCTGCACTTTATACTACCTCTCCTCTCTCCCCAGAAAATTTTACATCTGTCCCATTTACTAGACGTATATTGATAGCACATAACCCAGATACGGTACTTGATAATGAAAGTAAAAATTTCGCTTTTGTATTTTCAGGACATTTTCATGATGGTCAAATTAGATTACCCTTTAGATTAGAATTTAAATCCCTTAGAAAAGATAAATTGCCTAAGAATCATATATACAATGGTTTTTTTGTTAATTCATCAACATTGGCATATATAAGTTCAGGTATAGGCACTGTGCTCTTTCCTTTGCGATTCTTAACGAGAGCTGAAATATGTCAATTCAAGATCTTAAAGTACCAAGATACCAATAATTAATAAAAAATAATATTGATTTTAAATTTTTATATAAAAAAAGAAGCAAAGAAATATGAGATGTCCCCAAAAAAGTACTTTGCTTCTTTTTTTTACTTTATTGATAAATTTCAATATTATATTTATTTTGTTTCAGCAAGTTCTTTGATTCTTTTGCTATTTGCATCAAGTATATTTTGATAATCACATAGTTTATCTCTTTCTGCTTGAACGACTTTTTCAGGAGCTCTTGAAACAAAAGCATCATTACTTAACTTCTTATTTTGAGCTTCAATAAGCTTGCGATAACGTTCATTCTCTTCTTCAAGCTTCTTGATTTCATTTTCAATATCCAAAAGATCTGACATAGGTATTATGATATCAAACTTAGACATTGAAATATTAAGAGCATTTGCAGGCTTAGAGTCTGTGGCTCTTAATAAATCAAGCCTTTGAATATTGCATAATCTTTCAAGATAGCCTGACGATTCCTTAAATAAGTCTATAAATTCATCAGAATCTGAATATATATAGATATTTATTGTTTGTTTAGGAGCAATTCCATATTCAGCTCTGACATTTCGTACAGATCTAATTGCAGAAGTTAGAATCGCCATCTTATTTTCAATATCCTCATTAATTAAATCCATGTTAGCAGTGGGATATGAGTCAATCATAATTGATTCTGAACCTAAACGAGATTTAAAGAAGATTTCCCATATTGCCTCAGTAACGAATGGCATAAAGGGATGAAGCAATTTAAGGAACGAATATAGAGTGTATTGCAGAATGTAAATAGCATCATCTCTTCCTTTGGCTTCTTTATTAAATAAACGAGCCTTACTCATTTCGATATACCAATCACAAAAATCATCTCTGAAGAATGACCAAAGTTTATCTATGGCTACACCTATATCATAAGATTCAAAATTATTATCTATCTCAAAGATAAGTCTATGCAATTTACTAACTATCCAAATATCTTCACTAGTCTTGAGCTCAGGTATTGAATTAAAATTGATAGGCTCATTTAAATCTACATAATTGTAGATATATCTAAAAGCATTCCATAATTTAGTGATTAGTGCTCTTCCAGCTTGAAGTTTCTTCTCATCATATCTCTGATCATTTCCAGGTGCAGTTGACGAAATCAAAGCATAACGAAGTACATCAGCTCCATAAGTTTCAATAATTTCTAATGGATCGATACCATTACCGAGTGACTTACTCATTTTGCGCCCCTGACTATCGCGCACTATACCATGTAAAAATACATCTTTGAATGGTACATCACCAGTAATTTCGATAGATTGAAAAATCATTCTTGCTACCCAGAAGAATATGATGTCATATCCTGTAACTAGAACATCACTAGGATAAAAATACTTGAATTCATCATCATCTTTATTCCAACCTAAAGTCGTAAAAGGCCAAAGTGCAGAACTGAACCAGGTATCAAGCGTATCCTCATCTTGGATGAGATCAGAAGAACCACAATTTTCACAACAATTGGGCTTCTCATTCATAACATGAATATGTCCACAGGAACTGCAATAATATGCTGGAATACGATGCCCCCACCAAAGTTGTCTAGATATACACCAATCCTTAATATTTTCCATCCAGTTATAATAGACTTTAGTAAATCTATCGGGAACGAAGCAAATTTTTTTATCTTTAACCACTTTTATAGCAGCTTCGGCCAAATCTTTCATAGCAACAAACCATTGCATTGAGAGTTTAGGCTCTATATTATGATTGCAACGATAGCACACTCCAACATTGTGTTTAAATGGCTTAACACTGACTAAGAACCCTTTTTCTTCCAAATCTTTAGCAATTAGCTTGCGAGCCTCATATATGTCTATTCCGTCGTATTTAAGACCTGTATTGCAAATTTTTCCATCATCAGTAAATATATCAATCAGTTGAAGAGAGTGTCTTAAGCCAACCTCATAATCGTTTGGATCATGCGCTGGAGTTATTTTAACAACCCCTGTTCCAAAATCTCTCTCTACATAGTCATCCGCAATAATAGGAATATATCTTTCTGTAAGTGGTAACAAAGCTTCTTTGCCAATTAAAGACGTATATCTTTCATCCTCAGGATGCACGGCAAGAGCTGTGTCGCCTAGCATAGTTTCAGGTCTTGTAGTAGCAACAACTAAACGCGAATCACTCCCTTTAATTGGATAAGCAATTTCCCACATGAAGCTATCTTGCTCAACATAATTAACTTCTGCATCGGAAATTGATGTTTTGCAATGAGGGCACCAATTGATTAAACGTTCCCCCTTATAGATATAACCTTTATTATAATAATCGATAAAAACTTTATTAACAGCATCAGAATTTCCTTCGTCCATAGTAAAGCGCTCTCGCGTAAAATCACAACTTGTACCAAGACGTCTCAATTGACTTGAAATTCTATTTTGATATTCTTCCTTCCACTGCCAAGCTCGTTCAAGGAAGCCCTCTCTGCCTAGTATATCCTTGCTAAGACCTTCTTCCTTTAAGGCCTCAACAATTTTGGCTTCGGTAGCGATAGCGGCATGATCGTAGCCTGGTTGCCACAAAGTTTCAAATCCTTGCATTCTCTTATGCCTAATTAAAATATCCTGGATGGTATATGTAAGAGCATGTCCCATATGTAATTGTCCAGTGACATTAGGTGGAGGCATTATTATTGTATAGGGTTTCTTATTAGGATTAACCGAGGCGCAAAAATATTTGGACTCTTCCCATTTTTTATAGATTCTACGTTCATTGGCATGATGGTCAAAATTTTTATCAAGAGAAGGTTTATTATCAATACACATTTTCTCACCTATTCAAAAAATAATAATCTTAATTATACAACAAAAAAATGTAGATATATAATTATAAAAATAATATTAAATGTAGAGAGGGAATTATGTCTAAAATTGTAATGATAAGCGGAACTTCATCTGGCATAGGTTACGCCTTAGCTGAACTTTATTTGAGAAAAGGATATATTGTATATGGAATTTCTAGGCGCCCCATTTTTCCAGACGGAATGATTCATATACAAGTAGACTTGAGTCAGCATGATGATTGCCTAAGTAAACTTGCCAAATTTTTTGAATCACACGAAGCTCCAGATATACTAATTCTAAATGCCGGCTTCGGAGTGTCTGGCCCTATTGAAAAATGTGATTTTAAACAAAGCTTAGAACAATTCAAAATAAATTATTTTGGTTCATTGACAATTCTTCAAGTCCTTCTTGAAAAAATTAGATTGAAATTCAGTCAGCGAAATGAATCAGCTTTGATAATATTTGTATCAAGTCTTGCAAGTTATATCCCTCTTCCCTTTCAAGCTCATTATGCTGCGTCAAAATCTGCAATAACTTCTTTGTCAAGAAGTTTAAATATTGAGCTATATGGACAAAATATAAAAGTAACATCTATCCATCCAGGAGATATTGCTACTGAGTTCACCCAAAATAGAAGTAAATTATACTCTTCAGATGATGAAATTTATAAAAATTGCTCTAAATCAATAATGAGAATGGAAAGAGATGAATGCGAGGGAAAGTCTGCCGAATGGTTGGCTGAACATATTAGTAAAATAGAAAATAAACATTTTATCAAACCAATATACATTCCTGGATTTAAATATAAATTAGTTTACTATATTCAAAAATTTCTCCCTATACATTTTACTGATTACATAGTCAGAAAAATATATAATTAATAAAATATTTTGACGATAAACATAAAAAAACAAGGTGCAGAAAAAATAACACCTTGTTTTTTACTATATCCAAATAAATAATTAATAACTCATTTATTTAGCAGAAATTGCTGCCATTGTTATGTAATTATATGGTTGGTTGAAGTGTGGCATAAAGAAGATATCAAGTAGTGCGATTTTTTCGATTGTTACTTGCTCTTGAATTGCAAGTGAGAACATATGAATTACAGCACTCATATCATATTCAGATACCAATTGTGCACCAACTACTACATGATCTTCTTTTCTATATACAATTCTAATCTTTACTTCAGGATTAACACCAGCTTCGTTCATAAATGCAGGCTTCTGTAAATCATTAAATTCAGTTGTGCATACTTCTATTCCATGTCTCTGGGCTGCGGCCACAGAAAGACCGGTAGAAACCATTTTTAAGCCGTAAATACATAGTGCTGAACTTCCTTGAACACCCAATGACTCAACTTCTGTGCCAAGTATGTTAAGAGCAGCTACTATACCGGAGCGAACAGCATTTGTTGCAAGAGCGATATAGGAATAATCTTGTAAAGAATTATCATATATAGTTGAACAATCACCAATTGCATAAACGGATGATTTAGATGTTCTCTGATGCTTATCAACCTTTATAGCTGATGCTGTGCCTAACTCCAATTTGCCGTCAGCTATTTCACTATTTGGTCTAAAACCAATACACATCATAACAAGATCAGTCTTAATTTCTTTGCCACCACAGACAATTGCTTCAACTTTAGAGTTTCCTTTAATTTCGTCAACAGTTTGACCTAGGACAAGCTCTATACCATTATCTAATAGTTTTTTCTCCATCTGCTCGCACATATCAGCATCAAAATGAGAAGCTAAAATATGTTCTTGGGCGTCTATGAGAGTGACATCACGACCTTTTCTCTTAAATGCTTCGGCTAACTCAACGCCAATATATCCAGCACCGACAACAGTTACATGTTTAATGGATGGATCTTCCATCTTATCAACAGCTAATTGTGCATCTTGGAAACGTTTGGCAACTTGTACATTTTCAAGGTCAATACCTTTTATACTTGGCATTATAGGTCTAGAACCAGTTGCTAAAACTAAATCGTCATACGTATCTGATGACTTTTCACCTGTCTTAAGATCTTGATAAGTAATAGTTTTGGTATCGAAATCAATAGAGGTAATTTCTGTCTCCATTTTTACTTTTGCCCCATTTTTCTCAAAATTTTCAGGGCAATTGTAGAATAGACCGTCGCTCGTGGTAATTTGTTCACCAATCCAAAGTGCCATACCACAGCCTAAGAAGCTGATATTGCTATTTTTATCAAAGATGTGCAAATCTATATCTTGACCTGATGACAATAACTGATTAGCACAGGCAGTTCCAGCATGGTTGGCTCCAATAATTACAACTTTTTTCCCCATAAGAAATTCCTCTTTCTTATAATAAATTCTTAACTATATTCTATAAATATTTAATAATTTTTACAAGTATTTAGCGAAAAATAATTAATATTTATAATTTTTTCTCAAAAAACTAGATAAATTAAAGTTGTATAAAACATATATGAAATTTGAATAAAAAAAAGAGAGAAGATATAACTTCTCTCTTCGCACTGCCGATGAAGGATTCGAACCCTCAAAAACTGCTCCAGAGGCAGCTGTGTTACCGTTACACCAATCGGCAAAATAGATCGGAGTGACAAGACTTGAACTTGCGACCTCGTGCACCCCAAGCACGCACTCTAGCCACCTGAGCTACACCCCGATAATGGGTAGTATTGGAATCGAACCAACGACCTCCTGCGTGTGAAGCAGGCACTCTAACCAGCTGAGCTAACCACCCCAGCGGGAGTATATATTATTGAACTTCTTAATATTTGTCAATATTAATTAATAAAAAAATCAATAATATTAGTAATGATTTATTTCCAATTTGTATATCGCAAATAACTTTTAACCTGTTCGCTGATACATATTAAACTTTTTTATTTTATTTTTCAAGTGATAAATGTATAAGCATCTAAACTTTTAAACTTCATTGCACATATATTTATTAATTAGCAGTTAATAAATATCTTAATTAACTATATAAATATATAGACTTTATTATGCTATTATATTCACAAATTAACTATTACAACTTAAGAAGTTTATTCTATTTATGAGGTAATATGACAAATAATAATGACAACAACTCTAATTCTGCAATA
The DNA here is from genome assembly GCA_023420115.1 of Bacillota bacterium. Lineage (GTDB taxonomy): Bacteria > Bacillota > Clostridia > Saccharofermentanales > Fastidiosipilaceae > JAEZWR01. The sequence goes on along the minus strand of JAEZWR010000067.1, from coordinate 83,655 downwards.
GTTAAAAGGGGACCAATTTCTTGGCTGATACTTTTATTTGCAATATTAGTTAGTAAGATATTTATTAAATTTAAAGTAAGTGGGCTTGATAAATTGCCAAATTGTGGCTCATATATTATCGCTGCAAATCATTTATCATATTTTGATGGTCTTTGGATTATGGCTTCCTTACCTATAAGTAAAATTAAAAAATTTCATACAATTGCAGGAAGTGATTTATGGACTGATTATGGAATCCTTGGTCGTATTATGATGAGAGTTGGTTCTGCAATTCCACTAGATAGAAAAGGTTCGCCGATAAGCGGTATTTTATCTGCCAAGCGCGCTTTAATTAGCGATAATATTTTGTTAATCCATCCGGAAGGGACTAGATCTCATGATGGATATTTAGCTAGACCGATACATGGAGGAGCAGCTCTTCTCAGCAGACGTGCACAAGTTCCTCTAGTTCCAGTTTATTTAGATGGAGCATATGAAATATTTGGAAGACATCAGAAATTTCCTAAAGTATTTAAATCATTTTTCAGAAGAAGAGAACTAATAATTAGAATTATGGATGGTCTCGATCCCAAGGATTATCACAATTCAAGAGAAATGACTGAAAAATTAGAAAATGAACTTCACAATTGTGATATGAATCGTATAACGGAGTCTTCACGAAACTAAGCATTTTTTTTGCAAATAAAAATAGAGGAAGTCTAATTGCTTCCTCTATTTTTATTATTATTGATATGATTATTTTAACTTAAGTACTTCTACTGTTTGCTCACAAATACTTAATTCTTCATTTGTAGGCATTACTAAAACTTTTACTTTTGAACTATCGAAACTCAAAATAGTTTCTGTTCCGCGTGTTTTTTTATTCAATTCGTAATCAAAATCAATTCCGAGAAATTCTAAATATTTTACAATTCCCTCGCGCACAGCGAAATCATTCTCGCCAATTCCACCAGTAAAGGCTATTGCATCAATACCTTTCATAGCAGCAGCATAACTTGATATAATCTTTGCACTCTGATACATAAAAACATCCAGCGCCAATTGACAATTCTCATCGCCAGCTTCTGCCCCATCTTGTAAATCACGGAAATCACTTGATTTTTTAGATAATGCTAGCATTCCAGATTTCTTATTCATCATACCATCAATTTCATCTGGACTAAGTCCCTCAATTTTTTGAATATAAGGAACAATGGCAGGATCAATATCACCACAACGAGTTCCCATTGGTACACCAGCCAAAGGAGTAAGTCCCATTGTTGTGTCTACACACTTGCCATTAACAACAGCGGCAAATGAAGAACCATTTCCTAGATGGCATGTAACCAACTTAAAATCGTTACTGTAGTTAACTTTAAGGAATTCAGCGGTTTTTTTAGAAACAAAGGCATGGCTTGTTCCGTGGAAACCATATCTTCTAATACCAAGATCTTTATAATAATGCTCAGGCAAGGCATACCTATAAGCCTTGGCAGGCATAGTTTGATGGAAGGCTGTATCGAATACTGCTACTTGGGGTATTCCCTGCATAAGTTCTTCACATACCTCAATTCCCATTAGGTTTGCAGGGTTATGGAGTGGTCCCCATGCGAAGCATTTGCGTATAACTTCTTTAACCTCAGAAGTAATTACTGTAGGTGCAGTAAAAAATTCGGCTCCATGTAACACTCTATGACCTATAGCCTTAATATCTGATAAATCTTTGATAACACCAACTTCTTTATCAGTAAGAGCATTAATCATCGCAATTACTGCATCTTTGTGATTGTTTATTGGCATTTCTTTCTTACTATATCCCTCACCATCTGCCCTTTTATATGTGAAGAGAGGATTTTCTATACCTATTCTTTCAGCAATACCTTTTGCTACAACTTCTTTACTTGTGAAGTCGATAAGCTGATATTTCATCGATGAACTACCCGAATTAATAATTAAAATATTCATAAATATTTATCCCTACCAAAATTAAATTTGTATATTAATTATTTTTAGAAGTCATTGCTTGAGCTTGTACAGCAGTAATAGCAACCACACCAACAATGTCTTCGGCACTACAACCTCGAGACAAATCATTTACTGGAGCTGCAATTCCTTGGAGAATAGGACCAAAAGCATCCGCTTTTGCTAATCTTTGAACTAATTTATAACCAATGTTTCCAGCATTAAGATCGGGGAAAACAAGCACATTGGCCTGTCCAGCAACTTGACTTTGAGGAGCCTTTAGTTCGGCAACTGATTTTACTATCGCTGCATCTAACTGCATTTCTCCATCAATTGCCAATTGGGGATTCTTTTCTTTTGCCAATTTTGTGGCTGTATTTACTTTGTCCACCATTTCGCTCTTTGCAGACCCGAAACTTGAGTAAGATAACATTGCAACTTTTGCTTCTTTGCCTAGGAGATTCTTGTAACTATCGGCGGAGGAAAGCGCAATTTCGGATAATTGCTCGGCATCAGGATTTTCATTCAAGGCGCAATCAGCAAAAATAAATGTACCATTGTCACCAAATTGGCAATTAGGTACGTCCATGAGGAAAAACGCCGAAACTAATTTTGTTCCAGGAGCTGTTTTTAATATTTGTAAAGCTGGTCTCAAAACATTGGCAGATGACGATACTGCTCCTGCAACCATTCCATCAGCATCTCCAGATTTTACCATCATTACAGCAAAGTAAAGTGGATCTTTCATGAATTCATGAGCCTTTGCTTCATCAATACCCTTATTCTTTCTTAACTCATAGAAGGTCTTGCTGTAAATTTCTGTCTTTTCGCTATTCGTTGGGTCAACAAAAATTGCACCATCCAAATTGAATTTACTTTTAGATTTGATCTCTTCTTCATTTCCGATTAGAACAATTTTAGCCAACTTATCTTTCAGAATACTTTCTGTAGCTTCGAGCATTCTTGGTTCATGTGACTCTGGCAAAACGATTGTCTTAATATCAGATTTAGCCTTAGATTTTAATTCGTCAATAAAACTCATAAATTCTCCTCATTCGCAATTTTATTAATATTATTCGGTTAAATTGAATATAATATGGCCTATTATAACACCAAATTATGACGTTTTACACTTATTGTATATGTTCTCAATAACAAATAAGAGAAGTAGCTATATTTAACTACTTCTCTTATTTCCATTCTAGCTAAGTTTAAATATTAATTTGTCTTTTGCACTGAGTTTATTATTATTTTTCTTTGCACTAATTTTAATTGATTTTTTATTCTCTAATTCTCCAATTAAAAGAAGATCTGTTAGTTTATCTTCGATTAATCTACTTATAGTTCTTCTTAGCTGTCTCGCTCCATATTTCGGACTATGTGATTCATCAACTAGAATATTTTTTACATCATCATTTAGTTTAAGCTCAATCCCACGTCTACTAAGTTCCTCTCTTACATCTTGGAGCATTAGGTCAACTATATCAAAAAGATTTTCTTTACTTAACTCATTAAAGACAATGATCTCATCAACTCTATTCAAAAATTCCGGCCTAAATATTTGTTCAAGTGCAATGTGAACTCTTTCTTCATTTGCCTTATTGGGGTCAGAGCCAAAACCAAAGCCTCCGCTTTTTCCGGAAGTTCCAGCATTAGAGGTCATGATTATTATTGTGTTTTCAAAATTTACTAAACGTCCTTGACTGTCAGTTAGTCTTCCCTCATCTAAAATTTGAAGAAGAATATTAAATACATCACTGTGTGCTTTTTCTATCTCATCAAGAAGAATAACGCTATATGGTTTCCTTCTTATAGTTTCACTCAATCTACCTCCGTCGTTGTATCCGACATAGCCAGGAGGAGAACCTATTAATTTACTTACGGTATGAGCTTCCATATATTCACTCATATCGAGACGAACAAAGGCATCTTCTCGATCAAACATTGCCATAGCTAAAGATTTTACTAATTCTGTTTTACCAACTCCAGTAGGTCCTACAAAAATGAATGATGATGGTCTCTTTTGTCTAATAAGACCAGAGCGATTCCTTCTAATTGCTCTAGCCACAGCGGAAACTGCTTCATCCTGACCTATTAATCTCTTATGTATTGTCTCTTCTAGACGAAGCAACTTTTCACTCTGGCTTTCACTTAATTTATTTGCAGGGATTCCAGTCCAGAGTGATATAACTTCAGCAATATTCTCAATTGTGATTTCTTTCGCTGGATTTTTTAGATTAAGTTCGGCAATTTCTTTTCTGCATTTTTCTAATTTTGATTTGGTTTCAGCTTGTAGTTCGAAATATTTTTCTTCTTTGCCAGCTTCTGGACCACGCTCAGAAAGTCTATCTATAATTTCCTGTAAACGTTCTTCATTCTTATGTAAACTATGTAATTTAACTAAAATTTTGTTATCAAGATTTGCTCTTGATCCTGCTTCGTCAATTAAATCAATAGATTTATCAGGTTGGAAACGCTCGTTAATATATCTAGAACTCATTCTGACAGCGGCTTCAAGAACTGAATCTGAATATATTACATGATGATGACGTTCGTAATAAGCTCTGCTACCCTTTAGTATTTTTAGAGTATCTTCACGACTAGGTTCTTCGAGAATAATTTGTTGGAATCTTCTTTCTAGGGCGCTATCCTTCTCAATATGTCTTCTATATTCATCAAGAGTTGTTGAGCCTATTACTCTAATTTCTCCTCTTGCCAGAGCTGGCTTGAGAATGTTTGCTGCATTCATAGAACCTTCTGCATCTCCAGCACCCATTATATTATGAAGTTCGTCAATGACCAAAACTACATTCCCAGCTTTCTTGGCTTCTTCTACTAAATTTTTAACTCTAGATTCAAATTGTCCCCTAAATTGAGTTCCTGCGACAAGAGCAGTAATATCGAGAAGGTAAACTTCAAGATCTAATAATTTTTCTGGAACGTCTTTACCAACAATTCGTTGTGCAAGACCTTCCGCTAGAGCAGTTTTTCCAACTCCTGGTTCACCAAGAATTACAGGATTATTTTTACTTCTTCTATTTAGTATTTGAATAAGTCTGGCAAGTTCCTTCTCCCTTCCGATAAGGGGATCCAGTTCATCATTTTTGGCTTTTAGATTTAGGTTCACCCCATAGGTGTCAAGATATTTATATTTATTACTTGAATTATGTTCCTCAGAGTTAGTATTGCCTGAATTGCTCTCAGTTTCATCCTGTCTATTAGGATATTCAAATAAACTATTTTTAATGTCTAAATGTTCATCATCCAGATTGGCATCATCTATGTCATCTATCTCATCAAAAATATCATCATTTTCTTCCAATATATTTTTAACCTCAATCGTATTGACATAATCTGAAGATAACGAATTATCGGAATCTTTATTATCATCATCCACAGTTAAATCATTCTCATTTTGTTTGTATTTAGAATCTTCTAGAGATTCTTCTTGCTTACTCTCATTTTCAATTTCCCTATATAATTTATCTATCTCTTCATCTATTTCTTTGGTCTTACCATCATCTGCCACAGTATCATTAGGCTCATTTACATTATTTGTATTACCTGGCATAAATGGGAAAGCTTGATTCATCATATCTCCAAATGGAAAATTCACATCGCTCATCGCAGCTATAGATGAATTCATCATATCTGTAATTTGATCGACATTATCTTCTGTAATTCCCTGTCCTCTCAAAAGATCTTCAAGACCATTTTTTTTGGCATAACCATGTTTAAAAGCACATGACAAACATATTCCCTCAAACGAACTACCGTCCGCATTCTTTTGAGAAGTAAAAATAACAGCTTCATTTTTTTTGCATATATGGCATTTACTCACGTTCTTACCTCAATAAATTAATACTTCTAATTTTTATCTATAATTTTGATTTAAAGTTACAATCTGTCATTAAGTTATATACACTATATATCCAAACCAAATCGTCTATGGTTCAATCTATTTAATATAACGATTAAAATAATTTTATATATTAACAAACATAGTCTTTTATAAAATGAAAAATTTATTAAATTATCTTTAGAATTTCAATAAAAAGAAAAGTAATATAGATGCTAAGTACATCATAGACCACAAATTATAATATGTTTTTTACTCATTCGCTCATTTATTACTTCGCATCAATCTTCTCTACATTTATAAAGTATTTGATTTATTCAATAACTTTTCTCTCTCAAGAATTCCATTTATATATCGGCCTGTGTAAGATTGGTTATTTTTGGCAAGTTCTTCTGGACTACCATAAGCAAGAATCTTCCCACCTTTTTCACCACCTTCTGGTCCTAGGTCGATAATATAATCAGCACATTTAATAACATCAAGATTGTGTTCAATTACAATTACCGTATTTCCCTTGTCTGTCAGGCGATTAAGTATTTTTATTAGTCTTTTAACATCTGCCATATGTAGACCTGTTGTTGGCTCATCAAGGATATATAAAGTATTTCCACTATTTTTTTTAGAAAGCTCCGCGGCCAATTTCACTCTCTGTGCTTCGCCACCTGATAATTGAGTACTAGACTGACCTAATTTAATATATCCAAGTCCGACATCTTCTAAAGTTTGTAATTTACTGGCAATTTTAGGAATATTAGCAAAAAATTTGACTGCTTGACTGACAGTCATATCCAATACATCAGCTATAGATTTGTCCTTCCATTTAACTTCCAAAGTTTCGTGATTATATCTTTTGCCATGACATACATCGCACTCAACATAAACATCTGGAAGAAATTGCATTTCTATCTTTTTTACACCGTCACCAGAACAAGCTTCGCAGCGACCACCTTTTACATTAAAACTAAAACGTCCTAACTTATATCCCTTAGCTTTTGCCATATTTGTTCCAGCAAATAGCTCTCTAATATGAGAAAACACACCTGTGTAAGTTGCAGGATTTGATCTAGGGGTTCTTCCTATTGGTGACTGATCAACTGCTATAATTTTATCAATATCATCTAAGCCACTGATACTCTTACAGTTAGTAAATTTAATCTTATTATTTTGTAAATATTTATGTACATTACTTAATAACGTACTATTAACAAGAGAACTTTTCCCAGAACCTGACACACCGGTTATACAAGTAAAGACTGACTTTGGGAATTTTACATCAACATTTTTGAGATTATTTTCACAGGCTCCTTTTATCTCGATGAATCCTTGATTAGCTTTTCTTCTTTCAGTCGGGACATATATTCTTTCGCGTCCACTTAAATATTTTCCGGTCAATGAATTCTCACTCAAACATATTTGATCATAAGTTCCACAAGCCACTACCTCTCCACCGAATTCACCAGCTCTAGGTCCCATATCTACAATATAATCAGACTCTGCCATTGTCTCTTCATCATGTTCTACGACGAGAACAGAGTTCCCCAAATCGCGTAAATGTTTAAGTGTATTTATCAGCTTCTGATTGTCTCTTTGGTGCAAACCAATACTAGGCTCATCAAGAATATATAGCACTCCTACTAAGGCCGAGCCAATTTGACTAGCCAAACGTATTCTCTGAGACTCCCCTCCAGAAAGTGTCGATGAAGAACGAGCAAGATTTATATAATCTAAACCAACATCAATTAAAAATTTTACTCTTCCCCCTATTTCTTCAAGAATCTTTTCCGCAATTTTTTGTTCTATATCAGATAAATTTAAATTGAGATTTTGAAAAAAAACACTTAGTTCAGACAGAGACATATGACAAACTTCATCAATATTTTTATCAGCTATTTTTACCGATAAACTCTCCTTACGCAATCTAGCTCCAGCGCAAGATGGGCAAATTTTTTCAGAGAAATATTCACCATATAAATCTCTATTTTGACTTTCTTCAAATCTTCTCTGTAAAATCGGAATAACGCCCTCATAGGAACTTTTATAATTCTTCGGCTTCTTATATACGCAACGACTTGTATCAATCGGTATTTTTTCCCCATTCCCATACAAAATCATATTTTGTACTTCTGTAGATAAATCTCCAAAAGGAGTATTTACATCAAATGAATAATATTTTGCCAATGAGTCCAAAAACGCTCTTGACCAAGAACTTTCATCTGAAAAATTAAAGCCTGTTATATCGATGGCGCCCTCCACTAAAGAAAGTGAATCATCGTGGATAATTTTTTCTGGATCAACCAATTCAAATTTACCAAGACCGCTACACTCTGGACAGGCTCCAAGTGGATTATTAAAGGAAAAGCTCTGCGGACTTATTTCGCCAACGCTAATGTTACAATCGGGACATGCATTATTTTGAGAAAAAAGCTGTTCAACTAATCTATCAGCTTCATCAAATATAGAAATTAAGACTAAGCCATCTGAAATCTCTAATGCTCTTTCTACAGAATCACTCAAACGAGATATTTTTGATTCATTTAAGCTAATTCTATCAACGAGAAGATCGATATCATGTTTTTTATTCTTTTCAATTTTTATATCTTCATCTAAGCGTAAAATATCACCATCAACTCTAACTCTCTGATATCCATATCCAGCATAAGATTCTAATAGTTTCGAAAATGTGCCCTTTCTACCTCTAACTATAGGTGAAAAAACCATAAGTTTCTTGCCCATAGCGATATTTTTAATCTGATCTATAATTTGATCAATACTCAGTGCTTGGATTTCTTTGCCACAATTCGGACAATATATTTTTCCAACCCTAGCATAAAGTAATCTAAGATAGTCATAAATTTCTGTAGACGTACCTACTGTTGATCTGGGATTATGTGAAGTAGTCTTTTGGTCAATTGAAATTGCTGGTGACAGGCCTTCAATAAGATCAACATCGGGCTTCTGCATTTGTCCTAAAAACATTCTTGCATAAGACGAAAGAGATTCAACATATCTTCTCTGCCCTTCTGCATATATGGTATCAAAAGCCAAAGATGACTTTCCCGAACCAGATAAACCTGTTATTACAACTAATTGATCTCGTGGTATATCTAGATTTATATTTTTGAGATTATGTGCTCTTGCACCTCGAATCTTAATAAGTTTTGACATAGTAAACCAACCAATTTTATCAATATTAGTATTTAGCAAATTCAATAGAAATATTTAGGAATATGCTATCTTTCCAAAATACGAATCTGCTTAATATGCAATCATATGTTCGTATTCTATCACTATAGGAAAATATAGCTGTATCGAAAAAAAAATAAATAACTAGTAATTTATTTCAAGTTTATGCGTGTATCTAAAAATTGGATACTTAGTTGAAAATAAAGTAACTATCAGAAAAAAAAAGGAAGCGCAAAGCACTTCCAAATGACCCTAACGAGAATCGAACTCGTGATTCCGCCTTGAGAGGGCGGCGTCTTAACCGCTTGACCATAGGGCCAATAACTCAAACTATTTTATCATAAAAATATGATTTGTAAAGATTAAAATAAAAAAAATTAGATCATATACATCCCAATTTTATTTTTTTTTTTTAATGAAATATATGAACAAAAAGTAGTATCAATACTAAATATATACATATATTTTTGTTCTTATTGATATAAATAGAGAAAAAAATCAAATTTTGTTTAATAAATATTTATTATTTGTTATTCTAATTGTGTATAGCGTTAAATAGTAATTGTCTCATTAGATTCATTAATGGAGGAAGTCATGGACAATACGCAAGAAACATATTCACAAGACCTATCGCGTCTTAAGAGGAAAAATTATTATATGTATGACCAGTATGGTAATAATCCAATGGATCCAGTTGGACCCATAGGATTAATTGCCCTCAAAGGGACTATTGACTTAACAAAAAATGTCAATGAGCGCTTAAAAGAAAGAAGAGAAGTATACAGACCTTTTATCGAAAAAGGAGAACTTCCTGAAAGAGCTGGTTTCTTGAGAGATGACTATATGATAAATGTATCATATCCACGCTTCGACACAGGAGAAGGCAAGGCATTTATCAATAGTACTGTCAGAGGACACGACTTATTTATTTTTGTTGATGTAATTAATTATTCATGCACCTATAAATTTTATGGTAAAGATAAGGTGATGACACCAGATGAACATTTTCAAGATTTAAAAAGAGTCATTGAGGCTGCCAGTGGCAAAGCCAGACGTATAAATGTCATCATGCCTTACTTATATGAGGGTCGACAGCACAAAAGAAATAGTCGAGAATCTTTGGACTGCGCATATATGCTAGAAGAAATACACAGACTTGGTGTAGATAATATAATTTGCTTTGATACACATGATCCGAGAGTATTTAATGCTGTACCACTCAGTGCTTTTGAATGTATCCCCTCTACTTATCAAATAATTAAATCTTTATTTAATAAGGTTGATGATATTAAGCTTGGCGAAAACAAATTGATGATCGTAAGTCCAGATGAAGGTGGAATACCACGTGCTATGTATTATTCTGCTATGTTAGAAGCTCCACTATCTACATTCTACAAGAGACGTGATTATAGAAATGTTGTCAATGGTAAAAATCCAATAGTGGCACATGAGTATTTAGGTGTTGACTGTAATGGTTCAGACATACTAATTATCGATGACATGATTTCTAGTGGCGAATCAATGTTAGATATAGCAAGAGAGCTTAAAGGTCGTAATGCTAATAGAATATATTGTTGCAGCGGCTTTACACTTTTCACAGACGGAACAGAAAAATTTGATCAAGCTTACAAAGATGGTTTGATTGATGGAGTAATCGGAACTAATTTAATTTATCTTCCAGATGAGTTGAAGAACAAAGAATGGTTTATCTGCGCAGATTTTTCAAAATTTCTTGCACTCTTAGTCGATGCAATCAATCATGACGCTTCTTTATCACCTCTAGTTAATCCAGTCGAGAAAATTAGGAAAAAAATTAATGAATATAAGAGCAATCAGAGAAAGGGCTAGGTTTGATTATGAATTTTTTATTTGAAGATAATAATTACTCAGCATTTGAACAAGTCTCTCGTAGTACCAGCTCTTCACTCGGACCTCTGGCTATTGCCCATACAGTAGGTAATGAAGAAATGGCAGAAAGGGTAAGTTCGCATATTTTTGAAATGCGCAAACAAAGAATAATTAATAATCCCGAAAAAGCTATTAATCATCCAGGATATATGAGAAAATCCTACATCATTAATTCCGACTGTATAAGATTCTCATCCGGCGAAGGCAAAGCAGTTTATCGAGAGTCAGTGAGAGGTCATGATTTAACCATACTCGCAGATGTAACTAATCATTCAAGGTCATATAAAGTTTTTGGACATGATACGCCCTATTCACCTGACGATCACTTTCAAGATATTAAAAGACTAATTTTGGCTAGTAGTAATCACGCCAGAAGAATCAATGTAGTAATGCCCTATTTATATCAGGGTAAACAAGATATTCGCGCAGAAAGAGAATCTCTAGACTGCGCTTGCGCTTTGAAAGAGTTAATAGAACTTGGTGCACATAGTATTATTTGTTTCGAACCACACGAACCACGAGTAGAGAATGCAATTTCAACTGTCGGACTGGATAATTTCCCTACATCATATCTTTTAATTGAGAAACTACTTGAAGATAAGAATGGCATAGTTTTTACTCCGGATAAATTATCAATTGTTAGCCCTGACGAAGGTGGTATGAAACGAGCAGTTTACTACTCATCAGTCCTCGGTTTACAGCTTTCAACATTCTATCGTGAACGTGATTATAATAGATTAGTTGATGGGTCACACCCAGTTAATGCAATTAGATTTCTTGGTGAAGAAGTAAAAAATAAAGATGTGCTTATAATTGATGATATGATTTCTAGTGGGCAAACTATGCTGCAGACTGCTTATGAGCTCAAGGAACATCAAGGTGCTAAAAATATTTATTGTGTATGTACATTCCCCCTATTCACTCAAGGTATAGAAGAATTCAATCAAGCTTATAAGTCTGGTCTCATAAAGAAAGTTTATGGAACAAATCTCATACACCATCCTGAAGATTTGCTCAAAAGTCCATGGTATGTTGATGCTGATGCAAGTCCATTAATTGCCAAAATTATTGACGTAATCAATCATGACTTATCTACTTCTGGTTTGATGGATCAGACGGCTAGAATTAATCAACTTCTTGAAAATAGACAACATGAAGTATAAATAATTAGCATTATTACATAATAGAAAAAGGCGTCAATTAAATGATGTGCCCCCAAAAGTTAGGCCAAAAATCTAAGCATTGGGATGTATGCACGATTTAATTGACGCTTTTTTGTGTTTATTATCTACAAGAGACAATTCAACAAATATTGATATCATACATTATTAAGATTATATATTTAATAGTATTCTTAGTGCACCATAGAAAAAATAAGCTAATAAAGAAAAAGCAAGCATATATATAATTGTTTTGGCAATTTCGACAATAAGTCTCTTTCTTTTTATTATCTTTAGCTCCGCCTCTGTTTTGCCATATTCTTCAAAAACTTCATATATATTTCGTTCGATTTTTAAAATTCTGCGAAGATGCCCTTTGAAGCCTGTCCCATAACGCACTGAATCTGGCAATGTATATCTATATCTATTTTGTCGTTTAATTGCATCAATTTTTGCTTTATTGAATCTATCGAGATCATCAGTTGTTATTGGCTGAACTGGTATCTGTTGATATAAAACCACTTCTTTATTTGAATTATTAGACTTACTCTCTACTTCAGCATTGATTATATTCATTGCTGTAGGAAGAATGAGTGTTTTGTCGTACGAGTTATGAATAAAATTATACTTATTTGCTTCTATACGTATTCTAGTTTCATCAAGGAGGGGCTTTATATCAGAAGAGTTTTGATTAAACAAAACAACTCTAGTCCCTTCATCTTTAAATTCATATTTAGTATCAACTCCATTCGATATTGTGTCGTCATTACTATCTACTCCGACTCTAGAAATATGGATAGAATCTATACTTTCACTTATATATTTAGTATCAAGTGTATTTTTATTTAAACTTGCAGTAATTATGGTATTCTGCTCATTAATTGAAGGAAGCTTTGGCCATTTTACTAATAATTCTTGTCGTTTATTTTCAAGTGCATCATTTATTTTTTCGGCTTTTAGTGACGCAGATTGTTCATTCTTTTTCCATGTATCTTTTGTTGTTGTTGCTAATTCATTTAAATGAGCCATACTGGGAACTGGGGCTGTATCGGCATCTACAGGCTCATTATCTTTATCATGACTATTTGGATTATTCAAACTAGAGTTTTCATCGGCAATATTTAAAAATGAAGATATTTCTTCTGAACCTTCTTCACTATCTTCTCCACCATGCATCTGAGTGAGTCTAACTAAATTTATACCAACTACTTCAAGCAATATGAGTGTTATATTATCCTTACCACCGCTAGATATGGCTGCACTAACAAGGTTTTCTGATATTAAGTCAATACCTTCATTTTCGGAAATTATTTCTTCAATTTCAAAATCATCTAGTTGCTCACTAAGACCATCGCTACATAAAAGAAATTTATCACCAACGTGAAGTTCATCTATTTCTGATACAGAAGGTTCGAGAGAAAATTCCTGTGGGAAAATACCAAGATGTTGAATAAGGGCATGTCTTTCCGGATGAGTTTTAACTTCATCTTGACTTATCATTCCAAGATCAGCAAGATTTTGTGCTTGAGTATGATCTTTGGTTAATTGTTTAAGCTCACCGTTTCTATACAAATATATACGAGAATCTCCTAAGTTTGCTACTTGAAATTTATCATGTCTAAGACAAAGACTAGCAAAAGTAGTTCCCATTCTTATACCTTTATGTTCTTTTATTCTATCGCAGACTCGTTTATTAGCTTGTCTTAAATATGAGGAGATTAGTGAAGAAAAATCCACTTCAGGACGCCTAATAAGGTGATTCTCTATGAAAGATAAGCCAGAAACAGCAATCCAGCTTGCTTCTTCTCCATAAGCTTCTCCACCCATTCCGTCACAAACTGCAAATAGACCACAATCAGTAATTTTTTCAAGATCTTTTGAGAAAACTTTACTATTTAAATTATCATTGCGAAAATGTCCACTAATATAAAGATTATCCTCATTATTTTTACGAACAGAGCCAATTTCAGATATACCGTAGGCTTTTACTCTAAGCATCTATATAAATCCCCGAAATTTTTATAATCAATCTATCTTGACCAAATGAAGTCGTGAAGAGCAGGAACTTGTTGATCGTAATCTACTATTAAATTATAAGTAGATGTATCATCATAATACATTCCAGATTCGGGAACGTGATATGTCTGAACTGGTTTTAGCAAGAGTGGGGTTGAGCCCAAAGCAAGTTTGAGCAATTCACTTTTAGATATATTAGTAACTAACTCACTGCATAGCGTATCAAAGAAAGATATTTTCGTAGATAATGAGAAACTCTTCAGCTTATTCATCATCGCTTCTAAAACTATTCTTTGTCTGCCTGTTCTACCAAAATCAGAATCAGAATTTCTATTTCGACTATAGGCAACAGCTTGAGAACCACTCAAATGTTTGACTCCTACTCCATCAATATCAGGAATTTCTTTATCGGGATGAAGTTGTCTCATCTGTCGCAAAATATCATTGGTGTAGAACAACTCATCTTCATCTCTAATTTCAATATCAACACCACCAAGAGCATCGACTAAGTCAACAGAACTCCATAAGTCAACTTTGATAAATTCCTGTATATCAAGATCAAAATTGTCATTTATTGCATTAATTAGTAAATTAACACCACCATAGGCATATGTAGCATTAATTTTTATATTCCCGTAGGCTTCAGTATATACTTCAGTATCTCTTAAAATTGAAGTTAATCTAATATCACCACTATTCTGGTTTAAGCTTAATACTATGATAGCGTCACTTCTCCCTACATCATCTGGATCTGTTGTATCTGTTCCAAAAATTAGGATGTTTCTTACATTGGGATCAGCCTGCGTTACTTCATTCAAAGGGAAGTCCGAATTTATATAAATTATTTTGGGGTCGGTATTACTATCTCCACTGTTAATCATCCCATTATATGAAACTGTTGGCAAATGTATAGTTTTTAATTTTAAAAGGCTTCTTCCAATAAGACCTGCAATAATGCAAATAAATAATAAAACTACGGCTAAAATACTTAGAATAATAGTTCTAAGTTTAAATTTTTGTCTATTAGTTTTTTTATTATTCAATAAAATATTTGAAGGATGATCTTGTCTAAAATTCTTAGACTTAAATATTTCATACTCTCTTATATCACTTATATTTATATTATTAGATAGCATTTCACTATTCATAAATACTTGATTACTCTCTTTTTCTTGCTCTGTAAATTGTTTATTATTAGACAGTCTTTGATCTAATATCTCATTGGGATGATTTCTAGAATATTTAACATCTTGAAAATATCTATCATTATATGTATTTTCATCGTTATCGGATTTAGCACGTGCGAGACGGCTAGCAGCTTCGTCAAGCTCTTGCCTTTTTTTACGTCTGCCATATTTACTTAGAGACATTAAGTCTTTGTCATACTTCTTTTTCATATAAAAACACACTCAAATTTTTATTACTTAATTATTATGAATATATAATAATTTTTTCGCAATCTAGCAATCTAATTATTTATTATTTCATAAGTATTTTAGCGACATTTTAATTTATTTATTTTATTCCAAATACGAGAATAGTATAATGTATAAACTAAATTGAGATGGAGTCAATCATATGGCTGACAATATGTCTTTATTAAATAATCTTCATACCGATGCAAGAATTTATTTTATCGGTATTGGTGGAATTAGTATGAGTGGTCTAGCAATTATGGCCAAACGCCTTGGATTTAAAGTTGCTGGTTCTGATCCGCACGATAACGAGCGTGTACACAAATTGATTAATATGGGAATAACTGTACACAGCCAGCATCATCCGCAGTGGATAGAAGACTTCAAGGCTGATTTAGTTGTATATACAGCTGCAATCCCATATTGGAATGTTGAACTTAGAAGAGCTCATGAAATGGGAATAGACTGTGTTGATCGTTCAGTTTTTTTAGGTTGGTTAACTAGATCTTATGATAAGGTAATAAATATTGCTGGCACACATGGCAAGACAACAACAACAGCAATGTGTTCAGAAATACTTATAGAAGCCAAACGCAACCCGACTGTACATCTAGGTGCAGAATTTAAAGGTTTCGGTAACTCAACTGTTCGTGCGGGCAAACCGGGTGATCTCTTAGTATCAGAAGCATGTGAATATAAGAATTCATTATTAAATTTTTACTCAACTACAGCAGTTCTTTTAAATATTGATAAAGATCATTTAGATTTTTTTGCTGGAATTGATGAGCTTATTGAAACTTTTGCAAAATTTGCGGCTGATCTTCCCAAGTCTGGTGTTCTTATTTTTCCATTACGTGATAAATATATTGAACAATTTTTAAAAAGAACAGAAGAATTACGTTTTAGTGAAGGTAAAGAAAATATCAAACTTATTAGTTTTGGTATAGCAGATGATGGCCTATCCCCTTCTTCTTTTGCTGAAGCTAATGCTAAGGGTGAATTAGCGGACTTTGTCGCTACTAATATCAAATATGATAATGGTTATCCTAGTTTTGATGTATATAAAAAAGGTATATTCTATGCAAGTTATACTCTAAAGGTTCCTGGAAGACACAATGTATTGAATTCTTTGGCTGCTATTGCAGCAGCAGATGTAAATGGTGCTAATCCGGAATCTAGTGTCATTGCACTCTCCAAGTTTACTGGAACTGAAGGTCGTTTTACAATCAAAGGACAATATAGAAATGCTACAGTAATTACCGATTACGCTCATCATCCTACATCAACAAAAATAACTATAGAGGCTGCACGCAATCTTCCACATCGCAAAATTCATGTAGTATATCAGCCACTAACATTTTCAAGAGTAAAATTACTTTTTGATGAATATGTAGATGCACTCAAAGATTGTGAGAGTTTGGTTTTCTATGAAATATTTTCTGACAGGGAATCTGACAGTTTGGGTATGAGTTCTAGGTTAATCTGTGATGCGATTAACAGTCTCGGTTCAAAGGCCTACTTTGCAGAGACTTTTGCTGACATAAAGGAATACCTTGATAAGAATGTTGCAGATGGAGATATAATTCTTTTTCTTGGCCCAGAGCAGATTAGGTCATTTGCAGATAAACTCTTATCATAAGAAATAAAAATAAGTTATACACCATTAGCAAATATTTTTATAAAAAATGGAGCCTAATTCATTTTTTAGAATTAGGCTCCATTTCTATTATTTACATATCAAATACAAAATAAACTAATATTCTAATATAAGTTTTATATTACTTAGTTCTCAGAAATTTGATTATTATCATCACTATTTTGATTATTTGATGTATTATCCGTTGGACTTAGACTTACTAAGTCTGAATCAGCTTGAGCATTTATTAACTTAGCAGAATTACTATTAGAATCACTTTCGCTCGTGTAATCACTTAAATATCTATCGTTGAGCCCAGGATTCTGTGCATCATTAGCTCTCTGTTCAGCTGTAGTTGTTTCTTGATAAATTCTCTCAAACTCAGCACCCTCTACTCGCTCATTCTCAAGCAAACGTTTTGCGACAGCATGGAGAGTATTGATTTTATCTCGAAGTATAGACAATACCTCTTGATAGCATCTGTCAACTATTAGTTTAACTTCCTCATCAATAATTCTTGCAGTTTCTTCTGAGAAATTCTTGACATGACCATAGTCTCTTCCGATAAATACTTGACCACTGTCTTGACCAAATACCATGTTAGGTAATTTATCACTCATTCCATATTCGGTGATCATACTTCTTGCTAAGTCATTGATCATACGCAAATCACCAGAAGCACCAGTACTTATTTCACCTAGAATAATTTCTTCAGCAGCTCTTCCGCCGAGCGCATGCTTAATACTTTGAAGAAGATGTTCCTTAGTTCTAAAATTAACATCTTCATGAGGTTTATATGCTGTATATCCACCAGCATCACCTGCGGGAATGATGGTAATTCTTTCAACTCTGTCGGTTTCAGAACAAGTACGTAAAATAATAGCATGACCAGCTTCGTGATAAGCTGTAAGTTTACGTTCCTTTTCACTAACAACATGACTTTTCTTTTCTGGTCCTAACATTACCTTAAATACAGAGTCTGCAATATCGGCATAAGAAATACTCTTGCTATTTCTTCTAGCAGCAGTCAATGCAGCTTCGTTAAGAAGATTAGAAAGATCAGCTCCTGTGAATCCTGGAGTCATTCTGGCAATTTCAGCTAGATCTACATTATTATCTATAGGTTTATTTCTGGCATGAACTTTAAGTATTTCTTTTCTTCCATTCATATCGGGCCTTGATACAGTAACCCTTCTATCGAATCTTCCTGGTCTCAATAGTGCTGGATCGAGAATGTCAGGACGGTTCGTAGCAGCCATAACAATAGCTTCAAGATTTGGACCGAACCCATCCATTTCAACAAGAAGCTGGTTTAGGGTCTGCTCTCTTTCGTCATGTCCACCACCTAAGCCCGTGCCTCTTTGACGACCAACAGCATCAATTTCATCAATAAAAATTATAGAAGGAGCATTTTTCTTAGCTTGCTCAAATAAGTCTCTAACCCTACTAGCACCAACACCGACAAACATTTCAACAAAGTCAGAACCTGAAATACTAAAGAAAGGTACTCCAGCCTCACCAGCTACAGCCTTGGCAAGTAAAGTTTTACCAGTACCTGGAGGACCAACTAAAAGAATTCCTCTCGGTATCTTGGCTCCGAGACTCTCATATTTGGAAGGATTTTTTAAAAAATCAACAACCTCCTGTAATTCAGCCTTCTCTTCATCAGCTCCTGCAACATCATTGAAACTTACATTATTTTTAGATGGATCAGCGAGTCTTGCTCTTGATCTTGCAAAGCTCATAGCACTTTTGCCGTCGCCACCTTGCCTACTGTAAATAATCCAGAGAAAAAATCCCATGGATCCAAACATCAGAATCATTGTGAGAGCATTGACTACCAAGGAAAAATTTATAGGTTCTTTATAATCATATTTAACATTGCTATCATCAAATTTCTCAAGTAATTTAGCCATCCAATAAGGTGAAACGGTCTTCTTAATTACTTTTTTATTCAGAGGATTATTAGTATCAGACTTAAGTATTATTTCAAGATTATTTCCAGAAAAGGTTGCCTGCTCTATTTTATTATTTTCTAAACTCTCCATCACATCGGAAAAAAGAAGTTCCTTCTCCCTTAAGGCGTTTCCACCTACCATATAGGCAATGGAAATAATAACGACTGTAACAAGGACATAAAAAATAAGTCCATTTCCAAATCTATTTTTTTTGTTATTTGGGAAATTATTAATTGGCATTGAGTTATTAGTTACTCCTTACTAAAATAATAATACTATTATATTCGTATTTATAAAACGAAAACAAATTCTAAGCAAAAATCGAATTTAAGAGTATCAAAATTTCCTATACTACATGCAACAAAAGGAACAAATAAAATAAATTAATAGTAAATTTAAGATACTTTATATCTATTATTCACCACTATTTTTGTTAGTCTATAGAATTACAATCTCTCATAACATAAACTTCAGGTAATTGTCTATATTGACCAGCATAATCTAAGCCGTAGCCAACAATGAACTCATCCGGTATCGAAATACCTTTGAAGTCAACATCAATATCAACTTTACGTCTAGAAGGCTTATCAAAAGCAGTACACACAGTTAGAGTCTTAGGATTTCTAGTTGAAAGAAGCTCAAGTAATTTTTTTAAAGTAAGCCCAGAATCAATTATATCTTCAACAATAATTACATTTTTTCCACTAATGTCTTGATCTATATCTTTAATAATCCTTACGGTTCCACTACTGGATGTCCCATTGCCATAACTTGAAGTAGCAATAAACTCTGTCTCTAGTGGCAAATCAATATATCTAAGCAAATCTGCCATAAAAACAAACGCTCCCTTAAGGACGCAGACCATTAGTATCGACTCCCCTTTGAAGCGTTCAGTTATCTCTTTGCCAAGTCTACTGACCATATGGTCAATCTCTTCTTTTTTTATTAAAATCCTATTTGGACATAGACCGTCCACTTCATGATGTGCACCTAGATTATCAGTGACCATAAATAGCTCCATTCCATTTGATCTCAATTATTTCTATTCATTATTACTATAATTTGTTATTTTAGCATACAAAACAAGCCAATATATTAAAAGCAGAAAATTTAGATAATAGTTGGTCAAATGAGTGTATTTTTCGATTCATATATGGCGAAATGCCAATATTTATCAGAACTCTCATATGAACATTCATTTTCCAAAAGGTAATCTAAGTCGCAAAAAATTCCTGGTAAAAAAATAATTCTATCTCCAATAGCATAACAGGCTAAATTCGAAAATAAATCAGAGGGTATAGCTTTTTTCTTGGCAAAATTTTTGAGAGTATTTAACTTCCCATAAAAAAGTATCTTGTCATCATTCCTAACTTTACGCCACACAGCTTCTTGAATAAGTGGGTAATAATATTTATCGGCTATAAATTCACTTCCTTTATAGACTCGAGGTAATTTAATATTTTTAAGATCATTTATATCTTTAATTTGAATCAAAGAACTAATATCAAAAAAAGAACAAAGTCCCCTATACTTAATCTCAGTATTAAAACTATGAAAACTTCTCGTTTGAGTATCTCTATCGATAGTAATTAAAGATTCATTATTTTGCTTAAAATATGCAATAAATAAAGTTGCCCGATTGATATTAATAATAATTCTAGACTTCTGAACAATTGCGTCAATAACTGAATCTAAATTAATTTTTGATACACTTAGTTTTAATTTATCTGCTAGAACATTCTTCAACTTTAATTTTAGATAAAAATTAGCTACTGAACTAAGACTATCAACATTCTCATTATGTTTATATATAAAAGAAATAAATTCAAATTCATCATCGATCAAGTCTAAAGTGCAAAATCTCTCGGTCATTTGCCTATTTATATTACGTTGCTCACAGGCATTATCATACAACTTAAGTATATTATTTCGGTAATCTGTACCAATAACACTATCAATATATGGCAAAATTTTATTTCGAACTTCATTTCTTTTATATTGATCAGAAAAATTACTTTCATCCTGAATAAAGTCTATTTCACTCTCATCGAAAAAGTCATCAATTAATTTACGATCTAAACGAAGTAGTGGTCTAACAAGTCTACCATTGATTGGCATAAGTGAAGAAATACCGTCTATACCGCTCCCTCTAAATATATTTAAAAAAATTGTTTCAATAAGATCATTCTTATGATGAGCTAGAAAAATATAGGGAGAAACTGTTGTTGAATAAACTCTATCACAATCCTCGTTGTAATTTTTAATTAGAAAAAGCGCTCTCGAGAAATCTATTCTTTCCTCTTTATACGTTTTTTCAGTTAAAATACCATTTATTAATCTAGAAAAGCATGCATATCTAAGCGTGCGTGCGGCTGCTTCAATACCATTTTCTTTTGATAATTCAGATAACAAATCATATGATAAATCATAAATGGTATAAGCTAAGCCAAGCGAGGTCGCCATGTCCTTAATTGCACTAGCCTCGAGAGAAGATTCATATCTAATATTGTGATTTACATGGCATATTCTGAATAACAACTTTTTCCTATGTTCAATATTGAACCTAAGTAATAATATAAGTAGAAGCATTGAATCTTTGCCACCTGAAAAAGCTAAAATATTAACTTTTTCATATAAATCTGGAAGCAAGCTCTCTAAATCTGCAATACTTTTTTCAAACAATCTATAAATTTCTTGAAAAATAAGAGAACTATGGTTTTGTTTAAGTATATTCAATAATTTATTAGCATCAAGTTGAATCATAATTTATATAAATCAAAAAGGTAAATCATTGTCACCTGGGAAACCCCAATCATCAGGCAACTCCATATTTTGCTTAGGCTCATCCCAAGGCGCAGCTGTATTCATATTGTCAAAGACTGAATTTGGATCATCACTATAATCTGTATTAGCTTGCTCGTCATTATAAAAATTATCTGAATCATCAAGATTTATATTAGAATTATCAATTTCTTTATTTGAAGAAAATCCCGTCTTATTCTCTATACTGTCTGAAATAGATGAATTATTAAAACTATTATCATCATCGAATGGATTGTAATCTAAATTATCAGACAATTTTCCAATATTCTCTGGGGGTGCATCTTCATCTGAAATTCTTTTACTTGCAGGATCATAAAATGTTGTATAAGAACTTAACCATTCAAGTTTAATGGTCTGAGTTGAGCCAGATCTATTCTTGGCAATGATTACCTCTGCTTCTTCTCTAGGACCTTCCTCTCTATCATTCTGATAGTATGAATCTCTATAAATAAATAATACTGCATCAGCATCTTGCTCAATTGATCCAGACTCTCTCAAATCAGAAAGCATTGGCCTTTTATTCTGACGCATCTCACACGCACGGCTAAGCTGTGACAAAGCTATAACAGGGATATTAAGCTCCTTAGCCAGCAATTTAAGACCTCTTGAAATTTCTGATATCTCCTGCTGTCTAGAATCGTGTCTGCCATCAGGACGCATTAATTGCATATAATCAACAATAACCAAGCCCAAATCGTGACCTTCAATCTTCATTTGTCGGCACTTACTGAGAATCTGAACAGGAGAGTTATCAGCCTTATCGTCGATATAGAAGCCAATATTAAAAAGCTTACGCATCGCAATGCCAATATCATCAAAATCTTTTTCATTGAGCTCAGAAGCCTGGCTCAATTTATTAGAACTAATAAACGCTTGGGAACTCAAAACACGATAAGCAATTTCTTCCTTACTCATTTCAAGACTAAAAAAAGCAACAACTTTTCCACTACTTGCAACCCTATGAGCAATATTTATCGCAAGGGCAGATTTACCCATTGCAGGTCTAGCAGCAAGTATATTTAAAGTACCAGCTCTGAGACCTGACAATGGAATATCCAATGATGGAAATCCTGAAGATATACCTCTGCGAGATTCTTTCTTCTCAAACTGCTGAAATATATCATTTATAATTGAAGTAACAACTTCGCCAAGTCGCTCAATGTTTCCATATTTCTCAACTTCTCTTAAATCAAATATATTATTTGATATATAATCGAGCACGTCATCCGCCTTTTCAACTTTATAACAAGTAGCCAGACTGTCGTTAAGTGCTAAAATCAGTTTGCGCATTAGCGATTTTTGGTGAACTATATTCGTATAATGAGAAACATTAGTTAATGCTGGCGCAGCATCAAGCAAACCATTTAAAAATGGTAAACCTCCAATATCTTCTAACTTACCTTTGAGCGACAATTTATCCATTACTGTAATTATGTCTACAGCCTTTTGTTCATTTATCAAATCAAAAATAGCCTGAAAAATTAATTTATGAACAGGATCGTAAAAATCATCGAGCTTAACTTCAGTTATAACACGACTAAGTAATTTTTCATCAGTCAAAGCACATGCCAAAACAGAACGCTCAGCTTCGATCGAATGTGGCGGGACTCTAAGTAAATTATCAGTGGTAAAAGTATTGCTATTTTGACTAGGCATCTAATTTCAGTCCTTCTTAACAATATCAATATCTATTGTGCATGAAATATCACTATACAATTTAATATCGGCAGTAGTATGGCCAAGTTGCTTAATTTGGACATTAATACTTATATTTTTCTTATCAATTGTATATCCTTTTTTTTCTAGAGCTTGAGCAATATCCATTGTTGTCAATGAACCATATAATCTTCCACCCTCACCGGCTTTCATACTAATAGTAAAGGTTTGATTCTGTAGTTCCTTTGATAATTCCATAGCCTCAACTCTTTTTCTTAAATCACGAGCCTTATCAGTATCTTGCTTCTGTTTAACATCATGAAGATTTTTACTTGAGGCTTCAATTGCCAAATTTTGTTTAAATAAATAATTCTTAGCATAACCATCGCTAACTTCTACAATTTGATCGGCCTTGCCTAATTTTTTTACGTCTTTGGTTAAAATAACTTTCATATTAGCCTCCTAATCTTCTCTATTATATAACAAAGGAGCCAAGTATATAACTTGACCCCTTCCAATTTACATATCAATTAATATGTATAATTCAATGTATCAATAAAATGTGCAAGGAAAAGTAAATTAATCCTCAGTATATGGCAACAAAGCAACTTGTCTTGCTTTTTTAATTGCATTGGTAAGCATTCTCTGATGTCTTGCAGTATTGCCTGTCATTCTTCTTGGTAAAATCTTACCACTCTCAGAAATATACTTCTTTAATGTAGCTACATCCTTGTAATCAATGTATTCAACTTTATCAATGCAAAATTGACAAACCTTACGACGGGTTCTTCTTGGTCTACGTTCAAAATTCTTATTCTCAGACATATTCGTTCTCCTTCCTCAATATATTTCTATAGGTCGAAAGGCAAATCTGTATCATCACTCGGAGCCGGATAGAAACTATCTTCTTCATCTTGATTATAAAATTCATTTACTTCTTCAACTAAACGATTGTTATTTGTGTTATTTTGTCTATTTTGACTCGAATAATTTGAAGAAAATGATTGGTTACTATACTCAGATGACTCACTTTTTTTGCTATCAGCAAACTCCAATTCTTCAGCAATTATTTCAGTAGTATATCTACGATTTCCATCTCTATCGTCCCATGATCTTATCTGAATGGAACCAGAAACTAGAACTCTTGATCCCTGACGGAAATATTGGTGAGCAAACTCAGCCTGCTGTCTCCATACAACAATCGGGATAAAGTCGGTTTGTTTATCACCATTGGCATTCCTATACTTTCTATCCACTGCCAAAGTGAATGTACAAACTGAAATTCCAGAAGCTGTCTGACGAAGCTCAGGATCTCGTGTGAGTCTACCCATTAAAATTGCCTTGTTCATAAATAGATACCTTTCGTACTGAACTTGTACCTATTACTCGTGAGCGCGAGTAACTAGGAATCTTAAGACTTTATCGTTAATTCTTAAGTTTCTCTCAAGTTCTTTGGGGAACTCAGGAGTTGATGAGAAAGTAACAATAACGTAATACCCTTCTCTCTGATCTTCAATCTCATAAGCTAGCTGTCTCATACCCCATTCATCGGTGCTGACGTCGCTGGCATTATCTGAGATAAGATTTTGAATACGCTCATTCATTTCCTTAATACCATCTTCGTTCAAAGTTGGTGTTAAAACGTATAACAACTCATATTTTCTCATATCTTACACCTCCTCTCGGAATTAGCCCCTTTCGGAGCGAGGATACACAAATAACATCGGTTAATTATAAATGCAGTCTATCTTTCTGTAAACTGGTAAATTGTCCGATAATAATTATTTTCTTACTTGAACCTTCTTCAATTTTGCATAACGTGGCAGACCATTTTCAAATTGAGGTTCAGACTTTTCTTGGATAAGGGGAAGAATATACTCAAAAAAATCAGGCAAAACATTATTTTGCTTATCATTAATCCATTCGATAGGAAATTTTTTCTCTGTATTTGCAGTTATCGAAAGTGGAACAAGCTCAAAACTAGATTTATATTCACCACCCTCAAGCCTTTTAATAGATACCATTCCCTTACTTTTACCAGAAGTAGCCATTTTGACAGCATAAGCACCTGCGCCGTAGGCTTCTTCCACATCAATTTTAGAGGCTAAGTGAGAAGCAGCCCTTTGCATCAACGACAGCTCTATTCCTCTAACTTTACAGTGGAGTTCGTTGGCAACAAAATCAGCCAAGACTTGTGCAGCTCCACCTAATTGTTTGTGTCCGAATGAATCTTTTGAAATATTTTTAACCAGTTCAGGTATATACAAATTTTCTTTTGTTCTAAGCCCTTCACTAATTGCAATTATGACTTTATTTTTTCTATTATAAATTTCTTTGACATCATTAAGAAAATTATTAATATCAAATACAACTTCAGGAAGATATATTAAATCCGGTCCAAAACCTTGAATTGAAGCAAGAGCGCTAGAAGCGGCCAACCAACCAGCATGTCTACCCATTATCTCTATAATACATACCATTGGAGTATCATAAACACAGGCATCAGCACAAATTTCCATAGTCGTAGTAGCTACATATTTGGCAGCAGAAGCATACCCGGGACAGTGATCAGTAGCACATAAATCATTGTCAATAGTTTTTGGGATACCAATTACTTTACATTCATAATCAACAGACTCCAAGTATCTAGATATTTTATTGCAAGTGTCCATGGAATCATTTCCACCATTATAAAGAAAAAAACGAATATTGTATTTCTTAAATATTCTAAGAATTTCTTGATATTCAGAATCATCGAGCAAATAATCTTTAAGCTTATGGCGACATGAACCAATCATAGAAGACGGCGTATTTTTAAGACGTAATAGCTCGCAACGTTCCTCTTGATTAATATCATAGATATTTTCATTAAGTAATCCAGCAATACCATTGGCCGCAGCATAAACCTTATCAACTGCGTTATTATCCAAAGCTTCAATAAAAACTCCAGCTGCACTCGAATTAAAAACAGCAGTTGGACCACCAGATTGACCAAAAAGCAAATTGCCCTTTAACATATACAAACTCCTATCAATATAGATAATAGACTTTGTATATTTTATCTAAATTTAAATATAATTAATAGAGTCAAAATATATTTATCAACAAAATCATTCTTTATTTATCTTGCAATATATATTCAAATCTGAATATTCCCCATCTCTTAGAAAATAGTCTTCTTTCTTACCACTATAATGAAAATTTGAGGCTTCAATCAATCTGATAGAAGCAAAATTTTTTGAAGCTGCAGTGGCATATATTACGTGGACTTTATAAATATCAAACAAAATCTTCTCTATAGCAGAAAAAGCTTCTCTAGCATATCCCAAGCCTTGAAATTCTTTCTTTATGAGTATACCGATCTCAGCACTCTCTCCTATTGATCTATTAGGAGAAAAATTATCAACTGTTAGTAGGCCAAGAAGTGAACCGCTATCCTTGCTCAATAACTCAAAAAGGAAAAATTTATCTCCATCATTCCAAGAGCATAGCAATTCTTCTAATTCTACACCGCAATATATATGAAAAGGTTCAGGAATATAGTACTTAATATATTCTTGATCAGAAAACTCCCTTGCAAAACACTTAGCATTTTCTCTGTTAAATCTTCTATAACTAAGACGCTCGCTACTAAAATTATCCATATTACTCGATTATTGGCTCAGGAATATATAGAGCCTGACCTGTAAATAGATAGAATGTTCCATTGCTATCCTGTAATCCATTAGATTCAATTATTTGATATACATAAATTTCTGGATTCTCATATCCAGCGTACGCTCTTCTCGCAATATCAATTAAATCATCACCATTTTTTACTGTATAGTAAGTACCTATAACAATATTATTATTCTGCAGATCAGCATTACTATTTTGATTTAAATTTTGATTTTCTTGTCCATTCTGGAGATTATTAGAATCCTGATAAGAAATATTGTCAGAATCTCCTTGGGAAACACCATTATAATTATTATTAGGTACATTATTAGAATTATCTGCTACAGCAGCGCTATCACCTTGTACATTATTATTAGCAAAATTATTGTTAGAATTTGTATTTTGATTGGATATGTCATTATTTACTGAAGCATTAGTATCCAATGAAGAAGAAGTACTTGGTTCTGTATTTTTAGTATTTTTAGCATCTTCAGAGCTATTAGAAGAATCACTTGATTGAGTAGTAGTATCAGAGTCAGAGCTAGGCCCAGTTGTAATATCTGACTCTAATGACAAATCATTTAAATTGATGTCCTTAAGTGATTCATCTGCAATACTCTTTAAATCTGAAAAAATCATAGATTCATTAGTGAGTAACGAATTTTTAATAACAATAGATGTTTTTAACACTTCCTTAGATGAAGCTAAATCATCCTTAATCGACTCAAGGAAAATTTTGGAACTGAAATTACCATTTTCAAAAAACTTAGTATTTTTACTTACATCCTTAAGATAAGTGTTAAATTCTTTAGTCTTATAATAATCGACAGAAATGCTAATATTTTCTGTTGAATCATCAGAACTACTACTATCTATCTGATAAACCATGCTCTTCAAAAGAAGGGAAAGTGCTGTATCATCATAAGTTTGAAAATCATCGCCAAAATTATTCTTTAGTTCATCGTCTAACATATCATTAATACGAACATAATCAGCATTTTGAAGTGCAGATAAGAACTTATCAATCGTGGAAGTAGTTCCAAATTTAAATAATCTAAGTGAAGTATAAATAATTGCTATAACAATAAGTAATAGCAAAATAATCAAAAACAAAGCAGTACCTTTGCGAATTCTGAAACGATTTAAAATATTATTAATTTGCATATTACTAACCTCGTCATCTATGTTGCTATATCAATTACAAGTTTAACACACCCGAGAAAAATTTTAACAAACTTAAATATTAAAAATACTTTTAATATTTATATCTTAAAAATTATATACGTACACTTATAAAAATTTGAAATCAAAAACTAGGCGAAACTTAATTAGTATTTTATAGAACTTTACAATTAATAAAAAAAAGAGAGCAAACGCTCTCTTTGATCCATTGGAGGCTCGAACTCCAGACCCCTTGATTAAAAGTCAAGTGCTCTACCAACTGAGCTAATGGATCATGCATCTGGGACGACAGGATTCGAACCTGTGCATGCGGGAGTCAAAGTCCCGTGCCTTACCGCTTGGCTACGCCCCAAAATACGAAGGGTGAGATACGGGAATTGAACCCGTGACCTCCAGAGCCACAATCTGGCGCTCTAGCCAACTGAGCTAATCCCACCAGCAACGATGAAAGATTATCTAATATTAGATTAACTTTGTCAATAGCTAATCGTCACTTTAATGTAATTATTTGGTTACAGAGATGATCTAACTCTCTGTAACCAAATCTAACAAAATCAACCAAAAAGATTCTTTCTAAATAAGAAACTCTCATCCTCTGGATTTTCAGCAATTATCTTAGCTTTTACGAGTTTACCACCTTCAATTAAATGAATTAGACCTGTGATTTGGCTCAATTTGCTCTTCAAATTAAATCTATCACCTTCATCAGTAATTAAAAAAACATTACCTTTACACTGATCAAGAGCTTCCATAAAAGCATGTACATCAACATCATGCATATCAAAACTTCTATTTGCTGGATTGCTCATACTACCCTCCTGTAATTTAATAAAGCATAAAAGACATAGTCTTTGGTAAATAATAACATCATAACTTAGCTCTTTAAATTAGTTTATATAATATGTAAGATATCTTTTCAAAAAATTAATATTTATCTCGTCTAATTTTTATGATATAGCTAATCCATCCAAGTAATAATGCAACTATACTTTCAATACCAACTACTTTTATAAATAAGTAATAATTATTCCCAGTAATCAAAATATTAAGAAGAAAGATCAGTAAAAAGATAATAATAGCAAATAAAAATCTACCTAATGAGGTATTAAATATAATAGAAAAAAACTTTGAAATATTAGCTAATATACTATCTAACTGTATTCTTCTATTCACTTCAATCACCTTATAAATCTATAAAAAAAGAGAGCCTGCAGCTCCCCATAAATCAACTTCGGAGAGAGTGGGATTCGAACCCACGGAGGCTTGCACCTCGCCGGTTTTCAAGACCGGTGCCTTAAACCAACTCGACCATCTCTCCATATGCGTCTTCAGGGACTCGAACCCTGGGCCCACTGATTAAGAGTCAGTTGCTCTACCAACTGAGCTAAAGACGCGTTACTGACAACGGATATATATTATTAAAAACAAATCCTACTGTCAATACCTAATAATTATATTTTTTACAATTACTTTTGTTGTTCTTTTTCAAATAGACCGTGTACTTCTGAAATAGGATAGCTAAATATAACTCCTGAATTAACTTCATTAAACCTTAAATCTTCACACACTTTTCTAATTATAGTGGAACAAATACTGCGATTAACAATCATCAATAAAACTTCTTTTTCTGCCTCAATATCAAAATTAAATATATGTACTATCTCGTTTTTACTACATCCTCTACCATGAATTATTGTACCGCCATTTGCTCCATACTTTCGAGCAATATCCATTACCTTTTCAGCTTCACCATAATTGACGATACTAACTATAGCTGCGAATTTATCTTGTGTCTTTTTATCATCATTCAACATGTCTAAAACCTCTTTTTGTTCTAAATGAGTATTAATATCAACTGTAAATATAATTCCCTTTCCTCTTTTATCCATATTAAACTTGCTAGTAACGTCTTCAATACATCTATCACTATTATCATTAGATATAAGCATCATAAGCAGATCTCTATCTGAACTTTCTAATCCTAGCAAATTCAAAATCTTTCTACTTGAGCATCCATAACACTTAATTACAGTTGGACATAAAATCTTATATTCCTCTAAGGAACCAATTACCTTTTCGCCATTCCCTTCATTTACAATACAAACTAATAATTTCATTTCACACCCTGTAACTTTAACTTATTTTTTTGATATGAATAATAACAACCCAGTAATTCTATAGAAATAATTGGAATCAATGCAACCATTGCTATCATTCCGAACCCATCTATCAAAACATTAGCTCCCACGGTTTCACTCGCCACTCCATTGGTAAAAGATAGTATAAACGTTGCGGTGACAGGTCCAGTGGCTACTCCACCCGCATCAAAAGCAATAGCAACGAAAATTTTAGGAGCAAAAAAGCTAAGAATAAGAGCTAATATATAACCTGGTAGAACGTAGTGACTTAAACTTATTGCAGGGACCTTGATTCTTATAATTGAAAGAAGAAGTGCCATCCCAACTCCAATTGTAATTGGCAAAAAAACCGCACTCCTTTTTATCGCACCACTAGTAACTTCATTTATTTGATTAGCTAATACATGAACAGCAGGTTCAGCCATAACCGCCACAACACCAAGTAAAAATGCAGTAAACAATAAAACAATTATATTACCTGAAGATACGGAGTCACCTAAATATTTACCTATATCTATAAATCCAGAATTAACTCCCCACATAAAAAGCACCAGTCCGCAGAGTGTATAAATCATTCCTTTTCCCATCTTGAGTACTCTTTTGGCTGAACTCTTTATAATGAGGAACTGAACTAAAAAGAAAATAACACAGAGTGGCAAAATCGCCATCAATGAATGTAAAAGACTATGACCAAACTCATAAGAAAATACATTAAAAATTCCACTTGTAATACTCGTATCAAATGTAAGTTGTTCAGTATCAAACGTAATTGGTTTAATCAGAGCAAGTATCAAAACCGCCATAACAGCCCCACTAGAAGCAAGGGCCACTAAGCCGAAATTATCAGCACTAGAATCCGCATTTTTATTTAAATATGCAATACCAGAAGAAAAAGCCAACATGAAAGGAACAGCAAGAATTCCTGTAGTAGCACCCGAAGAATCAAAGGCGATCGCTAGAAATTCCTTAGGAACAAAAATCGAAATAATTAAAATTAGAGTATATAGACAGCGAATACTTAAATTCAAGTCAACTCTAAATAATATTCTAAGGAAGCCGAGCATAATCATAATGGCCATTCCTGCGGACACGACCGTTAATATTAATAAGACACTCAAGGCACCCTCAGTTATATTAGAAATTTGATTAGCTAAGACTAATAAATCTGGCTCTGCAATTGAGATTACAAAGCCCATAAGCAAACTAACAAAGATTACTAAGTAAATATTATTCTTTTTTGCTATTGCTACTCCTGTTTCACTACTCATTGGATGTATACATAAATCAACCCCAAACAAAAATAAAGTTAATCCAATTAATACCATTATTGCTGATATCAAAAAGCGATATATAAGAAAGTCAGGGATATTCACCACAGTAAAGTTAAATAAAATAACAATAAATACTAATGGCAAAATTGCCATTGAAGTTTCTTTTAATTTACTGAATATATTTGTCATAATACCCCCTTTTATACTAGAACTAATTTTATTACATTAGTTACAAAAAAAGAAGAGACAAAGCTCTTCTTTTACAATATCTTTAAATTTAAAATTTAAAATAGCAAGTCAATTTAACCAAGCCAAGGCTCCCATTGGATCCCAAGGTTTAAGTACAGTGATTTCACCATTGTAGGCTTCAATATATTTAGGATCAATATATTTTTTATCAACCATAATTTGATATGTAAATTGATCCATCCATTCATCACTCATGGAGTATATACCATTGCATCCTCTGTCACTTCCCCAACTATTCTCAACCTTCCACTTAACAGGATTCCCATTTTCATCAAGATATACACCTACAAGCAACATTGCATGTGTCAATAGACTTTCAGAATAATCTAGTCTATCTTCTTTACTCATACTTAAATCTACGCCCAAAGTGTCCTTATATCTGAATGTTTCATAATCCATAATACCTTCCTGACGAGCAAGAAGCTTCCCTACATCACAACCATACCACACAGGCTCTCCTGCTTTAATTGATGCAATTGCAGAACGTTTGAGCTCCTCCATAGGCACGTTAACATATCTTACTTCGCGAGCTTCTTTAACGGAAGATAAAAATGCAACTGTATAGGCTTTGCCATATGGCTTATCTTTGGTTGGAGCATTTATTAAAGAAATCTTATCATCCAAATTCCATGACACATATTCTTTAAAAAACTCCTGCGGAGTAATATTGCGTATCGCATGAAACTCCTTATTTTTATCCCTATACTCAAAATCAAAGTTTAC
Source organism: Bacillota bacterium (assembly GCA_023420115.1). GTDB lineage: Bacteria > Bacillota > Clostridia > Saccharofermentanales > Fastidiosipilaceae > JAEZWR01. The sequence goes on along the minus strand of JAEZWR010000067.1, from coordinate 50,880 downwards.
AGGGGGTTCACCTAAACACTTGCACAGGATCTGGTAAATTTCATAAAGCATATCTTCTTTTAATTTGCGCAGTTCATCTATAGAAGCATTCTCACGATATTTTCTTCTAATAATAGATGCATCTTTTCTAAGCAAAGTAGTAATAGCCGTACACATATCTGCTGAAGCTGATGAATGGAAAGTTTCAGGCATAGCCGATTTGGGCACAGCACCATATTTTTCAAGGATGCCAACAAACATGTCCCATTGACCACCATCTTGAATTGGTGCGGCAAGTAAGTGTTTCAATAATCTTGAATCTGTTTCTTCATCAAGTGTTTCTAATATATTTTCTAAGAAGTAGTTAGATTTCTCGAGTTTATCCCAAAAGAAACAATAATTCTGTGAAAATTCAAAAGTTTCCAAATTAAGTTTCTTCATTACTTCTATTCTAGCAGCATTTAGTGCTGCAAACATCCAACAACGTCCAGATTGTTTCTGGTTGCAAATTTTACCATGTTCAATTTGTTCAGAATAAACAAAGTTATGTTTACGAAGAACTTCACTATTAAATGATGCTTCTTGTATACCAACTCTAGAAATGGCATACTTTGTAATTTGATTACTTGTTTCTTCATTGAACTTTCTAGAAAAATCGGCAAGCATTTTTTGATCAATTTTCATATATATTAAACTCCCACTAATATATTCTAAACTTCATATATACTATCACTAATAATATTTTATTTATACAAACTAGAAGTCATTAACAAATTATTTTCGTATTTAATGTTCTAATTTTAAAATCTTTTAGGAAACTCAAATACATTTTAAAATATCCCTACTATATGTACTTTTAAGCAAATTGATTAAAAAATAAAAAATCCAGAATCTATTATGATTACTGGATTTTTTTACTGACGGAGACGGTGGGATTCGAACCCACGTGCCGTTGCCGACAAACGCATTTCGAGTGCGTCCCGTTACGACCTCTTCGGTACGTCTCCAAAACTAGCATATAATATACTCTCACCAACAATTAATCAAGCCAAAGTGAAATTAAGATCTAATTAGCTAATTGTAATTATATCTAACTCATTTAACAAATTAAATATCATACGGGTCACTTATGTATATGCTAATAACATACTCAAGTTCCTTGATAGGTGCAAATGGTTCCTTTTCTTGTCTGAGTTCAACATTCAACCCACCAAGTTCTGCCTGAGTAATAAGATTTGCTAACATACATCCTACTGCAATATGCTCATTTTGATGACGAAGTTTGCTGCCAAAAATTCTTGCTGGCTTAATAAATACATGTATACAATGCTCAGTAACCCAGAACCTCCATGGCTGACTATTATATTCAGATGGAGCTGCTTTAGCAGCATCGAGCAAATTGATAAAAGCAATATTTGGCTCTGGTGACCCTGAGATTAGTAGTGAGTGCAATTTTTTACGGCTCACTGGCCTACCTATTTTAATTCTATTATCCGGAATACCAAAAGCGAGAATTTGTTCTTGTGGTTTTGCTGGGAATAATATTATATCTTCTTTATTTTCATTATTAGATTCTAATGATTTATCATCTTCCTCACTAATTTGTGCACTTTCTTTTTTACTGGAACTATCTAGGGATAATTGTTTTGATTCTTCAACTAGAACTTCTCTACTTATTTCCCTATTTTCTTTTTGTTCTAACTCAAGTTCTTCTTTTTGACGTGCCTCTTCCTTAGCTAATTCTTGATCCCTAAGTAATTTTTCTGCTTCTGGCCAAACTGTCTGCTCAATTCCCTTGACTACCTGCCAACATGATCCATAACCATTGCAACTAAGCCACAATGAACTAAGTTGACCAAGATAGCCAATATTTTGCATTGACTCCTCGTTATCTTCTGCATAGAAAAAAAGAAAATAAGGTGCGTAAATAACACTTTTATAAAAATTAGGAAAAAGAGTCTTCAATTCTCCATAAGTTATAAATCTAATAGATAAACTATGTTCAGGATGAAGTAGTGGAATAGAATCGAGCCCAGATAAAAAAGCATTTAGCGATTTCTCACTCATTGCCTCTTCTCTAAATTTTCGCTGAGAAACTCTTTTGAATAATGCTTCATGCAAATCCATATTTAAAAACCTCACACCTTACTTACATTTTCTATATTATACTAATTATTCTATTTATAAAATATTACCACAAAGCAGTTATTATTTTTAAATCAAAATTTTTTAATATTGCAATTATTTTACTCTAAGTAATTAGTGTAATTTTATGTATAAATACTTTAGTCAATATTCTTCCACTTTTCATTCTACTTGTTATAATAACGATAATAGCAATAAATTATATTGATAAAAAAGGAGTATATGGATATGCAAGCACTATCATACAAAGATAGATTCGAAGATGATCTATCTAAAATAATATCAATTAATAGTATAGAATCTGAAGCTAAAGAGGGTGCCCCATTTGGTTTGGGACCAAAAAAGGCACTAGAAGCTTTTCTTAATATAGCTAAAGAAATGGGTTTTAGATGTAAAAACATTGATAACTATTGTGGATATGTTGAATTTGGACCAGAAACTGAGGCGATGATTGCCGCGGTATGCCATCTCGATGTAGTTCCTGCCCAAGGCTGGGATGATGCTTTTACCCTTAAAATAACCGATGATGCATATATCGGCCGTGGGGTAATAGATGATAAAGGACCTGCTTTGACTGTCCTTTATGCTATGAAGATGTTAATGGATGAAAATTATCAGCCACCATGCAGAATTCGCCTAATTCTTGGTTGCAATGAAGAAACTGGTATGAAGTGCATGGAATATTATTGTAAGAAAGAACTTCTACCCAGGGCGGCTTTTACTGCCGATGCTAACTTCCCTGTTATTCATGCTGAAAAAGGTAGGTATGCCTTTAAATTAATATGGGATGGTAGTGATTACAGCCCAGAATCTGAAATTTATGTAAGTTGCAAGACTGGTCAAGCTGAAAATGTTATCCCTGGTGAGTGTGAATATACACTTCACTTCTCTGATGGCAAAGAAGAAAAATATGAACTTATTGGTAAAATGGGTCACGCTTCTACTCCTGAACATGCCATAAATGCTATTGCATTAGCAATGAAAGATTGTGAAGAGAAACTAAAAAATCATGGAGCAGCTCATCCTTTTGTAAGTTCATATAATGACTTGATTGGTATGGAATATAATGGTCAGAGCATAGGTGCCGGCTTTGAAGATGAAGACTCCGGTAAATTAACTCTAAATACCGGAATTATTGACTTAGAAAAAAATCATGGTGTTGTTTATTGCGACGTTAGATTTCCAGTTACTATGAAATCAAATGATGTTGCAACTGCAATTCATGAAAAAGTTCTATCTTCATCGGCTTTTGAAATTGAAGACTTATCTTTTACAGAGCCTCTTTATATTCCAAAATCATCACCCTTAGTTAAAATTTTAAGTAGTATTTATAATCGTATTTCCGGTGACAACTTAGAGCCTATTGCAATCGGTGGTGGCACATATGCAAAAGAAATACCAAATTGTTTAGCTTTTGGCCCAGCTTTTCCTGGAGAAGAAGGTAATTGTCACCAAAAGGACGAAAATATCCGCATCGATACCGTATTTAAGAGTATGGAAATATATAAGGAAGCACTTAAAGAATTAGCAGAAGAATATAAAGATTAGTTTAAAATAGACATATATAGATTTTAAATTTAAGAGAGCAATAGATTAATCTATTGCTCTCTTCTTATTTATAGAAAAAGACCTGTGTAAAAAATCACACAGGTCTAATTAGAAAATAATTAAATTAATTACTTCTTCATTTTCGCTTCTACAACAGCCTGAGCTGCAGCTAATCTTGCAATTGGTACTCTGTATGGTGAGCATGAAACATAATCAAGTCCGACACCATCTAAGAATTTGACGGTTGTAGGATCTCCGCCGTGCTCTCCACAGATACCAACGTGAAGATCTGGTCTAGTCTTCTTACCATTCTCAACAGCAAGCTTAATTAACTGACCAACACCAGCCTGATCTAAGACCTGGAATGGATCCTTTTCGAAGATACCCTTGTCTAGGTACTCACTCAAGAACTTACCAGCATCATCACGGCTGAAGCCAAATGTCATTTGGGTCAAGTCATTAGTACCAAAACTGAAGAATTCTGCTTCTTTGGCAATTTCTGAAGCCATCAAGCAAGCACGAGGAATTTCCATCATTGTTCCGATCTTGTACTCAATTCTCTCGCCCTTTTCTTCAAAGGTTTTTTCAATTTCTTCAACTACCAAATTCTTCACATAAGCGAGTTCTTTTACTTCACCAACAAGAGGTATCATAATTTCTGGATGTACATTAGGAACTCCATCCTTCTTAGCGCGGAGAGCAGCTTGAATTACAGCTCTACCTTGCATCTTGTAAATTTCTGGATATGTAACACCTAATCTCAAACCACGATGACCTAACATTGGGTTAACTTCTTCAAGTCCTTCGATTACTGAATGAATCTTCTCAACTGTTAATCCCATTTCATCAGCGAGAACTTTAATTTCTGCTTCTTCCTTAGGTACGAATTCATGAAGAGGTGGATCTAAGAAACGAATTGTAACACTTCTACCATCTAATATCTTATATAGCTGATAGAAATCTTCTTCCTGCATAGGTAAAATCTTAGCAAGAGCTTTTTCTCTCTGCTCCACAGTATTAGAGAGAATCATTTCACGCATCGCTCTAATACGGTTGCCACCAAAGAACATATGCTCAGTACGGCAAAGACCGATACCTTCAGCACCAAACTCAACAGCCTGCTTAGCATCCTCAGGAGTATCGGCATTGGTACGAACTTCAAGTCTCTTGATTTCATTAACCCATGACATAAAGGTTGCAAATTTACCTGTCAATGAAGCAGCTGAACGGCTGATATCACCTTCGTAAACTTTACCAGTTGAACCATCGATTGATAGAACATCATTTTCACCATATGTCTTGTCACCGATTGTCAAGGCTCTATTCTTTTCGTCAATCTTGACTTCGTGAGCACCAGAAACACAGCACTTACCCATACCGCGGGCAACAACAGCTGCGTGAGATGTCATACCACCTCTTGAAGTGAGAATACCTTCTGCTGATACCATACCCTGCAAATCTTCAGGTGAGGTCTCTGTTCTGCATAGAAGAACTTCTTCACCATTATCCTTACGGCTCTTGGCTTCTTCAGCTGTGAAGCAAATTTTACCAGAAGCAGCACCAGGTGAAGCGGCTAGACCAGTAGTAAGAACAGTTGCCTTGGAGACTGCCTGAGCGTCAAATGTTGGATGTAGTAATTGATCAAGACTCTTAGGTTCAACTCTAAGAATTGCTTCTTCCTTGGTAATTAATCCTTCTTCAACCATGTCAACAGCACAATTTACAGCAGCAGCTGCTGTTCTCTTACCATTTCTGGTCTGCAGTAAATACAATTCTCCATCTTGGATTGTAAATTCCATGTCCTGCATGTCACGGTAATGCTTCTCGAGTTTCTCAGAAGTAGCAATAAATTGTTCATAAGCATGTGGCATAACTTCGTGCAATGTCGCGAGCTTAGCAGGTGTTCTAATACCGGCAACGACGTCCTCGCCCTGGGCATTCATCAAATATTCACCGAATACACCTGGCTCACCAGTTGCTGGGTTACGGCTAAATGCAACACCAGTACCTGAAGTCTCACCCATATTACCAAACACCATTGCTTGTACGTTAACAGCTGTACCTAATGTATCAGGAATATCATTCATTTTACGATAAAGAATAGCACGCTCGTTCTGCCATGAACGGAAAACTGCTGCTACAGCTGTCTCTAACTGCACATAGACGTCCTGTGGGAACTGCTCACCCTTAAGTTCTTTGTAAAGAACCTTGAATTTCTCACAGAGTTCTTTTAAATCTTCTGCTGTAAGATCTGTATCAAGATGAGCTCCACGTTCTTCCTTCATGTTGTCCATGATTTCATCAAATTTTGATCTTGGTAAATCCATAGCAACATCTGAGAACATTGTTATAAAACGACGATATGAGTCATATGCCCAGCGCTCATTACCTGAGTTCTTAGCCATTGCAACAACCGAAACATCATTTAAACCTAAGTTTAGGATAGTATCCATCATACCAGGCATTGATACTGGAGCACCGGAACGAACAGAGAAAAGCAAAGGATTTTCTTCATCTCCAAACTTGCGACCGAGTTCCTTCTCAACATCCTTCATACGGGTGCGGATCTCTTCCTGTAACTCAGGCCAGAGTTTACCCTCTTCCTGATACTTATTACATGCTTCTGTTGTAACTGTAAAACCGAAAGGAACTTTGATTCCCAAACTAGTCATTTCAGAAAGATTTGCGCCCTTGCCACCGAGTAGCATTTTCATGTCAGCATTTCCCTCTGAAAAGAGATAGACAAATTTACTCATTTGCTGTCCTCCTAAAATTATTAACAAAATAAGTTTCTCGTAATTATCGTACGACAAACCATTAGATATTGAGATTATAAAGAATATTTTGATAATTTTCTAGCATAAAGCACTCTTTTTTATAAGATTATTGAAATAGAGAATAAAAAATATGAAAAAAGTGCGAAATAATAGCAATAATTACACGTTAATACAAAAAATATCATCTAAATAAAGAATCTTAAATCCTTACTGTACTCATAAATAATTTAACCGTATATTTATTCACTACTTTCTCTTTGCGTGGCAAGCTTTATTTAACCTATTCATTACAGCTTTTCCGATGCCATCTTCAGAAATTGCTTCAACAAGAATAAATTTTGGTTTATATTCATCAAGCTTTCGAAAAGCATAATATAGATTTTTGGCTAAAAATTCCGCATTATATTCACCATCACATTTATAAATAGACCAATTAAATTGATTGAACTTATTTGAAATAAAATTTGCCAATCTAGAAGATGCAAGAATTGAAACATTATCGCCACTTAACAGGCGCTCACTATCTATAATATTACTTATTACTTGTTCAAGATCGGAAAAATTATTATCTACATTCTCATCATTAGAATAATTATGAGAGTCAAGCTTATATACAGTTGCTTCAGGGGCGTAATGTCTATATTTCATACCTGGTGCTTTGGGAACTGTAATAGAAACCGATCTATCATCAATATTATCACACGTGAAACTATCATTAGTCTCCAAATTATATGTAGTCGTACATAAGTCTTCTCCACTTAAACCTTGAGCAACCATAATTTCATCGTTATATTTAACTTTTAGATTTATACCCTTTGAACTAAGAAAATTATTAATTTCCTCAGCGCTAATTTTTCCAGGACGCAAAATAATTGGTGAATCAACGCTCATATCCAAAATTGTAGATTCTAATCCTATTTCAGAATCATTGCCATCAACACAATAAGCTATGAATGGTTCTAAATCATCATACGCATATTTGTACACTGTTGCCGATGGCTTTCCGGAGCTATTTGCTGATGGAGCAGCAAGCGCATAAGAGCACATCTTTAAAATCTGGTGAGCTATAGTATTTGAAGGAATCCTTATGGCAACGGTATCAAGACCCGCAGTAACGACAGATGACACATCAGGCTTGGCTTTTACAATCAAAGTTAAAGGACCTGGAGTGAATTCATCCAATATCATATCCAAAATCTCGTCTTTTTGAGCCGAATATCTATAGAAACATTCTTTATTTGCGACATGTAAAATCAGAGGATTATCAACAGGTCTCCCCTTAGCTTTATAAATTTTCTTCAAAGCCTCATCATTATTAGCTATAGCACCCAAACCATATACAGTTTCTGTTGGAAAAATTATAAGTTCGCCAGCTTCCAAGGCTCTAACAACAAACTTCAAATCTCTGTCACTCAAATATGTATCAGCATGTAATATCTTATCCATTATATTCTCACCACAATGATATTCAGCATAAAAAGCACCCTGTGCTAAAGTTAAGCTTTGTTTGCATTAGCTCTTTCAGTAAAATCGGCCTCTGTAAGGGCATCTATGAGTTCATCTAAATCACCTTCAAGAACCTGTGGTAATTTATATAGAGTAAGTCCTATTCTGTGATCACTAACACGACCTTGGGGATAATTATAGGTTCTAATTCGTTCACTGCGATCGCCTGTTCCAACTTGACTGCGTCTTTCCTCAGCTATCGCTTCATCTCTCGCCTTAAGTTCTAATTCGTAAAGTTTAGCCTTGAGAACTTTCATAGCCTTTTCCCTATTTTTTATCTGACTTCGTTCATCCTGACAAGTTACGACTAAGCCGGTGGGAATATGGGTAATTCTTATAGCAGAATCAGTCATATTAACATGCTGACCGCCTGCTCCTGATGCCCTATATGTATCTATTCTTAAATCTTTAGGATCAACTGTAACTTCAACATCATCTACTTCTGCCATTACAGCAACCGTAACGGTCGAAGTATGCACTCTTCCCCCTGATTCAGTTACAGGAACTCTCTGTACTCTATGAACTCCCATTTCATATTTAAACTTCGAAAAAGCACCCTTGCCCTTGATTGCGAAAACAACTTCCTTAACTCCGCCTCTCTCACTTTCACTTAACTCAAGTTCTTCAGAGCGAAATGATTTACTATCTGCATATTTCAAATACATCCTATACAAGCTTGATGCAAATAATGCAGCTTCTTCTCCACCTGCACCAGCACGTATTTCGACAAATACATTTCTATCATCTCTTTCATCTTTGGGGGTGAGAGCTATCAGTATCTCCCTGTCCAAGTTATTGAGTCTATCGTCACATTCTTTTAGTTCATCTTTTACAAGTTGTAATAAGTCTTCGTCCTTTTCATTTTCAAGAAGCTCCAAATTATCACTTTTCTGTTTACAAAGGTCACTATACTCTTTGTATAAAGAGACAACTGGTTCTAACTCTTGAATTTCTTTAAGACATGACATGTATAATTCCCTATTATCGATAACTTCAGTCTGCATAATCATAGTTTGTAATTCGTCATATCTTTTATTTAAGGACTCAAGGTCATTATGTTTGTTAAAGGACATATAAAACTCCTATTCATTTAATACTCGCTGATAAAAATAATATGGTTAGAGCACTATTTTCTATTTAAATTCTAAACTATAACTAATATATGAATTCAGCGCTTCTTGGCCACAGTAACTCTCGTATGACCAGCATAATCTAGCGCACTTTCAATATATATCAGCCCCATATTTTCAAATATTTGTCGAACCATATTTGCCTGCTGATATCCATGCTCAACTATTATATAACCATTCCTTTTCAAATTTTCATTTGCAAAAATAGCCAATTTTCTATAAAAATCAAGACCATCTCCACCGTCAGTTAGTGCGATTATATTTTCATAATCTTTAACCGATTTATCAAGATTATTATACTCATCAATACTTATATACGGAGGGTTACTAAATATTATCTCATACTGTTTAACAATATTATTATATATAGTTCTAAAATCTTTAATTTCTAATTCAATTTTATGACCTTTACTTGCTATTTTATCCTTGTATAAATCAATATTTTTCCTCGCTAAAGATATGGCATTATAATCAATATCAATTGATTCAATATGCAAAGGCTGTTTATTAAAGTTCAAAAGCAAAGCCAAGGGGATAGCTCCAGTTCCAGTTCCAAGTTCAAATATGTTAATAGGCAAATTGGAGTAACTAGATGGAGCAATAATATTAAGATATTTCAAAATACTTTCAAGTAAAATTTCACTATCTGGTCTAGGAATAAGAACAGAGTTATCACAATAAATTTCAAGCCCATAGAAATTAGTATTGCCAAAAATATAGGCTATAGGCTCATTATTATTCATCCTATCCAACACATTATTCAAGATATCAATTTGTATCTGATTAAGTTCAGATGTACTTTCGCGTATTAAATATGTTCTATCAACATTAAGCACTCTACACAAGATATCTCTGCTGTAGGACTTAATATGTTCTCGATACTCACTCTTAATCTTATTTTCTATATAAATTATGGCTTCACTAACATTCATATTGTTTCGAATATATTCATATAAACAAACATATAGAATATATACTAAATATTAAACGCGTTATAAGAACATAATCTTATAATTACTCATAAATTACTTATTAGTATATTTCCTAGATTTGAAAACCTAGAATTCTATATTCATCTTAATATATAACTTTAATACTGAAAAATTTTTAAACTATAGCAACATAAAAAAAGAGGCTATCGCCTCAATTTTACTTATTAGCCATACGACGTTTGAACTTATCAACACGTCCACCTGTATCAACTAACTTCTGTTTGCCTGTAAAAAATGGATGACACTTACTGCAAATATCAACCTTCATCTCAGAAACAGTTGATCTAGTCTCAAATGTTTCACCGCAGGCACATGTAACAATGCACTTCTGATAATTTGGATGGATATCCTTTTTCATAATTATTCACCTCTTCAAATCAAAGCCATAGCGTGTACAAATTCTTTAGCACATATGCTATGACGGATTTCTGACTAATATTATACTGCTATAAACGATGTGTCAACTAAAGATATAAGCCAATGAGAAAAACATCTTTAATTCACTAAAATAATCGATTATTCTTAAAATTTTAAAGCGAATTTAATAATAGCCTATTATCAATTTATCCCATTCGAGTAATTTTCTGAAATAGAGTCAAAGTCAGAACGCTCCTTTTTGTCATTTAGAACCTTCTCCTTAAACGCATTCAAAATATTCTTCTCTCCTAAAGACATATTAACAGTTGATGTAAATAACCTATTATTCTTTGTTTTTAACAAAAGACTATGCATAATTTCAGTGACATTGATTGGCTCCATGTTGGAAAAGGTCTTGCGGACACACCAAATAGCTTCTAATTCCTCTTTGCTAAGTAAGAGATCTTCTCTTCTTGTTCCAGATTTGACAATATCAATAGCTGGGAATATACGTTTCTCTGACATTTTCCTATCAAGGATAACTTCCATATTGCCAGTTCCTTTAAATTCCTCAAAAATAACCTCGTCCATTCTGGAACCCGTTTCAATTAAGCTGGTTGCAATTATAGTGAGTGAACCACCATTCTCAATCTTTCTAGCTGCGCCAAAAAATCTCTTAGGTCCATATAAAGCACCAGGATCCAAACCACCAGAAAGAGTTCTACCTGTTGGCGTAATCGAAAGATTATAAGCTCTAGCAAGTCTAGTCATACTATCCAAAAGTATTACAACATCCTGACCTAATTCAACAAGACGTTTGGCTCTCTCTAAAACCAACTCAGTAATCTTGACATGATTCTCTTGCATTTTATCAAAAGTTGAGTATGCCACCTCACCCTTGATTGACCTTTGCATGTCAGTAACTTCTTCCGGTCTCTCATCAATTAAAAGAACAATTAATTTAGCTTCTGGATTATTAACGCTAATAGCATTGGCAATCTTTTGTAGAAGGATAGTCTTACCAGCCTTGGGTGGAGAAACAATCATGGCTCTCTGTCCTTTGCCAATTGGACTGACAAGATCAATAATTCTTCCCGCGAGTTCTTTCTGCCCAGTCTCTATTCTAAATCTCTCACTTGGATAAATAGGAGTTAATCTTCCAAAATGTGGTCTATTTTTGACACTCTCAGCTTCCATACCATTTACGGTCTGAACAAATGATAAAGCTTGATATTTGTCATTATCACGTTGTTTCCTTATAACACCTTTAACCTCATCACCTGGACGTAATTGAAGCTTCCTTATTATCTGTGGAGGAACATAAATATCATTTGGACCTTGAATATAATTGTCGCGTCTTAAAAAACCAAAACCATCAGGAAGAACTTCTAAAATTCCACTGGCAAGTTCTTGTTTATCTCTGACTTTTACTTCTATATCAGAACTTATCTCTTTGTCATCTTCAGGTTCAGGACTATCTATATTAGTCTCTAAGACATCACTATCAGCATCCGAGCCTAAATTAACATTAGAAGAATTCACATCATCTTTTTCATTCTGCTTATTTTCATTTTTGGATTTATTTTTTCGAGATTTCCTATTTTGCTTATGTCTTCGATTTTGACGATTATTTTTTTCTTTTTTGAGTTCATCATCAGCTATTTGCTTATTCTCTTCGGTTGATACTTCAGTAGTTTCTTGAGCAGGTATTTCATTATTGTTATCAAAAGAGTTTACACTCTGTTCAATAGCTATATACTCATTTTCACTAGGTTCAATATTTGAAACTTCATTCGCTTCAACTATTTCTTTTGCTTCGTTCTCCTCATCAAGACCTATAGAATTTACACTGTCTTTTAATGAAGCATCAGATTTTCTAACTTTAGATTTTGTTCTACGTCTAGTTTTTTTCTCAGAAACAATTTCTTCATCATTATTCTCTTTAGATTTTTTTCCCCTAGAAGACTTCCTATTAGTATTAGATTTTCTATTATTGCCTTCAACTTTCAATAATTTTTCTTCATCTATCTCAGTATCTTCAGATATTATTTCTGTATCTTTATCGGCTGTCTCATTCGTCAGCTCAGTTTCTGATTTTCGAGAAGATTTTGACTCTTTCTTATTTGATTTATTCTTATCAGACACAAGATCGGTAAAGTTATTGTTTGATTCATCTAAAGAACTCATTTCTTCTCCGTTCTTCTCTAGCTCAATAAGGAGATCAACAAGCTCTTGTTTCTTCATTCTACTGGCTTTTCCAATCGGAATAACATTAGTTAATCTAACAATGTCCAGTAGATCTTCTTTTTTCTTATTTGAATATAATCTGATTTTTTCGTCGTCCATAGTTACCTTTGATATAAATTTTAGAATTGACATTCATGTAAAAGGAAAATGAATGCCCATATAGAACTGTAGATTTTTGTGGGATTAATTAAGAGTGACAATATTATACTAATTTACTAGATATTTACAAGAAAAAAAATAATCAATACGTCTCTTGTGTTGATATAAAGCAAAACTTAACTTGTCATTTTTTCTAGCAATTTACTTTTATTTAGTATAGTGCTAACTTATATTTATACAACATTGTTATCCATTTAACTATCGAACAAAAATAGAAGGTCAAAATGAATAGAGAAGTACTTTTATTAGGAAGCAATTATTATAACGCCTTAAGTGCGGTCCGTTCTCTTGGGAAAAATAATATACCATTTTCCATTGCAGAATATGACTTAAATTCATATTCTCTTAAATCAAAATATTTTAATAAGGATAATTTATTAAAAATCAATAAACTTAGCCCTAGTACTGAAAAAGACTTGCTAAGCAAACTAATCACATGGGCAAAATCGAAAAGTCACAAGCCAATTTTAATTGCCACTCATGACAATTATATGCTATTTGTAGATAAATACCTTCATGAACTGAAAGATTATTTTCTTATTACTTTGCAAGAACAAGGTCTTGCGACTAATATAATGATAAAAAGTAATCTGCATAAATTAGCAGAAAAAAATGGGCTTAATGTCCCTCTCACACTTAATATTAATTTAAACAATATTGATGATGAGGTTTTTAAAATTGAAAAGTACTTAGAGTATCCTCTTATTATCAAACCAGGAGAATCCGCCCCTTTTGTAGCAAAATTCAGAAAGAAGGTATTCGAAATATACAACAGAGAACAGCTCATAGAACACTTAAGTCTAATAAAATTACACAATTTCGAATGTGTTGCACAACAAGTTATTAAAGGTTCAGACGAACATATGTTACTTTATGATGCTTATGTTGATAGTCATGGAAACATTAATCACGAGTTCACAGGACAGAAACTTAGACAGTGGCCAATTAAATTTGGAGCTTCGTGCTTTATGCATAGTAAGATAAATCCAGAATTAGCAGAAATTGGTAGAAATTTTCTGAAATCAATTAAATGGCGTGGTTTTGCTGAAATTGAATTCAAGCAAGATGCAGAGAATGGTAAGTATTACATTATAGAAATTAATGCTAGACATACCAATTTTAATCAACTGCTTGTTGATATGGGCTTTGATATAACAATGCTGACCTTCCAAGATCTTTATGGCTTGGAGCTAATTCCAAATAACTTCGCTCAAGCTGAACAGCCTGACTTTGCCTTTTGTTATAGCCACGAAGATCGTCACTCTATTAGGTCTTATATTGATAATGGCTTATATAGCAAGGACAAAATTAAAGAACAAAATAAAAATAAAATAGTAACGTACGCCATTTGGAATCCAATGGATCCTCTACCATTTTTTAAATATTGTTTTAATAAGTTAATAACAATGATAAAAAATAAGAAATAAAAATGATTAGACAGTGCTTTTTACACTGTCTTTTTTTATATAATATAATTTTACGTAGTTATACTATTTTTATTTTTGAATTTGCTTAATAATATTATGAATTAGTATTTAAAAACAGGTGAATTACATGTGTGGAATTTGTGGCTTTTTAAACTTTAATGATAATAATAACAATTTTGATAAGGATAAAATAATTAAATCAATGTCGTCTTGCCTTGAACACAGGGGCCCAGATATGCAAGGATTTCATGAAAATGAGTTTATTGCATTTGGATTTCGCAGATTAACAATAATTGATTTGTCAGCAAAGGCAAATCAACCCCTCTATTCAAACGACCATAGATTTATTTTGGTATTTAATGGTGAAATATATAATTATAGAGAATTAAAAAAAGAGCTCATTAAGCTAGGTGCAAAGTTCAGTTCTGAGACAGATTCAGAGGTTATAGTACATGGCTACAAACATTGGGGCGTAGAAGTCTTGCAAAAATTGAGAGGTATGTTTGCTTTTGCAATCTGGGACAGTGAGGAGAAAAGTTTATTTATTGCAAGAGATCATTTCGGTATTAAACCACTTTATTATACGAGTAATACTAGTGACGGAAGCTTTTTATTTTCATCAGAAATTAAGAGTTTTATACAATATCCAGGTTTTAACAAAGTTTTGAATGAAGAAGCTATTCTTCCTTTTCTTAGCTGTCAATATTCAATAAGACAGGAAACTTTCTTTAAGGGTGTTTATAAATTACTCCCCGGTCACTACATCAAAATAAGTCTAAATGATGGTTCTAATCAAAAAATTATTAATATACCCTATCACCAATTTTCATTTGATAAGAAAGATCGCTCTCTCAATGAAAATATAGAAATAATCAGACAAACAATTAGAGATTCTGTTGATTATCATATGCATAGTGATGTGCCTCTCGGTACCTTTCTTTCCGGTGGTGTAGATTCTAGCTATATCACTTCACTTGTAAGACCAGAACACAGTTTCAGTGTAGGTTTTGAAAATTATGAACCAGGTCCTTTTGACGAAAGCGAATATGCTAAGAAATTAGCAAATAAATTCGGTATCAAACATCATGTTTCTAAACTTAGTGCTGAAGATTGTTTCAAGATATTGCCAACACTTCAATACCATATGGATGAACCACATGGGAACTTCTCATCGGTTCCCTTATATTTTCTCGCCAAGCTTGCTAAAGAATATGTAACTGTTGTGTTATCTGGTGAGGGTGCTGATGAACTATTCGGTGGATATGAAACCTATCGTGAATCACGTTTTATGGAGCAATATAAAAAACTACCCTACTCCCTTCGGGTATTGAATGAGAAACTATCTCATATACTTCCTAATGAAAATATCAAGAACAAGTTCAAAAAAGCAACGCTTAGACCAGAGGACTTTTATATAGGTCAGATGTCCATATTTAAAAATATGGATCCTAGCATAATATTAAATGATAAATACAATACTGGTATAAGTTCACTAGAGTATTTACAGGATAGATATTCTCAAATAAGAAATTTGAGCGAACTCGATCAGAAACAGCTAATTGACTTAGAATACTGGCTACCAAATGATATTCTGCTCAAGGCTGATAAAATGTCATCAGCACATTCTTTAGAGCTTAGAGTTCCTTTCTTAGATAAGGAAGTTTGGAAAATAGCGAGAGAGTTACCTGAGAATCAGAGGATTCATAAACTAACAACTAAATATGCTCTTAGATTAGCAGCCGAGGCCGAACTACCTCAAGAGTGGTCTCAAAGGAACAAATTAGGTTTTATGGTTCCCTTTAGGAATTGGTTGAGAGAAGAAAAATGGTACAAATTAATACGCGATGAGTTCAATTCAGATTTGTGTACAAAATTCTTCAATCGTGATGAATTACTTAAAATATTAGATGCTCATTACAGTGGAAATCACAACTTTATACATGAAATATATTTACCATACACTTTCCTAATTTGGTATAAGGAATTTTTTGTAAAAAGATAAAGGTTAATATTTATGCGTTCGGATAACAACATTGAATTGAAATATAAAAACAAACCTAGACTTGGAATCCTTGGTGGCATGGGCGCACTGGCCTCATCCGTATTCTATCAACGTCTAACAATACGTGTTGGGCAATTTGCAAAATGTGATCAAGACCATATAGATCTTATCCTTTGGAGTGATTGTTCAATGCCAGATAGAACAGCCTGCATACTAAGTGGCGATGATTCTGACTTACTAAGTCGCTGCGAGGAGGATTTTCAAATATTAGCTCGAGCCGGTTGCGACGCTATATGCTTCCCTTGTAATACTTTGCATCATTTCTTTGATAAATTAAAGAAGCTCAGTCCAGTCCCACTTCTTAATATGGTAGAGCTAACGATGAAATATTTATCTAATAGGCGAAATAGACCTCAGACAATTCAAATACTCGGAACAGAGGGTACAAGAAAAAGTCATGTATATAGAGAATTTGCCGAAAAATATGGTCTAAAAATTATAGACGTATCTGATGAAGATCAAAATAATTTGAGTCAATATATATACGAACTAAAAAATACAGGAAGAACCGATTTCCCTGGCCTTTCTCGAATGATTCTAAATAACCATTCAAGATTCGGTATAGATTGTTTCGTCCTAGCCTGTACAGAAATATCATGTATGAATTTATCTCACGATGCCCAATTGCTAACCTTCGATGCAATGGACGCCCTGGTCACAGAATGCATTAATATTTTTGGTCCGAAATATTAACAAATATAAGTATATAAAACTAAACATATAAAAGGGAAATTGAGTGTATCGACTCCCAATCATTAGATTTTTGTCTAACTTTTGGGTAGTTCAGAGTTTAATCCTCAATCTCCCTTTTATATTAATATCACATAATTTATACAAAAAAAAAGGAGCTAAAAAGCTCCGATATGGAAGATACGGGACTCGAACCCGGGACCTCCTGCTTGTAAGGCAGGCGCTCTAACCAGCTGAGCTAATCTTCCAAAAAAAGTGGGTAGTATTGGACTCGAACCAACGACCCCCTGCATGTCAAGCAGGTACTCTAACCAGCTGAGCTAACCACCCGTTAATTAAACAACATAGGATATTATAAATATTTTTTGAAACATGTCAACATGTATAAATAATATTACTGATAGAGGAAAATCAAAATTTCCTCTATCAGCATTATTTAATTCGATATTCTAAATTCTATAGTGCATCTCGTAAAATATCGCAGAAGTAAAAGTAAACCTTCATCAATCTAGGAAGCTCCGATTCTTTGTTATCTA
Source organism: Bacillota bacterium (assembly GCA_023420115.1). Classification (GTDB taxonomy): domain Bacteria; phylum Bacillota; class Clostridia; order Saccharofermentanales; family Fastidiosipilaceae; genus JAEZWR01. Next base: position 33,325 of record JAEZWR010000067.1, on the reverse strand, counting down.
ATCTCCAGAAGTCTTCATATTTCTTGACAAAATATTCTATTTCTTCAGCCACTTCATTCAGTTTAGTTTGCTCTATATCACCTTTAATTTTATAAATTTCTAAAAGACGGAAGAAAAGTTTAAGGCATATTTTTACATTCTCAGCACCAATAATATAAGCAATTTTCTCTCTTCTGCTCTCAGGATATTTATCTGACGACTTGCTAATAACTTCGTACAACTTAGCTATTTTTTCATCTAAGTTATTGAGCAATTCAGCTTCTTGACTATCTTTGATTTTTTCATAAAGCGTCTTCAATAAGTTTAAACGTTCAGTCTTTAGTTCTTCGGAATCTAAATCGTATTGTAGATCATGAAATTTTACGAGATTATACCAATTAAATATATCAAAGTAGCTAATCTCATCTGAAAGCTTAAGAAGGTTTCCGGACTGATCTTTATAATAATAATTAGCAATTTCTTTATTCAATTGATCATAGTCCAATTCATCTGAAATAGATGGTGATGACCATGAAAATAATGCTCCATATATAAGCCCTGGCATAGATAAAAATGGATCATTGAGATGTCCAAAATCTCCCCAGTTAGTATTAAGAATACCAATTGCCTGGTTGTTATGGGCAAATTTAGCCATACCTAGATTATTGTGATATGCCCCCTCATTATAGTGAAGCTTACAATTCCATCCACATGTTCCAGGACAAAGATACTGTTTGACTCCAATATTATGCAAAACATCTGTTCCAATTGCCTTGGGTTCATATGCATAATCCCATACAAGGCACACCGTATCTTGACTTAATTCTGCAGCTAATTCCGGTTTAGCAGCAATTACATCGCCCCAGAACTGCATCGTAAGGCCTCTTTTGCTAAGATGCTTCTCTAACTTTTTAATAAAGTCAATATAAACTCTAGTCTTACCTACTTTTTCTGCTAAATCTTTATTCTTGCCATTACAAAGATCAAATGTTTCATCACCACAAATATTAAATCTTCTACTCCTACATAAAGCTGAAAATTCATCTATTCTACGGCAAATGTAATCAAATATCACCTCGTCGTTAACATCGACCGTGTGATGCCTCATTCTCCCCATGTAACTAAAGGGTCTATTTACGTCGACCTCTAACTCACAATGTTTATGGAAACTTCTGGTCTGAAGTAATTTTTCTAAATGACCAAAACTAGAAATAGAAGGAACTAGTTCAATTCCTAATGAATAGCAATAATCATCTAGTTCTACTATTTCATCGGCAGATAATACCGTATCGTCTCGCCACACTTCACTTTCTTCAACAAAAAGATAACTATGTTCAATATACAACTGCAATTCGTTCATTTTGTATTTTGACATGGTATCAGCTAGAAATTTTAAGAAACTAAGTTTGGGTATTCTTCCACGCGTAACGTCATGATAGAAGCCTCTTCTCGGAAAACTTGGATAATCTACAATTTCCAAACATCTTAAGTCAAGAGAATTTTGCTCTATAAGTCTACATAAGGTCTGAACGGCAAATATTAGCGATTGTTCATTCATCCCCTCTAGACAAATTGAATCTCTTAAAATATTAATTCTATATAGCTCATTTCCTTCATATTCATTTATCTTCTCAGCTAAAGACTGATTTATAGTGAGCTTAATCTGATTCTGATGTTTCGGTAAATAAATATCATTTCCTGCACTATATACTATCTGAGGTTCAAACAAAAGAAGCGACGAAATAGTTTTTTTCAATATATCACAGGCCTTGTTAACAATATATCTATCAAAAGGCAACTTGGATATATCAACTAAAATTCTAGTATTTAAATTAATACTAAAACTAGCCTCTTCAGTGAACTCTAACTTTTTTGGTCTGGGAATTATATTATAAGTATCCATTATCCCTCCTTATTTATAGCTAATCGCTAGCTTATCAAGTAAAGAGTATAAAGCATATTCGATTTATTTCCTACCAAAAAACTGTAAGAATTAATATGAATTATTAAGAAAAAATTTTTATTAACCTGTGATTCAGATTACAAGTATTTTAAACTCATTTTGATATTATGAGAAAAATTTATAGAAGAGGGTATAAATAAATGAATGTTTCAATAATATATTTTTCTAGTACTGGTAATACAGCAGACTTAGCGACTATTATTTCAGATTATTATAAGGGTGCAGCAAGTGTAAGCACCTTTGATTCTGTAGATCAAAACTGGGAGAATTCCGACTTGATTTTTTTAGGCACACCAGCTCAAGGAACTGAAGAGGTTGATGACACTAATTTTCTCCCATTTATAGAAAGTAATTTTGAAAAATTATCTAATAAAAAAATCATTTTCTTTGGAAGCTATGGCTGGGGTGGTGGTCAATATCTCAATGATTTTGCTGAACAGTGCAAAAGTAACGGCCTAAATATTGTTACAGTAATTACTCAAGAGGAAAATCCAGACTCACAAACCTTTGATAACATTAGTTCAATTCTGAGTGAATTAAATTTATAAGCTTTTAATTCAAATATTAATAAGCAGTAAAATCATATTAAAAATAGAATGAACAGTTAGTTTTTGTAACGAAAGTTCATATAATCTATAGAATAAACATTAAAATCACAGCATACGAATACATAAAAAATGTATTTATTAGAAAAGGAGTTTTTTATTATGAAAGATATTAAATCAGTAAAAACCTATTTAGCAAACTTATATGTTGGTAACGTTTACCTTCACAACTTACACTGGAATGTAGTTGGTCCAAATTTCAAGGCCATACATGAGTATCTTGAATCTCTATATGATGAAAATTTTGAGTTCATCGATGAATTTGCAGAATTGATGATAATGCAGGGTTGCAAGCCAGAAGGTTCAATGAAGCAATATCTTGAACAAACAACACTCAAAGAAATTCCAACAAGTAATGATCTTGATGAACAAAAGGCTATCTCTCTTGCACTTGACTATGTCGAAACAATGAAGGAATTAGCCCTCAAGATAAGAGAAGAAGCTGATGAGAAGGATTTATTCCCACTTGCAAATATGATGGAAGATCATCTTGATCAATATTACAAAGAAATCTGGTTTATGAAGTCAATGAAGAAGTAATTCCTCGCGAGAGCTTTACTTTCTTATAAACTTATTAGGAACTGATTTTGGGAGGAATTTATGTCATACAAATTACCCGAATTACCTTATGCATATGATGCACTAGAACCTGTCATCGACAAGGGAACAATGCATTTGCATCACGACAAGCATCACCAAGCTTATGTTGATAATCTTAACAAGGCTCTTGACTCAATCGAAAATCATGAGCACTGCTGTGTTGTTGAATTGTTACAAAATATAAAATCATTACCAGAAAGTGTTCAGACTGCTGTCAGAAATAATGGTGGTGGGCACCTGAATCATAAACTATTTTGGGATTCCATGGTTCCAGGTGGTTCAAAAGAGCCAGTTGGAAAATTAGCTGATGCTATTAATAGCACTTTTTCCTCTTTCGATAATTTTAAGAAGGAGTTTGAGTCTGCTGGTGCAGCTCGTTTCGGTAGTGGTTGGGTTTGGCTTGTTTTAGATGACAACAAAAATCTAAAGATTATCAGCACTGCAAACCAAGATTCTCCTGTTATGGATTCTTATCATCCTCTTCTTGGTAATGATGTTTGGGAACATGCTTACTATTTAACTTATCAGAATAGAAGAGCCGAATATCTTAAATCTTGGTGGTCATTAGTTAACTGGGATGTAATTGAAGAAAGATATAAGAAACATATTGATGATCCCAATGCAACTTGTGGATGTCATAATCACTAATTTATAAAAAATACCGTCCAGAATTTCTGGGCGGTATTTTTTTGCAATTATTATTAATTTATTTTTCTTAATCGATTCTCAATGCATTGGCCTCCTTTAATCTCAATCCATTTTTATCAAGGAATTGTTTAATCTTCTTTAGTTCTTCATTTCTCTTTATCTTTCTAGTTGTTGTCATTATCATGGACTCACTTGTCCAAATATAAGATTTTATTTGTTTATATTTCGGAAGATGACTATTTAACTCTAATATTTTGGCATCATAGTAAGCAAGATTGCTCTCAAGATTATCTAAAAATTGACTATTAACCTGTATTTCAACTCCAATCTCGCTATGCCCCTTTGAATTGGGCAAGGCAAATACCATAACATTTTCGCAAAAATTAAATTTTTTGATTATTTCTTCTATTTCTTCTGGAAAAACATTCTTTCCATTTTCAAGAACTATCATTGATTTCTCTCTTCCCTTCAAAATAATTCTTCCAGAATCAAAATATGCAATGTCGCCTGTATGTAAATAACCCAAAGAATCTATTGCCTGTTTGCTAGCCTCCTTATCACGAAAATACCCAATCATGATATTATCACCTTTGACACAAAGTTCACCTGCTGAATCAGGACCTTCACTATTGGCATCAGTCTCTATAAATGCTTTCATCGGAGGGCAAAGAATACCGACTGTCCCTATACAAAAATAATCTTGGTTTCCCGCGGAGACTCCAGGTGAAGCCTCTGTTAAACCGTACGCCTGCCAGACATCATAACCAATATCAACAAAAAATTTGTATAAGCTTGTATCGAGAGCAGCTCCCCCAACAAAAAAGGTTTGAAGCGAAGGTGATATTCCGTCCCTGACTTTTTTAAACAAAGGAGTCCTCAAATCAACACCAAATTTTCTAAGAAAATTTGAAATATTTAGCATTTTATAGAATAGCTTATCCTTTTTTTGTCGTTTTAGTTCATGATTAAGCTTTCTATAAAAGTTTTCTAAGAAAAGAGGAACCATAAATATTGCCTCTACTCCCCACTCTTTTAAATTTTGAGGTACATACTTTAAGCCATCATTAATACAGATTTCCATTTCCATTTCCCATAATGCCAACATACCTACTGTGTGTTCGAAGCTATGATGTAAGGGAAGAACAGAAAGACAAGATTTTAGTCCCCAAGGAGCTATAACTGATAAACCAGAATTAAGATCGGAACAAATATTTTTATGGCTTAACATTACACCTTTTGACTTATCTGTAGTACCAGAAGTAAAGAAAATTGAAGCTAAGGCATCCGACTTAATATCCAAACTTGAGAACTTATTTTCGCCACTTTTCATAAGCTCATATCCAGTTTTTAGCAAATCTGAAAATTGTTTTATTTCTATCTTTTTATCATCTGTTACAAGATATTGGCAATTATCAATTTCATCAATATTTGAATCTACGATTTCAAGAGCCTCTCTATATGAACTTTTGGGCATCGCAACAATCATCTTTATAGTTGGGCATCTTTTAGCCAGATTTAGTGCTAAATCAACATGATCAGAACCAAAAAACAATATAGATACTCCCGCCCTATTACAAATACCCAGACATTCTTCAAGTTTTAAATCCTTATCAAGAGGACATAAAGTCGCAAGACCAAATATGTTGGCAGCATAAGACACAACCCAGGGGTAAGAATTATTTCCAATTATTCCAACAGTAGTAGCTAATTTTAGCAACTTATTCTGATCAATTGGTGATGTTTGCTCTTCTTCGACATATAGCCGAGTATAGTTTTGGTTATTGAGCAAAGCCTCGCCGAGTGAAAGGATATCTTCGTATAATTCTTTATATGTTCTATGTTCAGTCTGCCTCTCTTTTCCAGTCCTATATGTATAAGCATAATTATTAGGAATTTTTTTTGCTTTTTCTTCTAGTATTTCTCTCAAATTATTTCTCAGAGGCGCCGCATAAGTTGGCGCAGATTCAAGCAAAAAGCCTCTTCTACCATCTTCGAGAACTGTCTTTTTAGCTTCTATATTTATACGTTCAACATAAGGAAATATATTTCCATTTTTAGGTTTAACAAACTTATTCATAGTAGTCCTTCCTAATTTACCAATTCATCATTGTTGGTTTATATTATTAATGACTGTATATTACTGATCTAAAAAATAACTAGAGCATAATGAGCCCTAGTTGATTTTTACAATTTAACATTATCACATACTACGTTGTGCCAATTTCTCCATAGTCTCTGCGATACCATCTTCTCTTAGTGCCATCTGCGTAAAAATTTGGAAAGCGAGCGCTCTACAGACAGAACCTATAGCAAGTCTTGATGGATCTAAATCAAATGAATCGAATCGCAAAGTATCTTCTGACTCTTTCGAACTACACCACATAAAAATAGTATCTGACATATAGGAAAAAGCTCTTTCCACTTCTTCACATAAAATATTATAGGCTTCCTTTGCTTCCATTAACTTCAACTGCAAAAGTATTCCTTTTTTAATCTCTTTTATAGTTATAACATTTTTTAGAAGAGTAATAGTCAAAATCCAACATATCTGCTCTCTATTGTATTTACGACCATCTACTGGAGGCAAAATTCCCCAGCGCAAATAGTTCTGAAGCATTGCCGGAGATAGAAGCTCACGCTCTGCGGGAAATATTGGCAAAAGAAGATCATTTGTAAGTGTACAAACTTCCTTGCTCCTTATTGCATCAGGCAAGTGTTCCCATTTTGGCATCCTAAACAACTCAAGATTTTTAGTCATAAGCTGTATTCTGTCTTTTCTATTACCTATTTTAAGATTTCTCATTTTTCTTCCTCATTGAAAAGTTTATTAATGATTATTTTAATTGCATCTACATTTTTTTCAAGTATTATATAAAATTTTTTTAGATTTTTTATAAATAGATTTATTCCAAGTTAATTATTCGGTTAACTTTTAGAGAAATTAGGCTTATACTCTATAAGATATAAGAAGCGATATTATACTTTTCTATCTAGCTTAATAGATATATATGTCGAATCTTCTTATAACAATATTTTAGGATAGGAACCAGATAGGTGTAATATGCATATCTTGCTTATTGGTTGTGGACGCTCAGGCCGTAGATTAGCGGAACTTTTATCAGAATCAGGATACGATTTAGTATTGATGGACAAGGACAAGAACAAACTTGACGAGCTTAGTGACCTTAATGCTATTTCAATTCATGGATATCCTCTGGACACATCCGTCCTTGAAACTGCTGGAATTGAACAGGCAGCTGCAGTAATCGCTATTGATGACAATGAAAACCTAAATATTATGATATGCCAAATAGCTAAGACCATTTATCACGTTGAACAATGTATCGCAAGGACATACACTCCAGAAAATGAAGACTTCGTCAAAAATTTGGGATTAAAAAGTATTTGCTCGACAGAGCTAACCGTTGGCCTCGCTCTTAGTATTTTAGGAATTGATAGTATCAATTCTGATACACAAATTTAATTCTAATCTTAGTTATATGTAGTAAATAGTATTTTAATCAACTTTGAGGTGAGCAATGAAAATTATGATAATTGGTGGCGGATTAGTTTCGATCAATTTGGTTAAATTAATTCTCGAAAGTCCTAACTTTAGAGATCAAATAGTTCTAATTGAAAAAGATTTAACTGCTTGTCAACGTATTGCTAATCTATATGATATTGAAGTTTTTCACGGTGATGGCAGTAATTACAATGTTCTTGATGCTGCTGGAGCGGCCGAGGCTGAAGTATTTATGGCTTTGACAGGCAGAGATGAAGATAATCTAATCGCTTCACAACTAGCTAAATTATATTTTAATATTAAAAATCCTATTTGCAGAGTTAATAATCCAAACAATATTACCGTTATAAGAAAATTGGGTATACTTAACACTTTCTCTTCATCTAAGCATCTCGCCAAAGTTCTAACCCAGGAAATAAATCATGCTGGAATATACGTTGTCTATGATATTCCTGGAAGTTCATCTGCGATAATAGAATTTGTTCTTAGAGAAGGAGTTCCCGAAGATGGAAGACAACTCTCTGAATGCACTTTTCCCGGAAATAGTAGAGTTGTATTGGTAAGTAAAAATGATGCAAGTCATACAACAATTCTAGCTCGTGGTGATACAGTGTTAAATGCCCACGATAGAATAATGATGATCTGCGATCACGCAGACTTTAATAAAATCAAAAAAAGATTTGTAGATGCAGATGAGCTCCATATAGATGGAGAAGGTAATGATGTTGTTTGATTCTCATGGAATTAGTGGTACCATATCAACTTCTCTAATCGGCTTATTCTAAGTAACTATTTGCAACTAAAGTGTAAAGGGTAATATGGATATTAAACAAGAATCTGAACAAACAGATAGTTTAAAAACTTCAAATAAAATAAAATTTTTAGGAGCCAGAGGCGAAGTTAAAGAAAAAGAACTTAAGAACTCTGACGAAGCTCATCTGCCCCCAAATAATAATCTTAAATTATATTCTCACAAAAAAAGCAAGTCTAAACTTCCACATGCTAACAGTGGTATAAAGATCAATCAAACAAGTGAGGCTGAGTTTATCACTTCGCAGTACAATATCTCTAGTGATGAAAGTATCGCTGAGCAAGAATCAGATATTAAAATTATCTCAAACAAAGACAAAAAGTACCGAAGCCACTTACTAAAAAGTCCTATAAATACATGGCTTTCGCAAAAACCTATTAGGCTGGTACTACTTTCCTTTGTGTTTGTTATATTGACCGGCGCTTGTCTACTCTCTTTACCAATAGCGAGTAGCAGTGGACAATCCCATGGATTCTTTACTGCGTTATTTACATCTACTTCCGCCACCTGTGTTACAGGATTAATCCTTTTAGATACTATGACAGCTTGGAGTTTCTTTGGCCAGCTCGTTATTATAATGCTTATTCAAATTGGTGGACTCTCCTTGCTCACAATACTTAGTGCCCTAAGTCTCGGTTTCAAACACAAGATAACCTTTCGTACTACGAGAGCGCTAACCGATGGAACCGGAAGCTCTGGGCTCGATGAAACACTGAAATTAGTTTCAAATATTATTGTTATAACTCTATCCATAGAATTACTTGGTGCCATAATTTTGTCTTCAAGATTTCTTTCATATATGCCATTCAAAGAAGCAATATGGAAAGGAACTTTTCAATCAATTTCTGCCTTCTGTAACGCAGGTTTTGATTTAATGGGAAATTTTTCAGGTAAATTCTCCTCTCTCACTGCTTTTAAACACGATCCAATTGTTCTACTTACCACATCACTACTAATTATTTCCGGTGGACTAGGTTTTGTTGTTTGGACTGATATTTTTAATCTCATAAGGAAAAAAAGCGTCCGCTTCCACAGTAAAATTGTTCTTTTAGTCACCTTCTGTCTTTTATTATTTGGAACTCTTTTCTTTTTCTTTTCAGAAAGTATCCAGGCCAATAAAGAATGGTTAAATTTAAGTACCGGCGAAAAAATATTGAATTCATTTTTTCAATCTACAACCTCACGAACTGCAGGCTATAATTCACTTGATCAATCCCAATTATCCGAAGCTGGTAAATGGTTCTCATCAATACTTATGTTAATTGGAGCCGGTCCAGCCTCAACTGGTGGTGGCATAAAAGTTACAACTTTCATGCTAATAATAGCGGCATCAATTTCTGATTTAAAAGGAAAATCTGACGAGATACATCTTTTCAAGCATCGGATAAATTCACAATTAGCAAGAAGGAGCTTCAGTCTCCTGAGCTTTGCGATTACACTTACTTTTGCCTTGAGTTTCTTAATCTATTTTACGATGCCTAGGTATTTACATAGTGATATAAATTTCAGTGATATTTTCTTCGAATCGACTTCTGCTTTTGCTACAGTTGGTTTAAGTTCGCTACAAACTAACAGGCTAAATTTTATTTCTCATGTGGGTCTAATTTTAGCGATGTACATTGGGAGAGTTGGACCAGCCTCACTATCTCTTTCTATAATTATTTCTCGAAGCCATAAAGCAACTAAAATTTATCCAGAGGGAAAAACTTTCGTTGGCTGATAGCTTCTTACCCTCTATAAAATTAAATATTGTCACAAAAAACTTGTCATTCTTTTAGATTTTAACGAACTAATATTAATTCTCACACCATATTTTTTGCACAAGATATAGAAATATTTAATTCATTAGATACAATATAATGAAATCTGATTGAATTTTGATAAAAAACAAACTAGAATTATTAACCGTCGTACGCAAGAAATATTGAGTGAGGATATCGAAAGAATTATGACTATTATCTATGACAGTTTAACTGGTTTATGCAAAAGTTTTGCTGAAAGTTTAGGCTACCCCTGTATCGATATTAATGATGAACAGGCCCTTAATTACGAAGAAACTTACTTTCTTGTAACCCGTTGTGTCAATTTTGGACAAGTTACTGAAGAGGCTGCTCTTTTTCTTAATAAACACCACAAACAAGTTATCGGTGTCGCCTGTGGTGGCAATCGTAATTGGGGAGAAAATTATGCTGTAGCTGGAGACAAGATTGAAAAAGTATGCGGTATCCCCTGCGTTGTTAAGTTTGAGGCCATGGGCTTTCCCCACGAAAGAGAAATTGCCAAATCTTTTATAAGCGACTATGTTAACTCAGCTGAGTAGCTATGTATCGGGAGAGCCGCTTTTCATTTCAACCTACTTCATTCTCCCTTTTATTTATCTTAATAATTACTAGATTTAGACTTATACCCATAAATAAAGTCATAAAAAATAATTAATTGACAGGAGTTCGCATGACAGCCAATTTTAATTCAGTTGAAAATAAAGAGTTAAATGAGTTCAAAGTTCCAGAATGGATTGTTCTTAATAGTCAAATTATTGATGAAAATGGAAATATTAAGGATTTAGCAAAGGATAAAGAAGCTGTATATAGTTACTTTGTAAATGAAGTAAATAAAAAGACTCAGTTCTACCACAGTCACGAAGAGAAACTAAATTATCTTGTTAGTAATGGATATTATGAGAAGGACTTTCTCGATAAGTATTCAATGGACGAGATTAATTCTCTTTTCCAAAGAGCTTATTCTGTCAAATTTCGCTTCCCTACTTACATGGGTGCTTTTAAATTTTATAACAATTATGCGTTAAAAAGTAACGACGGGAAAGTCTTTCTCGAAAGATATGAAGATAGAATGGTTATTGTGGCTCTGTATCACGCTGACGGTGATATATCAAAGGCAGAAAGAATTCTTGATCGTTTAATGGCACAAGACTTTACCCCTGCTACACCGACCTTGCTAAATACTGGAAGAAAAAAGAGAGGCGAGTTTGTGTCCTGCTTCTTAATTGAAGTTGGAGATTCAATGAATGATATTGCAAGAGCCCAGGAATTTGCTATGCAACTTTCAAAAATTGGGGGTGGAGTCTCTCTTCACTTAACTAATCTCAGAGCCAAAGGTGAATCTATAAAAGGTATTCCAAATGTTGCCAAAGGTGTTGTCGGTGTCCTCAAACTATTAGATAACGCTTTTCGCTATGCTGATCAAATGGGACAAAGACCTGGCGCTGGTGCGGCCTATCTTAATATCTTTCACGCTGACATTGAAGACTTCCTTAATACTAAAAAGTTAAATGCTGATGATGATGTTAGGGTCAAGACACTTTCTATGGGCGTTGTTATTCCTGATAAATTTATCGAATTAGCTAGGGATGACAAGGATATGTATGTATTCTATCCCCATACAGTTGAACAGGTTTATGGTGTTCCTTTCGGTAAAATAGCAATAAATATCGAGCAATATTACGATGATATGATTGAAAATCCAGCCATCAGAAAAAGAAGAATTAACCCACGTAAACTACTTAATGAAATTGCCAGTGTCCAAGGAGAATGTGGCTACCCTTATATTATGTTCTCAGACAATGTAAATAGGGATAATCCACTTCCAGAGGAAGTTATGTTTAGTAATCTTTGCACAGAAATTTTGCAACCTACCACCTTAAGCAAGTTTGCTGATTACAACAAAAGAGATGAAGATTTTATTGGAAAAGATGTATCTTGCAATTTGGCCAGTGGACATATGGGAAATATGATCAGACATAATAGTATAAAAGAAACAGTATATGCCGCTATGGATGTTATGAATTCAGTTTCTGACAAGACCAATATCGCCTATGTTCCTGGAGTAGCAAAAGCCAACAGGCTAAATCATAGTGTCGGTTTTGGAATGATGGATCACCATGGTTTTATCGCCGAAAATTATATATCTTTTGGCTCAGAAGAAGACCTGGATCTCTGTGATGTATTCTTCAATATAGTAAACTACTATTCCCTTAAACACTCCTGTGAAGAAGCCATTAGACGCAAGGTAGTTTTCGATCAATTTGAAAAATCCGCTTATGCCGATGGTTCTTATTTCGAAGGACGTTCTGCAATATATCCTAAGACTGAAAAAATAAAGGAAATGTTTAAGAACATCTATATACCAACAGATGAAGATTGGCAAGAACTTAAAGAGCAAGTAATTAAAAATGGACTTTATAATTCCCATCGTCTCGCTATTGCCCCAAATGGTTCTATATCATATGTAATGAGTGCTACCCCTTCTGTTACCCCAATTAAACAATTAGTCGAAGAAAGAACTTATGGTAATTCAAAGACCTACTTCCCCATGCCTGCTCTTGACACGGCGGCTTTTATGTATGAAACAGCATATAAAATGGACAAGTATAAAATCATTGACACAATCGCAACAATTCAGAAGCATATAGACCAAGGGATAAGTTTCGAGTTGTGTATAACCAGTGATGTAACCACTAGAGAATTATCAAGATATTATCTTTATGCACAACACAAAGGAATCAAAACCTTATATTACACTAGAACTCAAAAATTAAAAGTTGATGAATGTGAAAGTTGTGCTGTGTGATTTCCTTAATTAAATGCTCTTAACAATGGCACTCTTCACTAAATAGCTCTTCACTATTCTATTAAATGAATAAAATATTTATTAGTAAAGAACCAGACCCTTATATCTTATAGGTTTGGTTCTTTATATTATATATAACTATGCTAATACACCTCTTAAATTACAATTAATCTATTTGATTAAAATTCAAATTAGTTTATATTATTACTATCTGTATACATACAGAAATTAACTCAGCAAGTATATACAAACAGGAGGTGTTAATCATGCATAAGAAATCAATAAGAACTAATATTTTTACTTACTTGCTATTTGTATCTATAGTAAGCACCGTACTTTTCAATATCCGCCCTGTATCAAAATTAGGCGCTGAGACTGAAACTTCTAAGTCCGAAAGTCAAGCTTCTCATTACGAAGAGGTCTCAACTGAATATGAAAGAATAAAATCAAAAAAAGATAAGCTTGTAATGGGCTTTGTTCCCCTAGTTGAACAAGACAAACTAATTGATTCTCTTGATCCCCTATCAAAAATTTTATCAGAAGAACTTAATGCAAAAGTTGAAGCTTTTACTGCATCTAATTATGTCGGAGTTATTGAGGCCTTAGGATCTGGCCGTATTGATTTTGCCATAATCCCCCCGCTTGCTTATGTCCTAGCTCATCAGGAAAATGGTGCAGAATTACTTCTTTCTGCTGTAAATAAAGAAGGAAAATCATCATATAGAAGTCAATTTATAGTATCAGCTGATAGTTCTATGAAAACTATCAAAGATGTTAAAGACCATATTATAGGATTTGTAGATCCCGCTTCATCTTCAGGTTATGTTTATCCAGCGGCTTTTCTTAAGAAAAATGATATTGACTTAGATAATGATATACAGTCAGTTTTCTGCGGGGGCCATGATGCAGCCATCGAACAACTACTCCAGGGTGATGTTGATATCGCTTGTACGTATGACGATGCTAGGAAGAAAATGGAAAAAGACTATCCTGATATTATGAAAAAGACAAAAGTATTGGCATATAGTGACGATATTCCTTATATAGCTCTTGTTGCAAATAAAGACCTTGATGATCAAACTAAATTAGCTATAAAACACGCTGTAATGAATAAACTTAATGATGGCGAAGGCAAGAAGCTAATCTCCGAATTATTCAATCTATATGGATTCAAAGAAGCTTCTGACAGCGATTATGACAGCATAAGAGATGTGGCAAAACTTATGGACATTAAGGTAGAATAATAATTGATTTACTTAGTAAATTACTAGTTAATATTTTATAAATAAGGTTTATTCCTATGACAAATTCTAATAATCACTTACAATTTGATAATGTATCAGCTTCATATGATACTGATTCCGATGTAATTAAAGATATTAGCTTCACTCTCTCCAAGGGTGAAGCTATTGCTGTCATAGGCTCATCCGGCTCTGGAAAAAGTACACTTCTTAAAACAATAAATTGCACTGTCCCAATAAATAAGGGAAAAATTATTTATAATAGTCAAGATGTGTCCAAGCTTAAGGCTCGACAATTACGCAAGTTGCGCAGGGATATATCTTACATTTTTCAAGACTATAATCTGATTGACAACAAGCTTGTATTAGAAAATGTATTACTGGGTCGTCTTGGACACAAGTCCTTTTTTTCTAATTTATTTGGCTTATATAGCTCCAATGAAATAGAAAATGCCTATAAATCACTTGAAGCAGTTGGTTTGATTGATAAATACAAAAGTAGGGCTGATCAGCTGTCTGGTGGACAGAAGCAAAGAGTTGCAATTGCTCGTTCATTAGTTCAAGGTTCAAACTTACTTATAGCAGATGAACCTGTTTCTTCCTTAGATCCCATAATTGCCGAAAAAATTCTCGAGTTATTTTGCCAAATAAACACTGATAGAAATATTTCAATTATAGCTAGTCTCCATGATGTTCATCTTGCCAAAAAATATTTTAAAAGAATTATTGCATTAAAAAATGGGGAAATATTTTTCGATGATAATAGTTTTCTATTAACTGATGATATTCTTGAAAAAATATATACCTAAACTTAATAAAGTATATGAAAATTAATATTGTCCATTTTAAATATAAATATTACGAGTCAAAATCAGTCAAAGTACTCAATCGTTATAAATAGCTTAAAATAAAAATAGGAAGATTAAATGACAGACATATATAATTACCTCCAAAAAATAAAGTTAACCATTATCCAGCAAAAAATGAAACTTTTATATAAGACTGTCGCCTTATTCTCTATACTCACCCTTTCCTTATTTATGAGTAAGTTCTCTCTTGTAGAATTGTATAAAGGTCTACCTGATATGCTCGACCTTTTAAAAAGATTATTGCTACCCACATTTGAAAATATAGATAAGATCTTACTCGCCTTGCTTGACAGCATTTATCTTGCAATCTTAGCTACTTCTTCAGGCTTAATCCTGTCTCTTCCACTTGTATTTCTAAGTGCAGATAATATTTCACCGAGTAAAGTTCTTGCAAGATGTATTAACTTTATAATGTCTATTTTACGAACAATTCCATCTTTAATTTATGCTGCAATTTTGGTCTCAATATTTTCTGTTGGCACCTTTCCTGGACTATTGTCTCTAACTATTATCGCAATAGTTATGTCCCACAAACTTTTACGTGATGCTATTGAATCACTGCCTGATAAACTGATTATCTCAATTAAATCTTTAGGTGCTAACAGGGCACAATTACTTCAGTCAGCCATTTTACCAAGTGTAAGTAAAAATATATTTTCGAATTTTTTTATCATTCTTGAGTCAAATATACGCTCAGCTGCAGTTTTGGGCTTCGTCGGTGCTGGTGGTATAGGTCAAATGCTGTGGAAAGATCTTAATCATCTTCGATATGATAGAGTTAGCACTATAATTTTAGTAATATTTGTTTTTATATTTCTCTTAGATAATATAAGTTATATACTTAGAAATTCCAGATCAATACAGAATCTAAACAAAAGAATTTATAAAATAAAATATTTTTTTAGTCATCAAATTAAACAGGAATCAAGCCATAAAAATAATAAATTTAATATAGAAATTCAAAAGTCTAAGTCAGAAAAAACTAATAATGAATTTAATAAGAATCAGTCTAAATTCAACTCTACTAAATCCCAAAAATCAAAAGTAAGTAATGTTAATAGAAGTATTCGTCAACTCATATATAGAATATATATAGGTAAAATTTTTATATCATTGGTAGTTATTTTTATATTAGTAAATAGATATATAGCCGCTTTTAATATTAGTCATGACAGACTCATACGTGGTCTTAAACAAAGTAGCATCATAATTACTAGACTGCTTCACCCTCAACTGACTTATCTGCCACAATCAATATCAGCAATTATAGAAACACTATTCATTGCTATATCAGCATCAATCATAGGTTCTCTTCTCACGCTAGCCTTTTCATATTTAGCTGCTAGGAATACAAGTCATACCACTTTACTAAGTAATATAATCAAACTCACTATGAATTTACTTCGCTCTTTCCCCCCTATGATCACCGCTATAATATTTTTCCGTGGTATAGGCCCTGGACCTATGTCCGCCGTTCTCTCTTTGTCACTATACACTCTCGGAAGCTTGGCAAAATTATTTTTTGAAACTGTAGAAAATATCGATAAATCCTATTTGCAATCATCATTATCTACTGGAGCAGGAAATTTTAAAATATACGCTTTCATTCTTCTACCCAAATTAAAAGATCGCTTTGTTTCATTATCTCTTTATCGCTTCGAATCAAATGTTAGAAATTCCACCCTATTAGGCATAGTAGGAGCTGGAGGAATTGGGCAAAAAATAACTATGGCCCTTCAAATAAGAGATTATGAAAAAGCCTCCATCCTTCTTTTATTTCTAATCATCTTTGTGTATACAGTAGACTTAAGCTCCAAACACATTCAAAAAAGCTTAAGATAAAGAAATATAGTCAAGAAGCTTAGCTCACAAATATATGGAGCTTATTATAATTACAAACCTAATTAATATATCATCAGTTCTATTACCCACCAATGCCCTATTGTGCTAATATAATAGTTATTTCAACATTAATATAAAATGTCAAAGTTATTGAGAGGTTATTATGTCAACAAAATTAAATAATACTGATAATGAAAATAACGCAAACATTACCAGAGAACAAAAATCCCCAGATGAAAATTCAACTATATTACATAAACTTAAAGGTAATTCTTTTAACCCAACTACTCCGAGTGAAGGAGCACTAAAATCCATAGCAAATTCAAACAAGTTTAACTCCCGTGTAGATGAGTTGAATAATAGTCATAGCACAATTATGAATGAAGTTGATACTGAGGATAAAAATACCGACTTATCTTGGGACAGCAGTTATAAGAATAATAAGAAAATAAAAAACTATACAGAAGATGGATACAAACAGCACTATATGACACCTAATGAACAGGCCTCATACCACAGTGAAGAGCAAGAAAAAGTCAAAGAAAAAGACAGAAATAATTTTGACGACTTATTTAGCAGCAATGGAGTAAGAAAAGATACCACAACTTCTAAACCATTTTTGTACACAGGAGCCAACTGGAATGAGCACGAAGACTCATTTACTCAAGCCTTTTATGAGCAGAATTTATCTCAATTTTGGCGACCAGAGGATATTTCATTACAATCCGACCTAAATGTATGGAATATTTTGCCAGCTGAAATTCAAAATGCTTATTCACAGAATCTTCTAGTTCTAACTTTCCTTGATACATACCAAGGTGATATCGGTATGCCTGTAGTGGCAAGAAGCATGGACGATTCTGTAGAGCACCAACGTAAGAGCGTCCTTAATTTTATGTCAGCAATGGAAAATGCGGTTCACGCCAAGAGCTACTCCAACATATTTATGACATATTTAAAGAATCATGAAATTAATGAGCTTTATGAATGGGGAAATAGAAATCATATCCTTCAAAAAATATTAGACAAAATTGTTGGCTACTATCGAGATTTAGATAGATTTAACTATATGCGAGCCTATGGCAGTAGTGGTTCTTATGACTTCTTAGCTTTTAAAAAAGCACAGTATCGTGCAATGACAGCTTCAGTCTTTCTTGAAACTTGTCTATTCTACAGTGGTTTCTTCTATCCCCTTTACTTCTATGGTCAGGGCAAATTGATGCAAGCTGGCGAAATAATTAATCTAATTCTCAGAGATGAGTCAGTCCATGGGTTATATGTTGGAAAATTGGCTCAAGAAATTTATCAAAATTATTTCAATGATGAATGTAAAAAAGAGATGAGTGACTTCGTCCACAAACTACTTCTCGAGCTTTATGAATTAGAACTCGAACTGACTGAAATGATTTATGATCCAGTTGACCTCACTCACGATGTAAAGGTATTTTTACGCTACAATGCCAACAAGGCTTTGATGAATTTAGGTTACGAAGCTTACTTTGAATATGAAGAAGTCAATCCAGTAGTTTTAAATGGTCTTAATACCGAAACCAAGACAATGGACAACTTCAGCATGAAAGGAAATGGATATCAGAAAATGAAGAGTGAAGATCTCAAAGATGAGGATTTTCTTTTCGACTTCAATATCTAAGAATTATATAAGGGAGATAAGAGATGATATACCTATTAACACAAGACAACTGTCCAAAATGTGACAATGTAAAAATGATCCTGGACAAGGCTTTTCAAAATAAATATAGTGATAATATTCAAATTGTCCACCGTCAAACTGATGAGAAGCTCTTTATGGATCTAGTAAATAAGCATCAAATCAGAAGCACCCCCGCACTCATTGCTAATGATGATGTACTTAGAGAGCCATCTATCTCAAATCTTGAGAGCTTTATAAAAAAGAATATATAGTTAATTTATATTTCAATATTTCAATAATCAAATTTAGTAAAGGCGACATTATTAAACAATGTCGCCTTTACTTTTCTCTAATAATTACTCATATGCGAAAAAAATAATAAATAATCCTAACTCTTGAGAAAAAGGGAACTTTTATCCTTGTATAAATTAAATGATTGGATTATGTAAAGGATGATTTCACATGATAATTATTGATAAAGAATTTGATTATGCATTTGACCTAGTAAAGGGACTTAAAAGAAAATTGACTATTCCTCGAGTATATTATTTTAAAACTCATAGCGACTTCATATCTTGGCACAAACAAATGCCAATTGATAATTCGCCATTAAATAAACTCGTTCTTTATTCTTCTTTAGAGAATTGTAATTTCACCAAAATAAAAGGGTTTAAATACTTTCCACTTCACAAAAACACGCCACTACTAAGTTCCCACACTGCAAGAATTATAGATAATGACTCAAAAATAAATAATAAAATTGTCACTAAGCATTGTTCTAGATATGACAATATTTCAATAATTGCAGACTGTATACGAAATTATATCCAAGAAAATCAATATACTTCATCTCAAAATAAGGGAAAGATATATATAGTTTGGCACGCTAGTACAAATTTTAGATTCAGACAAAATATATCAAGTATTCTCTGTAAACAAATATCTAAAAATAATAGAGAATGCATCTATATTCCCCTTGTATCTGCACTGGATGTAGATCCAGCTTTGCTCGCCTCAAACAATTCCGCAGTAAGACTAGAAGATTTTATTAACGAGCATAAAAATTATGATATGTATTCACTTTTCTCCTATCTCCAAAAAAATGGACGAAACTCCCTATCAGCCTTGTGCGTCTTTCCCCAACATAATTTAGAGGACTTAATACATATAGACCAATCAGATCTAAACAAATTTTTTACTATATTAGAGAATTTAATATCAAGCAAAAAAATTGATGTTGTTGTTGATATGCATAGCATAATGGCAGCGAAATGTCAGAGACTATTTGATATCTGTAGTAGGGTCTACTTTTATCCCATCGATGACAAAAGACTACTTAACTCGTGGAAAATTGAACTACAAAAAATAAATCGTTATGTACCTTCTCATAAATTACAAAGTAACAACGATCTGCTTTTATTGAACAACAAATCTATTACAAGTAGTTCAGCTAAGGTAAATATTAAGAAAGTGAGTTAATGAGATGGATACTAAAAGAGAAGATAATCAAAATGCTAATATGCTTCTGAATATAAAAAATGAAATAAAAAATAAATTACTTTCTGAAATCAATAATATTTCTTATTTGAGCGATCTTGATTTGCTTGATCTTATCACAAAATACTCACTGACACTTTTTATTAATACCCCTTTTACATTGGCAGAAAGAAAAGGACTAATTGAAAGTGTATATAATTCTTTACGGGGTTATGATGTAATTCAAAATCTCATGGATGACCCAAGCGTTACTGAAATAATGATAAATGACTATGACAAGATATTTTATGAACGTGGAGGTAAATTATTCAAAAGTGAAATTCAATTTGATAATAGATCACACCTACTTAGCTTCATTAATTATTACTTTTCAAAAGCCAATCGTCCTCTAACAATAAGTAAACCAATATCTGACTTAAGCCTAGATGATGGTTCAAGAGCACATGCTGTAATCCCTCCTGCCTCCGTAGATTCACCTGTTATGAATATAAGAAAATTTACAGGTATCAGGCCGAGTGCGGAAAATCTAATAAATAATGGCAGTATTAGCAAAGAAGCAGTTGATTATCTAAAACAAGCAGTAGAACAAAAAAAGAGTATTTTTATATCAGGTGGTACTGGCAGTGGAAAAACAACCCTACTAAATATTCTCACGTCATTTATTCCGAAAAATGAAAGAATTATAACGATAGAAGATGCAGCAGAATTACAGGTGCAAGGAATTAATAATCTAGTTCGCCTAGAAGCTCAAATAAATGACACTAGAAATTCACAAGGGATAAAAATTTCTTCACTATTAAGGGCAGCACTTAGGATGAGGCCTGACAGAATCATCGTTGGAGAAATTAGAGGAGAAGAAAGTGTAGAACTCCTAAACGCAATGAATACCGGTCACCCCGGTTCGTTATCGACAGGACATGCTAATAGTTGTTTAGATATGTTGAATCGTCTTAGCAACTTAATACAGAGCTATAGCGATATGCCATACGAAAATATAAGACAAAATCTCGCATCTGGAATAGACATAATGGTTCATCTCAGTAGACGCTCTGATGGTCATAGGCAAGTAACTGAAATTATTGAAATCGAATCGTATCAAGAGCAAAAGTTTATATATAAAATCAAGTTTTCTCTTTTCGGAGGCAAACTATGCATAATAAACTGAAAATTGATATAAATAAATGGAACAAATTATTATCCAAGGGAAAAAAACACTATGTCAGCATATTATTAACTATATTAACAAGTCTAATTATTAGTTCTTTCTTTAAAACCTATATTGAATCATTAATTATCTCTATACTAGTAAATAAATTACCATCAAAAGTGTTAATTCTTTATAAGAATAAATGTGAATATAATAGACAAAAGAACTTATTTTTATATTTTCTACAAGAATTATCAACATTACTATCGGCCTCTTATTCCTATCAAAATGCAATAGAAAATATCTCTAATGGTCTTTTTACAAACAAACTAATTCACCAGAAAGATAAGATAATTCTAGAAAGAATCACTTTATTAATAAAAAACCAAAGGCCAATAGCAGAAATCAACGGCTTATTAACTATACTTTTTCCAATTCGCGAGGCAAAAAATTTCGTGGATATACTAAGGCACAATTCCCTACCTAATAGTGAACTTCTAAATTTAGTTAGAAAAAATGAAGAAATTATTAGAACAGCTCTGAATGAAGAGCAAGAAATAGAAGCTGAAAATAGTCGACAAAGGAGTGAGACAGTAATTATGATCTTTCTCCCCTGTTTAATTTTGAATTTTCTTAAATATAGTAATCCAAACTTTTTTTATATGGCATATGAAAATACTATATCTAGGTTAATTCTCTATGTAGCTTTTTTCTTAATGCTATTATCCATATACATAAGTTCAAGTATACTTTTATTTTCAGATAATAAAACTAAATCTAGGAAGCTAAGCAAACATACTCGTACATACACTTTTAATATTGCCAAGCTAAAAACAAAATTTTATTCGTTCCAAACTAAGCTAAATACAGAGTTAAACAACTTTATCTATCACCCTCACCGTAAAAGAAGAAAGAAAACAGAGCTCCTAGAAAAAACATATAAAAAAGCACTCGGTGAAATATCATACGTAAACGAAGATGAAAATAAAAAGAAACTTTTTATTTTTGAAATACTGGTGCAATTTTTTGATAATAATTTATTATCTGAACTAAGTCTAAAAAAATTGTATAGACAAAATACACTCTCACAAATTGAAAACAATCTGAAGATTTGTGCCGTGCTTAATGACGAAG
The DNA here is from genome assembly GCA_023420115.1 of Bacillota bacterium. Taxonomy (GTDB): domain Bacteria; phylum Bacillota; class Clostridia; order Saccharofermentanales; family Fastidiosipilaceae; genus JAEZWR01. The sequence continues at coordinate 11,228 of JAEZWR010000067.1, read as the reverse complement.
AACATATGATAAAAAATGAACTAAATCTTTATTTTAAAAATAAAGATCGTATTTTTTTTATTCTTCTTTTATTCAGTATTTTTTTATTATGTATTGGCTTAAGTATGTGGAAGCTATTTTTAATTATCGCTATACTTTCTCCAATAATTCAAGATTTTGAACTTAAGCAAAAGACAGATATAGTCAAGGATAGAATCCGCTCAGATTTTCCTGATGCAATTAATTTAATTCTAATTTTTTTAAACCTAAACTATTCTTTTACTAATTCCCTTAATAATTCTTGTACGCTTTTACAAGATAATATAGTAAAGACTATTTTAAAAAGTATATTATATAGAATTAGTTTTGGAATTAACTCTAGCAGCTTAATAAGAGAAGCTTTTTATAATTATAGTAATAGCATTATTGATAGAACTTGTAACAGTCTTATCCATTACATTGAAGATGGAGACAAGGAAGCTCTAGATAAATTAAATAAAGAAGCAACTGACGCATATAAGCTTATTAGTATACAAAGACGCAAAAGTCTAAGCAGTAAGCAAGCCAAACTTTTGCTACCTATGGGACTATCATTACTTTCAATTATACTTATCTGTATTTCTCCACTTGTATATACTTTTTTGAATTTTTAGTTAAAACAGGGTTGTTTGTATTAGAAGTATAATATTTAAGAATCATATAATTCAGATATATGTCACTCTCAAAAAGAGATGAGAAAATTCCAAGTATTTTACCGCCCCCCAAAAGTTAGACCAAATAATCTAACGAATTGAGAGTGGTATATAAACTTTAAGCAACTCATCTCTTTTTATATATAAATCTATATTCTCAAACGAGATATTTGAGAAAATCAAACCTCAGTTCCGTAAAAATCATTTGAGATAAACTTACCACGTCGCGACATAATAACATTGTGGAGGTTTACTATGTATAAGAATAAATTTAATTTAAACAACAACTATCTTGATTTACAAGACAAAGGATCAGCTGTATTAGAAACAGCAGTTGTAATAACGGTCTTACTTGCCATTGCTATTTTGTTCCATGGACAAATTAGTAATTTTGCCAATAGTCTCTTTGCCAAAGCTTTCAAAGAAGGTGCGATGCCTAGTTATTAAACATTAGTAACTATGGGGGGGCCTATGCTCCCCTACTTACTTAAATTCAGGAGGAAACATGTCTCATCTTGAACTTATAAAAAATCAAAAAAATGAATCATGTATTGTTTTTGTTCCTAATCCAGGAACCATTTTAAAAAAATATACAGTCGATTACTTTAAAACTCGCATAGACAGTAAAATTATGGCTTGGAACGTAAGTGACGACAGCATGTTTTATTTCTATACTGCTTACTACAAAATGGAAAATATCCTTGAGTTTCAGAAAAAAATATATGATTTTATAGATAGTCTTATTTTTCTATTAGCCTTTGTCACAGCCTTGGACGACACATTAAACGAAATATATTCTCAAAAAATAATTTTAGATGAAAATTTGATATTTATTGCAAATCATAATTCAAAAAATAAAATTTCAGATACTTCTATCGAAAGTCTCAATTATTTTGATATTGCAATGGAGTTCAAAGAAAAATTCAAATTTATAAACCTTGATTTCAGTACAGAATATGAACATACTTCGACTGACATATCGGATTTACTTGTCTCAAAAAGTGATTTACCTTTCAACTTTACCATTGCCAATAATGAAAGTATTTCAGAATTTATCTTAAGTCTAGCAGAGAAGCATATAAACCATGCTAAAATTGCTAATTACTGGACAGATGACTTAGAAAAAACCTTTCTACAATCAGCCTACCGTGGCATAAGTAGTTTTAAGGAAGCTATTGTAAATATATTAGAATATATAAGTATTTATAATAAAAATAATAAAGAAAAATTACCTATTATTTCTAAAATATTACATAAAAATATTTTTAAAACCAAAACTACTCAACGACACTTAAAGAATAACTCAGCCTTAAATGATTTCAAGAAAAATAAGCCCAAACAGCTCAGCACTAAATCCCAAACTAGCCAGCAAATATCAAATGCAGCAGAAAATAATAGTGAGATAATAATAAAGAGAGTATAAATAATAAAAAGAGAGTTATAAATATATAATAACCCTCTTTTAGAAATAAATTTAATTATTTATTTTGTTCCAAAAAGTCTATCACCCGCATCACCAAGTCCAGGAACAATATAAAAATGATCATTTAACTTCTCATCCATTGCGGCACAGAAAATTGGGACATCAGGATGTTCATTATGAAGTCTTTCTACACCCTCAGGGGCAGCAATAAGACAGACAAACTTAATTTGTTTGACCCCTCTTTCTTTGAGGAAGCTAACGGCAGCAGCTGCCGATCCACCAGTAGCAAGCATCGGATCTAAGATTATGCATTCTCTATTAACAATGTCCTCTGGTAATTTGCAATAGTATTCTACCGGTTTTACTGTATCAGGATCCCTATATAAGCCAACATGACCAACCTTGGCACTTGGTATCATACTTAACATACCTTCTACCATTCCTAAGCCAGCACGTAAAATTGGTATTAGAGCTAACTTCTTACCAGCGAGAATTTTTGTTTTTGCCTTGGCAATTGGTGTTTCAATTTCAACTTCCTTTAGAGGTAAATCTCTTGTGACCTCATAGCAAGTAAGCATTGACACTTCCGAAGCCAGTTCTCTAAAGTCCTTAGTTGAAAGATTCTTATCTCGCATAAGACTTATTTTATGTTGTATAAGTGGATGATCAAAAATAAAAACGTTATCTAACTCAGAAAATTTATTGCCCATTAAAATCTCTCCTTTTCAATTTCTGCCATCTCATCTAAGCGTGCCTGATGCCTACCACCTTGAAATTTTGCTTCAAAAAAAGCATCAACTATGCTTAATGCTAGCTTATCACCAATGACCCTAGCTCCTAGTGCCAATACATTGGCATTATTATGCTCTATCGCCATTCTTCCCATATATTCATTGAAACAAAGGGCTGCTCTTATTCCCTTAATTTTATTTGCCGTCATACTTATACCTACACCAGTTCCGCAAATCAATATTCCCTTGTATTCTGATGTGTCAGAAAAATACTTTGATAGCAACTTAGCAGCCTGGGCATAACTGAAAGAATCACAGCTATTACAGGCTCCGAGCTCTACGACTTCAATATCTTTTTCCCTTAGGTGTTCGACAATTGCCTTTTTCATTTCGTAACCTGCATGGTCACTGCTAATTACTACTTTCAAGTCATACCTCCATTAGTTAATAATAAATTATTCTATTTAGATACAATTAAAATTTTAAGCAGTAAAATTCTATCACAATATAGTAAGAATGTTATTTATGATATCCTTTTCTACATTGAAGATAAGTCCGTTCAATCTGATCATTAAGATTTTACTTATAACTTTGTCTAAAGTAATGGTATAAACAAGTTTCTTTCATACCATTATATAACTTTCTTCTCTTATCAGCTTTGTAAGAAAAATCAGCTTCGAAATTATTATCTGAAGTTATTACACTAAGTCTAACACCCTTTTTCATAAAAGTTCCTTCAGTAAATCTAGCAGCAAGACATCTATGTATCTGTCTGACCTCGGAACGTTCAGATAATCGTTCTCCATATGGTGGATTAGTCAGCACGAGAAAATTCTTATATCCAGAATTTCTTAGATAAGTCATGCTTCTTTCTTTCAAAAAATCCGCTTGGTAAAAATTGATAAAATCAGAAACACCTGCCAAAGAGGCATTATGTCTTGCAATATCTAGAACATCTGAATCTATGTCAGAGGCATAAATAAAAATATCAGCAGGTTTTTCGATATCTATATTCTTTTTCGCAATTCTTAACAAGTTACTATATATTTCTTTTTTAAAAAACGGTAACTGTTCAAATGCAAATTTCCTATTAATTCCTGGCGGCATATTAGCTGCAAGCATTGCAGCTTCAATCGCGAAGGTACCAGAACCACAAAAAGGATCATATAAAAGTTCATCAGAAAATGGGCTATATTTAGAATAATATAGAATAGCAGCTGCTAAAGTCTCTCTAATCGGAGCCGCACCACTTAGCATGCGATATCCCCTTTTATAGAGTGACACACCACTAGTATCAATAGAAAGAGACAAAATGTCATTACGAAATGCTAAATGAACTCTAAATCGACCAAAGTCCTTATCCTCATCAATATAATCTTTTGTAATATATCTAGCCGACAACAGTCTACTAACTATTGCTTTTTTACTAATAGATCTACTTGCCTTTTCACCAAAAATCTTTGATTTTAATGAATAAAATTTCACCTCAACAAAAAAGCCCTCTGGAACATAATCTTCCCAAGGAAAAGATTTTATATAATTAAAAAGATCATCATATTCTAAAATTTTTTTACTACCGAGCTCGAGAAGAACTCTTTGCCCAGTCCTTAAATAAAGATTTAGCTTAGCAATATCTTCTAATATCTCATCATATGAAGACTCATTTAAATTTAAAATAACCTGTCCATCTCCAGCTGAAATTCTTGATTCCGGATAATTCAAATTGACAAGTTCATTTTTAATACTCGCTTCTAAGCCGAGTAAACAGCTAATTATTAATCGCATTTAAAAATCCATGCTCCATTTCTTTGCCCCTAATGAAATAAGCTTCTTTTCTACAATACTTTTTAAATTATCAAGTCCTTCCTTTTCTTTAGCCGAAATATAACAAGTAGGTATACTTTTGTCGGAGTGCAAAACTCCAAACAACTCTGGACTTACATCTTCAAGTCTTATACGATCCATCTTGTTTAAAACATCGATTCTAGGTACAGCTCCAGCTCCAAGCTCATCTAATAAATCGAGAGATGTTCTAACTAGTTCGCTAGAATTTCTATCTGAGGCATCTACGACATGCAAAATAAGATCCGCATGAGCCGCCTCTTCTAGAGTCGATTTAAATGCTTCTACTAAATGATGCGGTAGCTTTCTTATAAACCCAACCGTGTCAGTAAGCACCAGATCATCTTTAATCTCTGGCAAAACAAATTTTCTACTACTTGGATCAAGAGTTGCAAAAACCATATCTTCAGTATATAAATCACTTTTACAAAGAGCATTAACTAAGGTGCTTTTTCCTGCATTTGTATATCCTACAACAGCAATGCTAAAGAAAGAGCGCTTATCCTTTTTCTTTTTTCTGGCAAGAGTTCTTCTCTCTTCTAGCTTCTTAAGCTCTTTTTTCAAATGATCCATTCTCTGTTTAATATGTCTTCTATCCCTATCCATGATAGTCTCACCTGGGCCTCTGGTACCTATACCTCCACCAGTTCTAGAATGAAAGCCAACTTGAGCTTGTAGTCTAGGTAACAAGTAAGCCTGCTGAGCTAATTCAACCTGTAACTTACCTTCAGATGTTTTGGCTCTTCTCGCAAATATATCTAAAATCAATAAACTGCGATCAATTACTCTAACATTACAGTAGTCTTCAATATTTCTTAGCTGAGCCGGAGATAATTCATCATCACAGACAAGAAGGTTCGCTCCAAGATCAATTACAGCTTGTTTAAGCTCCTCTAATTTTCCTTTTCCAAGATAAGTACCTGGATCTATGCTAGTCTTTCTCTGCGAAAGTCTTCCAACAACCTCTCCATCACAAGCCATTACCAATTCTTCGAGCTCATCTAAAGAATTTTCAATTTCTTCTGCGCTATCAGTTCGAGCGAGCCCTACTGCAAAGCAGATAACCTTTTCTTTTTCAGTTTTACTAACATTAAAATATTCAAATGAATTTTTTCTAGCCAAAGTAAATCTCCATATAATTCATATTACAAAAGTTATGATATTTTATGTAATAATTCTAACATACAGAAATTATGACAAAATCATAACCATTTAAAATCCTCTATACATATCCCATTTTGTAACATTAGTGAAATTAATTTGTATTATTTATAAATCAATTTCAAAAAATTATAAAAATTATATTTTTTATTCGTAAATTTTCATATCTACATACAATTTTATTGTTAATTATTTATTACATAAAAATTTAACTAAATCATGCTAAATTAACCTTTTTCGAGATATAAGAGATTATATTTTGTCGATTATTTTATTATTTATGCTAATTTAATGTTACAGATATCTTTATTTCTACTTTATTTCATATAAATTTCATCCAAAGTAATATTACTCCTTACTTTTACTCAAAAGCGATAATGAGAATATTTTTTTCTCAACAGTAATAATTATTAAGTAGATAGAATAACTACATAAATTTGAGGAGGTTAAATACCATGAGTAATTTAACAAAAATAATTGGTAAGAATATTCGTAAGATTAGATATGAACGTAGTATGACACAGCTAGATCTAGCTAGTCTTTCGGACTGTGCCTGTGGTTATATTAGTGAAGTTGAAAATGGTCTTAGTAAAATTAGTCTTGAAAAATTTATAAGCCTTAGTATTAATATGGGAATGAATCCTAGTAAATTACTCTATCTTATTATGACTGATGAAGAAAATTCTGAAAATAATTCAGAAAATGATTCATATGATAATTCTAATAATATTTATGATAATTAATACTAATACATGTAAATATCCTATCAATAAGGGATCTCATTGATCCCTTATTGATTATTTAAGAGTTCAATTTGCTGAACAAACTCATCTATTTCATTATTATTCATGAATAAAGTACCACTTAGAAATTTAACATTTCCACCACACTTAACTTTAGGATTATTCAACAAACAAGTATAAATTGGTTTATTATCACTATCATATTTAAAATTTAAATAGAATAATTTATTTTCTTTATTTTCCGAAAAAATTAGCAACAATTCATTAATTGGTAAATTATTAATGTCTACTAATTTCTGAATATATTTGCTGCTACGGGAAACTAGATTAGTATCTATATTACTACATTTATAAACAAGCCCTTTTTTTGAATTATTACCAAGTAGTATCTCTTTGATTTTAATTTCAAAAGTCTCAGTTTTTAATAAATTAATATTCTTTTTTAAAATACGATTTTCATTAGCTAATGTATTGACCCTATTTAGTAAGTCATCATTTTGACACGATAGACAAGTATTCAGTTCAGAAATAATCTTCATATTCTTATTTATATAGTTTACTGCTCTATTAGCTGCCAAAATTGTTAATCTCTGTCCGCCTTTATATTTTTCATAAGAAATTAATTGTACTATTCCTATTTCATTAGTATTTCCAACATGAAGAGCACAGCAAGCACAGCAATCTACTCCATCAATTGTAACTAATCTTATGCTACCATCGAAAATTTGCTTGCTTCTATATTCCTGATCAATATCTTCATCAGAGCTATATATACTTGTAATAACTTTATGATTCTCCCTGCAAATTTTATTAGCCTCCATTATTAGTCTATCGAGTTGCTCTTCACTCAATATCTTATCAATATCCATAGTTACAATTTTTTTGTTCATATGAAAACCGATATTATTACAAGAATAATATTTGTGAGCCAATCCAGAAATAATATGTTCTGCTGTATGTTGTTGCATTAAATCATATCTAATACTTAAATCTAAACAACACTCATATTCAATATCTGGCACTAAATAATCTTCAATATAAAAAGTATGAGAATCAATAAAATATATAATGTCTTTACCATTTATCTTAGCTATATCTGCGTCCTGTCCGCCTCCACCTGGATAAAAAAATGATTTATCTATTCTTACCTCATAAATAGTCTTATATTTTCTATTATTAACTACATTCTCATTTAATAACTTACAAAAAATGACTTTCGCTCTAAACTTATCGATATAAGCATTATCATAACAACTAGATTCAAACATAAATATCATCCTTAATATATTTTTCTCATTTTACAAAAAAAGAATATGAGTTTGAAGATTCTGACGGATAAAACTCTTGTTTAATTTATTAAGCAGTTTTATCAATCTTTGTAGATTTACTTTAAGATAGGCTTAACATAATCAACGCTTAATTTATTCTTGTACTTTTTACAAAAAATGCATATATTTTATTAGTATTGTTGTATAATTACTCAGTATGTTTTAAACAAATTAATTAGCGAGGCTTTTTATGGATTTATCAAGTAAACTTAGGCATATACATCACTTCCCTATTCCAGGAATTGATTTCATCGATATCACAACTGTTCTTAAAGATCCTATTTATTTTAAGGAATCAATTGATCGTATGGTGGAGATAGCTAAGAAGTACGAGTACGATATAGTTGTTGGATCTGAATCTAGAGGTTTCATTATGGGTGCTCCTGTTGCTTATGCACTGGGTTGTGGTTTTGTCCCTATTAGAAAAAATGGCAAACTCCCCGCCGAAACTGTAACAGTTCAATACAATTTGGAATATGGCAAAGAACAACTACAAATGCACAAAGATGCTTTTGAGCCAGGAACAAAAGTTTTGGTCATTGACGATCTCTTAGCTACAGGAGGAACAGCCAAAGCTAACTGCGAATTAGTTGAAAAATTAGGTGGTGTTGTTACTGCTAATCTATTCTTTATCGAATTAATGAATCTTAAGGGTAGAGAGAAATTAGAAGGGTATGCAGTAGAAAGTATCTGTCAGATTGAAGAAAATGTTCTTTAATATACTCACATATACTCGACTATTTAAAAAAGAGATCGTAAGTGATCTCTTTTTATATATCCATAAATCTATACATAGCAATAGCAGAAGATATAGCAACATTAAGTGATTCCATATCTCCACTCATCGGTATTGATACGGTGTAATCACTTAGTTCTTTAATCTCTTTACTAAGCCCTCTTCCCTCATTACCAAATATCAAACAAATAACTTTATTAGAGCTAATTCTTTTAGCATAATCTGTTAAAAAGTCCTCCAGGTTTATTCCTTTCATATCCATAGATATCAATGTCATATAATCTTTTTTAGCCTTAATAAAAGTATTGGATACATTTTCGAATATAGGAAGAGCAAATACAGCAGATAAGGAAGCTCTCATAACTTTTTCCTGATAAATAGATGTACTATTAGGCCCAAGGAGTATAGCAGAGATATCAAAAGCCTTTGCACTTCTTATAATCGTCCCTAAATTTCCAGGATCTTGTATTTCTTCAAAATATAAAATAATTGATCTCTTATCTCTATTTTTATTACGAATATTCAAAGATTCCAAAAAATTTTCAAGATTAACACCTGTGCGATTCTCGAGCAAGTCCTTATTCAATATCAAAAAAATAGTAGGCTCTTTTATCGTTGGAGATAATTTTTTACAAATAGCTTGTCCTATAACATACGTTGTATCAATGCCGCAAAAATTAAGATAAGACAATATTTTCTTATAATTTTCATCTTCTCTCTTATTAAGTAATTTCTCCTCATAAGAATCTGAAATCATCAAATATTCAGCGTGAATCTCATTATCTATAAGGAAATCAATCAATTCGCTTATTTGCCTAATCCCCTCAATGATAATATATGGACTATTTTTTAATCCAGCCCGGTGTTTATCTAATAATGAAGAAATAAAAGCACCTTTAATTTTATTAATTCTTATATATTTCATAATAATCCCTGGATATTATATTCAAATGAATGTAAAAGAACGACAGTAGAAAATCCACCATCGTCCTTTTAAAGAGATAAATACAAAAAATATTATTAAGCATTCAAAGCTTCTTTGGCCTTGTTCACTAATACAGTGAATGAATTTTTATCATTTACAGCCATGTCAGCTAAGATTTTACGATCTAATTCAATACCAGCCAATTTCAGACCATTCATAAATCTACTGTAACTCATATCATTCTGGCGACAAGCTGCATTAATTCTTGTAATCCACAGTTGTCTCATATTGCGCTTACGTTGTCTTCTGTCACGATATGCGTAATTTCCTGATTTTAAAACTTGTTGATTAGCAACTTTAAATAATTTACTTTTACGACCGAAGTAACCTTTGGCCATTTTTAGAATTTTCTTATGTCTTGCATGAGCAGTTACGCCTCTTTTAACTCTTGCCATAGATTAGTACCTCCGTTTATTTATAGGGAATCATCAATTTGATGTTTTTGGCTACAGATTTGTCAGCAATAGTTGTTCCGCGAAGATTACGTTTCTGCTTAGCTGACTTATGAGTCAATTTGTGTTTCTTGTGAGCATGTGGACGAACCACTTTACCGCTGCCGGAAATCTTGAATCTCTTCTTTGATGCACTGTGTGTTTTCTGTTTTGGCATAGTGAGCCTCCTAACTTATTATTTATCTATCAATAGCTATTTTTTTATTGGTGTCAAGAACATTGACATTGTACGACCTTCCAATCGTGCTGGTCTGTCAATTTCACCAAATTCAGAACAGCGTTTAGCAAAATCATCTAAAACAGGATATGCCTGATTGGTAAAGGCCATCTCTCTACCTCTGAATCTGATTGTTACCTTAACTTTAGAACCATCTTTCAAAAATTTACATGCATTTTTTGTTTTAAAATTTAAATCGTGCTCTTCAGTAGTAATTTTAAGTGTAATTTCTTTGACTTCGATGGTCTTTTGCTTCTTTCTTTGTTCACGCTCTTTCTTAGACTGCTCAAACATAAACTTACCATAATCCATAACTCTTGCTACTGGATTAGTGGGATTTGGCGATATCAAAACTAAATCTAAATCAGCTTGTCTTGCCCTATTCAGAGCTGTATCAATATCGACAATACCAAGCATTTCACCATTCTCATCAATCAGTCTAAGTTCTTTATACTTAATATCCTCATTTATATCGTGACCTTTTTTTTGAGCTCCTCTGGCGATCTTAGTTCACCTCCTTAAAATATAATAAAAAAGAAGCCTATGCCTGGGCTCCTTCAACGCAAATAAATATACAAATTATGTAATATCATTTAACGACCTCTTTACCCAAGCTTGAGGTGAGGAATAATCCTACTTGAACGTAAATATTATAGACTAGTAAAAATTATTGTCAACACACTATGACAAATTATTTACTATCTCATCGTATTCTGGTAATAATGATGAAGTAAATGCTATTGGATCAAAGTCAACTAGATCATCAGCTCCCTCTCCTAATCCTACCAAATTAATTCTACATGAAGTTGTTTTGGTAACTGCAACAGCAACTCCACCTTTTGCTGAACCATCTAATTTACTTATACATATACCATCAACTCTACACACCTCTGTAAATTGCTGAGCCTGTATAACTGCATTTTGTCCACTGGTGCCATC
>JAEZWR010000055.1 GCA_023420115.1 Bacillota bacterium | reverse complement strand
AAGGCGGCTACCACGTTGTAGATGAGGGACCCCAACGTCGCCAACGCTGTCGTGATGACGATATTGACCACCGCTACAAGCGTGGCTATGGACTTGACCTGCGGTAGGCGCGCGTAATCCAGCAGTTTCACGAATGACTCCGCACCAATACTGACTAGGAACTGTTCCACATCAGCAAACAGGTGCATACCATCCAGCATTAGCCAAATGACCATGGCAGCCACTACCGATGCAATACCCAAAGCGACAGATAGCAGGAATGAAACCTTCATGACTGTCCACGGATCCACTCGCGCAACAGCGAGCATAACCTGGTGGGGCGTATCTTCTTCCCACTCCTCGGCTACTGCCGGGGCGTTCTTGGAGTCACTCATTCAACGTCCTCCTGATCTCCCACTTCAGACGAAGCCTCACTATCGTCCGGTGTGTGCGCGGAATCTGGCTCAGACGCGGCTTCACCAGCGCCGTCCTCATGCTTAGAGTTTACAGACTCGTCCTCGTTTTCAAGCTCCGACTCGAGGTTACGCGCCACTGCAATAATACGGTCTTGCGCACCTGGGCGAGCAAACGTCACACCTTGGGTGTTACGACCCGTTCGCGGCACTTCACTAACCGCGCTGCGCATAATGTTGCCGCTTTCCATAATGACCAGCACTTCGTCCTCGTCATTGACTTCCAGCGCTCCCACCAAACTACCGCGAGCATCTACAAGATTTGCGACCTTCACACCTAGACCGCCACGACCTCGCGTGGGGTAAGTGTCGATGCCGGACCGTTTAGCGAACCCGCCCTCCGTAACAACCAGCAGGTCATAGCTAGGATCGACTACCTCCATGGTCAGCAAACAGTCATCGTCACGGAAACGCATACCCCGCACACCCGAAGTGGCACGTCCCATGGGTCGAACCGTCGCGTCATCTGCTTCGAACCGCAACGCCTGTCCACCCTTAGACACAAGAATCACATGGTCGTCTGCGTTTACGAGTTTTGCAGAAACGAGCTCATCGGCTTGGCCATCGGATACTTCCCGCAAGTTGATTGCGATTAAGCCACCTGAACGCGGGGAGTTGTAATCTTCCAGCGCTGTTTTCTTCACCAGACCAGACTTCGTGGCCAGCATGAGGTAATCCGCCTGGTCATAGTCACGAATGGCGAGGACGCCGCTGATTTGCTCATCCGGTTGGAATGCCAGCATGTTCGCCACATGTTGACCCCGCGAATCGCGTCCGCCTTCTGGTAGTTCATAAGCCTTCGTCCGGTAAACCCGACCAAGGTGGGTAAAGAACAGCAACCAGTGGTGTGTAGTGGTGACGAAGAAGTGTTCCACCACATCGTCTTCACGCAACTTTGCTCCGCGCACACCACGTCCACCACGATGTTGGGAACGGTAAGCATCCACGCGAGTACGCTTGGCGTAACCGTCGCGCGTAATAGTGACAACAACGTCCTCTTCAGGAATGAGATCTTCCATGGACATTTCACCCGAGAAGGGCACAATACGCGTACGTCGCTCATCTCCGAAACGTTCTACGATCTCTGCAAGCTCTTCGCTAATAATCTGACGCTGGCGATTAGGCTTCGCCAAAATGTCTTGCAAGTCTGCAACACGGTCAGACAGTTCTTGGTGTTCGTCTAGGATCTTTTGTCGTTCCAGTGCTGCCAGGCGTCGCAACTGCAAAGCTAAGATAGCGTCAGCTTGAACTTCATCAATATCTAGCAGGGCAATCAATCCGCTGCGCGCGTCATCTACCGTTGGAGAGCGTCGGATAAGGGCAATAACTTCATCCAAGGCATCCAATGCCTTGAGATAGCCGTTAAGGATGTGCAGCCGTTCTTGAGCCTTTTCCAAGCGGAACTGCGTTCGCCGCTGAATAACATCCATCTGGTGTTTGGCCCAGTGGAAAATGAACCCGTCCAGGGACAATGTCCGCGGCACACCATCAACTAAAGCCAGCATGTTAGCCGGGAAGGAATCTTGTAGCTGCGTGCGCTTATACAGATTATTAAGCACAATCTTCGGTACAGCATCGCGCTTCAAGACAATAACCAAGCGCATACCAAAACGCCCGGAAGTTTCATCGCGAATATCCGCGATACCCTGAATAACACCATCTTTTACCAGTTGCGCAATCTTCGCAGCAAGGTTGTCCGGATTGACCTGATAAGGCAATTCAGACACTACTAGGCAATTACGGTTATGGATTTCCTCCACAGTGACTTCCGCCCGCTGCACGATAGAACCGTGTCCCGTGCGGTAGACCTGTTCGATCCCAGATTTACCAAGAATAGTCGCGCCGGTGGGGAAATCGGGTCCTTTAATAATGCCGAGCAAAGCTTCTAGAAGTTCTTCTCGCGATGCCTCGGGATGATCCAAATGCCACTTCACACCCTCAGCCACTTCACGAAGGTTATGTGGCGGAATGCGAGTAGCCATACCAACCGCAATGCCCTCGGAACCATTAACTAATAGGTTCGGGAAGCGCGCCGGCAAAACCGAAGGCTCTTGATTACGACCGTCGTAGTTGTCAACAAAGTCAACCGTGTTCTCGTCGATATCGCGAACCATTTCCATGGCCAGCGGATCCATCTTACATTCCGTATAACGCGGAGCAGCCGGACCCAGGTTACCCGGAGATCCAAAGTTACCTTGACCAGTCACCAACGGGTAACGCATAGACCACGACTGAACTAGGCGTGCCAACGCGTCATAAACAGCAGTATCACCATGCGGGTGGTATTTCGCCAGCACATCGCCAACCACACGCATGGACTTATAGAAGCCAGCATTAGGCCGGTACCCACCGTCATACATGGTGTAAAGAATCCGGCGGTGTACCGGTTTCAGTCCATCCTTAACTTCTGGCAGGGCACGCCCCACAATGACAGACATTGCGTAGTCCAAGTAAGAACGCTGCATCTCGACTTCAATGTCAACGTTTTCAACTTTGGATACTGCGGTGGACGTTTCCTCCACTTCCGCACCGTCCCCATTAGGGGTTAAGGTTTCATCACTCACGTTTGTTACCGTTTCCTCTGTATCACGCAGATCATTAATTGACGTACTTGACTAAAAGTCAAGGAATCGGACATCTTGCGCATTGCGTTGAATGAACGCGCGTCGTGATTCCACGTCATCGCCCATGAGGACGGAAAAGACTTCATCTGCTGACGCCGCTTCTGCGACGTCAATCTTCTTTAGAATGCGCTGGCTGGGATCCATAGTCGTTTCCCACAGCTCTTGGTCATTCATCTCACCTAGACCCTTGTAGCGTTGAACACCACCTTGTTTCGGCAAGCGGCGCCCAGCAGCCCGGCCAGCAGTTAGGCGCTCATCACGTTCGCGGTCTGAAAAGACGAACTCGTGTGCAGCGTTCGTCCACTTCAACCGATACAAAGGTGGCTGAGCCAAATACACGTAACCTTCTTCAACTAGCGGCCGCATGTATCGGAACAGCAACGTTAGCAGCAGGGTCGTAATATGTTGGCCATCCACATCCGCGTCAGACATGAGCACGATCTTGCCGTAGCGCAGCTTGGAAATATCAAACTCTTCGCCAATGCCCGTACCAAACGCGGATATTAAGTCGCGAATTTCTTGGTTATCCAACGCGCGATTAATCCGCGCTTTTTCGACGTTTAAAATCTTGCCACGCAAAGGCAAGATGGCTTGGTGCTCTGGATCGCGACCCAATACAGCAGAACCACCTGCAGAGTCACCCTCCACCACGAAAATCTCACAATCTTCAGCTATACGTGAAGAACAATCACGCAACTTTCCAGGCATTGAGGAGGATTCGAGGACACCTTTTCGCCTTGTGGCTTCGCGAGCCTTACGCGCAGCTAGGCGAGCTTCTTGCGCCGAAACTGCCTTTAACACAATTGCTTTCGCATCGCGAGGGTGAGCGTCCAACCAGTCACCCAGTTGGGAATAGACTTGATGTTGGACGAATGTGCGAGCCTCCGCGTTACCCAACTTCGTTTTCGTCTGGCCCTCAAACTGGGGTTCCGTTAGCTTCACGGACACGACCGCCGTTAAACCTTCGCGGATGTCATCGCCAGACAAGTTGTCCTGCTTGTCCTTCAAAAGACCCTTATCGCGGGCGTACTTATTGACCACAGAAGTCAAGGCAGACC
>JAEZWR010000045.1 GCA_023420115.1 Bacillota bacterium | reverse complement strand
TATTAAAATCTGAAACTAGAGCATTTAACCTATCTCGATTTTCCATAAGACCATTTAAAGTCAAAGTCAACAAACCAATTTTTTCATCAAGCTCCTTATACTCCTGTGAATTAACATCAAGACCATCTCGCTTTATCTTTAAATCTTCAATCTCTTTTTGAATATCACTAATGGCACTGTCAACATCCTTTAACTTCTCAAGAAGAGAAGCACCATTTAGCACATCATCAGGAATATTTGAAAGCACCCTATCAAGAATATCAATCCTAGCCTTAACATCAGAAAGACTTGCCCCCTCCATATTTAAAGCCTTAGATAACTCATTAAGACCCCTCTCATACTCAAGTTTACCATCAGATAACTTTTTCTCATTTACTAAAATCTCATTTTCTCCATCAACTAACTTCTCTCTGGCATCTTGAAGTTTAGCCCTCGCCTCATCAAGCTTAGCCCTACCCTTTAAAAGCTCCTCCTCACCAGAAACAATCTTTTCCCTAGAAAGCTCTAGCTCCTTCTTACCACTAGCATATTCACGACTACCCTTTTCATACTCCAAATATCCATCCTTTAGCCTATTCTTGCCCTCCTCAAGGCTAACCTTAGCATCAACAAGCTTAGACTCATTCTCATCAATCTTCCTTTGACCATCATTTATCCTCATTAAAGCATCATCTAAATCTTTTTTCGAAGCATTAAGCCTATCAAGACCCAAACTCCTTTCACGATTAAACCTACTCACATTATCAGAATATAGCCTTAAACCATCCCTATACTCACTCTGACCCTCTTGAATTTGTTTAGAAGCATCATCAAGCCTATCCCTAGCATCATCAATACCACGCTCCCCTTTAGAAATACCAGAAGAAATATCCGCACTAATATCAGAAAACTTCTCATCAGGACGATGATTAAACAAAATATCCAAATCAAGCCTATGACTACCCACAAGCTCAGCATACTCAGAAGAAGTAGAATCAATACCCCTTAAATCATCAAACTTCAACTTAGCAAGAGTCGGACTAGACTTAAAATTATCAGCAAAAACAAAAGCATAACTCTTAATAGTCCCAAGACCACGATTAGAAACACCCTTAGACTCATTAATCTCAGAATAAGAAAGACACTTCACAAAACCAACAATCTTGTACTCATAAATAGAAAGAGCATCCTCCCTGTCATCATCTAAAGAAAACTTGTCAATCTCCCTATTAAAAACAATCCTATCACCAATACCATAGCCCTCACTCTTCATATCCACACCAAGAACAATCTCATCCTTAGCCTTAGGAAAACTACCCTCAGTAAGTAAAGGCATACCAATCCTCTTTGGAAGAGAAAAAATCCTAATTAAAAAACTACTATCACGAATCTTCGTTTCAACATCATAGCCATACTCAACCTCATAAAGACCATCCAAACCCTCAACAAGAGCATAATCACGCCCCTCAAACCCAAGAGGAATATTAACAAGAATATCCTCATAACTCGCATCATTAAGAAACTTATCAAGAGTCCTACGCATAGACTTGCCAGTAACCGTAAGGCCACTAAACACAAAAACACCAAGCCCCACAATCAAAATAATTGCAACAAACTTAGCAAAAGACCTTTTAATCTCCCTTAAAGTATCCAAATTAATCAAACTCATACTACCACTCTATCTCATCAATACTCTTAGGACTCACATTAACCCTCACATCACGAACCTTCGAATCAGCAATCTCAATCACCCTATCCGCACTATCAGCAATCGCCTTATTATGAGTAATCACAATCACAGTCGTATCCGTCGTCCTCGTCAAAGATTGCAAAAGCTTTAACACCTGCTTACCCGTCCTATAATCAAGAGCCCCCGTCGGCTCATCACAAAGCAAAAGCTTAGGCCTTTTACAAATCGCACGAGCAATAGAAACCCTCTGCTGTTCCCCACCAGAAAGTTGAGAAGGAAAATTATTAAGCCTATGGGAAAGACCAAGAGAAGAAAGCACCTCACTAGGAGAAAGATGCTCCCTTACAATCTGAGAAGCAAGCTCCACATTCTCAAGAGCAGTAAGATTAGGAATAAGATTATAAAATTGAAAAACAAAACCCATATCCTCACGACGATAAGTAGTAAGCTCCCTATCATTCAAATCAGTAATAACCTTATCACCAACAACAATAGAGCCACTCGTCGCCCTATCCATTCCACCCAAAATATTTAAAAGAGTACTCTTACCCGCACCACTGGCACCAATAATAAGAGCAAACTCTCCCCTCTCAACACCAAAACTAATATCATCATTAGCAAGAGTAACACTATCACCATTAATATACTTCTTAACCAAATTCTTAACTTCAATAAACATAATATCACCAAAAATATTATACCACTTTAAAAAAAATATAAAAACGGACACCATTTTCCGAAAATTTCATACTCCGTTCTCAATTTTCTAGCTTCGCCGTTAATTATTTTTTCACAACCAACTCACTTTTCCGAAAATTTTATACTACGCTCTCAATTTTCTAGCTTCGCCGTTAATTATTTTTTCACAACCAACTCATTTTTTCCAGAATTTCATACTCTGTTGTCAATTTTCTAACTTTGCCATTAATTATTTTTTCTATAGCCAACTCATTTTTCCAAGAATTTCATACTCCACTCTCAATTTTCTAGCTTCGCCATTAATTATTTTTTCACAACCAACCCACTTTTCCAAGAATTTCATACTCCACTCTCAAATTTTCAACTTCGCCGTTAATTATTTTTTCACAACCAACTCATTTTTCCAAGAATTTCATTTCATCCCAATCACAATAAATTAAATAAATTTAACATTATAATCTATTAATTAAGCAAGAAACATCAAAAATTTTCTACAAAATTAAAATAAAGATAAGCAAGCACTTATCTTTTATATTAATATTAACATTGGAATACTATATCATAATGTTATTCAAAATAAGACAATAAAAAAACCTAAGGGATTTCCCTTAGGTTTTTATTAATTATTAATTATTAGTTAGCTGGTTTATAAGCATCTAACTTATCTTTAATATTTTGTAAAGCTTTTGTATAAGCATTATCTGCATCTTTATCAGCTTTTTCAAATTTAACTTTTTCAAAAGTATTTAAATGTTCTTTATTGTACACAATAGCTTCATAAGCATCAGCTATTTGATTAGCTTGTTCTTTAGATTCAATTGTTACATTACCATATAGAGCATCTAATTTTTCGATATCAGCTAATAATCTTTCAACTGCATCATATACAACTTCTTCTTTAATTGGAGTAAGTTTTCCATCATTTAATCTGAAGTTATATCCTCTAACGTTTAGATCGTGTAATTTTTCTACGTTAAATACAATAGTTTCTCCAACATATGCTTCTAACATTTTAGCGTCTCTTTCGTTAACTTTTACAGTTGTGTAACCAAAACCAGCGCCTACATTAGCATAGTCACGAGCATCTCTAATAGAAATATAAGAATCATTTCCACTTACTGAAACATAAGTTAAGTTAGCTACTACAGTGTTAGCTTGTAGAGTATTCTTAACTGTCATTTCTAAAGAACCTTTTAACTCAGTGTTAGATGGTAAAATAGAAACGATATCTACATTATTTGATGCATCAGTTGTAGCGATTTGGATTACTGAACCTGATCTTAAGTCTTTGAATTCTTTAGCGTTAAAGATATCAGCATCAGATAGGTTAAGAACTGTTGTGTCTCTATATCTATCTTCTACTTTTACGATATTCTTATCAGCATAAGTTTCAACTACTCTTAAGATTGGGAATTTATCAGTATTGCTGTGGTCAAGAACTGTTTCAAGAACATTAGAAACTGTTACTGAACCAAATCTTACTTTAACTACATCATAAAGATCTCCATAGTTGTATGGGAACTTAGTTGTAACTTTGAAGTTATCTTTTTCTACTAATTTTCCATCAGTATCTTCAAGAACTGTGATACCATTTGAAGCTGTATCAGAAACTACTCTGTAAAGTTGAGCTTTAGCTTCTTTAGCAACTA
>JAEZWR010000018.1 GCA_023420115.1 Bacillota bacterium | reverse complement strand
CTTTGCAGGTTTCTTCCTAGACCCTGCTGGTGCGATTCGTTTTGATCCAACAAAGATGCACATGCCTGAGCATGATGTGAAGGTCTTTGCTGTGTGGAAACCTTACGTGTTTAAGGTATACTTCCATTATTATGAAGCGAACGTACCCGGCGCCGATAGCCGTAGCAACATTCGCTACATTC
This sequence comes from Bacillota bacterium, assembly GCA_023420115.1. Lineage (GTDB taxonomy): Bacteria > Bacillota > Clostridia > Saccharofermentanales > Fastidiosipilaceae > JAEZWR01. The sequence goes on along the minus strand of JAEZWR010000018.1, from coordinate 3,199 downwards.
AAGTGGTAAAACCAAATGAGTTTGCAGCTCCAGTTGGTAGTCAGTATGCACAATTACCTACAGGTATGACACGTGATAACTTCCTTGGTTGGATGGAAAAAGGAAAATCTAATGTATTTGATTTCTTAAAACCCATCACTCGCGATGTGCATCTATATCCAAAATGGAAATCACAAAAGTCTAGAATCGTATATATTTACGATTACAATATGGAAAAAGAAAAGCTAACAAATGATGAATTTAATAGCATCATAGAACATATAATGAATCAAGGTAAAAAAGATTCCGATCCTACAGTAGGTACTGAAGACAATCCATTCCAAAAAGAGAATGTATTCTTACTTTCACCATATCAATACACTATCGAGCGTGATTTACACGTGCGTTCACCACTTGGATTTGTAGAAAGCTCTAATCCAAAAGAGGTAAAACAACCTAGTGGACCAGAGAACACAAAAGCTCATGGCAAAGTGTTCCTTGGTTGGACAATCTACTATCGTGAAAGAAGTGCTGATGGAACAAATATTTGGAACGAAATTAAGGGTAGAGAAGAATTAAATAAAATTTATCTATATAACTCAATATTCAACCTTGACCTAAACAACACCACAAAAGCAACTGGTGTTGGTGATGGAATTATGTTCTTTGTTGCTAACTGGGGAGAAAGTGTGGGAGATACTTCTATCACATTCCACAGTAACTACCAAGATGGAACAGACGAACAAGAACACAAGGTAGATATAAAGAGTGGAAAATTATTCGCTCTTCCAAGTATGACAAGTAAAATCAGTGATAATAACACTGGTATTAATGATGATACAGTTTTAGGTTGGTCAAAAGGTGGATACTTCTTCAAAGGTTGGTCTACTCAAAAAGATGGTGGAAATCTCTACTACAAACCGGGAGATAAAATCTATGTAGACTCACTTGATGAAAAGACATTTAACCACTTATATGCTATTTGGGATGAGGGTGTAGATATCACTCTAACTAAGAAATGGAAAAATGTAACTCCAATGGCGGGTCTAAAAGTTGGTCTTTTAAGACGTGAGATTGGTGGAGATAATACTGGAGCCTTAAATGGATTTAAACCAGTTTTGGGTCCGAAAGGAAATGAAAATGAATTTATAAAAGATGTACCAACAGATGACACAACAGAACTAAAATGGAAGTTGCCAAAAGTATCTGAAAATGGTAAAAAATACATCTATGTTGCAGTAGAATTTTTAGCAGCTGATGAGACTAAATTCATATCTTTAACTTCATGGGATCAGCTAAATGTAAAAGTTGATTTTGATGGTGGAGTAAATAAAACTCAAGAGTTTAAAAACTTCTCCAATGTAGATGTTATGACTTCAGCTACTAAAAGAATTGAAAATGAAAAAGATGGTAATGAGGCACTTAAATTCATATTGATAAATGCTAAACAAGAACCTCAAGAACTTACAGATCCGCCAGTAGTTGAAAGACCGAATGTGGGAGATAACACATTAAAAGTTAAACCACCTAAAGATGCTGATGGAAATGATGCGGCTGATAGAATAAAAGTAACAATAGAAGATGGCGATACCATAGAGCTTATGAAAGATGGAAACAATTGGTATCCAGTAGGCCCTGATGGACAGCCCAATAAAACAACACCTATTAAAGAAAATGATAATGGACAGTTAGAGATTCCTGTAAAACCTGAACAAGTTGTATCTGATAAATTGATAACTGTTACTGCTACAGATAAGGGAAATAATAAAGAAGAATCTACTCCTGTAACTGTAGTACCAAATGTAGAAACTTCAGATAAACCTTCTAATATAAAACAGCTACCAGGTAATGACAATAATGTTGTTGTAACTGGTAAGGGTGTTCCAGGTTCTACAATCACTGTCTATGATGAAAATAATAATCCGATTGCCTCTACAAAAGTAGATGAACACGGTAACTGGACAGCAGAAGTGCCTAAGAATAAATTGAGTGCGGGAGATCCGTCTGTAATTAAAGTTACACAGACTGAACCAAATAAAAAACCATCTCCACCACCTACAGATCCTACAGAAGTTACAACTGTGGATAGAAAAGGACCAGATGCTCCAACTGTTACATCTCCAAAAGAAGATGACACAACTCTTAAAATAACTCCAAAACCTGATACTGAAAAAATGATTATCACATTACCTAATGGAGAAAAAGTTACTGTTAAAAAAGATAATGGTAAGTGGTATCCAGTTAAGGAAGATGGAAGTTTGGATAGAGATAAAGAGATGACACCGGGTGCAGATGGTAGTATCACACTCGAAAATGTGGGACCATTTAAACCAAATGAAGATATCTATGTAAAAGGATATGATGAGTTTAATAACCCATCAGAAGAAACACATTCTCGTGTAATAGATAAAGATAAATCTAAAGAGCCGATATTTGATAAGCCAAATGTTGGGGATAAAACTGTAACTATAACACCTGATCCAAATGCTGAAAAGATTAATGTAAAAGTTGGACAGAATGAAGAAGTTAAGTATATAAAAGATGAAGATGGCAACTGGTATCCTGATAATGGAAATGGAGAACCGGATAAGTCAGATCCAAGCAAGAAAATTTCTGAAGAAAATGGAAAAGTTATCATACCTACTCCTCAAATTCATGAGGGAGATATAGTAACTGTTACTGAAACTGAGAAAGGTAAGAGACCAAATTCTAAATCTGATACTCCAAAGAGAGTTCAAACAGATAAGACAACTACTGATAAGGTAACTTCTGGAGATGATACATTAAAAGTAACTCCTCCAAATGGTGCTGACTTTGTAGAAATAACATTGGAAGACGGCTCTAAGATAACTATTGCTAAAGACCCTGATGGAAATTGGTATCCAACAGATCCAGCTGGTGCTCCTGATAAACAACAACCAGCTATTCCGAAAGACCCTAAAGATACAAATAAATTATTGATTTCAGTACCTGAAGAGAAGAAGACTCAAATACAAACTGGAAAACCGATAGTTATACGTGCAACTGATAAGGAAAATCTAAAAGATCCTTCAGAACCGGAAATTGTTGTTGTAGGTCAACCAAAGACACCAAATGTTTCAAATACTTCACAAAAAGAGGGAACTACTGATAATGTTGTGGTAACTGGTAATGGAAAACCGGGAGCTACTGTAATTATTAGAGATCCGAATACAAATGAAGTAATTGGCACTGCTATTGT
>JAEZWR010000033.1 GCA_023420115.1 Bacillota bacterium | reverse complement strand
CCCAAGGGAAGCTTTAAGGAAGTTCATATCTATTATGATTCAACTGAAGATATGACCAATGATAAACAAGCTTCAAAAGATGAGCCTAGCCCACAAGAAGGAACTGAGAAAGAAAGCTATACTCATCAAAAGAAAGAAAAAGATTCTTATAAGCTGGTAAGCGTAGTTTCAGACTCTGATCCAAAAGCAAACTTTAATGAAAACGGTGATCCTGCCACAGGAAACTTTGTAGCTAACAAAGAGCTCACCGTAACATATAAGTATGTAAAAGAGACAACAGAGCCTACTGAACCTACAGAGCCTCAACCTACTGAACCTACAAAGCCCAAGGATCCTGAAAAACCTGAGACTCCAAATCCAGTAGAACCCAAAGAGCCTGCCAAGCCTGTAGTGCCATCTAAGCCAGAGCCTGGCACTCCTGCGGTACCTACTAAGCCAGAGCCCAGTACTCCCGCTAGAGATACAGCTCCTAAAAAAGAACAGCTTAAGCTAGAAAAGGCTCTCCCTAAAACAGCGGATAGCTCAAATGGTCTTCTTGCAGCTTCTATAGCTCTTGCCTCACTTTTAAGTTTGGGAGCAGGCCTTAGATTTCGCAAGAACTAGTTAGAAGTTAGAAGTTAGAGCAGTGTTTTAATCCTGCAAGTTCTAAGCTTTTTAAGTCGCCTTTGAAAGAGGTAAGCCAATGGCTTACCTCTTTTTTGTATCTCCGCAAGCAATACGCGTTGCCGTATAACCCATAAAGCTATAAGTCTAAGCTTATAAATCTGTATGTTATGTTATAACTAAACTAATCTTAATCAGCAGGAAGAAGGAGTCATCATGTTATATTCTTTAAATTTAAGTTTTGATAGACCTAACATTCATGATAGGCCAAATTTTATCGCTCAAGCTCAAATACAAAGCTTGGTTGAAGCACAGTCCCCTGATGAGGCAGTAGATAAAATTGCTCAAAAGCTTGAGCAGCTACATGAAAGAAAAGATGAGATCCTCAATGGGGTTCATAAGGTCTATTTGGATAGTATATTAGAAGTAAGATCTGGGCTTGATGAAGGTCTATTTCTTTTAGCTAGTTGTTTTGAGTCAGATGAGGATGAGATCTACAGCTTTGCAACTGTAATGGCCTCTGATGAGCACGTCCAGGCATATTGCTATGGAGATGAGGGTAAGGAAATAGAGCCTCTTTTAAGCTGGGATTAAAAGAATGATACGATACAAAGATTAGGCTTTTGAGAGTTTTACCTGCTTTTTTACTCGAGGACCCCTCTGCCCGGTATTGTTCCGCTAATGTTACATAGCAGTATACCCTGCATAGCTTGATAAGATTTAGTCGTAATCTACTCTATAACTGTCAGTTTGTCACAAAGCTTTTATATGAGCCCTAGCGATCACTTATCTATAGTGAGCATCCCGACATGGCAAATCATCTTTGGCGTGATTACTCATCTGCTAACAATACAATCTGATAGCCTTTTTAACATTTGTATTACAAGTTACCTACTCTCATCGCTCACTACATCAATGTTAAATTTAGCTAAACACACTAATAATTGGACACTGCTATAAAAAGGCATCCATTGCTGCAACACTAAAAGGTGGAAAAGAAAACAAAATCGATGACTCCTTTGTATTACAGGAGTCATCGATGAATTAGGTGCAAACTTAGAAATCAATGAGTTAAGATTCTCACGAGCACATCATTATAAAACTGCACATTGCACTTTTGAGCTGTATTTGAAAGCTATTTTAGTAATACTAATTGGAAGTGACTAGTTCTAACACGTCGCGTGGAGTTGTAAATACACCAATAGTGACTCCATCCGAATCAACGAACTCAATTTCATAATAAGTACCATCATATTCTAAGACGACTGCTCCTAAGGTTCCGATTGGAATTCCTTCGAATTCTTTAATAAGCTTCACTACATCCAATTCTTTCATTCCTAATTTCCTTTCTTGTCTGGATATACCGTGACTATCTTATATGTAGTTCTATTTTTATCTTTTTGAATAACTACAACTACTTTTGCACTAATGGATTTTCCTGATTTACCAACAAGCTTGGTATTATACTTATGCTTAATTCCAAAGGGCGTAGTTTCGCTTTTAGTTGGCGATTTGCCTATCAGAGAAACAACTACATTCTTATGAAATAACTTTGAATCGCTTTGTGAATAACCTAAAATATCTTTCAAAAATCTAGCTTTGGAACTTCCAACTGGATGATTAATATTTAGCAAATAACCTTCTGTTTTCTTCTTACTATATCTAATATCTTTTGGTGATTTAATAGGGATCTTACTTTGTAATGCTCCACGAGTACCTCCAAACCCTCCATGCAGACCTGCCCCCATTAAGCACCTACTTTCTTACGGCTTTGTGCAAATTCACTATCAAACTGTATAATTTCAATCCCCATTTTTTTGTATGGAGCAAAAATATCTTGCGGCGTCGCGCCGTAAACAACAAGAGCTGAAGGTCGCAAGGTTTCAATCACATAGTTTAAGCCATTTTGGAAATAGGCTCGTTCTGTCAATAACTTCATACACCCATGCGATCCTACAGATATAACACCATGTTTTTGTATTCCAGCACAAGACAACTTATAAGTTCTTTCATCACCGAAACGAATATTAGGAATTACAGCTAGTCTACTTTCTTGTAGCCAAAAAGCAATAGCACGACTTCGATAAATATTCCAGCATTGCATGACTAACGGCATATCACGGTAGACACTAAAATCTGGTGAAATGATTCCTCTAAATTTTTTAAGAATTGGATAATAAGCTCTAGGCTTATTCCAAAGTCTCTCAAAAGACACGTCATCTTCATAGAAATGCACCCACGCATCATAATCGGTGCTTCGCAAAGCTTTAGTAAATGAAATGAGCTTCTTTGGCTTTTGCATTTCTAATCGCAAACACGGAATTTCTAGTCGGCTATCATAAGTAGCATTTTTTACTAAAAATGTGTGAAAAACATCTTTACATCCACTGCGATTACAGTTCTGTCTTGACATAAATTATGCCTCCTTTTATGGTTTAACAAAATATCTAATCTCTTTGAAAAAATCTTCAGATGTGGCATAATTTTGTATTGGAATATTGGATGCATGCATCCGAAGAATTTGCACTTGATGAACTGATTCAGCAGTTTATTAAGTGCATTTTTCAATTGAAAACACATAACAGTTATTTAACCTCACCTCCCTTTCTTTAAGTTTTTTTATGGCACCGTGATGAAAAAAGTTGAAGTAATCTTAGCTCATAATTGGTGTAGTTCTTACCCCCATAAGCTAACCATTTTTGATAATATGAAAAAGCGTAAGCTGCAGCTTGTATACTTATATTAAAATTCTCATAAACTTCAATTTCATTTTTAAGTTTTAAATTATGAATCAAAGCAGGGGGAGCTATTGCATATTTTGCAAAAAATTTTGCCTCTGCTTCAGCTAGATCACTTTCTTGCGTATGATCTAATACTATATGTCCACATTCGTGAATTATGGTGTTATTCGTGCGCCCATACCCTTTTATGTCATTGTAGAATATGTACCAAATTCCATCATATTTGGTTGAAAATCCATCTTCACTTATTTCTAGCATATACTTTTGCTTTTTTAGCGACTTAGAAGAATACGGTATAACCACTATGCCAATTTTGGTAGCCATCTCAAAACCACTTATTGGAATACTTTTAATACCATATTTTTCAAATATCCTTACAACGATATCTTTAATTTCTTCACATCGTTGATCTGATAATCTAAAGGACATTAATTAATCCTCCTCAAATAGGGCTGAAATAAGGGCTTTTTTTTGTTTTTCTGACATATTTGCAGAATTTCTTGCTAATATACGCTCAACTTTTGGAAAATCAAATTCTTCACGCTCTATGCCAAGTAAATAATCCGCTGTCGTATTAAGTGCCGTAGCAATATTCGCAAGCATATCTGCTTTTGGCTCTCGCTCACCAGAAACATAACGAGAAATTGTAGCTTCAGTGGAGTTGATCCTATCAGCTAGTTGTTTTTGTGTTACATTTTGCTTTTGTAATAATCTTAATAATCTCTGTCCAAATTCCTTACTCACAATTTCTCCTCCCAATAAAAGAATTGTTCAATTATTGTACTTACCAAAATAATAATTAATATTACCGATAATGTCAAATATGATTTCACAAAAATCTATACATTATAATTAAACAAACATTTGTTAATATAAGCTTGGAAAGATAGCGCACAATTCTTGTGCACTTTGCTAACAGTATAGCCTAGATACTGAGAGAAACAACTTTAAGCTTCGGTATGATGGGTGCAATCAAAAGAATATCTAATCAGACTTGACCTAATCTATTTCCCTTTCTTATCTATCAAATAAGTGAGTGAACATCTTTTGAATAACCTAAGGTACACAATCTTAATACAAGATTTTAGCCTTCAATAAGTAGCAAATGCTTTTTCTTTTTCACCAGAATGCCAGATCCCTATTTATAGAAGCTTCAAATTTTTTGTTCGGGACCCTACTGTTCTATAAGCCTCAAGCTAACAACAATAAAGTAGAATAGCTGGATCATGATGATCCAGCTATTCTAAACAAAATAGGCTTATATCCTCTATACTCTTTTAGTCCTCACTTTTGAACTTCTTCCTCTTAAGCCCCAGAGCTCCTGTCGCAAGGCTTAAAAAGGCCAAGACCAAGGCATAAATACCAGAGTTAAGTCTCTCCCCTGTTTTGGGAATTGCTCCCTCATAAAGTTTGGATCCTTGCTTTGTCTCTAAAACGCTAGGCTCACTCTGGTTTGAAATAAAGCCACTTACAGGATCTTTATCAGCTTCTACTTTAGGTTGCTCAGGTTGGGATGGAGCTTTTTCAGGTTGAGGCTGCTCTGGATCTGGCTTGGGCTGAGGGAGCTCAGGCTCAGGATTAGGATCAGGAACTACAGGTGTTGGAGCTGGCTCTGGATTTGGATCTGGTGCCACTTCCTTTTTAACACGCTTAATTTTTATCTCTATTACCTTATTAGCCGTAAGTGAATCTGGCTCTAAAGCCTTGAGGGCTTCTGGATCAACTAAGCTGTAAGTAATATCCTCACTCGGGCTTGTTGGAGCTGCAGGTGCTGTGTAGCTTTCTTTGTAGTGCACTTCTACAAGCTTATCAGCAAGAGCCGTCTTTTCTTCATCT